>CAZXYZ010000045.1:0-36526 GCA_964645045.1 uncultured Pirellulaceae bacterium | reverse complement strand
GTTCGACAGGCTGGAAGCCTATCCCACGTTCGACAGGCTGGAAGCCTATCCCACGTTCGACAGGCTGGAAGCCTATCCCACGATTAAATCAACAGTCCGCTTAGCCGAAGGTCCCAATGAACGTTCCTCGTGTGTCAATTTCCTGGTTTCTGTTGCTCGCGGCCTGCTGCGTACTCGCACTGTCTGTCCGAGGCGGAACTGCCTGGAGCGACGAGCAGCTGACGTCCGACGGCGTCGCGACGGCTGAGCACCGGATGGAACTAGCGCCGTCGAGCGATGGACGCGAAGGTCCCGGGCCTGACAGCCTCCCGCTCGCGATGCCGCGGGTGGCCCCGCAGGCCGAATCCGCTGCCCGGGCGGCTCATAATGCGTGGATCCTGACTTGTTCCATGCTGGTGCTGTTCATGACGGCCCCCGGATTGGCCTTGTTCTACAGTGGTCTGGTCCGCAAGAAGAACGTGCTGGGCGTGATGATGCAGTGCATTTTCTTGATGGGATTGATGACGCTTGTCTGGGGCCTGTGGGGCTATTCCCTAGCCTTTGGCGGCAGTGGCCGCTGGCTGGGAAATGCGGATTATCTGTTCCTACGGGACGTCGTGCGAAGCTGGGACCCTCAAGCCAACGCGCCGGTGACTCCGATGGAAGGTCCGGTCCCACGGCTGACGCACATGCTGTTTCGGGGCATGTTCTTCGTCTTTACGCCGGCCTTGATTTGCGGGGCATTCGCCGAGCGGATGAAATTCAGCGCGTTGGTGGCGTTCATGGTCCTGTGGGGCACCTTGGTCTATTGCCCGCTGTGCCATTGGGTCTGGGACGGCGGTTTGCTGGCGTTCGTCAAGACCGGCCAGTCCGGAAACGGCTTGGTTGGGGGCGCTTTGGACTTTGCCGGCGGTACGGTCGTCCACGTCAGTTCCGGCGTCTCGGCGCTGGTCATTGCACTGGTACTTGGCAAACGGCTGGGGTATGGGCGCGAGCCGATGCCGCCCCACAATCTGACGTACACCGCCATCGGCGCGGCGATGCTGTGGGTGGGCTGGCTGGGGTTCAACGCCGGCAGCTCGCTGGCCTGCGACGAATTGACGTCGAGCGTGTTTGCCGCGACGCATTTTTCGGCCGCCGCCGGGGCCGTGACGTGGGCGTCGATCGAGTGGTACCGCCGCGGCAAGCCCAGTGTGTTGGGCACCTGTACCGGAACCGTCGCCGGGCTGGTCTGCATTACGCCCGCCGCAGGGTTCGTGAGCCCGGTCTCGGCAATCGTGTTCGGCATCGCAGGAGGCGGTCTGTGCTATTTTGCGTGTACGACGCTAAAACGGCGGCTCGGTTACGACGATTCGCTGGATGCTTTCGGCGTCCACGGTGTGGGCGGCACGCTGGGCGCCCTGCTGACCGGCGTCTTCGCTACGCGGAGCTGCTGGAACGTCGACGACGGACACCCGCTGGGGCTGATCGAAGGCCAGGTCCGCATCCTGTGGGGACAAGTCGTCGCGGTCGCGGTGACCTACGTTTTTGCTGCGTTAGCCACGCTGGTCCTGCTGCGGATCGTCGACGCCGTCCTGGGACTGCGCGTCACCCAGGAGCAGGAGTCGCACGGGCTTGACATCAGTCAGCACGGAGAAGAGGGTTACATCTTTCGTTAAACGGCCCTGATTTAGGCTCCAACCGAGGCTCACGATCCGCTATGCCTGGTCCGAATCTTCGCCCTGCCGTTCTGGTGGCCCGAGACAAGCTCCGCAAGGGACGCGAAAAGCTGAAAACCCTGCACGCCAGCGGCGCGCCGGGGATTCAGGTCAGCACGTACCTGACCGATCTCGTCGATGCCATCTGCCTGGACTTGTATCAGACGGCCTGGGCCGACCTGGGCGGCCGCGAACGCGAGACGCACCTGGCGCTGGTCGCGCACGGCGGCTACGGCCGGCGCGACGTGGCGCCGTTTTCGGACGTCGATTTGATGATGCTGCTGGATCCCGGCACGGAAACGCAAGTCCGTCCGGTCGCGCAGCGGCTGACCCAGGACATCTGCGATGCCGGGATGATGCTCGGGTTCAGCATGCGGACGCCGGCCGACGCCTGCCAGTTGGCGCTGACCGATGCGACGGTGTTCACCTCGCTGGCCGAATCGCGGTTCCTGGCCGGTCACGAGCCGCTGTTCACGCGGTTCCTGGAACGTCTGCGGCGCGTGGCAGCCCGCAATTCGCGCAGCCTGATCCGGTCCATCGAGGAATCGCGCCAAGAAGAACGGCACTCGTACGGAGAAACGAACTTCCTGCTGATGCCCAATATCAAACGCTCGTTGGGCGGTTTGCGGGACATCCAGCTGGTCCGTTGGATCGGCTTTGCCCGCTACGGGAATACCTCCCCGGAGGTCCTGGAGGGTCTGGAGGCCATCAGTCCGGAAGACCGCCGGCGGTTGCGGCGGGCGCAGGAATTCCTCTTGCGGCTCAGAAACGAGTTGCACTTCCACGCGGGCCGGGCGCAGGACGTGCTGGACCGGCAAGAGCAAGTGCGGCTGGCCAAACTGTACGGCTACAAAGGCGACGAAGGGCTGTTGCCGGTCGAGCAGTTCATGCGAGACTATTTCCATCATACGAGCGAAGTGAAACACGCCATGACGCATTTCCTGGCGACGGCCTCGGCGCGCGTGGGCGTGCGGAGCGTGTTCAATTCGGTGATGAGCCACGATGTGGAGGGCGATTTCCGCGTCGGGCCGATCTACATCAGCGCCACCCAGCGCGGTCTGGTCAAAGTCCGCCGCGATCTGGTCCACGTGCTGCGCTTGATGGACCTGGCCAACCTGTACGACAAGATGATCGAACACCGCACCTGGGAGGCGATCCGCGAGGCCGTCCAGCAGCGGGCGACGATCGAGTTGACCCGCGAAGTCGCGGAGCGGTTCCTGTCGCTGATTTCTCAACCCGGCCGGCTGGGCGATTTGCTCCGCCGTCTGCACGAACTGCGGGTGCTGGAGCAGATCATCCCCGGGATGAGTCATGCCCGCTGCCTGCTGCAATTCAACGAGTTCCACAAGTACACGGTCGACGAACACTCGATTCGGGCGGTCGAGGAAGCGGTCCGCTTTTTCGACGCCCCCGGGCCGATCGGCGAGGCGTACCGCGGCCTGCGCAACAAACGGCTGCTCCATTTGGCCCTCCTGATTCACGACATGGGCAAGGGGAACCCCGAGGACCATAGCGAAGTGGGAGCGCAATTGGCGGAAGAGACGGCGCGGCGGCTGGGATTGTCCGAGCGCGAAGGCGAAGTCCTCCGGTTCCTGGTCCATCGCCATTTGATGATGTCGGATCTGGCCCAGTTCCGCGATACGCAGGATCCGGATGTCGTGGTGGATTTCGCCGTCGAAGTGGGCTCGCCCGAAGTCCTGCAGATGCTGTACGTCCTGACCGCCGCCGACTGGGCGGCCGTCGGCCCCGGCGTGCTGACCGACTGGAAGCTCGACTTGCTGACCCAGCTGTACCTGAACGCGCGCCGCCATCTGACGGGCGAGATTTCGGGAGATGCGCCGGACAGCGAGTTAACCAAACGCCGCGAGCAGTTGCAGACCGCCGTCCGCGAAACGCGCAAAGTCGACGATTGGTGGCGAAATCAGTTGGACGCCCTGCCCCCCGCTTACTTGTTCGCCGGCGCACCGCGCGAGATCATCGACCAATTGGAGCGTCTGCGGCCACTCTCGCGGCACGAGGCCGCAGCTTGGGGCCAGTACCTGCCGGATCGCCGGGCTGTCGAGTACACCATCGGCACCTATGAAGACATCACCCCCGGAATCTTTCATCGCCTAACCGGCGTGCTGACCAGTCAGCGTCTGGAGATTCTGTCCGCCGAAATCCATACGCTGGCGGACGGCCTGGTGCTGGACCGTTTCTACGTGCAGGACCGCGATTTCGCGGGCCAGCCGCCGCCCAACCGGATCCAGGAAGTCTGCGCGAAACTGACCGATTCGCTGCGCAAGCCTACGGATCAATCGCCCAAATTTCCGTCGCTGTGGGGAACCAGTGCCGCGGCCCGCGGCCCCAAACCGCATCGGCCCGCGTCGAGGGTCCGGATCGACAACGCGACCTCCGACCGGTTCACCATCCTGGACATCTTCGCCCTGGACCGCATGGGCTTGCTGTACACCATCACGCGGCAGCTGTACGACCTCGGCCTGTCCGTCCACAAAGCCCGCATCGGTTCGCACCTGGACCAGGTCGTGGACGTCTTCTACGTCACCGACGCCAACGGGCAGAAGATTAGCGATGAGCAAGCCCTGACCGACATCCGCGCCTCGCTGCTGAAGCGGATCGAGCAGTTGGAGCAGAGTTGATCTGTCAGCCGGCTCTGGGGCCCTGGTGACGAGGCTCCCGCGGAACCAGCCCCTCGCCCAGGTGAGCCTGCGGAGACAGCACGCGGGATACGCTTCCAGCCTGTCGGATGCGCAATTTGGGAAAACCTGAGAACCGAAGACTACGTGATTCGACAGGCTGGCTCACTCACCTCTCTCGCGCCCATCTCCAACGGCTGCTGCACGTGGTGAATGATCACGAACCGCCGGATTCAGTTTACGTACGCGTACTCCGTCTTCCGCGCCACATGCCGTACGCGGCAGCGATGGCGCACCTGGTCCAACAGTTTGGCTTGCCGGGCTCCGGGAACGGGGCAGGATCGGGCCTGAGTCACGCCACGTCCTCCTTCGCCTGTGCCTTGGCTGGAACCCCCGTGCTCCCGCCGGGCCGAACGATCTGGCCGAAGGGCCATCGCGGGCCGGATGAAACACTCCGACAGTCCCCGCAAGATAGTGGTGCGGACCATATTATCTGGCCAAAACCGGCCAGAGAACAGCCCCGCGGGCCCATCGCCCACGCAGACGCAACAACGTTGGCTCCCACAACTTCCGACAGCGCCGTCGCGCCAGTTGTCCGCGTTTTCGTGCCTTGTGGCACGCGGGCCTCGGATGGCTGCGGGAATCGGCTCCCGTGCCCCGGCGCTGAAGGTGCGGTCTCCGCGATTGGCATCGGCTCCGAGGCGGCACGCGTCGCCGGCTGACATGGAAAGTGTGACCGCGCGCAACGGCGCGATTGGGGCCTCACCGCCGACCCTGTGTCGGCGGAAGGGTGACTGGCAGGCTAGACGGCCGGGTCCCCCAAGTCTTTTTCCCTTCTGTCTCCCGCCCGCCTGCCGCCTGCGGCGGCAGGCGGGCGGGAGACAGAAGGGTTGGTGGGTGCGGGTGAGGCGGCGTCTAGCCTTTCCGTCGTGGCTCCGCCGACACGGGGTCGGCGGCGGCCTGGCCCGCGGTTTCCGTGACTGCTGCTGCCGCGGCGGATGGTAGAATCCACGTCGTCGTCCGTCCCGTCGCATCGCTCGCCCGGCGGCGTCCGCGGTGGGGGATGGGCAACGATGGTCACGACCATGTTCGCGTGCCTATCGGCCGGTCTTGTTGTACCCCCCAGGCGGCGATTGCGCGGGCACGAACCAGCGGTTGCAACCGAGCGGAGTACCGCCGGTTGAATCGTGTCGTTCGTCTGTTCACCGCTGCCGCCCCAGGCGTGCGGTTGGGAACTCGTGTTCGTCGCGACGCTTGGCGCCAAATCAGGCGCCTGGTATACTCACAGCGGTAGTCGACGGAGGATGCAGAATGTCGCTTGAAACAATGATCGGGAGTTGGACCCGTGACGAGAAGCTGACGGCGATGGATCTTATCTGGCAGGATCTAGCGACCGAGTCGGAGTCGTTTGTGTCCCCAGAATGGCACGCGAGGATTATCGCGAGTCGGCTCGAAACGCCTAGTCCGGGGCGGGCGTTGACGCTGGCGGAAGCCAAAGTGGAAATCAAGGAAGCGATCGATGCACGTCGAGCTTCGGGTTGAAGCCCGCCAGGACCTGATTGAAGGCGTTTGTTCTACGAGCAGCAACGCGAAGGGCTAGGTGACTACTTCACGGACTGTCTCTTTGACGATCTTGCTCGGCTCGAACGAGGAGCCGGAATACACGCGACCGCCTTCGGCTTGCACCGCAAATTGTCGAAGCGGTTTCCATTCGCGATCTACTACAGGCTCGAAGGTTCGGTCATCGACGTGGTCGCAATCCTCGACTGTCGGCGTGCCCCGGAAGCGATCGCCGCACGCCTCAGACGAACTAACGGATGAACGAGAGCGGCGGATAAGGTCGATTGACAGTGGTTGGCGTTAGGACCGCCGCCCTCGTTATCCTGGTCGTCGGTGGGCTACCACGCTGCTTTTCAGCGTGGAGCCGTGTTCGCAACCAGAACGTCGGCCCTCGTGTAACTCCCCGCCACCGCCCGGCTCGTCCGGGTGGGGCGATGTTCTCGAGGCACGCGGTCGGCGGTGGAACTCGACGTGGCGTCGGGCGAACGGCGACCACCTCGCTTGAGCATCACTCCACGCAGGCAAGCTGCGTGGTGGCGTGGTGGCGTGGTGGCGGTTTGGGGGGACGCGTTGCTGGTGCTGAACATCGCTCGACGGAGGCAAGGTCCGCCGTGGCGGCGATACCTCCGTTGGCCAGATCCTTCGGTTCCCATCGTCGTCGGCTTCGATGGTGTCTATCCGCCCGCCAACAAAGACACCGATGGCGAGCAACATGCGCGTCGTGTCCAACGGCTCCCGCTCGCCATCAGCGGCCTTCCTTCACTCTGCGCACGGCGGTGGTTCCGCCCAGGTACACGCGGCCGTCCGCAAACGCCAGGCAGCCGGGCCGGTCCGGGCGGCCGATCACCGTTACCGCGCCGTCCTCGGAGGCGATGCGGACCAAGACGTTTTCAACAAAAGTCCAGATCTGACCGTCGGGGCCCGGCCGGAAATCCCACGCCTCTTGCTGGTTCGAACCGATCGCCACGGGCAAGGGGAAGGGCAGGTCACGGCGATACATCAACGCGGGCCCGCGAGCGTCCACGGCATACAGGATGCTGGCCTTGGCGTCCTGCGGATTCTCGGTCCAGCCGACGATCCGGCTGCCGCCCGCCGCGACGATTGGGCCGCTGCCCTTGGCTAACGGCACCGGCTCGAACTTGCCCGTCAACTTGCCTTGCTCGGTATCCAGGAACCACAGGGCACCTTGCTCGGGTTTGGGTTTCCCCAGCACCGAGTCGTCCACGCGGCGCGTCGAAATCGCCACCACGCGGCCGTCGTCGACGGCAGCCATCTGCGTGACTTGGTAATTGCTCAGCGGCTCCCACATTCCCCGGGCTTGGCCGGTCTGTGGGTCGTACCAGGCAATCCCGCCGCAGGCGCCGTCGCGGATCCAGGCGCCGCCGAAAAACACCTTGCCGTCGGCGCCCGTCGCGGCGGCGTACATCTTGTGCGTGCCCGCCAGTTTCTTTTCGCCCATCCGCAGCAGCATCCGCGGATTTGCTTCCGGCTGGTCGTCCTGAATCACGCGGCCGTTGACGAACGTGCCGGCCGTCCAAGGCTGCCGGGGATCGTAGACATACAGCGGCGAACTAGGATAGCCGCTCATGTAGACTTGGCCGCCGGATACGGCCGTGGCGTAATGACTGAACTGAATCTTGCCCAAATGCTGGAACTGGCCGGTTTTCGGCTCGTAGATAAAATTGCCTTCGTAGGCGCCGGCCGTGCCGAACAGGCGTCCGTCGGCGAGTTCCATCAACCGGTAAATGCTGTGCGCGTACAACGGCACTTGAAACCGGAACCGTTGCCAGCCCTGTTGCTCGGGCGCGGCATCTGCGGGCGTGCCGGCGGGCACGGCGGCCTTGGCCCGCGCCGTGCGAACCCAGATCTCCGCCCAGCCGTCCACGTCGGGCACCGCCAGGCCGGTGTTCACTTCCGGGCGCGGCGGTTCGTTGGAACGTAGCTCGCGTGGCGGCCAAGGCGGAGTCTGGTTCGCCGTGTCCTTAGGGATCGCGCGGCCTTCGTGCAGCCAATAATCCACTCGCTCGCCGTCCGTGTTGACGATTCCGGTGGCGCTGCCGACGCATCCGTCGAGACGTTGGCCGGCGCTCACGTAGCCGTTCAGCGTTCCGGTCCCGACCAACGTCCGGGATTGGCCCGTTTGCCGATCGTAGGCGACCAGATACCAGGGAATCTTGCCGCTGGCGATGTAGATGTACCGGTCGTCGGCAGCGCCCGAATAGCCCCAGCACGAATTTGGTTCATGGCTGGGCCCGATCGGACCATACGCCGTGACCTGCAGCGTGTCCGGATCGATCTGCACGGCGGTCGCGGTGCGGCTCGGATGCTGGCCGATGGCGTACAATTTGCCGTCGGTGCCCAGGACCAGGGGGTGCGTCTCGCCGAGGATTTCATCCGGCATCTCGACGGCGCCCAGCGTCAGTTCGTTTGTGGCCGGGTCGTACGTGCAGATTTCCTGCTGTAACCGCTGGTTGAGTGCCGAGATGAACAGCTTGCCGTTTGGTGCGACCACGGCCGGGCACAAATGAAAGTTCCAGCCCCGGTCGGTCTGGATCTGCTTGACGGCGCCGCTGCCCAGATCGATCACGACGATCGTGTTGGGGCCGCCGTACTGCGGAAAGTAGATCTGCAACAGGTCCCACGTCTTGCCATCGGGGTTCGGCGCCCACAACAGCATGCCTTCCCGGACCGATTTGACGGGTTCGCACAAGTCCTCCGTCTCCAGCCGCGGAGCCGAGCGGACTTGCGAGACCAGGTCCGAGTCGGCAGCCGCTCCGGGAGCGGCAACGCACGCGAGATTCAAGACAACGGCCCACATGGCGACTTGAAACAATGATTGAGCATGCATCTGTTCCGCTCCGGCATCAGGTTGAATCACGAATTATACAAAATACACCAAGCCGCACCAAACGGGAATCCCGATCAACCCGGAGTTCGATGTCCGGGGGCGGACGCTTCACCAATCCCTGGTCCGCTCGCCCGAGCCGGACATGCCCCATTGGATGCCCAGTCTGGAGCGTTGGTGCTGGCATGCACCGGTCGACCGGCCGGCCTTGCCGTACACCCGGGGCCTCAACGCCGGCGGCTATTCGAATAATGTCAACAACATGAAAACCGAAGTCTGGGTCGATCAGCCTTGACGGTCGGGCTCAGACATGCAGAATTCACTTTTCGCGGTTGCAGGTCTAACCATTTGGCGGCTTCAATCCGAGTAATCCACGATGACACTTGCTGTGACGAGGGATACCACCCCATGACAACCAATCGATTTCTTGCCGTCCTTCTGACGGCACTGTCATTCGCGGCTGGCGTACACGCCGCGGAAGTTGCGAACGCCAAGACCGTGCGTCTGCTGACCGTGGGCAATAGTTTTTCCCGCAATGCCACGCGATATCTGGCGGACTTGGCTAGCGCGGGCGGACATGAGTTGATCCACCGGCCGATCGTCGTGGGCGGCGCTTCGCTGCAATTACACGCCGAGAAAGCGCAGAAGCACGATCAGGACGTCAATGATCAGGCTGGGTTGTACGCCGACGGATGCAGCCTGCAGCAGGAGTTGGCCGAGCAGCCCTGGGATTTCGTGACCATCCAGCAGGCCAGCCTCAAGAGCCATGACCTGGGTACGTACCGCCCGTATGCCGGCCAACTGGGCGACTACATTCGGAAGCACGCGCCCGGGGCGAAACTGCTGGTACACCAGACGTGGGCGTATCGCTGCGATGACCCGCGGTTTGCCGCCAAGTCGCCGAAGCCGGGCGAACCGGCCACACAACTGGCGATGTATCAGGGCCTGGCCAACGCCTACCGGACGATCGCGGATGAACTGGGGGCACGACTGATCCCGGTCGGCGATGCGTTCTATCGCGCGGACACCGATCCGCAGTGGGGCTACCGGCCGGACACGCAGTTCGATTTCAAGTCCGCCCAGCCGCCCGCGCTGCCCAGTCAGACCCATTCGCTGCACGTGGGTTGGCGGTGGGCCAAGCAGAAGGACGGCACGACGACGCTGGGCATGGACGGTCACCACGCCAATACCGCAGGCGAATACTTGGGGGCCTGCGTCTTCTACGAGGTGCTGTTCGGCGACTGTGTGGTGGGCAATGCCTTTGTGCCGCCGGGTTTGGATCCTGCCTACGCAAAGTTTCTTCAAGAAACGGCCCATGCCGCGGTGGCGAACGCGACGAATATGGCCAACTTGCGTCCCACGGAACCGAAGTCGTCCAGCGAAAGCGTTCCGGCGTTGAGACCCTGACATCTCACGGCGCGTCACCGCCAGGAGGCTTTTCGGAGATGGCCGCGAGTATCTGACTGCCGACCGGGGGACACCCGGGGACAAAAATGCCCTTGTCGCGATGGTGCAACGTGCAGTTGCCGATCAGCAGGGTTCCCTCGGGCACGTCGCTGTGCCCCTTGCCGATGGCGACTTGAATCGGGGTCTGGGAGGGGAAATAATCGAAGATGCGTTCGCGGTAGCGATTCAGGAACAGCAACAGGGTCGATTGGCAGGCACTGCACGAACTCTGATCCAAGACGGTAATGTTGGGAAACGCGATCGTCAGATTTTCCGGCGGCGGCTCAAACGGCGCGATGAAGTCGCGCCAATGATCCGGCGTCACGCTCACCCGGCTGAGATCGATCACCCCATAGCCGCGTACGGCGCCCAACCGCAGATGCGGGATGGACTCGGCAGCAACGCCCATTAACTGACAGGCCACGGCGTCGGCGGCAAAGGCGTCCGTGCTGACCACCACGGCATCCAATGGCTTGGGCCGTCCTGCGCTGGGGCCCAGTCCTTCCAGCCCCACGGTGCCGTCGATAATGGCCAACTGCGGCCGGAGCACGGAGGCCAAGTCGGCAATCGCGACGTCCAGCGACTTGAGCGTGCTGTCTGCGACCGGCGGCAGCATGTGCAACTCGACCTTGCTCTTCCGCCAGAGACAGCCCTTCATGTTCTTGACGGCCAGACTGACTCCCGTGTGCATGTGCATCTTCATCACCGGAATGGACACGACGAAATCGTACTCCAGCACGTCCGGGCAGACCCGCAGGGCGCGGATCACTTGTCCCTCGGGCAGCGGCAACTCGGCGAACCGGCGGCGGTCCATGTCGATCAGCGGGCAGTCGCGCTGCCTGGCGATGGCCGTCACTCCGGCCGCCTCAAAGGCTTCCTTGACTTTCACGCCCACGATGGGACTTTCGCCCACGGCCACGTCGGCTCCGGCTTCGCGGAACGCGTCGATCGCCGCTGCGACAACTTCGGGGTGCGTGACGATCCCGGACCCCGCACTCGCAACTCGGCCCACATTCGGCTTGAGCAGCACGCGCTTGCCGCGAACCGGCGAAAGCTGAACCGTTTCCAGTGCCCGGCGCGTGTTGCGGTAGGGACCGTCGCCATGTGCTACATGCACCGCGGGCTGCGTCGTCGGGGTGACAAGGAGATTGTTGGCAAGCATGGCACATTCACGGCTGGCTGGAGGGGAACCCATGGCTACAGATCTTAGGGGCGTGATGCTACGGTTGTCAACAAAACGAGTTAACTACGCCGGTAATCGGGTGGCCAACCCTGGATCTTACCCTCCGAAAAATCGCTCTAGGGTGCCTCGCGGACGCATGTTAGAATCCCACCGTGGAACTGTCGAGGCGTCCGGAACTGCCGCAGGAGGGAGCCATGAGCCGTGGTCTATTGGTCGTTGCAGCTGTCTTGATGGGTTGCCTGATGCGAGCGGAGCTAGCAGGGGCTCAACCGCCGGCTGCCAACGCGGCGCCGCCTCAGATCGCTGCGGCCCCGTTTCCACCGATGAACGCCGAGGAGCAGAAGTTCTTGGACCAGGTGCTGGGCTACTGGGAACAGCGCAGCAAGGCGGTCGAACGCTACCGCTGCACGTTCCGCCGCTGGGACTACGATCCGGTGTTCGGCCCGGCCAACACGTTCAAGACGTACAGCGACGGCAGTATCAAGTATTCCTCGCCAGACAAGGGAATGTACAAGGTCGAGAAGATCCTGCACTGGACGGCGCCCGCCCAGCCGGGCGGAAAGCCGACGTTCACCCAGCGGCCGGAAGAGGTCGGCGAGTACTGGATCTGCGACGGCCAATCGGTGTTTGAACACGACTTTAAGAACAAGCAGTTGATTCAGCGCGAGCTGCCGCCGCACATGCAGGGCAAGGCGATTGCCGAAGGCCCGCTGCCGTTCCTGTTCGGTGCCGATGCGGCCAAGATCAAGCAGCGTTACTGGATCCACCCGTTGCCCGTGCCGCCGGATGTCAAAGGCGAGTACTGGCTGGAAGCGTATCCGAAGATGCGGCAGGACGCGGTGAACTACCAGAAAGTCCACGTGATCATCGCCCAAGACGATTTCCTGCCCAAAGGGCTGGTCATTTTCGACCGCAACTTCGATCCCGCCCGCAATCCGGCCCGCTCGACGTTCACGTTCGAGACCCGCGAAGTCAACTGGAGCGTGGCGTTGCAACAGATGAATATCTTCAACCGCGAATTCTACGAACCCAAGCCACCCTTTGGCTGGAAAAAAGTTGTCGAGAAATACGATGTGCCGCCGGAAGCGCAAGAGTATGCCCCGGCCACCGTCGGTGGCGTCAATCAAGCGCAACTGCCGGCCGGCGGCGCGCCGCCTCGGCGATAGGCCCCACATGCTTTCAGAGGCGAACGGCAGGGCGTCCGCCCGCCGGTTCTCCGCACGACCGTACATTTGCGCGACGGGGGCCCCTACGCGTTCGCCGAGCGGTGGAAATGCACGTGTTGCCAACGGCCGTTCTGGCGGTGCCAGACGCGTGTTTCTTCGCACTTGGCGGTCTGCGCCGCGCCGGTCCCGTCGACGTGCTGCGTCAAACGCACGTAGCTTACCACAGCGGCATCCGCGCCCAGCATCCGGACATGCGGCGAGCAGATCGTGTTGTTGCTGGGCGTCCGGGCCCCGCCGAGGTCGAAGTAGTACTTGTGAAAGGTCAACCCCTCCACCAACTGGCCGCGAGCCTCCGCCTCGAAGGCCGTCAAGCTTGGATCGCACAACGACTGGTAGGTCGCCCAATCGCGGGCTGCAATACTCGCCAACAAACGTTCGGTCAAATCCAGCAATTCGCGTTTCACATCGTCTGACATCGTTTTCACTCGCTCGTAAACCAGGAAACTGAAAGGAAAATCGTTCTTCTCGTCCGCGGCGTGGTCCGTCCGCTGGACCAATCGCCACAGGTCCGGCGGCAGTTCCGGAAAACACGTGTCGCCGGGTACCTCGGCATGAACCAGCGTCAAGTAAATCCGCTCGATTCGAGGCAGCACCTGCCGATAGATTTCGCCTCCACCGATGAAGAACACCTCACGGTCGTCAGCGGCTAATTGCGCGGCCGCATCGAGCGACGCGGCGACGCAGACCTCCGGCGGTGCAAAACCGTGTTGCCGCGTCACCACGATCGAGGTGCGCCCCGGCAGCGGCCGGCCAATCGACTCGAAGGTCTTGCGCCCCATGACGATCGTGTGGCCCATCGTCAACTGCTTGAATCGCCGTAAATCGGCGCTCAAACGCCACGGCAACCGGCCTTCACGGCCGATGACGCGGTTCTCGGACATGGCGACGATCAACGAGTTTCGCATGGGCCTGGGGGATCAAATTCAAGCAGGTTGGAATTCTCTCGGCTAAACTTGCAGGGCTCAGACGTACAGAATTCAATTCTCGCGGTCGAACGTCCAGCCACACGAGAAGATCTCTCCCCGCGAAAATTGAATTCTGTACGTCTGAGCCCGTTTCCCGGCCTACACCGCCACCGGCGCAGCAATCCGCGGATGCGGATCGTAGTTCTCTAAACGGAAATCTTCGTAACGGAAATCAAACAACGATCGGACTACCGGGTTGATGACCAAAGTGGGCAACGGCCGCGGCTCGCGCTGCAACTGAGTCTTGGCCTGCTCCAAGTGATTGGAGTACAAGTGGGCATCGCCAAACGTATGGATGAACTCGCCGGGCTGCAGACCGGACACCTGAGCCACCATCAAGGTCAGCAGCGAGTACGAGGCGATATTGAACGGCACGCCCAGGAACACATCCGCACTGCGCTGGTACAACTGACACGACAGCCGGCCTTCCGACACGTAGAACTGGAACAGGACGTGACAGGGCGGCAGGGCCATCCGGGGCAAGTCGCCGACATTCCACGCGCTGACGATCAGCCGCCGCGAATCCGGGTCCGTGCGGATCTGTTGCAGGACGTCCTGAATCTGGTCGATCGTGCGTCCGTCGGGAGCTGTCCAGCTGCGCCATTGGCGACCGTACACAGGGCCCAGTTCACCGTTCTCGTCCGCCCATTCGTCCCAGATCGAAACGCCTCGCTGCTGCAGGTATCGCACGTTCGTATCCCCCTGCAGGAACCACAACAGCTCGTACACGATCGATTTGACGTGCAGCCGCTTGGTTGTCACCAAGGGGAACCCGGACGCCAAGTCGAACCGCATCTGATAGCCGAAGATACTCCGCGTGCCAGTGCCCGTCCGATCAGGCTTCTCGACCCCATTATCCAGAATGTATTGTAGGAAATCCAGGTAGACTCGCATGGCGGGTCTTTTACACCGTCGGCGTCCGTTCCGCAAGGGACGGAACTGTGTGCCGGGAGGATCTCGTAGCATGGCTCTCCAGAGCCGTGTCCATGTGTCAGGCTCTCCAGAGCCGTGTCCACGTGTCAGGACTGCGCCTACGTCTGCACGGCTCTGGAGAGCCATGCTACGACCCCGCCTCAGCCTCGGCATGAGAAATGGAAATCGACGTTTCCGCAGGGCCGATGATTTCGCTACGATAAACGGACATGAACCGTCTTCGTGTAGTCTTGGTGACACCTCGTTTCTGGCCGTTGTTTGGCGGTCCGGAAGATGTCGTGGCTGAACTGGCGTTGGGACTGAAGCGCCGTGGCGTTGAGCCAACCGTGGTCACGGCCCGCTGGGACATGCACTGGTCCCCGCAATTGGTCTACGGCCCGGTTCCCGTGATTCGGCTGCCCCACCCGCGCACTCGGGGTTGGGGAACGCTCCGTTATCTGATTGCGCTAGCTCGCTGGCTGCGCCGTCATCGCGGCGAGGTGGACTTGATCTACCTCGTCGGGTTGGGGCATGAAGCGACCGTCGCACACAGCGTGCTGGGCGGTTGCGGCATTCCGATCGTTGTGCGGCCCGATGTGCCTGAGGATCGCGACGGACAATCGCCCTCGCGTTGGCGACTCCGCCGCCGCTGTCATGTTGCCGATGCCGCAGTCGTCGGCGACCTGGGAGCGGCGCGAGCCTTGGCTGACGCCGGGTTACCGCCGCAGGCAATCCACACGATCGTCGAAGGCGTCCCGGAATCCCTGCTCGACCACACTAGCCAGCGTGCCGAGGCCCGCGCTTCGCTGGCCGACATCAATCCGATGCTGACCGTCACGGCCGAAGCCCGCGTCGTGGTGTCCGTCGGACGGCTGACCAAAGGACGCGGCCTGCTACGCTTGATCGAGGCTTGGCAACCACTCTCCCGGAAGTGGCCCGGCTCGCGGCTTTGGCTGATCGGCGACGGTCCCTTGCGCGAACCACTGTACGCGCGTCTGGGCGATCTCGACTTGCGTCTGTCAGTCAACATGCCAGGTTCGTTCGACGACCTGGGGGACGTGTTCGCCGCGGCCGACTTGTTGGTTGACCCCAACGGCGAATCGACGTCACCGCGGACCCTTCTTCAGGCCATTGCCCTGGGACTGCCCGTCGTGGGCTGTAATCTCGAGACTTTGCGCCAAACACCGGCGTTGGACGGCGGAACGGCCCGCTTTGCCTCGCCCCTGGAAGCGGCGGAGTTGAGTCAGGCCATGCTCGAAATGCTGAGCCATCCGCCGCCGGGCGAGGCATTGGCTGTCGTCCGGCAGCAAGTTGTCCGCGAATACGGAAGCGATCGCATGATCGACGAACATCTGCACCTGTTCGAGCGGCTGTGCCGAAGGGGCCGCGGCGGCCAGCCTGCCGCGCCGCCCGCGCAGGAAGGGCCGAGTCCGAGATGACAAGACCTTCCCTGCGTCGCAAACTCCTGTTCCGCTTGACGGCGTTGTTGTCGGGATTGGCGCCGCTGGTGCTGATCGAGTTGGCACTGGCCGCATTGGGCTGGGGCGAGCCGGATTGGCAGGACGACCCGTTTGTCGGTTTTCGCGGCATTCGCCCCCTGTTTGTCATGAATGCGGCACAGGATCGCTACGAAATCCCGCCGGCGCGGCAGAATTACTTTCGGCCGCAATCGTTTCCAGCCACGAAAGCCCCCGGCGAGTACCGGGTGTTTTGCCTGGGAGGATCGACGGTGCAAGGCAGCCCTTATTCCACGGAGACCGCCTTCAGCACGTGGCTCGAAACCGCGCTGCGGGCCGCCGACTCGCAGCGGAAGTGGCGCGTGATCAATTGCGGCGGAGTGTCCTATGCCAGTTACCGGCTGATCCCGATCCTGCAGGAAGTGCTCGGCTACGGTCCGGACCTGATCGTCGTCTGTACGGGTCACAACGAATTCCTGGAGGACCGCACGTATCGGCACATCAAGCAGCAGCCGGCGATTCTGGCTGCCGCCCGGGGATGGGCCGCTCGACTGCGAATCTACTGCTTGCTTCGGGCGGCCTGGCTGCATTGCCGCGGGCAGACGCCCAATGCCGCTTACTTTGTAGCGGCACGGCGCGAGCCGTCCGGTATTTTAGTTGGAAAACCGGGCGGCTTGCGCCGCTCCGCTAACAAAAACGCCCCCAAGGATTCCAAAGCAAATGGCGATGGGCAGAAGCCCCAGCCGTTGCCAACCGAACGACCGATGCTGGGCGCAGAAGTCGAGACGCGGCTCGATTATCGGGGCGGTTTGAGCCAGTACCACCGCGACGACCAGTGGCATCGGGATGTGATTGCGCACTTTGGCGTCAACCTGGAACGGATGGCCCACCTGACCCAACAAGCCGGTGTGACGCTGCTGTTGGTCGCTCCGGTGAGCAACTTGCGGGATTGCCCGCCGTTCAAGTCGGAGCATCGAAGCGGATTAGATCCGCGGGAACGCCAACGCTGGGAGCAGTTGTGGAACGAGGCCAAGCCGGCTTACCGGACCGACCTCCGGCAAGCCGTCGCGTGTCTGGAGCGGGCTGCCGAGACGGACGACCAACACGCCGGGTTGCACTACCAGCTCGGCCAATGCTACGACGCGCTGGGCGATCTGCCGCGTGCCAGACAGCACTACACGCTGGCCAAGGACTTGGACGTTTGCCCGTTGCGAATGCTGAGTTCGATGCAAAACGTGCTGCGGGAGGTCGCCAGCCGCACCGGGACCGCCTGGCTGGACGCCGATGCATTGATCGCCGAGCGCTGCCGCGGCGGGATTCCCGATGACTCGTGGCTGGTCGATCATGTCCATCCGTCGATTCGCGGCCACCAGGTGATTGCCGATGCGATCGCCGGATGGCTGATCGCCGAGGGAGCATTACAGCCGGAGGCCGGCTATGACCAGCGCCGAGCCGCCGCGTATCAAGCCCATCTTGCATCGCTGGATTCGTTCTACTTCGAGGAAGGCCGCCGCCGACTGGAGCACCTGCGAGACTGGGCCCGCGGCCGCGCGACAATCGTCCGGCCGCCGGCCAAGGGCGGCGAAGTGGCAGCCCCACAGGCAGCGAGAACCGAGGAACCACCATGAATCTGTTGTCCGTACTGCTAATCAACGGTGGCGTGGTTGTGACGATGATGCTGGCGTTGTGGGCGATCAGCCTGCGGCGGCAAGACGTGAGCATTGTCGATATTTTCTGGGGACTCGGTTTTGTGGTGGTCGCCTGGATCACCTGCCTGACTGCCCCCGGCGAAGCAGGACGGAGGTGGCTCCTGGCCGGACTAACCACGCTTTGGGGCCTGCGGCTGGCCGTTTACTTGGCTTGGCGGAATCACGGCAAGCCGGAGGACTACCGCTACCGGGCCATGCGTGAGGCTTACGGCGAGCGGTTCCGCTGGATCAGTCTGTTCCTCGTGTTCGGCTTGCAGGGCGTCATCATGTGGATCGTCGCGATGCCGATCCAGGCCGGCCCATCGTCGGCCACCGCCTGGCGTTGGCTGGACGCCTTGGGCACATTGATCTGGACCGCCGGCTTTTGGTTCGAGACGGTCGGCGACCTTCAGCTGGCGCGTTTCAAGTCCAACCCGGCGAATCGCGGCCAAGTGATGGATCGCGGACTGTGGCGATACACGCGGCACCCGAACTATTTCGGCGACTTCCTCGTCTGGTGGGGTTTGTACCTGATCGCCGCGGCAGGCGGCGCATGGTGGACGGTGTTCAGCCCAACTCTGATGTCGGTCCTGCTGATCCGCGTGTCCGGTGTGGCGTTGTTGGAGAAATCGCTGAAGTCGCGGACCGCCGGCTACGAGGCCTACGTCCGCCGCACGAGTTCGTTTCTTCCTTGGCCGCCGAAGGAAGACGCTCCGGACTGAGCGACCCGTCACTTGAGAAATGGGGCCATCCCCAACTCCTTTTACAAGCTATTCAGCGTCGGGCGATTGCAAGTGCAGCAAGGCAATGTGGAAGCCACCCCTGACCGTTAGGGGTTCACGAAGACCGCTACGGGGATTGAATCGAAAATGCAAATCCGGGGCGTGCCGCAATGGGTGCAACACCAGCCGGCCGAAACGCGTATCCTCTTCCCTCGGACTGAACCGCCCTTGTAGGGATTGCATTGAACACAGGTCCAGGCCAGATTGTCTGGATCATCGGTGCCGCGGTGCTTTCGCGGGATGATGTGCTATTTCTCGAACGATGCCTCGCCGTGCGCGAACACACGGATGGCGCTGTGGTCGAGGTCCTGCTGTTGGACCACGTATCGGGTGTGGCACCGATACTGGCAAATGCCGCAACCGACGCAGGCTTCGGCCTTGACGAACGGAGCCCGGATGCGCGCCATCTCGATTAACTCGAGTTCGGAGAACATCCCTTCGGGCGGCGGCGGGTCGAGTTCGATCTGGATTTCGCGTAGTTCGATGGCATCGTATCCGGCCTGACGGCACTCGACGTAACAGACATCGCAATCGCGGCGATCTTGTTTGCGGAATGGCAGGCACGTGTCGGTATCGACTCGCGCCAACCCGATCTGGAAGCGGCGTTTCGCGGCGATATCCAGCGGCCGGATGGCCCCCGTGGGGCAGACCTGGGTGCAGAAGTTGCAGTCCTGGTGACAGCCGGCATGATCGAGACGCGCCACGGGAGTCCACAAACTCTCCCAGCCGTATTCCAATCCCGCGGCATGCAGGACCGGGCCCGGGCAAACCTTGAAACACTGTCCGCACCGAATGCACAGGTCCAGAAACCGTTCCTCGGGTACGCTGCCCGGAGGCCGCAGCGGTTTGTCCGGGGCGTGGCCGGCCGCGGAAGAGGGCAGGCGGACTAGGCCCGCCGTCCCGGCCGCCGCTGCTGCGGCGGCGACGAAAGCCCGGCGCGAAACCGGGCGAGGCCGAACCGGCGATTCGCCCTCCGGTTTGAACGGCTCGCCGTGGAACCGGGTCACGAACTGAATCGCACCCGGCGGGCAGACGCCGCCGCACGTTTGGCAGAACGTACAGTCGGCCGTGCGCGTCGTGTAGTCTTCCTGGATGGCATCAAACGGACAGATCTCGATGCAACGCCGGCATTCGATGCACGTGTCGGCGACCTTCCGCTGGCCGATCCGCAAGAGGTTGCCCAGCGAGAACAACGCCCCGCTGGGACAGACATAACGGCACCAGAAGCGTCGCCCGAGCAGACCGAGCAGGAAGACCGCCAAAAACAGCCCGACCGACAGGTAGAACGTCCAGTCCACGGGCGCGAGGTGGCCGGGGCCTTTCAGGATTGCCAGCTGCAGCCGCGCGCCGGTGAACATCAGTCCGCGAGTCAAAACGGGGATGGCCGCAACGAAACCGGACAGGAGCACGCCGCACAAGGACGCGACCACCACGGCGGCCAGCAGGTAGTATTTCAGGTACACCCAACCGCCGCGGGGCGAGCCGTCGCGCAGCTGAAACCGCTGCACGCGCCGGCCGACCAGCCAGTCGAAGCCGTCGATCAGCGTTCCCAGCGGACACAAGTACCCGCAGAAGCCGCGGGGTACGAGCCAGCAGGCGGCCACGATTGCCACCGCCCACCACAGCGTCGCCCCGTTAAGGAAACGCCCGGCGATCGCCGTGGACAGTCCCACCAGGGGATCGATCAGCAGAAACAGTTCGACCGGGTACGATTCTTTATTGCTGAATGTCGCCGCGCTGAACGTCTCTGCATAAGGCCAGCAGACATAGAAAAAGGCGTACAGAAACAGCACCAGGCAGATGAGCTGGATGCCGCGGCGGAGGGGCGACGAACGAGTCACCGGGCCGATGCGATCCAACAAATCGTACCACCGGCCGCTCCACCCGACCCGCTGCGACCGCTTGCGGAAACGCACGAAGATATTGGCTCCGCCAGTGCGGCGGGCTCCACGGCTCATCGCAGCCCCGCCTTTTTCAGGCATTGGTAGACGCCGTCCACGATGGCCTCCTTGGTCACGGTCGCTCCGCTGACACCGTCCACTTGCAGGCTTTGGGCGTCGATGATCCGCTGGGGGATCAGGACGCAGGCGTTCTGGTCGATCTTCTCCTCGTGTTTCAACCGGATGTCCGCGATCTTGCCTTCGCGGATGATGACGGTGACGTTGATATCTCCGGCGTAACCCAGGGCCTGGTCCTGGTACTGTCCGTCCCGCAAGGCGGCCGTGTCGAGCGAACGGAAGGTCAAGAGATCGAGTTTCGACTGGACCCGCGCCGCGCGGCGTGACAGCAGATGACCTCCGTACGGCGGCTTGGCGGTGGGATACAGCGCGGCGGCCTCGGCGTAGGACCGCTTCGCTTCCTCCGTCCGGCCCCACGCCGCGTACACGTCGCCCAAGGCATCCAAAACATCGGCTTTGCGCATGGTCTGCCAGGGCGGTTCGGGCAGCCCGTTCATCGCCACCTGCAAGGTCGCCTTGGCTTTCTCGAATTCGCCGAACTGCGCGTACAGCGAAGCCAGCGTCAGGTGCGAGTGCGTCGGGGTGTTCTCGTGGGGCTTGGCCACGAATTCCTCGTGCGCCCGGACCGACCATACGGGCTCGCCGCCCAGAAACGTGTACATCGGGTACTCGTGGCCGTCGCCAATATCGCCTTTCTGCAAGTACATCCAGGTCAACTTGAGGGCCTCGCGATGCGTCTCGACGCGGCCGAACCCCAGCAGGCGGCGGACCTCCAGGCGAGCGTCTTTCCAGGGCTTGGCGGTATCCCATTGCGTTTGCACGCCGTCAAGCCAAGGCGGAGGGACCTCGAGTTTCGCCAGCAGCTCGTCGAGTGCCGGGTGGGCGGCGGCGTCACTGGCGGCAGGCACGGCCGCCGACTGGACGGCATTGTCCTTGGCAACCGGCGCGGCTTCCGGACCTTGGTCCTTCGCGTCGGGAAGGGTGCCGACGCCAGCACGATCCTCGGCGGCCTCCGCTATGCCGGCCGAGGGGGATGACGCGTGGCCGCCTGGCTCCGCCGGAACCTGGGCTGCCGAAACAGTTGCCGTCTCCGCTGTCACTTCCGAGCCGGCGGCCGGGCTGGCGGATTCCGCTGCCGCCGGTGTTTCAGGCGACGACCGCGACTCGACCGCCGCCGGTTGTTCGCCACTTGAGCAGCCCAGGAGCGCGACCACGGCAAACAACGTCCAGGTTGCGGAGAACCGTCGATCCAGCGAAGCGATGGAGCGGAGAGTCATGGCCAGTCCTTGTCAAGGCAAGCGGCAAAACATGGGGGCGTCCGGGGGCTGATCGGCCAACTGAGGATAACCGCGTCGTGAATCCAGGTCCAGATGCTGTTCCGCAGCAGGGGTCGGATGTGGTCGTCAAAAAGATCATCAGGGTGTTCCCGATCCGGCGCAGGATTGATACCTTACAGGAGACGCGAATCTCAAAAAGGGAGAAACCAGCCATGCGACCGCTTTTGACCGTCTCGGTGATCATCGGCATCCTCTGCGGGCAGTCCACTGCAGCCGATGCCAAACATCCCAACATCGTTTTCATCCTCGCCGACGATATGGGCTCGTCGGACGCCGGCTGCTATGGCGGCGAGATTGCCACGCCGAACCTGGACGCCTTGGCCGCGGGCGGACTGCGGTTCACGCAGTTCTACAACACGGCCCGCTGCTGGCCTTCGCGCGCCGCGCTGCTGACCGGTTACTATGCCCAGCAAGTCCGGCGGGACGGCTTTCCGGGTGCGAATGTTCCGGGCGTGGCTTTCGGTGGCCAGGGCCAGCGTCCCGCCTGGGCGCCGCTGCTGCCCGCGATGCTCAAGCCGCTGGGCTATCGCGCCTATCACTCCGGCAAGTGGCATGTGGATGGCAAGCGGTTGGACAACGGTTTCGACCACTCGTACGATTTCGCCGACCACAATCGGTACTTCAGCCCCCGGCAGCATACGGAGGACGACCAGCCGTTGCCGTCCGTGGAACGCGGCAGCGGCTATTATGCGACCACCGCCATCGCCGACCATGCCGTCAAGTACCTGCGTGAGCACGGGGAAAAGTATTCCGACCAGCCGTTCTTCCTGTACCTGGCCTTTGTCGCCCCGCATTTTCCTTTGCACGCGTTGCCGGAGGACATCGCGCGTTACCGCGACATCTATCGCCAGGGTTGGGACGCCGTGCGGCAGCAGCGGTGGGAACGGCAGAAGAAAATGGGCCTCGTGAGCCATCCGTTGCCCGCGTTGGAACGCGATGTGGGACCGCCGTACCATTTCCCGGATGACCTGCAAAAACTCGGACCCGGCGAGGTCAACCGCCCGCTGCCGTGGGACGAATTGACCGACCAGCAGCGCGAGTTTCAGGCGGCCAAAATGGCGATCCACGCCGCGATGATCGACCGGATGGACCGCGAGATCGGCCGCGTGCTGGAGCAATTGAAGACGATGGGCACGTTCGACGACACGCTGATCATGTTCGCGTCGGACAATGGGGCCAGCGCCGAGATCATGGTCCGCGGCGACGGCCACGATCCGCAGGCGCCGCCCGGTTCGGCGGACACGTTCCTGTGCCTGGGACCCGGCTGGTCCAGTGCGGCCAACACGCCGCTGCGCCGCCACAAGACATGGGTCCACGAAGGCGGCATTGGCACACCGTTGATCGCGCATTGGCCGAAGGGGATTCCGGCCCGCGGCGAACTGCGTCACAGTCCCGGACATCTAATCGACATCGTGCCCACCGTGCTCGAGTTGACCGGCGCCGAACATCCCCCCATCATCGCGGGCAAATCGGCCCCGCCGCTGCCGGGCAAGAGCCTGGTGCCCGAGTTTGCCCAAGACGGATCGGTGACTCGCGATTACCTGTGGTGGTCGCACGAGGGCAACCGCGCCATCCGGATGGGCAACTGGAAACTGGTCGCCGCAGGCGGCCCGCAAAGTCCGTGGGAGTTGTACGACCTGAGCCAGGACCGCGGCGAAATCAACGACCTTGCGGCCGCGCATCCCGACAAGGTCCGCGAACTGCAGCAGGCCTGGGAACAGCACCAAGCCGACTTCCGCGAACAGGCCCTCCGCGACCTTCCGCCCGCCGCCGGTCCTGCGAAAGGCGCCAAAAAGACGGCGGGAAAGAAAGCGAAAGCAACGGCCGCGGAGTGATGTCCGCGTCTTGGCTTGCGCGCTCGTCCAAGATCAGGATGCCCCCGGACCACCGAGTTGCTGTTGCCCACCAGGAGCACTCCGCCGGCATTGAACACCAATCCTGTGACGGTGTATTGTCCGCCTACGAAGCAGTCGCGTGAGACGTACGGGCACTTCCCCACGCACCAAACTGCCGACAAGACAATCCGCAACCGCACCCGCCTGCGGAACGGCGAACAGGTGACAGATCCGGCGAATTGCCGGCGGGTCGAGGAAAAGCATGGACGCCGCTGCGCCAAGCCCGTGGTCGCGGCCAAGCACGATCGGCGAACGGGAAAAGTTCTATTTCGATACCTCGATCGATTCCAGCAGAAAAGGAAAAAAACGGGCGAATTCGCGGCCTCATCGAGTATTTTCCATGAAGTTGCTTCGATTTCCGACAACTTGCAGCTGTCGGCCTTTTCTCCAAACCGAATTACTTTAAGATGTTAGGTTCGTGATATTAGCACGCCACCGCGAGGGACGACCGCTGGCTCCTTGGACCTGTCGAACTCGACCTTGGAGCAAGCTTCAGGGCCGAACCGGTTTCCCTGCGGATGCATTCCCTACCTCTGACTGAATTTGTAAACATGGATCTCGCGACTTTACGTAACATCGGTATCTCCGCTCACATCGACTCGGGCAAGACCACGCTCAGCGAACGCATTCTGTTTTACACCGGCCGCATTCACCGGATGGAGGAGGTCGGCGGCGGTGGTTCGGGCGCGACAATGGATCACATGGACTTGGAGCGGGAGCGCGGGATCACGATTACCAGCGCCGCGACCAGCGTCGAGTGGAAGGGGTACGCGATCAATCTGATCGACACTCCCGGCCACGTCGATTTTACGGTCGAGGTCGAGCGCAGCCTGCGCGTGCTCGACGGCGCCGTGCTCGTGCTGTGTGCCGTCGGCGGCGTGCAGAGCCAGACGATTACGGTCGATCGGCAGATGAACCGCTATCACGTGCCGCGATTGGCGTTCATCAACAAAATGGACCGCGCCGGGGCCGATCCCTTTCGCGTGGCCCGCGACCTCAAGGAGAAGCTGGGTGACGACGCCCTGTTGATGCAGTTGCCGTTGGGCGCCGGCGACCGCTTCCAGGGACTGATTGACCTCGTCACGATGAAAGCACTGTACTTCGACGGCGACGACGGCGAGCGCATCCGCGAGGAACCGATCCCGGACGACCAGATCGCCACGGCGCGGGAATGGCGTTTGAAGATGCTGGAAGGCCTGGCGATGTATAGCGACGAATTGATGGAGCGGCTGCTGTCCGAGGAGGAGGTCTCGGAGGAGATGATCCATGCGGTCACGCGGACGGTGGTCCAACAGCAGGACGTGACCCCCGTGTTTCTGGGATCGGCTTACAAGAACAAGGGCGTCCAGCCGTTGCTGGACGCGATCACGCGCTATCTGCCTTCGCCGTTGGAGCATAAGATTCGAGCCAAAGCGTGGGACAACGACACCGAACCGGTCCTGCTGGAGCCCGATCCGGCCAAGCCTTTCGTGGGCATGGCGTTTAAGATTGTTGACGATCCCTACGGTCAGCTGACATTCATGCGGCTGTATCAGGGCCGCATCGACAAGGGCGAAACGTACGTCAATCAACGGACGGGACGCAAGGAGCGTTTTAGCCGCATCGTGCGGATGCATGCGGACAAGCGCGAAGAAATTGCGGAGGCGCAGGCCGGCGACATCGTGGCCGTGATGGGCATCGATTGTGCCAGCGGCGACACGTACGCCGCCACCGCCAAGTACTGTACGCTGGAGAGCATGTTCGTGCCGGAGCCGGTGATCAAAATTGCGGTCAGCCCGGAAAGCCGCAGCGACGCCGACAAGTTGGGGAAGGCGCTGGCCCGCTTCCGCAAAGAAGATCCCACCTTTCGCGTCTCGACCGACCAGGAAACCAACGAGATCCTGGTCGAAGGCATGGGCGAATTGCACCTGGACATTTACATGGAGCGGATTCGCCGCGAGTACAAGGTGAACGTCCAAGTCGGGGCTCCCAAGGTCAGTTACCGCGAAGCGCCCGTCCAGGCGGTGTCGTTTGACTACAAACACAAGAAGCAAACGGGCGGCTCCGGGCAGTACGCGCACATCGTCGGCCGATTCGAGCCGCTGCCGGAAGGCGACCCGGAGTCGTTCATCTTCGAAGAGGAGGTGGTCGGCGGCCGCGTTCCCAAGCAATACATCCCCTCGATTGAGAAGGGGTTTAAAGATTGCCTGCAGAAAGGACCGGTCGCCGGTTTTCCGGTCATCGGCTTGAAAGCCATCCTGTCGGACGGTTCGTACCACGAAGTCGACAGCAGCGACCGAGCCTTTCAGACCTGTGCGCAAGGCTGTTTTCGCGAGACGTTCATGAAGACGCGGCCGGTGCTGCTGGAGCCGATCATGAAGCTCGATATCGAAGTGCCCGAACAGTTCCAAGGCCCCGTGACCGGCGACATGGTGAGCCGCCGAGGCCTCATTATGACGACCAGTAACCGGGAAGGCTTGGCCCTGATCTCAGGGGAAGTCCCGTTGGCCGAAACCTTTGGCTACGCCACCGACTTGCGGAGCATGACGCAGGGCCAGGGAACGTTTACGATGGAACTGCTCTGCTACCGCCGCGTGCCAGCCAGCATCCAGGAAGAGATTATCAAGAAGAAGAAAGAGGACCAAGCCGGTTCGCGCTGACGGGCCGTCAACTGATCACGGTTCTGTTTGCCCCACGGATGGCAGAGCGGACCCACGGATGTTCGCGCGCCGTTCGCAATCCGTGGGTCCGCTTTGCCATCCGTGGGACCTACATTCTTGCGATCTTAGAGGCTCCAGCCGTTATGCATGGGCCGTTTCAGCATGGCGTTGGCCTGGTCGTTGTCCAGGAACCGCTCCTGCGTGGGATCCCACTTCAACTTCTGCCCGAGCCGTCCGGCGATATCGGCCAGCAAACCTAGGCTGGATGCCTGATGAGCGGCGTCGACGTCCGACACGGGGTCCTTGCGGCTACGGACGCAGGACAGGAAATTGTCCTGGTGGTGGTCCGATTCCGTAATCGGCGCCTGGTCCGGCTTGAGCTTGACCTTCAGCAGCGACTCGGGTTCCGCCCAGATGCCTGCGCGGTCGATGTGGACCCAGCCTTCGTCACCGACAAACCGCGTGCCGGTTTTCTGCTGCGAGTCGTCCTTGTAGATCATCTTGAGCCCACTGGCGTAGGTGAACACCGCGCTCCACGTCTCCGAATTGTCCGTGAAGCCTTCCTTGCGGTATGCGGCCTGGCACTCGATTTCCGACGGCTCGGTGCCCAGTTGCGGGCAGCCCCAATTCGCGATGTCCAGGTGATGCACGCCCCAGTTCGTGATGAATCCCGCGCAGTAGTCCCCGATCAGGTACCAATCCGGCCAGGCGACGCGGCCCGGGTTATAAGGCTTGGCGGGCGCCGGTCCGCGCCACATCTCCCAGTTGAAACCGTCCGGCACCGCCTGCGGCTCCAGCGACCCCTTGTAGCCGGGGCGGTACTTGCTGCACGGGGCGGCGACTTCGACCGTGTGGATCTTGCCCAGGTAGCCGTGGCGGACCAATTCGCAGGCTTGCTGGAATTTGCCCTGGGACCGCTGCCAAGTCCCCGTCTGAAACACCCGTTGGGCCCCGCGGACCGCATCCCGGATCTGCCGCCCTTCGTCGATCGAGATCCCCAGAGGCTTCTCGCAGTACATGTCCTTCCCCGCCTTGGCCGCGGCCGTGGCGATCAGCGCATGCCAATGGTCCTGCGGGGCGATCATCACGGCGTCGATATCGTCGCGAGCGAGCAGTTCGCGATAGTCGCCATAGACCTGGCAATCCCGGTTGCCATAGTTGTCGTCCACAATCCCCTTGGCCCTCTGACGGCGGTCTTCGTACGTGTCGCACACGGCGACCACGCGACAGTTTGGCAAGCCGACGAAGACCTTCATGTTTCCCGTCCCCATGCCGCCGACACCGATGCAACCGATGGTGATCTTGTCGCCGGGCGAGGGCGAATCAGCGTCCTGTGCGGCGGCGATGATCGGCAACGAGATGCCGGCGGCTCCCGCCGCGACAACTTGCCGCAAGAAACGGCGACGGTTCGGAGTACAGGTCTGCATGGGATTACCTCCGCGAAGTGATTTTGGTTGTTGCGGTTCCCCACACGGCGGGAACGACGGCGGGATCAGCCTTCTATGGTACCTGTCTGCTGCCGGGTGTCGATGGATTGCTGCAAGAATCGTTGATCGTCAAAGACGCCGAAGTGTGCTGCAAGAACAGGTGAAGCAGACCGATCTGAACGATGGCGATTTCGGGCACACCCTTCTGAACGATCCCGGAGATCAAGTGGAACCCCCGAGAGAAGGGAGGCAGCGTAATCATGCGTTGAAACCAAGCCATTCACGGGTCCCGACAAAGGAAAAGTTTTTTCAACTTGTTAAAATGGGCAACTTGACATCGGCTTCGAGAAGATAATAATTAGACGTTTTGATTGCCAAGAGCGTCTGCCTACCTTTGCTCGCAGAGTCTGAGTATAGCCCTTTCCCGGAGTGTTCCGTAGAGCCCAAGACGTTTTTCATTGGCGAGTCAACGCAAATTTTGCCGGCACAGCCGTAGTGAGCGTTACGATGCAGGAATGAAGAGCCTTTTTTCGATCCGCGTCGACGCCGATTTTAAATCGTAAAGCTGAGCCGAACATCTTACTCAAGTAAACTGCTACTTTTTTAGTCCCGGTACGGAGGTTACAGACTGCGATGAAGAATGTGCGGAACGTGTTCGAAGCGATTCTGAAGTATGGGCACGACGAGGACTTCATGCCGCTGGAGTCGGATGAATTTCAGCCTACGGATGCACCGGCTGGTTCTCCGGAGAAGATCGACATTCTGCGTAACAGGGTCGAGTTGGGATTGCCACTGTGGCACGAGCGGGATCGGGTCGACTACACCGGATTGACGGGTGCGGTGCGGCCTCGCGAGTAAGAATCGCGTCCGAAGTAGCTGCGCGAAAGGCGTCCAAGTCGGACGCCTTTTTTTGTGCGCGGATCGGCGATCAGGGCGTTTTCGGGGGCGTTTTCGGAGGGTGGCGGAGTTGGAAACAAGTGAGACCGGAAAGGGCATGGTGTACGGTGCCAACGGGTACACGGGGCGACGAATCGCCAGCGAAGCGGCGTCTCGCGGCCTACAGCCGGTGCTGGCTGGGCGCGACGCGTCGAAGATCGGGCCGCTGGCCGCCGGACTGCACTGTGCGTCCCGCGTCTTCTCGTTGACGACGCCGGCGGAGATTGCCGGACACTTGCAGGGGGTGGCCGCCGTGCTGCACTGCGCCGGTCCGTTCAGCGCGACCGCCCAGCCGATGATGGAAGCCTGCTTGGCGGCCGGCGTCCATTATCTGGATATTACCGGGGAAATCGACGTCATCGAATCAGCCGCCCAGCGGCACCGTCGCGCCGTGGCCGCGGGAATCTCGCTGCTGCCCGCTGTCGGGATGGATGTTGTGCCCAGCGATTGTCTGGCCGCGCGGTTAGCCGAAATGCTGCCCAACGCCGTCAAGCTGGAGTTGGCGTTCGCCGGAATGCAGTCCATCAGCCACGGCACGGCGGCCACGATTTGGGAAAACGTCGGGCGAGGCGGGCGTGTCCGCCGCGCCGGCCAGATCGTTCGTGTCCCCATCGCCTGGAAGGTGCAGGAGATCCCGTTTCACCGTGGACCGCAACGGGCCATGACGATCCCCTGGGGCGACGTTGCGTCCGCGTTCCACACCACGGGGATTCCGGACATCGAAGTCTACGCAGCGGTGCCGGATGGGCAGTTGAAGGTGCTGCGCGGATTCCGCTGGTTGGCTCCGCTGGCGGGGTTGAAGCCCGTTCAAGCGGTCGGCCGCTGGTGGATCGATCGCCGCGTTCGCGGCCCGGGTGGGGACGAACTGAGGCAGGGCCGAACCGAGTTCTGGGGACGTGTGACCGATGCTGCGGGCCGGACGGCGGAAGCCACGCTGGAAACGCCGAACGGCTATGCGTTGACGGTCCAGGCGTCACTGGCCATCCTGCAGCAGGTTCTCGCTGGACGAGTCCGCCCCGGGTTTTCCACCCCGGCACTCGCCTTGGGGGCAGAGTTCATCGAGACCATTCCCGATGTGGTCTTTCGCCGACGTTCCGTGGGATAGGCTTCCAGCCTGTCAGTTCAGAAGACGACAGGCAGGATGCCTATCCCACGGTGTCCGTCCGGTGAATCAATCGGAGCCGCTACCCGTGGACAGATGGGATTCGTGGACCCGAAACCAAAACGAGCCGACACCCCAACCTTGAGGCGCCGGCTCGCCGGAAATCGATGCGTGACGATCGGGCTATTCAGCCGCCGGAACGCTACGGGCCTGGGCCGCCAGACGAAGTTGGGCAGCCACGGCATACCCGCTGAACAGGGTGACGGCAAAGAACCAGTCGCCGCCCAGCGTGTAACGGAAGAACGGAATGGCCATAACGTAGCACTGGACCAGGCCCGCCAAACTGTGTTCGTACATGTTGAACCACAACCAGGACCCGAAATTCGTCGTCAGGAAGAACAGCACCGAAGCGCCCAGGCTGCAACCGACCAACCCCGTCACGGCCAACGAGGCCGATTTCAGACCTCCTTGGTTCAAGTTCAGGTAACGGCGGAGGGGGGAGCGGAAGGCAACCGGCACCGCCAGCATGCTGTACACGACCGCCATCATCCGCCAATCGTAGCCGCCGATCACCAAATCGCTGAGCGCCATGACACTCAACGGCAAGCAGATCGCCAGCAACCACGACCGGAAGAAGTACCCGGCAAACAGAGCCAACGCCGCCACGGGCGCAAAATTGGGCAGGTCCTGGAGCCAAATCCGCGTTTGGACGCCCACCAAAACCAGCAGCCCGAACAGCACGCCTTCTACGAGATCTTGTCGCTTCACCTGAGTCTTCTCCCTGGTCGAAGTGGATGGAATGCAATTAACTTGCGATAGCATAGCAGAATCGCCGAGCCGTTTGTACCACGGTATCCGGGCTTCCGGATAAATTTCTGAGGCGAATGCCGCCCCACTCATTTGTACTGGGTAAACTTCCAAAGGACGCGATCACCGGACTTGACCTCGGTAACGGCGAAGCTGCGTTTGCCCAATTGGCCGTTAATCGAGAAAATCCAATTGCGACCGCTGCCTTCGTTCTTCACATCGTCAATTTGGGTAAGGAAAGCCGTGTCACCCTCGCTCCGATAAACGAATTGGCTGCCTCGCGGATGACGCTGGGCCGCTTGGATCACGTCCAACACGGTCATTCCCGCCTTCCAGGGCAGTTCGCGAAAGTGCTTCTCCACCCCGTCATCGTAGTCGATCACTAGCGCCACGGTGGCTTTGACCGGTTCAGCCGCCGAAACTCTCTGGCCGATGGTCAGCAGTAGGCAGGCAAAGCCAACACCCAAACCAAACCAAACCGCTGCACGTTTCAGGGCTACTCGTTGCATCATCGCCGTTCTCTGGGTTTGAACCTCGATACGCCCGTTGAAGGTAGCTGGCAGCCTGCCCAAGGTCAAGACGCCAAGCGGTCCAATCCCTGCGGAACTTCACCTGCCCGCGCCGCGTCGAACTGGCGAGAAAGGGGCACATCTATCTTTCTTGTCTTTTTGGGGAGCTTGGAACAGAGGGGACGCGTTCGATATGGCTGCGCAAGGCATCAACGGGCAGCAGTCTGCGCCCGAGCATACCAACGGAGATAGCGCGGAAGCAGCCGATGGCAACGATTTCCGACGGTTGCACCGCATCCGGACCGTCCGGCGACAGCAGGGGATTTCCCTCCGCACGGCAGCCCGTCATTTAGGTTCAAATATCCGGGAAATCCGCAGCCAGGAGGACGAGTCGAACGACCTGCGGTTGAGCGATTTGTACCGCTGGCAAGAAGCGCTGGATGTACCTCTGGAAGAGTTGCTGGTCGAGTCGGAACGGCCGCTTTCACGTCCGGTCCTGGAACGGGCCAAGCTGGTTCGCGTGATGAAAACCGCGGCGGCGATCCTGGAACTGGCGCCCAATACGCAAGTCGCCCGGCTGGCTACGCGACTGGTCGATCAATTGGTCGAATTGATGCCCGAGTTAAAGGGCGTCGCGCCCTGGCATTCGGTGGGCCAGCGTCGCGGTTCGGACGAGTTTGGACAGGTTGCCCTGCGCCGCATCCCGGAAGAATTTTTTGATTCCAATTGGTTTGACAAAGAAGACTGAATCGGCTCCAATTTAGAAGGATTCATTCCTCAAGAACTTCATCGTTTCGTGCGAAACCGATCATTGTGTCGTACGAAAGGGGCCCGCAGCGGAAACCGCTGCGGGCCTTTTTCTTTTTTCACACCGCCACCAGCGCTTCGACGTGCTTGGCCAGCCGCTTCCGCGCCGTGTGCAGACGCCGCTTGATCGTTCCCAGCGGCGCATCGAACTCGTCGCTCATCTCCAGCAACGACTGTCCCTCGACGTAGAACGCCTGCAGCGTCCGCCGGTCCAGGTCGCGGAGCCGTGCCAGGCCGGCCCGGACTTCCGCGCGGCGTTCGTCGGCCAGGATGATCGTCAGCGGCGTGTCGTCCTCGACGCAGGCGATGTCCAGCGTCTCGGGCTCCGCCGGCAATTCCGGGCTGCGCCGCACCGCGCGGTTGATCGCCATCCGGTTGGTGATCGCCCGCAGCCAAGCTACGAAGCACTCCGGCTCGCGGAGCTGCGGAATCTTCTGCAGCGCCTGCAAGAACACTTCCTGACACAGTTCCTGCGCCTCGTTCCAGTCGCCCAGCCGGCGCAGGGCGATCGCCTGGACGTGCCGTTGGAAACGTTCGAACAACTCGCCGAACGCGTCCCGCCGGCCCGCCTGAGCGGCCAGAACCAGTTGCGTTACCGTCGCGGACTTCAAATCTTCGATCAGCGTAGACATGTTTCGTCACTCTCGCAAAGAAGCCTGGTACCCAACGGGCGGATCGGACCGGTGGTGCTGGCAGGCGGCCGCGGCAAACGTTGCGCAGCAACATGCCACACGCGTGCTGTCCAGGCGAAAACTCGGTCGAACCACTCAGAAGTGCGCGCAGGGATTCAAGACCCCTGAACCCTGCTACGCGCTGGCTGCGGAACAACGCGAGCCACCGGACTGCACGGCTAACCACGATTCATGGTGTTTCTGCTCACCATGGCACGTGGGCCGGCAACTCGACAATCTCGTCGCGTTAAGGCAACGCGAGTACATGTCGAGCCGGCAGCGCGGCTGTTCTGAAGCCGGTCCGCCATCGAGGCGTGGGCGCGCGGGATCTTCGTTGCGCAGCAGATTCATGCCGGCGATCCCCGTGCGACCTTGACGCTCGGTGACAACGCTCATCGCTGTGCTGGCATAAATAAAGCTACGCATCGTAATCCTCTTGTGCGTCTTTCCCACGCAATCAGAGAGTGACAAAAGAGAACCATTTTGCCAGGCTTTTCCGCCCGACATGGCCCAGCCCCCCTCGGGGCGAGCCATTGTGACCATTCGGCCGAAATCCGAATTCTTCTCTTGATTTCGGCAAACGGCCCTTATTCTACCGCCAAAATTTTGGTCCGGCGAGCCGAATTGTGGCGATGAACCACGAAAAACGCCCATGCCGGCAAAACTTTGGCACCGTAATTCTATAGCAGACGAGCCCACCCGAAGAAAGGTTCGCCATTATTTTCCCAAAATATTCCGGGCCGTGCCTTCGTCGGCCAGCCGTTTGCCAAAGTGATCCTGCAGCCGCCGGCACGTCGCCGACACCGCCTGGGGAATGTCAGCCGCCGTCAACTGGCCCGACTCGACCAACAGCCCGGCCAGTTCGTCCAGCGTGGACCGCGAGATGTCGGGGTCGTACAGCAGCATTAACCGGCGTTCGATCAGGTCGTCCAGCGTGGCGCCCCATTCGTGACGAATGACCCACCGCACAAAGGACCGCGGCAACGGCGTGCCGGCCAAGCAGGGACCGGCCGGATCGTCGAGTTCGGCCAGCACCGATTCGGCACGACTGCCGCACAGCGTCCAAATCGACCGCACGGTTTCCGGCGGCAAGCGGAACCGGCCGGCCAGACGCTGCCAAGTGGCCGGCAGTTCCGTTTCGCCGGCGGGATACGATTCGCCGCCGGGGATCGGCCGCTGACGCGAATCGGCCGACGGCGACCGCCCCAGCCGCTGCAGGATCGTCGCCGCCGACCGTTCGGCCAGCGAACGGCAGGTGGTCAGTTTCCCGCCGACGATCGAGTACATCGGCACGCTTCCGCCGGCGTGTTCCTCCATCCAATGCCGGCGCGTGACCGATGCCGGCGCGCCGCCTCCGGTTTGCGGCAGCGGCCGGACACCGGCATAGTGCAGGTGAACGTCGGCTCGCGTCAAATCGAGTTGCGGGAACAGATGCCGGACGACGCCCACCAGATAGTCCAACTCGGCTTCCGTGGCCACCGCGGTCGCCGGATCGCCGGCAAACGGAATGTCGGTCGTGCCGACCAGCGTGCCGCGATCCCACGGCAAGACGAACACCGGCCGGCCATCGTCGGCTTCGGCATAGACCCCTTGCCCGCCCAACGCTTCGGCCAGCGGCGGATGGAACGTCAGAAAGTGGCTGCCCTTGGTGCCACCGATCAGCGGCCGCGTGATGACGTCCAATTGCGCCAGCGTGAGATCCACCCAAGCGCCCGTCGCATTCACGATGGCCGCCGGCTGGACGCTTCGTACGGGCTCGCCGCCTGCGTCCCCCGCGCGCCGGATTTCCAGATGATCGCGGGCCAAACGAACGCGATGGTAGGTACACAGCGAGAACTCGGTGCCGTGCTCGCCGGCCGCCGCCCGGGCGTCTTCGACCAAGGCCACGACAAACCGCTCCGGGTACGGAATCTGCGCGTCCCAGTAGGTACACAGCCAGCGATAGCGATGCGGATCGACGGGCACCGAACCGGCCGCCCCGACGCGCGCGGCCGCATGCCGCGGCAGATGCGAGTCGCGTGTATACAGGTCATAAAACCCCAGGCCGGCGCGGATCAGCCACAAGCCGCGTTCCGCGGCCGAGGCGCTGCCGCCCAGAAAGCGCCGGATCGACGGCAGCCAGCCGCCGGTCCGCTTGCTGACCGGAATCGCCAACTGCAGCGGACGGACGAATTGCGGAGCCAATCGCAGCAGCCGATTGCGTTCCTCGAGGGACTCCCGGACCAGCGAAAACTCGCCGTACTCCAGATAGCGCAGGCCGCCGTGGATCAGCCGCGATGAATAGGCCGTGGTCCCGAATGCCAGGTCGGCCGCGTCCACGAGGATCACCGGAACTCGATTCAACACCAACTCGCGGGCCAACGCCGCGCCGTTGATGCCCGCACCAAGGATCACCACAGGCCGGTCAGCAGCAGCCATCCAGCGGCTCCATTCTTTGTTTCCCCGTATCACCCCGGTAAATGCTGAACGTAAGTCTCGGCCGCATCCGGAATTATGGGCGTCGACAGATCGTCTGACAAGTCCCGAGTCTGCGGCCGTTCCGGACTCGGCACGGTCTTCATCTTTTCGGAATCGACCGGCAGACCAAGGTACTTGGCTCCGTTCGAGAAAAAGCTTGGCAGACTTTGCCGGTCGTGCGGAACACGCACTGGTCGATGTTCCCGATTTCGCTCTCCCGCCCTGCACGACGTGGCAAAGCTGGAATGGCTATGCCGATATTGAGTTCGTCTCTGGTTTTGATGATAGCAACGGTTGTGCAAGCGAATGGCCTGTCGGGACAGAGAGGAACACAGACGGATGTCGCCATATCTGGCGTTGACGCCGCCCGAGGGACGCCGGAAAACGGTCAAGGTTTCCCGCCTCTGGATGCCGCTGGTTCTTTGGTTACTGAGCCTGCAGGCGGCGGCGAGCCCGGCCAACTCGCCACACGAGATGCCGCCCGGAGCGATGGATGAGGGAGAGCCCTCGCTGGCCTTTGCGGATCTCTACCAAACGCTTCCCGGAGCGTCCGATTCTGACGCTCTGCCAGCCTTGTCCCCTTGGGCACTGACCTCCCAACCCCGGGCCGAGCAAGACGAAGGGCAAAGCCTGGCAACCGAGGCAACGCAAACCTGCCTCTCGGGGCAGGACGCGTGGACACTCCAAGTGATGCCGCTGGGGCTCTTGTACCGCTCCTACTTGGCCGGCGCAAAAGAACCTCGTTTCGCCTCGTATTGGAACTCCGACAGCGTTCAGGGTCAGCTTTGGGATGCGGCGGCCGGCGGCCGTTTGGGGGTGCTCCGCTACGGCACGTGTGATCCCGTACACCCCGAGGGCTGGCAGGTGGATTTGGAGGGCGGCTGCCAAACGCGATTAGACCCAATTGCCAACAGCAATACGCTCTTCTCCGTCGATTTTCGAGCCGGCGTTCCCGTCACCTGGGCTCAAGGCCGCTGGCAGTTCAAGACGGGCTACTACCACATCAGCTCTCACCTGGGCGACGAGTACCTGCTGATGAATCCCACAGCCCGACGGGTGAACTATGTGCGTGATGCGATCATGCTGGGCCTGGGCTTCTTCTGCACCGAGCGATTGCGGTTGTACGGCGAAACAGCCTACGCGCTGGGCGTCAGCGACGGGGCCGAACCGCTGGAATTCCAATTCGGCGCGGACTGGGCACCGGCTCGCGATACCGGGGTGCTGGGTGCGCCCTTCGCTGCGGTGAACGCCCACCTGCGCGAAGAGGTGGACTTTGGCGGCAACCTCGTCCTGCAGGCAGGTTGGGCCTGGAGACAATTCGATCGCGGTTCGCTGTTCCGCATCGGCGTCCAGTACTACCGGGGCAAAAGCGATCAATACGAGTACTACGACCGGAGTGAAGAACGCATCGGCTGGGGCATCTGGGCCGATTTCTGAGCTGCGGAACAAGTCCCGGCGAAACAGGCTTGGGCCGGTACCGTTTTGGCAATCGGCCTGCCTGCCTAGTGCGAAGGTGACGCCTCCCCCGGCGTAAAGCCGGCGGCCTCTGGGGAGGCCCCCGCGTTTACCGCGGGGGAGCTTTCACCTGCCTGCCTAGGTGCGAAG
>CAZXYZ010000044.1:34677-79915 GCA_964645045.1 uncultured Pirellulaceae bacterium | reverse complement strand
CTAATCTTTCACCTAATCTTTCACCTAATCTTTCACCTAATCTTTCACCTAATCTCCGGGTCCAAGGCAGTAGGAAGAGATTAAGCGAAAGATTAGGTGAAAGATTAGGGCTTCACGTTCCGGCGCAGCCGGTTAACTTCATCAATTCACGGAAGGCCGGATCGCCAATCCGTCCTACCACCGCTCGACCACTTTATCCCCCGCCGTATTGTACAAAACGCCGCTATCCTGCAAACTGCCGCAGACGCAAGATGCGGATTACTTCGAATCGGGAAAGCGAGAAATGACTATGTCTTTAAGACAGCTCAACCAGATTTATGCAACACGAGTTACGTTGACGTTTGCCGCGGCGTTGTCCGGATCAGCGGCAACCGCCGCAGAACCGGCTGCCCAGCCTTCGGTCGCCGAACTGGCGACACAACTGCAAGCGGCCGACGTGGCCATCCGTCAGCAGGCCGCGGAAGCCTTGGCCGCGCATGGCGAAGCGGCGCGGCCCGCCGCTGCAAACATGGTTCAAGCGGTCAACGACGAGGATCCGCAAGTCCGCGCTGCTGCCATCGCAATGCTGGGGCGATTGGCGGCAGAGCCGGATACGGCGGTGCCCGCGCTGGCTGCCCGGCTGGGGGACGAAACGGAGACTCGGCGAGGCCCAATATGGGCCGTGGCGGGGATGGCGCTGGGCAGCTACGGCCGCCCCGCGCTGCCGCACGTGACGTCGGCGCTGAAGACCGAGTCGGCCGCTCGTCGCGGTGCCCTGCTGGCCATTGACCGTCTGGGCAAGGACGCCGCTGCGACGGTGCCGGAATTGATCGTCATCCTGCAACAGAATGATCCCGAGATTCGCATCTTTGCGATCAACGCACTGAGGGCCATCGGCCCCGACGCCAAGGATGCGACGCCCGAACTGATCAAGCAGCTTTCGAGCAATGATTTCCACACCCAGTATTGGTCCTGCCGCGCGCTGGGGGCGATTGGTCCCGAAGCCCGCTCCGCCGCCGGCGAATTGACCCGTTGGCTGCAGACCGGAGTGACGTCGGTCCGCCGCAACGCGGCAGCCGCGTTGGGGAACATCGGGCCGGACGTGGGACAGCCGGCCGCGGACGCGCTGATCGACGCCTTGTCCGACGGGAGCCAGCCGGTGCGGCAGAATGCGGTCCTCGCCCTGGGCCAGTTGAAGCCGCTGGCCGCCAAGGCGGCGCCGGTGATCGAGAAGATGTTGCAGGAGCCTGCGAAATTTACGCCCCGCGCCACGGCAGCGAAAACGTTGTGGCAACTTGACCCTGAATCCAAAATGCCCGTCGAAGCACTGCTCCGCGATCTGGTGGAAAATGACGAACCGTGGGTCGCCGCCGAGGTCTTCGGCGAAATCAAGGTGGTGGACGAAACGGTTCAGCAATTGACTGCCCTGCTCGATTCGCCGAACGTCTGGACGAAGCAGTACGCGGCTGTCGCCCTGCTCGAAATTGGAGCCGAGCTCCAGCGAGCCAAGGCGACGCTGGAGGAACTGGCGCGCAGCGATCACGAGGAGACCCGCGAAACCGCCGCCGCCTCGCTGGAGAAGTTCAGCGTCAAACCGCTGCCGCAGAACAAGCCAACCCCGAATCAGGCCCTGAATCACCACTAACACGCGTACAGGCTCGTGTCGCCGACGAACACGCTGGCTTCCTGCTTGCCGGCGTCCGCCAACAAGACCGCACAGCGATGAGCCGGCAGCACGTCTTTCGGGTCAATCACGCGCACCACATCTTGCCAACGCGTCGCGTGGGGCAGCGCATCCAGCAGCCGGTTGGGTGACTCCAGAAAGAACCGCTCGTTCAACCCGTTTTGCTGCTGCCGGGGAAAGAGCGCCAGGTACAACACGTTCATCTCGATCAACTCATTCAGGAAGTGGGTGCCCAGCGAGACGTCCGGCACCAGGTTCTCGCGCATCGTCACGATTTCGCACAGGATAGCGACGCGATTGATCTCGGCAAAATGCACGGGGATTCCCAGGTCCGGGCTTTCCGTTCCCCAGCGGCCGGGGCCGAGCAGCATGGTCGTCTGGCCGTCGGGAGGCATGGTCTGGTTGAGGCGACCGAGCAGGCGGGCGACTTCGTACCGTTGCGGCCAGGACAATTCCGCGTAGCGTGCGGGGACGACGTAGACGAAACGGTCGACGGGAACGATACGGCTGGGCCCGATCACCGCCCCCCGCGCTTGAAGCACGCAGTCCTCGTCGTCGATCTGCACTTCCGGCAGACAAATCCGATCCGCTCCCTGGACCTGCAGCGGACGACACTGCAGAAGATGAATCCGGTAACTGCCATCGCTGCGGAGATTGGCGGCGAACTCGACATCCACCGGGTTCCGGTAGGCGGCTTCCAGCGTTTTCAAGATTGTGCGGATGTCCTCGACGAACGGCGTGTCCGACAACAGGCCGTCAAAGGTCAATGCGTAATGGGGCGTCGCCGCGGCTGGCACGGCGGCCTGTTGCGGCGTCGCGACCAGGTGCCAAGGGAGTTCCGGGCCGGCCTGCACGAGATCCAGGAAGTGGCCTGACGTCAGGCGATTGGCGGTCAGATCCAAATAGTCCACCCGGCGCTGTGAGTGCTCGCAGACTTCGTCAAAGTTGCTTTCCGGGCGGCGCGTCGGAGCGTTCAGAGCGACCAACCGCGTGTAGTCGTCGTCGGAGCGGTCGACCGCCCGTGTGCCCAGCCCAAAGACCAGGCGGATGACGCCGGCGCGGGGATCGATGTCTTTGTGCCACACGTACGGGTTGAAGGAAAAGCCGACGCCTGCGAGGTGCGGAAAGAACTTGTCCCCGCACTGCGACCCGGAGACACGCATCACCAGCAGGGCCATCTGCTCGTCCTGGTCCAGCAGTCCGCGGTCGACACGGTACCGCAACGCCTTTTCGCTCATCGCACTGGCGTACACCCGCCGCACGCAATCCAGCAAAGCTTCGAGCCGTTGCTTGCGCGTGCCCCGGTTGGCGCAGAACACGCTGTCATACTTGCCGGCGAAAGCGTTGCCGAAGGTATCCTCCAGCAGTGAACTCGAACGCACGATGTACGGCGACTCGCCGAAGTAGTCCAGCATGGCCAGGAACTGGTCCATCGTGTAATCGGGAAACCGACCCTGCAGGATCCTTGCCTGGGCCTCCGGCACCCCTTCCAGAAATTTGTCGGGATCGCGTTGCGACTGCCGCAGCCACCAGATGCCGTTGCGGATCAGGAAGGTATAGAACGCATCCGATCCGATGTAAAAGGAATCGTGCGTCTCCAACTGCCCGTGCAGCCGGGGATGTTCGTGCTTGAGGATGGCCCGGGCCAGCAGCATGCCCAAAGCCTTGCCGCCGATCAGCCCGATGCCGACCATGCGGTCCCGGATCGCCAGGATGTCGGCCAAGCCGAGGTAGCGGTGGACCAGCCGCAGCATGGATTCATCGCGGGACAGAACCATGCGGCTGAGGCGCTCGAACACCTCGCGTTCGCATTCCGGCGCACAGTCTCCGGCCCGCACGTCGTCGTGGGTTTGCTGGGCTTCGTTAAAGATCCGCCGCCAGAAGCCAACCTGGCTGTCCGCACGCAGACCCGGCCAACCGCTGAAGGCCAGCAGGTCGGCGAGTTCGGCGCTGTCCGTCAAGGGTTGAAACTGGTCGCCGGTCCAGCGATGGATCGTGCTTCTGGCGGCGGGCGAACGGTGCTGGACTTTGATCGGACGCACGTAGCGCTGCTGCTGGTGCTGGAACACGTCCAGCAAGAACTCGGCCGTCTCGGTGACCGGGCGAATCGCGAACGAGGCGTGATAGTTCCGGGTCAGGCCGAAGTACGAAACGCTCTCCAGTTCGTGCAGCCGGGGACAGGTCAGCAGAAAGAAATTGCCCAGCATCTGGTCGGCAGACCAGTGGGAAGCCAGTTCCGACAGGCAATCGAAGACATACGCGCCGCATCGGCCGGTGGCCTCGATTTCCCCGTGGACATGGGTTACGAACCCCTCGAAACCGGCGGACAAGTTGGGCTTGCTGATCCGCGCGCCTGAGGCGTCCGTGATCAGCGGCTCGTGGGAGGCAAACCGAAAATAAACCAACGGGCGGCCGGCCGCCAGCACCGCTTGGGCGAACGGCCCGACCAACGCCCGGTAATCGTCCACCGACTCGAACTGCCAGACGATGTTATCGCCGGACCGGATGCCATCCAGCATCTTGTCCAGGGCGGGCAAACCCGTCGACCAGGTAAAGGGCCCCGTTTCGCCTTCCCGAGAACCCGGCAAAGCGGGGCCGGCAACCAACCGAGACATGAAAACTCCCGTCCCTCTGCACCTCCGGCAAGGCTTCCAGCGAAAGCATCGCCTTGGCGAATTGGTTCATTGAAAACCTTGTGCCTGCGTGGTCGCTCAGTTTGCTTCCGGCCGCGCAAGCACTTCGCCGGGAACGGTGCCTCCCGCGGGCAAGTCGGGCGACGTGTCCGAGGCGTTTGCCGACGTAAGGGGGGCGTCGGCACGAGCGGTGGCGCTGGGCGCCGTCGCCATTTCCGCCGGACGCGACACCGCCGGGACAGTTGCGGGATTCTGCAGCGGAACGAGGGCCGTGGCAAATGCCGTGTCCATCACCCGGTCTTCCGGCGCCGGGTCGGCCACCAGCCAGCGTTGGCGGATTTCCTCAGGGACGGAATCGCGCCAGATGGAGAGGATCGTGGCGACCTTGATGTGGGGATTTCCGCGCTCGTTACCGGGCTGTTTGGGCGCCTTGGGACACAGGGGCACCCACAGCATGTCGATCCGCGCGCTGTCGCCGTAGAATTCGCCGCCCACGATCTCGCCGCCGGCATTCAGGTCCAGCCGGTAATGGAAAGACTTGGTACGCTGAATACGGGGACTCTCTTGATACTCTCCCTGGCTCTCCTTGGCATAAGCCAGATTCAGTTTCACCTCGACCTGCCTTTCGGATCGCTTGGCCGAGCTGCTGCTAAAGGCAAATGCAGGATAGTTCCACTTCTCGCGGCCGGGATCCGCTTCCATGCCCAACGGATGAGCGCCGCGGCCCAGCCAGTTGGCGACGACCGCGTGAAACAATCCCGCTTGGATGTTCGCGTTCGAGCCGGACAAATCCGCGACGTCGTTGTAGATGTACAATTCCGCCAACAGCGCCTTGATGTCCGCCGGCGAGAACACGACGCCATTTCGGGTCACGCTCTGCTTGGGCTCCGCGTGGCGGATCGTCGCGGCGGCCCAGCCGTTGCAGTGCCCGTGCCAATTGGGCGTCCCCATCCGCATCACCTGTCGCCGGCCGAACAAGCCGCCAGGCTGCGCAACCGCCTCTTGGAATGCCGAGGTATCCCATTGCTCGTACGCCGTGGCCAGCATCCGTCCGCCGTGATACGCTCGATCGTACTTTCGCAATGCCGAGACGGTGCCGCCGTATTTGTCCAAATAGATCGCGCCCGAGTACGGCACGCGTTCCTGTGACGCGCCGCCTTTGGCCGGCAAATCAGCGAACTTCCAAACGAAGTCCGTGCCCCAGTAGCGCTGAAAGACATCGTTCTGCTCTTGAACGTCGGTTTTCGGGATTGTGCCGCCAAGGCTCGCGACGCCAATCCAAGCCGCCATGACAATGGTAGGTAACATCCTTGACTCCGCAAAAAAGGGGTATGCAGCAAATTACAAATGAAATGCGCCCACGCGTTCCGGTTGAAACACCACTTCCTCGACCCGCAATCGCCGAACACCGGCAGGGACGCGCCAACGCACCACGTCGCCCACGTGATTGCCCAAGATGGCCGTCCCCACGGGCGCCAACACCGACAGCCGGTTGCGGGCGATATTCGCGTGGTTGGGATACACCAGCGTGAAGGTCTCCGTCTCGCCCGTGTCGACGTCCCGCAGCACGACCGTGGAATTCATCGTCACGACGTCGTCGGGAATCTCGTCCGAAAGGACAACTTCCGCACGTTCCAACTCGGCGATTAATTCGGTGAGGTACCGGCTGGAGCGATCGTAGTCGAGTTCCGCGGCGACGACGTGACACAATCGTTGAAGATCAGTCTGGGTGATGTAGATTTTGCGCCGGGGCATGAGAGTCGGCCTTCTGTAGCAATGCGGCCCGCATCCAGGCACGCTGGAATGGGGTTTCGCAGGTGACGAAAAACAATCGGACGACAAGCTAAAAGCAATTCCCGGGCCAATGCCCGCGTGTCGCGGGAAAGCCTGCCGACACGACGGTAAATCAAGCCGCCGACGTCCGGCCGCCCGAGGACAGGCGTAAGAGTGTCACGCCGCAAGTGTCCACAGATTGCGACACCGTCGTTGTCCGTTGTCAGTGCGGCGGGCTTACTCGCGATAATCGCCGGCAGAAATGCCGTGCTTGTTGAGCAGCCGGTGCAGACCCTGTCGGGACAATCCGGCCTGCTTGGCCGATTGGCTGACGTTGCCTCGGTTTTGCTCCAACAGGCCGATCAAGTAGCCGCGTTCGGCGTCGTCCAGTGCCTGGCTGTGCGAAGCGGGAGACGCCGCAGGCGAGTCTGCCGATGGACACGGCCTTTCGCCGCTTTGGAGCGTTGCCGGCAGGTCGGCCAGTTCGATGCGCGTCGAGCGGGCCAGGGCCAACGCGCGCTCAACCACGTTCCGCAGTTCTCGAATGTTGCCAGGCCAGGGGTAGCAACGGAAACAGACCCGCACTTCCTCGGCGAACCCCGTGACCTGCGGATTTGTCGAACGCAGGACCGTCAGGAAGTGCTCGGCCAGCCGCAACACGTCGTCACCGCGTTCGCGGAGCGGAGGAAGTTCGATGTGCAAGACGGCCAGCCGGTAGTATAAGTCGCGGCGAAACCGGCCGGCATGGACATCGAGCCCCAGGTCGCGATTGGTGGCACAGATAAACCGGGCGTCCAATTGCACCGTTTCGTTTTTGCCGACAGGTGTAAACGTTTGATCCTGCACTACCCGCAGCAGTTTCGCTTGCAGAATGCCGGGTAACTCGCCGATTTCGTCGAAGAATACGGTGCCGCCGTCGGCTTGCCGCAGCAGGCCCGGCACATCCCGCACGGCGCCGGTAAAAGCGCCTTGGGCATGTCCGAACAAGACGGACTCAAAGAGACTTTCTGGAATGGTCGTGCAATCGATCACCTGGAAGCGCCGCGCAGCGCGGCGGCTGTGCTGATGAATCGTCCGGGCCACGATTTCCTTGCCGGTCCCGCTTTCCCCGGTAATCAGGATATTCGTGTCGGTCCCCGCCACCCGGTCGACGATCTCGAACACATCCAGCATCTGCGGGCTGTCGCCGACAATCTCCGGAAAGCGGCGAGTCAGTTCCTGCCGCTGGGCGTCGCTTTGCGTCTGGGGCGGCGGCGGGCCGGTCCGCTCGCCCAGGGTCCGGCGGATGCTGGACAGCAGGTCGCGGTAGCTGACGGGTTTGAGCAGATAGTCGGCAATCCCCAACCGCAGGCTCTCGACGGCCGTCGGCAACGAGGGCACACCCGTGATTACGATCAGCGGCACCTGCGGCCACTGGGTCCGCCCCTCGCGCAACAGTTCCAGCCGCAGATTTCCCGGCATATTCAGATCGGACAGCACCAGGTCGAAAGGCTCGCGGCCCAACGCCTCCAGCGCCGCCCGGGCATCCGAGACGCAGCAGCATTCGTAGCCCGCCTTGGTCAGCAACTCGCCGGTGGTCTTCAAGAACAACGGCTCGTCGTCAGCAATCAGAATCCGTGCGAGCGGTGTCGGCATCGCCTGTTACTTCCTGGGCGGTCGCGATACAAGTGGGAAAAACGGCGGTAAACTGGCTGCCGCATCCAACGCGGCTGACGACCTCGATCCGGCCGCCCAACGCTTCGACCAGGCTCCGCGAGACCGATAATCCCAGCCCCATACCGCCGTGCGGTTCGTCGGTCTTGGTACTGAAGAACGGGTCAAAAATCCGCGGCAGTACGTCGTCCGGGATCCCCGTCCCCCAGTCTTCGACGGTGACTCCGATCTCGTCCTGGTCGGCGGCCAAGCGGATCGTGACCGTCTGGCCCGCGGGCGAAGCCTGGATCGCGTTTTGGATCAGATTATACAGGACTTGCTTCACTTCGCCCTCTGGCAAGCGCACCGGGGGCAACCCATCCACCGGTTCCGGCTGCAGGGACACGCCGCGTTTTCGGGCGACACGATGGAGCAGACCAACGACTTCTTGCACGGTTTGCGAGAGATTGAGTTCCGTCGCGGTCTGCGGCGCGCGGCCGTACAATTGGTACATTTGATGGATGATCGAACCGACACGTTCGATCTCCCGGTCGATCAGCTCCAGCAACTCGAAGTGCGGATGGTCTGGCGTGAGATCCGCTTTGATCAGTTCAAAGGCATTCCGCAGGCCCGCCAGCGGATTGTTGATCTCGTGTGCCACGCCGGCCGCCAATTGACCGAGGGCCGCCAGTTTTTCAATCTGACGCCGGTGCCGCTCCAGCTGCTGGATGCGGTTCGTGCGTTCCTGAACCAGTTGTTCCAAATGTTCGGCGTGCAGCCGCAGCTGTTCCCGTAGTTTGCGGCGTTCGGTGATGTCCCGGACGCTGGTCCGGAAGCCGAGATGGCCTTGTTGCGGCGTCGACATGGGCTGCCAGGAAATGGCCGCCCATTTCAGCGATCCGTCGCGGTGCAGAATGCGGAACTCGGCGTCATTGCCGCTGGACCCTTGCTGCGCGGCAGCCAGGATCCCGGCAATCTGGCTACGGTCTTCCGGCAGAACCAGTGCCAGCGGATAATCGGCCGTGGCGTGGCAATCCGCAACACAGTAGCCGGTCAAGCGTTCGACCCCCGGGTTGACCCAGACCAAACGCCCGTCGGTCCCATGCCAGCTCTCCCAATCGTAGGTACAGTCCGCCACGGCCCGAAACTGCGTTTCGGAAATGTTGTCTGCGTGGCGGCGAATGGAACCGGATTTGCTTGGCATGTGATTATCGAGTGATCGGATCGGAGCAAGTGAGTATGATCTGACTCCATTGTGCCCAGTCGCCTGCGGACAGGCAATGCACCCTCCGCTTGATCGTCGCCGGGCGGCCGGGGTATTCTGTTCTGCCCAATCAAGCAGTATCATAAGCCGGGTGAACCCGATCGCTGGAGTTCACGCTTGAGCGTGTTTTTTTTCGGCGGGCACGGGCCGCTTGACACGCTAAAGCGTGGACTCCAACCGAGCCCGACATGGCGGATTTCCCAACGAATCACGCCTTTGCAGGAGTGGTCCGTCTTGCCCCTTGCCAAAAAGGCACGCAGCACATGCACTACTCGGCGGTCATCTTCGATTTGGACGGGACTCTGCTCGACACCTTGGCCGACATCGCGGAAGCCGCGAACCGCGTTCTGATCATGCATGGGTTGGCTGCGCACGAACTGGATTCCTACCGGCAGTTCGTCGGCGAGGGTGTGCGGGTGTTGTTCGAGCGTTCGCTGCCTCGCGAGGCATGCACGAGCGAGCAAATAGCCGCCTGTGCGGACGACTTCCGTCAGGCGTATGCCGAGTGCTGGAACATTCGGACTCATCCCTACGACGGAATCGAGTCGTTGTTGTCCGCGTTGGTCGAGCGCAACGTGCGTCTGGCGGTGCTGTCCAACAAGCCGGACAGTTTCACCAAAGCCTGTGTCCGCGAGTATTTTCCACAATTCCCGTTCGAGGCGGTGCTGGGCCAGCGGGACGGCGTTCCGCGCAAGCCCGATCCAGCCGGAGCCCTGGAAATCGCCGCTGTCATGGACTTGGCCCCGGACCAGTTCTTGTACGCGGGCGACACGGCCGTGGACATGCAGACCGCGCTGGCCGCCGAGATGTTTCCAGTTGGGGTCCTGTGGGGCTTTCGGCCTTTGCCGGAATTGCTTGCCGGCGGTGCCCAAGCGGTGATCGAACATCCGGCGGAATTGCTGCGGTGGTTTCCGCCGGAATGAGACCGGCGGCCCGGAACGAGTGCCGCAGGAAATCGAGTGCCGCAGGAAGTGTGGTCGTCACGCTCCGCCGTGACGACACCCAATCACGCGATTGAATTGGCGAACGGTGGGGCGTCAGCCCACCGGTGGTCACGCTCCGCCGTGACGACACCCAATCACGCGGAGCGTGATGACTACACGGAAGATCCGATCGTGATTTCTAGCGCGGTCGTTCCGGCAGGTCCATTGACGGCTGGAATCGCGTGTCTGGCGCATCGTCTACAACCGACACGGCGTAAACAGCCGCACCATTCCACAGGACCGCTGTCTCCAATGTGCGCGTGAGCGTTCCACTATCCCCTGTCGCGACGTCGCCTTTTTTTCTCCCGGATTTTTCGCCCGCCGGTCGAACTAACACAACGTCGGCCGTGGGGACCGTAGACGAGGGCCGTGGGGTGGGTCAGCCAAGGGGAGTCGCGCAGGCATGTCCTTGACGATGTTATCAGTTGTGATCGTCTTGTCGGGGATGGGGTCGGTCTCTTCATCCGCGATGGTAGCCGATGACTTCCGGAGCGGGACCTGCCAACCGTTGACGGACACGGAACAGAACGCCGACTGCGACGGCGCGGACGAAGACGATCCGCCGTTCGGTCTACCGACAGGCGGGACCCGCTCCGTGCTGCGATCGGTCCGGCGGCTCGAACCCGAACCAGTTCCACGCCGTAGTTCGCCGGTGGCCGATCTCGGGACCGCCGTGCCGCGCCCGTTGCCCGTGGCTCCTGCCCTGCCCCTGCCCGCACCGGCTCCGGCGCCGATTTGGCCCAGCGTGCGGTTCATCACGCGCGCGGCCGCCGCCCGTCCGCCGATTCACGTCGGCCGGCCGCAGTTGTCGTTGGCGTGCCAAGCCCCGCGGGCGGCGGACCTGGGCGAGCAAGTCCGCTACCGGCTGGTCGTCCGCAACACGGGCGACGGCACCGCGGAACAAGTGGTGGTCGAGCCGCAGATTATCGCGGGAGCCGGCAGCCGGACCCGTTCGCGGCGCTGGTTCCCCGTGGGCGACTTGGCCCCCGGCGCATCCCGCGAGATTGTCTTGCGCGATGTCGCCCGCCGCGCGGAATCGCTGCAAATCCGCTTTTTTGCCTCGGACCGCAACGGGTCGGAAGCGGCGGCAGAGGTTCACGTCGAAGTGCGCCGTCCCGCCGTGGAGATCACCGTGGACGGTCCCGACGCGATCACCTTGGGCGACCAGGCTTTGTTCGAGATCCGGGCGGCGAACACGGGCACGGGTGCGGCGCAGCCGGTGAGCGTGGCGTGCTCGGTCGGCGATGGCCTGCGTTTGACGGTGATCGATCAGCACGTACAGTTTGCCACCAAGCCGGGCCAATTGGTCTGGGCCATCGGTCGCCTGGCCGGCGGGGAAACCAAGATTTTGCGGTTTCAAGCCCGCTCCATGATTGCGGGCGAGCAACGGATCCGGGTGACCGTCGAAGACGTTGCCGCAGAAACGAGCAAAAACCAGCGCCCGGCCGCCACCGAGAAGACGATCACGATCCGCGACCGCACCGTCGATGAACGAACCGCCAGCCTGTAACGGGAACCATTTCGAGAAGTCATCCGTACATCTGTTGTTGTGACTGCCATGACTCGACGGGTCCGCCGGTGTGCCTAACCGGCGGACCCATTTTTTTGGGATCGCTCCTAACACGGACAAGCCAAAACCAAATTCGAAATACGAAACTCGAAATACGAAAGAAATTCAAAATCCAGAGAATCAAGGAGCAAAGCCATGAACAGGGTCCTGGTACTGTACGATTCCGCGACGGGAAATACGGCCAAAATGGCTCAGTTTATCGCGGATGGCGCAGCAGGCATCGACGGGATCGAGGTCCGCGTGCGGAACCTGGACGAGGCGACGGCCGCGGACGTCGTGTGGTGCGACGGTTTGGCGGTCGGCAGTCCGACGAATATGGGTGTCATGTCCTGGAAAATGAAACGATTCTGGGACGAGACGATGGGGCCCCAGTGGATGAAAATCGACGGCAAGATCGCCTGCGCATTCTCGTCCTCCGGTGGCTGGGGCGGCGGCGCCGAGATGGCTTGCCTGTCGCTGCTGACCGTCCTGCTGAATTTCGGCTTTCTGGTCTTCGGTGTCACGGACTACGTCGGTAAATTGACCACACTCCACTACGGTGCGGTCACCGCTCGCCAGCCGCGCGACCAGGACGCCCAAGAGGCCTGCCGCAAGCTGGGAAAACGCCTGGCCGAGTGGGTCGCCGTTTACGTCGGCGGCCGGCCAGACCAACACCCGCTGGTCAAGACCGACGAGCGGCTGCCGCCAGGATAAGGGTCGGCCAATCCTTAAGTAGCTGGTTTCGACGGATCCTGGCGATTTTTCCTGAACCGGCGTGTTGCGCGACGGTTTGCGTGACGTGACTCGGACCGGGAATTACACTGGAGGGGGCCATCAACGTTTGCCGCACCCCGGCGTCTCTCGTCATCTTACGGCGGTTCGTCGCGGGCGGCCGGAACTCCGGAGTCCTGCATCATGTGGTTTCGTTTCAAAGATTCTAGCTTCCGCGCCCGCATGTACACGCTGGTTGGGACCTTCCTCGCCAGCCTGTTGCTGACACACGTCATGTACGCGATCGTCATCTACCGCGTCCGCGTCCACGGCCCGCTGTACGAACGCATCGAGCGGCGCAAGGATGTGACGAACGACGTCACGCCGCCGGCGTATAACGTCATCGAGTCCTTTTTGGTCGCGCAACAGATCGCTGACGCCAAGGATCCCATCAAACGCAGCAAGTTTGTCGACCGGTTTCGGGAGTTGCGCAACCAGTACCAAGAGCGGCACACTTATTGGCTGGAGGAATTGACCGATCCACAACTCCGGCGGACGGCGACCGTCGATGCCTATCAGGCAGCGATGGATTTCTACCGCGAAGTCGATGAGCGACTGATTCCTGCCCTGGAAACGAATGCGGCGGTCGACGAGATCCTGGGACGCATCGAAAGGATCTACGCGGTTCACGAGAACGCGGTCGGCCGCGCCACCAAGCGTGCCCAGGAACTGGTTAAGGAGGACGAGGATCTGGCGGATCGCACGCTCGCGAGCTGGATCGACACGCAGATCGTCGTCGGCTTGGCGGTTCTGACGCTGCTGATTGTCCTGAGCGCGGTGATCATCCGCGGCATCCTGGGATCCACGAATCTGTTGCTGGAGCGGGTCGGCGAGATGGCTAGCGGGGAAGCTGACCTGACGAAGCGGGTGGCCGTCCAGTCGCGGGACGAAGTCGGGCGGTTGGCGCAATTGATCAATGCGGTCATCCAGCGGATCCACGACCTGATCGTGCGGGTCCGCGTGTCGACGGTCCAGCTGAACGCCACCGCGTCGGAAATCGCCGCTTCATCGGCGGAGCAAAAAAGCACTGTGCATAGTTTCAACGCCTCGACCACCCAGATTTCCGCCGGAGTCCAAGAGATCACGGCGACCGGCCAGGGACTGCTGGCCACGATGGAGGAGGTCCACACACGGGCGTGCGAAGCATCGTCGCTAGCCGGCGTCGGCCGCGCAGGGCTAAGCGGCATGGAAGCCACCATGCAGCAGTTGGCCGACGCTACGGGTTCGATTTCTGTCAAGCTGGGGATGATCCGGGAAAAGGCGGGCGGTATCAACTCGGTCGTCACCACGATCACAAAAGTCGCGGATCAGACCAATCTCCTGTCGATCAACGCGGCCATCGAAGCGGAGAAGGCCGGTGAAGCCGGACGTGGCTTCCTGGTCGTGGCCCGCGAGATCCGGCGTCTGGCCGACCAGACGGCGGTCGCTACGTTGGATATCGACCAGATGGTGCGGCAGATGCAAGCCGCCGTCTCGGCCGGGGTCATGGAAATGGACAAGTTCAGCGAGCAGGTCCGCACCGGCATCCACCAGGTGATCCAGATCAGCGGCCAGATGGGCCAGATCATCGAGCACGTGCAAAGCCTGAGCGGTGGTTTCGATTCGGTCAAGGAGGGGATGCGACAGCAGACCGAAGGAGCCCGGCAAATCAACGAAGCCATGCTGCAGTTGACCAGCGGCGTGCGTCAAGTGAACGCGTCCGTCCAGGAATTCTCGTCGGCCGCGGAACACCTGCGTCAAGCGGCGCAGGTGCTCCAAGACGAAGTCGGACAGTTCACTGTAGCAGGGTAGAATGAGGGCCGGTAAGGTTGGTAGCGAAGACATAAAATTCGAAATCCGAAGTACGAAATACGAAACAAATACCAAGGACCGAAAAATCAATGTCGGAAACGCCAGCTGCCCGCCCTTATGACCTGGAAGAACGAACCTACGAGTTCGCCAGACAGGTGCGGGCATTTGTGAAAGGACTGCCAAGGACGATCTGCAATCAGGAGGACGTGAGACAGGTGGTGCGGGCTTCCGGATCAGTTGGTGCGAATTACATCGAAGCCAACGAGGCGCTGGGCAAGAAGGATTTCTGCATGCGAATCAGGATCTGCCGGAAGGAGGCCAAAGAGAGCCGCTACTGGCTGCGGCTTCTGGATACACACCAAGTCGAGTCCCTGGAAATTTGAACGCAACCGTCTGATCCAAGAGAGCACAGAAATCATGCTGATCTTCGCCGCCATTCTCCGGAAGTCAGAATAGAAGCGTTTCGTTTTCGTGTATTTGAGATTGGCTTTTTGTGATTTCCTTCGGATTTTGAACTTCGGATTTCGGATTTCTGCCAATGCTTTGCCTGATGTTTTCGGTCAGCAACAACCGCTATGCCATCGCCGCGTGCGACGTGGTCGAAGTGTTGGCCTACGCACCGCTGGAATGTTGGCCGGGAGCCCCGGCCGGCGTGGCCGGGGTGCTCCCGTATCGTGACGAGCCTATGCCTGTCGTGGATCTGACGCGGCTGAGTTCCGGAGGGTCGTGCCCTTTGTTGTGGAACACGCGAATTATCGTCGTCCGGCGGCCCAGATGCCTCGCTGCGGCCGGCGAGGCACAGCCGGAATGCATCGGGCTGCTGGTCAACCGCGTCTGGACGTGTCCGATGGCGGACGCGGGAACTGAGACAACCGGCCAAGCGGCCCTCTGGGGCCAGCTTGAACATGACGCGCAGGGCTTCTATCAACGCATCGACTTGGCGCGGCTGATCCCCGCTGCGTTCGGCGATGCCGCGAGCGACATCGCTGACGACAGGGAACCGTGGAGAGCCGTCCGATGACGCTTTTCCCGCTCGAACCATCCTCTTTGCGCGGCGTCGAGTTGCTGCTGCGGAGCCGCATCGGCCTGGCGCCGGAATCGCTGGGCAAGGCCGCAATTCAAGATGCCGTCCAAGTGCGCATGCGGGCTTGCCGCCTGGCGGACTTCCTGACTTATGAACGGCTCGTCCAGACCGATACGGACGAGTTCGACGAGTTGGTCGAGCGGATCGTCGTGCCCGAGACATGGTTCTTCCGGGACCGGACGCCGTTCCGCTGCCTGCGGCATTTCGTGCGGCAGCGAAACAACGCAGGCCCCATGACGGGCCGCACACTGCGGTTGTTGAGCGTCCCCTGCAGCACCGGCGAGGAGGCGTACTCCCTGGCCATCACATTGCTTGATGAGGGGTTGACGCCGGCGCAGTTCCAGGTGACGGGGGTGGATATCAGCCAGCGTGTGTTGGATGGTGCGGCCGAAGCGTGCTACGGCGAGAACTCGTTCCGGCAAGCGGACGCGGACGTGTTGCGATTGCGAGAACGCTACTTCCGTTTCCGGGAGGGGAAGTACCAGGTTGCGGACGAAGTCCGGCAGGCCGTCCGTTTCCAGCGCGGCAATCTGGTATCGGCCGGCTTTCTGGCCGATGCGCCGCCGTTGGACGTGATCTTCTGCCGCAACCTGCTGATCTATCTGGACGCGCCGGCGCGGCACGCGGCCCTGGCCAATGTGCTGCGGTTGTTGGCCCCCGGCGGGCTATTCTATGTCGGGCACGTCGAGGGCACTTCATTCGCCAGCGGCGAGTTCCAGCGGTACAGCGCGGAGTTTCCCTTGGGGTTTCTGCGGCAAGGGTCTGCGAGTGTCGAGGCGCAGATGTTGCCGAGTGTCGCGCCGCAGGTTTCGCTCAGAGCACCGGCTTTGTCATTCCCTCGGCGAAAATCAGAATCTCGTAAAACGGAATTTCCAGGCCGTCGGGACGGCCCGGAAGGGCCGCCCTACGTCCGGAGGGAACCCGCTGAGGCGACCGTCCTGCTGCCGAGCGCAGGAGCATCGCCGGGCCCACCGGCGGCGAGTTCGCTGGAGGCCGCCCGCGCCGCTGCCGACCAAGGCAAGTTGGAACTGGCGGCCACGTTGTGCGAACAGTTGCTGAGCGAGCAAGAACTGCTGGCCGACGTCCATTGCCTGCTGGGCGTCGTGCGGCAGGCCGCCGGTCAGTTCGATGAGGCGGAACGGCGGTTCCACCAGACGTTGTTTCTCGAACCCAAACATCGGGAGGCACTGACACATCTGATGCTGCTGGCGTCACGCCGCGGCGACGCGCAGGCCGTTGCCAATTTCCGCCGCCGTTTGCTGGCCGCCAACGAGGAGGTCCGCTAGTGCCCGTTCCGTTCACCGATCTTCTGACCGGCGACTTGCCCCTTTCGGCTCCGTCCGATTCGTCCGCGCCCTCGCTAGACGACTGCTGGAACCGTATCGGCTTCAAGGGCGACCGTAGCTGCGGCGAGTTGCCGCAGGTCGGGCATTGCCACAACTGTCCCGTGTTCGCCACCGCCGCCGAGCGACTGTTCGCGCGGCCGCTGCCCGACGCCTGCGTGGCGGAACGCAGTGCAAGGTTCGAGCGGGTTGAGGCCGACAGTGGTCCGACGCTGGCGGTTCTCGTGTTCCGCGTCGGAGAAGAATGGTTGGCGCTGGATGTGAGCGTCTTGATCGAGGTCGGCGAGCCGCGGGTCGTGCATCGCATGCCGCACCGCCGGGAACGGCTGTTGCGCGGAGTGGTCAACGTGCGGGGCGAATTGCAGTTGTGCGTCTCCTTGGCGGAACTGCTGGGGATCACGCCCAGCCAGGTTGCGGACAGCTCGCCGGTGCAATCCGGCTGGCTGCTGGTGGCCGAGCACGAGCAGGGCCGCTGGGCGTTGGCGGTGGACGAAGTTGCGGGCGTCCGCCGCATACCGCGGGACCGGCTGACCGCCATCCCGGTCACGGCCGCTCACGGCAAACAGGCGTTCGCGGAAGGCGTGTTCTTGGACGGCGAGCGGCGCGTCGGCCTGCTGGATGCCAACCGCTTGTTCCGCGCGTTGCAGGAAATAGGCTGGTGAACTGCCGGAGGACGGGGAAAGGCTGCAAACGATGGTCGACGATTTTCTCCTAGACCTGTTCCGTCAAGAGGTCAGCACCAATGCCGAGACACTCAACCGCGGCCTGGTGTTATTGGAACGTGAGCCCGGCAACGCCCGCATGATCGAGCCGCTGATGCGCGCCGCCCACTCGATCAAAGGAGCCGCCCGTGTCGTCGGTTTCGACATGCCCGTCAAGCTGGCGCACGCGATGGAAGACTGCTTGGTCCGTGCCCAGGAGGGCAAGCTGACGCTGAGCGGCGGCGGGATCGATCTGCTCTTGGCCGGGGTCGATCTGCTGGTGCAGATCGCAGCTGTCGCCGGGCCCGGCTTGGCGGCTTGGGAGGCAGAAAACGGTGAGGCCGTCGAGTCGCTGCGCAGCCGCCTCGAATCGCTGGCCCGCGGCGAAGCCCCGCAGTCGCCCGGCGCCGCACCGGTGCCGGCCCCGCCGGAGCCCCTGATGATCGAACCGGCGACCAATACATCGCCTCCTTCGCCACCGCCGCTGTCGCCAATCGTGCCCCTGCCGCCTGAAGGCCGGGCGCCGAGCCCCACGCCCGACGTCGAATCGCACGAACGCGTCGTGCGGGTCACAGCGCAGAACCTGTCGCGGCTCATGGGCCTGGCCGGAGAATCGCTGGTCGAGGCCCGCTGGCTGCAGCCTTTCTCCGATTCGCTGCAGCACCTGAAGAACCAGCAAGCCCACTTGGGCGACGAACTCGACGAACTGCTCCAACTGTTCCCGGCGGATGCGCGCAACCAGCGGGGCCGCGAGTTGGTGGCCGAGGTCCGCCGCCGGCTGGCCGAATGCGATCGCCTGCTGGGGGATCGGATCATTGCCTTCGAGAATCACGCACGCCGCTCAGACGACCTGAACAGCCGCCTGTACCGCGAAGTGATTTCCAGCCGGATGCGGCCGTTCCGCGACGGCGTGCAGGGATTTCCCCGGCTGGTCCGCGATCTGGCACGGCAACTGGGCAAACGGGCTCAACTGGAAATCGCCGGCGAGGTGACGGAGGTGGACCGCGAGATCCTGGAAAAACTGGACGCTCCGCTCAACCACCTGCTCCGCAATGCGGTGGATCATGGCCTCGAGTCGCCCGAGCAGCGGGTCGCCTTGGGAAAGCCGGAGACGGGAACTTTGCGGCTCGAAGCCCGCCATGTCGCGGGCATGTTGTCGATTACCCTGGCGGACGACGGCGGCGGCATCGATCTGGATCGGCTCCGCGGCAAGGTCGTCGACCGGCAGCTGACGACGGCCGAAATGGCGGCCCACATGACCGATTCGGAGTTGCTCGAATTTCTCTTCCTGCCCGGGTTCTCCACCGCCGGGAACGTGACCGAAGTCTCCGGACGCGGCGTAGGTTTGGATGTGGTACACAGTATGGTGCATGCCGTCGGCGGGCAAGTGCGCATCGAGACCCGCGCCGGGCAGGGCACGCGATTTCTCCTCCAGCTGCCTCTGACCCTGTCCGTGATCCGCGCGGTCCTCGTCCAAATCGCCGGCGAGCCTTACGCCTTTCCGCACAACCGCATCGACGGCCTGGTCCGGCTCGACAGCGGCGGCCTGCGGTCGCTGGCAGACCGGCCGTACTTTGAGTTGGACGGCGAAAATGTCGGGACCGTCCTCGCCCGCCAGGTCCTCGGTTTGCCGTTGGACGAAGCGAGCGGCAACGACGTGTGCGTGGTGCTGTTCAGCAACCGGGGCCGCCGTTACGGGCTGATCGTCGATCGGTTTCACGGCGAGCAGGACCTGGTGGTCCGGCCGCTGGATGCCAGGCTCGGGAAAGTGCCCGACGTCAGCGCCGCCGCGATTCTCGATGACGGCACCCCCGCGCTGATCGTCGATCTGGACGACCTGCACCGCTCGATCGAAAGGCTGCTCCACGAGGGACACTTGCGCCGTGCCGGCCGCATGTCCGGCCGGGAAGCCCCGCGCAAGCGGATTCTGGTGGTCGACGATTCGATCACGGTCCGCGAAGTCGAGCGGCAGCTACTGTCCGGCTGCGGTTACGAGGTGGAAACGGCCGTGGATGGGATCGAGGGTTGGAACGTCGTCCGCTACGGCTGCTTCGACCTGGTGGTGACCGATATCGACATGCCGCGGATGAACGGCATCGACTTGGTACGTAGGATGAAAGCCGAACCTCGGCTACAATCGATCCCCGTGGTCATCGTCTCGTACAAGGACCGGCAGGAAGACCGCCGCCAGGGCCTGGAAGCCGGTGCGAATTTTTATTTAACCAAGAGCAGTTTCCACGACGAGACATTGATCGAGGCAGTCCAGGAGTTGATCGGGCGGGCGTAGGAAAGTCCATCACCGATGCGTGTTGCCATCGTCAACGACGTTCCCCTTGCAACCGAGGTCTTGCGCCGCGTCGTCGCTTCCGATCCGCGCCATACCGTCGCCTGGACCGCGGCGGACGGCCAGCAAGCGGTCGAACGATGCCGCCAGGACACGCCGGACGTCATCCTGATGGACCTGCTGATGCCGGTACTGAACGGCGCCCAGGCAACGCGGCAGATCATGCGACAGACTCCGTGTGCGATCCTGGTCGTGACCGCCACGGTCTCCGGCAATTTCTCGCTGGTCTGCGAAGCCTTGGGCTACGGCGCGTTTGATGCCGTCTGCACGCCAACGCTCCGCGATGCACCGCCCGCTCAAGCGGGCGCGGAACTGCTGGCGAAGCTCGCCCAAGTGGAGCGCATCAACCGCCGTCTGGGCCGGCCGGCGTCAGCGGGAGCGGAGGGGGTTGTGCCGCAGTTCCCACCGAGTGCCGCCTGGGCCGCGCCGGCGGTGCCCGCGAGCGGCCGAGCGGCGCCGAAGTCTCGTTCCTTTCCCTTGGTTGTGATCGGTTCTTCCACCGGCGGGCCGCCGGCCTTGCAGGCGATTCTCTCCTGTTGGCTGCCGGCCTTCCCGGCGGGGGTGGTGGTGGCCCAACACATCGGCGTCGACTTTGCTGGGTCCCTTGTCCAGTGGCTCCAACAATCCTGCCGTCTGCCCGTGTCCCTGGCCCGTCACGGCGATGCGATCCGTCCCGGCGCCGTCTACATTGCCGGGACGAACGACCATCTGGTGCTGGCCCGCGATGGATCGTTGAGTTACACGAGGGAACCCGAGGACTACCCCTACCGGCCTTCGGTGGACGCGCTGTTTCACAGCGCGGGCGCACATTGGCCGGTCCCCGGAGTCGCCATCCTGCTCACCGGCCTCGGCCGCGATGGCGCCCAGGGACTGTTGGCCCTGAAGCAGGCCGGCTGGTGTACGATTGCCCAGGACCAGGCCACCAGTGTCGTCTACGGTATGCCACAAGCTGCGGCCCAGATCGGTGCCGCCCGGCGGATCCTCCCCGTGCAGGAGATCGCCGGCCACGTCAACCTTCAACTGCAACGCCCTGCCGCTTGCTGATGCGCTATGACTACCTCGTCCGCCACCTCTCCGGCTTCCACTCCGTCGGGCTTGACACGGCACCGCATCACCGTCCTGTTGGTCGACGACCAAGCGATCATCGGCGAAGCGGTCCGGCGGATGCTCGCCAACGAAGCCGATATCGAGTTCCACCATTGCAGCGACCCGACGCAGGCGCTGGCGACGGCCAACGCCGTCCGGCCGACCGTGATCCTGCAGGACTTGGTGATGCCCGATGTGGACGGCTTGACCCTGGTGAAATTCTTCCGCGCGAATCCGGCCACGCGCGACGTGCCCATGATCGTGTTGTCGTCAAAGGAAGAGCCGGCCATCAAGGCGGAGTCATTCGCCTTGGGAGCCAACGATTACGTCGTCAAGTTGCCCGACCGCCTGGAACTGATCGCCCGAATTCGCTACCACTCGCGGGGCTACATCGCGCTGTTGCAGCGCAACGAAGCATTTGCCGCGCTGCAGGAGAACCAGCGGCAGTTGGCCGAACAGATCGACGCCGCGTCCAAGTACGTGCGTTCGCTGCTCCCTGAGCCGCTGGCGGGCGTTCCCCGGGTCGATTGGCGTTACGTCCCCTGTGCCGATTTGGGCGGCGACACGTTCGGTTACCACTGGCTGGACGACGACCATTTCGCGCTCTACGTCATCGACGTGTCCGGACATGGGCTCGATTCCGCGCTGTACGCGGTCACCATCATGAACGTGCTGCGAGCCCAGTCGCTGCCCCAGACCGACTTTCGCCACCCCGGACAAGTGCTGTCGGCATTCAACAACGCTTTTCCCAGCGAAAAGTTCGGCGACAAGTTCTTTACGATCTGGTACGGCGTGTACCAGCGAACGGCGGCCAAACTACGCTGGTCCGGCGGCGGGCATCCCGATGCGCTGTTGTTTCAGCCGTCCGAAGCGGAAGCGGTCCGCCTGGACTCGCAAGGACCAGCGATCGGCATGATGGACTGGCCGGAGTTCGACCAGTGCGAACGGCCGCTCGCCCCCGGTTCGCGGCTGTGTGTCTACAGCGACGGAGTGCATGAAATCCACAAGCCCGACGGAACCGATTGGGAGTTCGACGAATTCGTTACCTTCCTCGCCCAATCCACCCCGGCTACCGGTTCGGTCATGGACGCACTGTACGACCACGTGCGTGCCCTGCACGGCTCGAACACCCTGGACGACGACTTTTCCATTTTGGAAGCCGTCTTCTGAACGCCGTCCCGCTAGAGCGGTTGACAGAGCGATGACAATTCGTCAGGCTGGAACGTCAGGGTGCGGACCGCCCAACTGGAGCCGTGCCAGGGTCCGCTGGAGTCCACGCTTCAGCGTGTCTTTCGTTGGAGTCCACGCTTCAGCGTGTCTTTCTCATCGGGCGGAGCCCGACGAAACACCCTGAAGCGTGGACTCGAACTCCTTGGGCTGACGCGTCCCCCGGAGAAATCCATCTTACAGGCATGATTGGCGCCGAGTCCGCTTGGAATGGGCGGCGATCGAGAGAAAGCAAAGGATCCGAACGATGCATGACGACGAGGCGGAACGCTTGGCGGCGCAGTTCGCGGGGCCGCTCAGCGGCGAAGAGCGGCGATGGGTCGAAGATTTGAGGTCAATGCTCGACGTCGTCCTGGACAACAACCTCAGCATCCGCCTGGTCTGGGATACTTTCGGCCATGACTACGAGGAGATCGCGCGTGCCGGGTTCGACCTGAACAAGGCATTGGCCTCGGGCTTTTGGCCGAAGGCCAGGAATTTTTCCCATCGCGGCGATTGATGGCAGAGGCGGGGCTCACAGCGCGCGCAACGGGCTCAGACGTACAGAATTCAATTTTGGCCGAGCAACGTCGTTCCTATGGCAAGGCTTTCCATCGGCCAAAATTGAATTCTGTACGTCTGAGCCCTGATTCCCGCTTACGACCAATCATCGCTCAAGGCTCTCCGGCCGCCGTCAGTTTGGCTGCCGCGTCGGCTTCCATCACCACGCGGAATCCGACGTTAAACACACGCTGCCAGGGTTCGTAAGCCAGACGGAACGAGGACCGGGCGCGGTGCGGGCGGTCGTACCACGAGCCGCCGCGAACGACTTTTTTGCCTTCGGCCGCCGGGTCGTCACGGCCATCGCCAGGATTGTAGGGGTACGCCCGATACGCCGTCCGCGTCCATTCGGCAACGTTGCCATGCATGTCGCACAAACCGAAGGCGTTTGCCGCGTACTTGCCCACGTCGTCGCTGATCACCGAACCGTCGTTGACGCCGGCGGCGCTGGGAATCCAGCGCGGCGAGTCGCCGCGGGTCAGGTCGTTGACCCGCTGGTCCGCGAGATTGGCCAACTGGCCGAAGTCGCTGGCGCACGATCCCCAAGCCAGTGAGGCCGCGCTGCCAGCACGGCAGGCGTATTCCCATTGGGCCTCGGTCGGCAAATCAAATCGGGCGCCGGTCTCCTCCGACAGCCAGCGGCAAAACTCTTGAACTTGATTCCAGTTGACGCGGATCACGGGCTGTCGCTCGCCGTTCGCTGCCAAGCCCCGAATGCTCTGGTCCTTGTTCAGGATGCTGATATAGGCGCTGTCGTGCGTCGAATCGAACAGCGCGTACTGGGCGTTGGTGATCTCGAACTTGCCCATGTAGAACGGACGCTCGATGCGCACGACCGCGGGCGGAGTTTCATCCACCTCGCCCGCGCCGTCGGCCGCGCCCATGACGAATTGGCCGGCCGGAATCAGACGCATTTCCAAGGCAAGACCCTGGGGCAGATCGATCTTCAACTCCGGCTTCAATCCCGCCGCCTGCTGGCGCCGTGTGGCTTCCGCGGCATCAAACGGCCAGCCGTCGCACGCGGGCACGGCCGGTCGGGCCGGCAGCGGCGCCGGGGCGATGTACGCAACCTGCGGGACCGGCAGTTCAGCAACCGTCTCCGGGTTCTCCGGCCGGTTGGCGAACCGCGTCCGCATCTCCAACCGCCGGGCTTCCATCGGCGAATGGCCGCGGCGATGCTCGCTCCACGAACCGTGGTCTGGAACGTTCAAGTCCATCCAGGTCACCAGCCGATCCCGGGATTCGGCATCCAGCTGGACATTATAATGCCCCTTGTCCAGCAATTGGACCAGTTCGCTAGTCGAAGCATGGTACTCCAACGGCTGCTGCAAGTGATAATCGCTCTCCGGGCCCGGCCGGCGGACAAACGGGTGCAGGGCGATGTACGACGGCGTAAAACCGCGCCAGCCGGGCTCGCTCTTGGCCGTGAAATCGACCAGCGGCTGGCCCTCGTGCTGACGCTGCCCGTCGTGGCAGCCGACGCAATACCGGTCCAGCACCGGCTGGACCTCGCGTTTGAAACTGAACCCGCGCGACGGTCCGTACCAGGGCGTGATCGTCAGCGGCCGGTTTTGACTGGCCAAGCGGTACTGCGGGGGCGGCCCGGAATTTTGCGATTCGTGGCAGCCCACGCACGACAGAACTTCCCCGGGCATGGCCGTGAACCAGCTGCGCATGACTTGCAGCGCCCGGCCGTGTTCGTCCAGCGGTTGGACCGCGATCGGCAGGTTGGCCGGCACTTTGAAGATGGCCGAGCCATCGGGATTCACCGGCACCGTGCCGTGAATGATGCGCGCGTCCCACGGTCCGTCGATGCCGATATTGATATGCCCGCCCATGCCCGGATAAGCGAAATGCGGCGAGTACACGCGGAGGCTCTTCACGGCCCCGCGTGGCACGTCCCGCAGTCCTTCGCCGCGGTAGACGTCCGTCAAGTAGACCGTCGCTTCATCCTGGGTCAAATCCACGCGGTCCGGAATCACCGGCGGCCGTCGCGTCTTTTGCAGCGGCACCGGCTCCAGCAGCGCATAGCCAGGCTCTTCCTTGAGCAACAGCAGGTTGTCAAAGACGTCGGCCAGGTACAGGCCCCACGGCGACGACGCGGTCGGCTGGCACGAGACCAGGAAGTACTTGTCATCCAGCGGATACGGATGCAGGAACTTGGGCCAAGAGCCTTCGACCAGCCCGTCGCGGATAATCGGATCGACTTCCTGACCGTACCCCGGAATGCGCTGCACTGCCCCGTCGGCTTCCCGCCGTCCCCGGGCCGGGTCGAACAGCACCAGTTCCCCCATCCGCGGCACGCCGTGGTGGCCGGAGATGACCGCAATGACTTTCGCCGGATCGTTGGGAACCGGCCGGGCATAAAAGATCGAGTTGGGCCACATCGAATTACTGGCATAGTATTCCATCTGGCCCGTCCCGTCCGGGTTCATCTGAAACAGCAGCCGCGAGAAATAGTGCGGCAGATCGGAGTACTCCCAGCGGCTGTACAGCACGCGGCCGTTGTTCAGCACGGTAGGACACCAGTTATGGTCCTGGTCAAAGCACAGCTGGCGGACACCGTTGCCGTCCGGATTCGTGATGCACAGGTTAGCTACGGTGTTACCGCCGCCCACGCACGGCACGCCGGCAAAACAACGCGTCGAGGCAAAGATCATCCGTTCGTCCGGCAGATAGCAGGCATCATAGTTGTCCACGTCGGGCGGATCGTCGGAGGTGACCTGCCGCAGACTGCCGGGCGATCCGTCGGCGCCCAGCTCCCAGACTTGCCAGCGGCCGTTGGGTCCGGGCATCGAGAACAGCATCTTTCCGGCGTCGAAGTGCAGATCGACGTCACCGACGAATTCGTCCTTGAACGGCTGGTACAGCGTGCTGACGCGTCCCTCCGGGCGGACCGGACTTAGAACGGCAATCTGGTTGTCGTATCCGTTGCGGGGCAGCGCGCAGTTTCCTTGCCAGTTCTGCGGCAGCCCCAGCTGATTCGCTTTGCGGCGGACCAGCAGCAAGCGGTCGAAACTCAACAGCGGATGGTCCAGCAGGGCATCGCGCCGCAACTGGGCGACGTCCCGCACCAAGCCGGCCGCCGCCGCGGCTTGGCCTTCGCTGCCGGCCACGCCCAGTTCGATCTCGCGCGAGCGCCGCTCCAAATCCGCAAGCCGCTTCAAGTACTCTGCGCCCCGCACGTACCGCGGCCCAAACGTGCCGTTCAAGTCCTCGATCGCCCGGCGTAGCGCGGGCAGATTGATCGCGTCTCCGGCGAAAGGCCTGCCGATCCGGAAGTAAAAGCCGTGGCCGCCGCCGTTGTTGTGAATCTTGAACAGCAGGCGGTTTTCGCCGGGCTGCAAGTTCAGCGTTACCTGATCCTGGTCGGGTCCCGGGCCGCGCGGAACGTCGTGCGACAACAGCTTTTGGCCGTTCAGCCACAGTTCGCAGCCGTCATCGCTGCCCAAGCTCGCTTCGACGGACGTGCTAGCCAGGACTTTTACCGTGCGGAACAAGTACGTCGACACGCGCTCGCTGCCGTCCAGCATGTGGACCTGGCCATCCTTCCATTCTGGCCGCGCTCGCCATCGCGGCTGGCCCTCCGGCGTGGCCGACTGCAGATCGGAACCTTGTTCGGGGAAAAAACCTTCCGCGAAGCTGCTCGCCTTCAAGGGCCCGCTGGTGTACCAAGGCCCCAGTTGCAGATCCGCCGCGCGAGTCGCCAGCGGCCAGGCGGCACAGACGAGGGTCAAGGCCAGCACGTGCGACGAGAATCCCCGTCGCGATTTCGCGGACTTCTTCATGTGCGCGTCCTCCGGCATGAAAGGGCGGGATCTGCCCACGCGCGCGATGCGCGTCTGGCAGGAGCATTCTGGCGGGATGTGCCGGCCGGCCGCAGCCCAATGCCACTTACTTCGGGACCATTGGGGTCGTTTTTGTTAGCGGAGCGGCGCAAGCCGCCCGGTTCTACGGCTGTAATACCGGACGGCTCGCGCCGTGCCGCTACAAAGTAAGCGGCATTGGGCCGCCGGCCGCACCGGCAGCATCATGTGGATGATTGTAACACGACTCGAGCCCCGACCGCTACACGGGAATCCAACGCATTACCAATCCTCGACGATTTCCTGCGGGTGTTCGGCTTGCATCTGCCGCGCCCGGGCCCACAGCTGGGCGAGCATCTGCCGGTCTTCCTGTTTCAGGAGCGCCGCGTTCAATTTCGCCAGGACCGCCAGAGCCTGAGCGGGGCGATTCTCGGCCTGGACCAGGATCCGAGCCAGCCACAACCGGATTTGCGCTTCCTGCGTTTGAAAATTCTGCAGATAGCGAACCAGCGCCGGGATCGAGGCGGACCAGAGCTTCCGCTTGTGGAACAGGGCGATGATTTTCAGCAACTCGGCTTCCGGCAAGTCTGCGGCGAAAGGATCGTCGGCGATTTGCTCGAAACAGCCGAACGCCGTCTCCGGATCGCTGCGAGCGATCGCTTGCCGCATCCCGGCCAAGGCCTGGTCCCGATCGACGGATTCTGCCAACGGCGCGGCGGTCTGGAACAGATCGTCGGCACTCAGCGGTGCATCAGCAGCCGTCACGGGCGGCCTTGGTCCGCCTGCCAGATTTGCCAAATGCCGCGCTTGCGCTTCGCGAACAATCTTCTCGGCAGCCTCCGCCTGCTCCTCGCGGTCCTTGTGCTGGGTTCCCGCCCACACGTTGAACAGGTCCCAATTCTCGCAGTCCACCCAGCCTTTCTTCAGCATCACGACGCCGACACCGAAGCCGATTCCGGCCCCCATCAGGTGCAGCACCTGACTTCCAAACGTCAGCCCGGCGATCAAGCCCGTGAGCAGTTCGATGAATACGAAAAACACGCCCAGGGAGTACAAGGGGATGTCCATCGTGGTGGGCCGGAAACCGATCATCAAGAAACAGTTCATTTCATTCTCGGGCGCCCATACCATACACATGGCCATCAGACCATAGATGATCGCCGACGCCCCCAACGACCCGCCCTCGTCCGCGAACAGCATCAACGTCTGTTCGACCGCGCACTGCGTGACTCCGATGCCCAGGTACACCAGCAGAAAACGCCACCAGCCGATCTTGCCTTCGACCACCAACCCAAAGCCCCACAGGCAAAACATGTTGCCGAGCAAGTGCAGGAACCCGGCGTGCATGAAGTTTGACGTGATCCACTGCCAGGGTTTGAAGGTCCCGTATTGGAGAATCAACTGATTTGCGAGGAACGCGAAGTCGTCCTCGCTCATCTGACCTTCCAACGCCCCGATGCCGAAATAGGCGAGGACGTTGAGCAGGATCATCGCTACCGTCACGATTGGTAAATGGTACAGCGGAGCATCGCTGCCGTACGGAAGTAACATGACTCGGGTCGCTTATTCCGTCCGCGTGGCCTTGTCGATCGACTCGGCCACTTGCTTGGCCAATACCCGCGAACCTTCCGGCGAAAAGTGGACGTTGTTGGGGAGCTGAATTTTTTCCAACTGGGGCCAAGCAAAAGCGTACAGATCGTCGATCGCCAAACCCTGCTCGTCCGCGACCTTCTTGGCCGCGGCATTGTAGGCCAGGACGTCTTGGTTGTGACGGGGCGGGTTCGAGGACTCGGGCACGGGCGTGGTGCTGCACCAAACGACCTTGGCGCCCGTCTTCTTCAGCCGCGTTACGATCTGCCGCAGATTCTGTTCATACTGGTCCAACGCCACCTGGTGCTTGCCGTCTTCCATGATTTTCAGATCGTGCAAGCCGAAGTTGAAGTGGATCACGTCCCAATGGCCGTCGCCCAGCCAGGCGTCGATCTGCTCTAAACCGCGAATGGTCGGACCGCAATTCGTCGGCGGCCGATGCACGTTGGCTTTGCCCGCCAGCAACTCGCGGACCGCCAGCGTGTAGCCGATCGAAATCGAATCGCCGATCAGCAGGACGCGGGGCAAGCCGGCGACATCGGCAAGGGGAGCGTACACCGGATTGGGTTTGGCTTTCTTGGCTGCCTTGGTCGCTTGGGCCAGACTGCTGGAATTCGCCGTCCAAGTGGCGATCGCCAAGGTTGCGAGCAAGCAGAGGACGGATGGACGTTTCACGGGACCGTTCCTTTCCAGTTTAGTGACCGCCCGAAGTGCCCACGCCGTGCAATGAATCCGCGTGGCTGAACTTCGGCCAACAGAAGCCGTAAAAGGCGACGAAAGCAAAGCAGGCCATGGGGACGATAAAGCCCCGCGACATATCGTACAGATCGGCGACGTGGCCCATTAATTTCGGCAAAACGGCCCCCCCCATGATCGCCATGACGATAAAGGCCGAGGCTTTCTTCGCCCGGTTGCCGAGGCCGAAAATGCCGAGGGCAAAGATGGTTGGGAACATGATCGACATGAAGAAGAAGCTCGCAAAGATGCATACCACGGAGAGCCAGCCCAGCTTGGCAAAGATCAGCAAACAGGTCACCACGTTCAGTGCCCCGTAAAGACCGAGGATCTTGTGCGCGGAGCATTTCTTCAGCAGGCCGGCACCAGTGAACCGGCCTATCAGGAAGCATACAAAACCAAGGGTGAGCAGATTGGCGGCTCCTTGGTCGCTGATTCGCAGAACGCCGGCCGGATCGGTTTCAAACCAGCTCTGCAGCATGTCCAACCTCCACGCCGCGGGGATCGGCGGAGCTTCCTCGGTCATGTAGTTGATGAAGAAACTGAAGATGCCGGCCTGTGCTGCCACGTACAAGAACTGAGCGATGACCGCCAAGACAAAGTGCGGATGCGTCCAGATGGAGTGCGAAACGTTGGGCGTCGAATCATCCAGGTGGTAGTCGTCCTCGGTCTTGATGTCGGGGATGTAGGCAAAATAGAAAATGACCGAGAGCACGAGGACGACGAACCCGACGATCACGTAGGGAATGTACAGCGTTTCGCTCCCGGTGCTGTTGCCCGCGGCATCGACCGAGTAAAAGAACACGCCGCCGATGGGTGGGCCGAGGATCCAGCCGACCCCGTTACAGGACTGCGCCAGATTGATGCGGGTGGCCGCGTAACGTTGCGGACCCAGCACCGTCGTGTAGGGGTTGGCCACCGTTTCCAGGAACGTCAATCCGGCGGCGATGGCACAAACGCCGGAGAGGTAAGCGACAAAGGCGGTGGTTTTCGAGACGGTACCGACTTGGGCCAGGGCATTGATGTGCGTGGCCGGCCAGAACCAGAAGCCGCCCGCGGCCACCATCAGCAGACCCACAATAATGCCGCCCTTGTAGCCCAGCTTGGTGGCCAGCCAGCCGGCCGGCAACGCCATGAGGAAGTACCCCAGGTAATGGGCAAACTGGACCCAGGCGGATTGGGACTTGGTTAAACCCAGTTCATCCTGGAAATGCTTGTCCATCACGTCAATCATGCCGTTGCACAGTCCCCACAGGAGGAACAGCGAACTGATCAGGATGAAGGTGACCATCAGGTTCCTTCCGTCCTCCATCACGAAGAGGCTCTGCTTGCCGGTGCTCGCGGCGTTGGGGCTTGTGCTCATGGCGTCTGCTACCGATCCTTCATGTCAAGGGGCTGTCATGGCGTCGGAATTCCGGAGGGATGCAGCCAAGTCATCGCGTTCTGGTCTACGACCCATCCCGGCCCGCCAACGGGCCCCCCGGGTCATGGTGCATCCGAGTAAGCGGCCTCCTAGTATCCGTACCCGCCCCCGGCGCGTCAATCGGCAGTGGGAGCCAAGTCCCTGTAAGCCGGATTATTCGCCGACACGTGGGATAGGCTTCCAGCCTGTCAATTCGGAAAGACCGGCAGCTGCCTATCCACTTTGCCTGGTCGTGAAAACTTCGAGGATAAGCGATCCGCCGTTTGCCTGCGCTCGGGGGACCGACCGCAGGGGATCTTGATTACGCTCGGGTAACAGGCTACACATAAACAACTATCAAATACGCCAGTAAGCCCCTCAAGGAGCAAGATCATGAGCAGCGACGTTGCAAAACCCGCCAAGACAGCCAAGCTGATTCTGGACGGCAAGGAATACGAATTCCCGATCGTCGTGGGCTCGGAAGGCGAGCTCGCGGTGGATATCACCCGCTTGAGGGACAGCACCGGGTACATCACGCTCGATGACGGCTACCGCAACACCGGTTCCACGCAGTCGGCGATCACCTTCATTGATGGCGAGAATGGCGTCCTGCAGTACCGGGGGATTCCTATCGAACAACTGGCTGAGCATTCCACCTTTGTCGAATCGGCCTTGCTGCTGATCTACGGCGAACTGCCCACGGCCGAGCACTTGGACCGGTTCAAGGACCTGCTCACACGCCACGAACTGATTCACGAAGGCATGCGGCACAGTTTCCAGGGATATCCGCCGACGGGCCATCCGATGGCGATTTTATCTTCGATGATCAATACGTTGTCGTGTTACAACGTTGACGTGCTGCGGATGGAGGACGACGCGACCTTCGAGAACGCCGCGGCCCGTTTGCTGGCCAAAATCCGCACCGTGGCCGCCGCGGCGTACAAGACGTCGGTGGGCGAACCGATCGTCTACCCGGATCCGAAGTATGACTACTGCACCAACTTCCTGCACATGATGTTCTCGATCCCGCACCGGCAGTACGAGCCGGATCCGGAGTTGGTCAAGGCGCTCAGCTTGTTTCTGCTGCTGCACGCCGATCACGAGCAGAATTGTTCGACCTCGACCGTGCGCATGGTCGGTTCATCCGGCGCGAACCTGTTTGCCTCGTGTGCGGCCGGTGTCTGCGCCTTGTGGGGCCCCCTGCACGGCGGGGCCAATGTGGCCGTCATCGAGCAACTGGAGAGGATTCACAAGTCGGGCGTGACGGTGGCGCAGTTGATCGAACGCGTGAAGCGCAAGGAGGAGCGGCTGTTCGGTTTCGGTCACGCCATCTACACCAGCTATGACCCGCGGGCCCACATCCTCCGCGATCACGCCCCCAGGGTCGTGGCCAAGCTGGGCTGTCCGGACCCTCTGCTGGATATTGCCAGGAGACTCGAGGAAGTCGCGCTCAGCGACGACTACTTCATTAGCCGCAACCTGTATCCCAACGTGGATTTCTATTCCGGCGTGATCCTGCGGGCGCTGGGAATTCCGACCAGCATGTTCACGGTCATGTTTGCGATTGGCCGAATGCCGGGCTGGATTGCCCAGTGGAAGGAATTGCACGACAGTCAAGCCCGTATTTATCGCCCGCGACAGGTCTACACGGGCCATGTGAAACGCGACTATGTGCCGATCAAGCTCCGCAAGTAACGCCGGCGTGTACGGCGGCAGAGCCCGTTACGGTGAGTACGTCTTGAGGAACTGGTACGACTCGTTGCGGTGATCGAAGTCCAAGTCCGTCAAGCCAACGTTCAGCTTGACGTCAGTATAAGTGTATTCTTCCAGCAGGACGGGCGGGGCTCCGTCTTTCTCCGGCCAGTCATAAGCCGAATAGTGAACCGGCAAGTTCAGTTCGTCGTCGATCATGATCCGCACCGTCTTAAAGTTCAGGTCGGATTTCCGAGCCGTATGGGCGACTTGAATCACCGTCGCTGGTCGCCCGTTGATCTTGGCGCCGCGCACCAGCTTGACCTGGCACTCCTTGTCCTTCAATTCCCGCTCGCCGTTTTCGATCAGACGGCGGGTCAAGTTCAGCATCCCGATCTCGGTAATCGGGTACCGCGTGTGCTGCATGGCGGCTGGACTGTCCGGCAGCAAGGAGGTCGTGATGTGCTCGAACCGCGTCCCGCCGTTTCGCACGATCAGTTTTCCCGCGTTGTGACCGGCAACATAAATCACTTCGCGGCCTTTAACGCGATCGGGATTGAGGAACCGGACGTAGACACTGAACGGTTCCACGATGCGCCCGCCGTGCTTCTGTTGATGACGGATCTTGACGAACATGGTCTCGTAGGCCATCAGACGGCCATCGACCCGTTCGCGCCGCGTCAACGTGCAGGTGTAGTCTTGAATGCTCTCCTGCATCCGCTTTTGGCCGTCATATGCAATCCGCAGGGATTCCCGCAGCGGATCCTGGACGGGAAGGTTCTCACCGGCAGCCGAATCGGGACGCATACCGACGCTCGCCAAGACGAACCAGCCGGCCACTAGCCAACAACGTTTCATATTCCTGCCCGTCGAGAACTGCCTCACGTTATCGCGAGGAACAAGAAAGGCCATACCATGCATGGGAGTTCAGCCGGTGGTGAATCGAGTCTGTGGGACGAAAGATTATAGCTGTCAAATTGCAGATCGAGGCAATCGTCATCGCTCCAGCACCGTTTTTTGCCGACGAATTGCCGTTTCTGGGATGCTCCTTGCCTGTCGCGCAAGGGAATGTACCCGCAATTGGCATATCGCTTGCACTTTCTGGGAAAACCGTTGGACGGCGTGCCATTTTGGCAGGCACGAGCCGATTCGGCTAGATCAGGTCTGCCTTCGATACTTGGAGATGTAAATTATGGCGAAGATGATTGCGTTCGATCAGGAGGCCCGGGAAGCGATTAAGCGAGGCGTTTCCAAACTCGCGAAGGTAGTCCGCTCGACCTTGGGTCCTTCCGGCCATAACGTGATTCTGAATAAGAGCTTCGGTGCTCCTGTCGTGACCAAAGACGGGGTCACGGTTGCCAAAGAAATCGAGTTGGAGGACCCGTACGAGAACATGGGCGCCCGCATGGTGCGCGAGGTGGCCTCGAAGACGAACGACGTGGCCGGCGATGGCACCACGACCGCCACGGTGTTGGCCGATGCGATTTTCTCCGAGGGGCTACGCGCGGTGGTCGCGGGCGTCAATCCGATTTATTTGAAGGACGGCATCGAAAAGGCGGTGGATGATGTGGCTGCCAACCTCAAGGCCAAGAGCATCAAGGTCAAGGGCCGCAAGGAAATGGCACAAGTGGCCGCGGTTGCCGGCAACAACGATGCCAAGATTGGGGAATTGGTGGCGGACGCGATGGACAGGGTCGGCAAGGACGGCGTGGTGACGATCGAGGAAGGCAAGGGCATGCAGACGGAGGTCGAGTGGGTCGAAGGCATGCAATTCGATCGCGGCTATCTGTCGCCCTACTTTGTCACCAGCCCCGAAACGATGGAATGCGTGCTGGAAGACGCTTATATCTTGATTCACGAAAAGAAGATCTCCAGCATTCGCGACCTGATCCCGCTGCTGGAAAAGGTTGCGAAGGCGGGCAAGCCGTTGTTGATCGTCGCCGAAGAGGTGGATGGCGAAGCCCTGACCACGTTGGTCGTGAACCGGCTGCGTGGCACTTTCAAATGCTGTGCGGTCAAAGCCCCGGCTTACGGGGACCGCCGCAAAGCCATGCTGGAGGACATCTCGATCCTGACCGGCGGCAAGGCGGTGTTCGACAACCTGGGTATCAAGCTCGAAAACATGGGGCTGGAAATGCTCGGGCGTGCCAAGCGCGTGCTGGTCGACAAGGACAATACAACCATCGTACAGGGCGCCGGCAAGGCGGCGGAAATCAAGGCCCGCATCGCCCAGATCGAGCAGGAGTACGAGAAGTCGACCAGCGATTACGACCGCGAAAAGCTGCAGGAGCGCAAGGCGAAACTGACGGGTGGAGTCGCCAAGATCTCCGTGGGTGGAGCAACCGAGTCCGAAGTTAAAGAGAAGAAGTTCCTGTTCGAGGACGCCTTGAACGCGACGCGTGCAGCCGTGCAAGAAGGGATTTCTCCCGGTGGCGGCGTGGCCCTGCTCCGCGCGGCGGCCGCCTGCAAGCCGCAGGACTTGAACGAAGATCAACAGACGGGCTACCAGGTTGTGCTGCGGGCCTGCCGCGCCCCGATCACCTGGATCGCGGAAAACGCGGGGAAAGACGGCTCCCTCATCTGTGAAAAGGTAGGCGAGGGCAAAGGCAATTTTGGCTACAACGCGGCCACGGACAACTACGAGGATTTGGTCGATTCCGGGGTGATCGACCCGACCAAGGTGGTCCGCACGGGGCTGCAGAATGCCGCCAGCGTGGCGACGTTGTTGCTGACCAGCGACGCGCTGATCACCGAGAAACCCAAGGACGAAGGCAAGTAACACTAGCCTTCCTGTCCGCACGTGGAAACGTGCGTTGCCATAGCGTGCGGGGCACGCAAAAAAGAAAGGCCGGCAGCCGTCGCATCGACCGACTGCCGGCCTCCTTGTTTTCCAGGAAACGGGATCGCAGTACACGTTCGCGCTTGCGGCGTGTCATGCCCATCGTGCAGAGATGGCAAGTGATCGAAGTTCGCGGGCGTTGCCGCTCGGCGTGGTGCCTTCGGAACTGCTGACTGACCGCCCAAAAGGTCGCGAGGGAAGCAACGCCCCGCTGTCGGCACTCCGTCCAAACCGAACCGCCTCAATCCCGCTCGATCACTCTGCCGTAGCGATCGCTATGGCTCCCACAGCCACGGCTAACCTACGGCTGAAACACGAGTGACTTCCTGTCCTTCGTGTGTGCTAATAACATCGCAATTATGCCGCCGGGTCCTGATTGAAAAACTTAACCGAACCCCTACCGTCTGCGGGAATCTCCCAGTTTAACGCGGTCTTAACGATTGTGCCGGGGGCGCCTCAGCCTAAGTGAGATGCTCGCGCCGTAACGTCAGCAACGAGTTGAGCGCCGGCTTGGGAAGAGCTTGGGCCGTGAACAGACCGCCGTGGGCGTAACGATGCGAAATGGAATCAAATACCTGATTCCAAATGATCGCTTGGACGGACTGCTTGGCCAGCAACGCCGGCAACCACTGATCCAGCAATCGTTTCTGATTCTGCGGCGAAGGTCCACCGGGGAACGCCGACCACAGGACGCCGCTGCCGTCCGTGGCCAGCGCGTCCGCATCTGAACTGCTGGGAATGGTGACCATGGGAATCAGGGGCATGCCGAGCAGGGCCCACAAGTCGATGTGCTCGGTAATCTCCAGTACGTCCCGCGGCAGCGTCCCGCGCGGCCAGTAGCCGTAGTCGATCTCCAGGCCGATTCCCGCGATTTCGAGATCGGCACGCAGCAAGAAATCGACGAACTGGAGGGGGGAGAGTGTCGCTTGCCGAAACGCCAGCGACTCGCCCCACGGCTGGGCGACACTAATGAAAACGGGCGTGCGCGGCTCCCGGCGGCGGGCCGCTTCGATCAACAGCACAGTCAAACGGAGGATCTGGTCATCGGCCAACCAGGGGTCGGTTGTCGACGTCGCCACGCCCTGCCACAAGTGGACTTGGCCCCGGTATCGTTCCACGGCCGCTTCCACGAATTTGCGCGCCGCCTTGGCCACGACGACCAGATCCGGGGCCGAGGCGGCCGCCAGCCAGTTCGGCAGGGCTTCGCGATCCAACCGCACCAACGGGCCGCCGATCACCTTCAAACCGTGACGGCCGCACCACTGCACTTGCTTGTCGCACCGCGCCCATTCCCAACGATCGGGCTCGGGCTGAACGTCGCGCCAGCAGATCGGGACGACGGCGGCATTGAACGCGGCCCGGAACATCGGCTCGGTGTTCGCGGGCATCGCCTCGCTGCTCACATTTCCCGCCAGCAGCGTGGGCAAGGGCCGCCCGCCTTCGTGCCGGTATTGAAGGGCTTGTTGCGCGTATTCCGCGCCCAGCAGGATCATCGCGTCCAAAGCCTGCCGGATGGCCGCTTGGGCCGCCTCACCCGCCGTATCGCGGTCCTGCTGCGACGTGGCGGCCCGGATGAACGACTGGCAGGCGACGCGGATTTGCCCCGCCAAATGGTCGGACAGCCGCAGCCCGGCCAGATTCCATGTTTGGGCTTTCGAGCGCAGCCGATTGACTGTCCCGCGGGCGATTTCAACCGCCAAATCGTACGGGCGCTCCCGCTCCATGAGCGTCGCCGTACTCAGCAGCAATTCGCCATGGCCGTCCACCTGCCAGGGGACGTAGAAGTTCCCGGACTCGCGGTTGTCGCGATCCAGACGCAACAGCCGATCGCTCTCCCAAGTCTTTTCGCAGAGCGTCGGCACGCAGTCCAAGCCCGCCATGTAAATGCGCTCGATGGCCTTGTCCGCAAGTCGTTCGAGCCGCGGGGTGTGGAAACGCAAAAGACCCATGCTCGCAGATTCCTTGCCAACGCCGTCGTGAAAATAGGGCCGAATCGCCCGTGGTGACGCCCACGCCTGCCTAAGATCAATATCGTGATTCTCGCCGTCGAGCGGACTTCGAACCGCTCGGGCGGAAAAAAATCCGCCCTCCGAATGTTTCCTTGGCCGGCCGCGGGATTGGCGACAGCACCCTCTCTTGTGGCCGGCCCATATTTGATATATTTACCCTTTCCCCGGATGTATTGCTAGCTGAGGGCTCTGGATCGTAAGGAAATGCCAATGAGTGAAGCCGTTACACGAACGAATCTGACGTCTTGGCCGGTCCGCCGCGGCAAGGTGCGGGACATCTACGACTTGGGCGACCGGTTGCTGATGATCAGCAGCGATCGGATCAGTGCATTCGACTGGGTCTTACCCACGCCGATCCCGGACAAGGGGCGCGTGCTGACGCAGATCAGTGCGTTTTGGTTCGAGCTGCTGCAGACCCCACACCACCTGGTATCCCTGGATCTGGGATCGGTCGGGCTGCCTGCCGACGCCGACGCCGCCAGCCTGACGGGACGCAGTATGATCGTCCGCAAGTGCGAGGTCGTTCCCATCGAGTGCGTGGTGCGCGGTTATTTGGAGGGGTCCGGCTGGAAGGAGTACCAGCAGAATCAAGCCGTCTGCGGCATCCCCTTGCCGGCCGGACTGCGCCAGGGTTCTCAGTTGGCCGAGCCGATTTTCACTCCGGCCACCAAGGAGGAGAGTGGGCACGATATCAACATCTCGTACGAGCGAATGGTGGAAATCGTCGGCCTCGAAACGGCGCAGGAACTGCGGCAGCGCAGCATCGAAATCTATCGCCGCGGCGCCGAATACGCCCGCACCAAAGGGATTCTAATCGCCGACACCAAGTTCGAATGGGGCCGCGTCGACGGGGGGCTGATCCTGATCGACGAGGTCCTGACGCCCGACAGTTCCCGGTTCTGGCCCGCCGACCAATACGAGCCGGGCCACAGCCAGCCGTCTTTCGACAAACAGTTCGTCCGGGACTACCTGACGGCCACCGGCTGGGACAAGAACAGCGAACCGCCGGCGCTGCCCGACGAGGTCGTCGGCAAGACCCGCGCCACGTACATCGAAGCCTATGAACGGTTGACGGGAAAGCCGTTTGCGTGGAAGTGAGGCAGCCCGTAGAAAACCGGTTCCCGATGGGATAACGCGGCCTTCGGCCGCGACCGAAAGAATTCAGGAGAAAACAGAGAGAATGGAGTGCCGGCTCTTTCTCGGTTGTCTCTGTTTCCTGTTCAAAATGTTCGCCGGAAAACAAGAAACCGGGCAAGCGCAGGACCGACGATCCGGTCCGTCTTTCCCGGGCAAATTGCATCATCCGCGGAGGTACGGCAGTCGGAGCCGCATTTTCTGTTGCGCGGCATGGGGGAAGGGCCGGGTGCGGGTCAAGGGCCGAAAAACCGGAAAAACGGCACTGTGCTGTTGCGTCTCGACCGATGGCGGAGCTAGAATTTCCTTCTACCGTGCTATCACGGGAAGTGCGATCGTACCATCAAGACTTTCGGCGGGATCGAGAATCACTGCCGGCTTTGGGTCCACCTTTTTATGGCAACGAATCGAGCCAAGAGGCTGTTCGGTCGTGTCTTTGTCCTGTGTACCGCTTGGATCTGCATCCTTGCCGTGGGCTGCGGGACGAAGACGGCGAGCAAGCCGCAGCAGGAATCCCACCTCAAACCTCTGGCACTGATGTTTGGCCAGTACACAGGCCAGCACCGGGGCCAGGCGCCCAGCGACGAGGCCGTGTTTAAGCAGTTCGTCCGATCAAACACTGCCTTCTTGAGCAATTTCAAAGTGGATGGCGAAAACGTCTTCGTCTCGGAGCGTGACGGGAAGCCGTACGTCATCCTCTATGGGCCTCCTAAGGGTCCGCCCGGCCTGGCCGGCGCCCCGGTCGTCGCGCACGAACAGGAAGGCATCGACGGCCGGCGGTTCGTCGCCAATTCGTTGGGCGCGGTCCAGGAAGTTGACGAAACACGGTTTCGCGAGCTTGTCCCCAGCGGACAATGAAAGCCCCGCAGGCCGGCAGGAACGAGAGCAGGCGCGTTGTCAGAACGCTTCGTGCTATACCATTGTTCTATTGGTTCCTTAAGGTGGGAGTTCTCCGATGGTAAACGTCCATCCCTTGCAAAAGAGCCGGCGCGCAGGGTTCACCCTGGTCGAGCTGCTCGTCGTCATCGCGATCATTGGCATCTTAGTCGCCCTCCTGCTGCCGGCCGTTCAGGCCTCCCGCGAGGCGGCGCGGCGTTTCCAGTGCGCTAACAATCTGAAGCAGATCGGTCTGGGAATGCATAACCACGTCGACGTTTTCAAGGTTTTTCCTACCGGGGGAACGTACCCGTGGGCAGGCAACACGAGTCGCAACGAATGGCGCACAGAGCACGGCAATCAGCCCCTTGGCCCTAACGAGCAGGGCATCGGCTGGCACTACCAGATCCTGGCCTACATGGAACAATCTCAGGTCGCTGACCTGGACGACATCAATGCGGTTCGCACCACGGTCATTCCCACCTACGCGTGCCCCACTCGCGGCCCCCGCACTCAGGGCGACCGCGTCCTGAACGACTACGCCGGCGCCGTGCCAGGAACCGATTTCTGGAAGGGTGATACGTGGAACGTGCCGGACAACCGCGAGTACGAGGGCGTTCTCGTGCGCACCAATCGGCGGGCCGATAGTGCCGCCCCCGGCGGGTTCAGGCCCGCGGGATCGACCAGCCCCGTCGGTTTTAGCAGAATCACCGATGGGACAAGTAATGCGATCGTGGTGGGCGAGAAGCGTTTATTGGTCCACAACTACCTCTCGGGGGATTGGCACGACGACTGCGGCTGGACGGATGGCTGGGATCCGGACACCATGCGTCTGACCGGTTTTGGGGCGGGCCACACCGGTTTCGGCCCCGACAGCGATACCGCGTGGGGCGACACCGACCCGAACAACGGGGACGTCGGCTACCACTTCGGCTCGCCGCACCCGGCCGGCGCAAACTTCTTGCTCGCCGACGGCTCGGTCCGCGTGATCAGTTTCGATATCGATCGTCAAATGTTCGATTGGCTGGGTGATCGCCGGGATGGGAATCCGATCGGCGACTTCTGATCCGCCAGCCCGCTGGCTGTCCGCAACCCGGGGTGGCAGTCAGAAGCAAGTTGCCGCTTTACGAGGTAGCGGCAGGGCTCTGCAGTTTGCCCCCAAAAAAACAGAAGCGATCCAACGTTCAGGAGGTGGTGGGGCGATATTGCCTGATTTTTTTCTACACACAATACGGTTCTGGCATGGAAACGGTCGTGCTCGTGCTCAGCCGCTTGCGGCAGTGCTCGTGCTCGTAACCGAAAGGCTGCACGGATGACGGAAACGATCTTCGAGCCCTACGCCTTGGGAGCTGGTTGAGCGGATTTTGCCTGCGGCTCGATCGTCATGTTGGCCTGCATTCCCGGACTGAGGCTGAGATCCTTGTTTTCCACCTCGACCCAGATGCGGACCTGGCGCGTGACGGGATCGATTTCGGGATCCAGGAAGACAATCTTGCCGGACAGGGCGCGAGCCGGGCTGCCGGGCCGATCCAGAACCAACCGAACGGCTCGCCCTAGCAGATGCTGACCGACCAAGTCGGCCTTGACAAATCCCTCGGCCCGCAACCGGTCCATGCGGAGGATGCGGACCACGGATTCGCCCGGCTTGACCCACTCGCCGCGATGGCGGTACACCTGGACGACGACTCCGTCCAGCGGGGCGACAACTTGATGCCGCTGAGCTTTCTGTTGTGCCAGCCGATACTCTCCTTCCTTGGCCTGCAGCATCAGTTTGGCCACCGTGTACTCGTGTTCGGCCTGCTCCACCTCCAGGCTGCTCTTCTCGACCAGCAACCGCAAACGGTCCACCTCCGACTCCGAAACGCTCCGCGGGTATTTCGCGTTCGACTCGTCGGACCGCCGCAATTCCGCCTTCGCCACCTCGGCCGATTTCTTCGCAAAACGCAGATTGACGTCGTTGGTGGCGCTGGCCCGCGCGATCTCGATGTCGATTTTGGCCTGGTCCTCCGCGATCTTGGCCTCGGTATCGTCGACCTGTGCCAACAAGTCACCCTGACGCACGAGCTGCCCCTCGCGGGCCTCGACCGACGCCAGCACCCCCGTCTCGCGGGCCGGGACGTCGACCTGCTCGATCAGTTTCAACAGCATCGACGACACCGGGATGGGGCCCGCTCCCGGCGCTTCGGCACCGGCGGCACGAACCGTTGCCAAGGCCAAGACGCAGCCAGCCAGGACCATGTTTGCGTTCAACGAGTCTGCCCGTTTCATGATCGTTTCCTAGAGAAGAAGCCAAGTCCGCACGGTATCGATCAAATCGTGAAACCACACGTAACCGATCGCGCGTTGACCGCAATGAATTTTTGCCGTGACGCCGGCACCGGGCATCAACTGCGGGATCTGTTCGCGCTGGATGGTAACGGTAGACAAGACGAAGACGCCGTCCGTTTCACTGATTTCGGTCCGCAGCCCCACGCGGTCCAACGTGCCCGTTAGCCAGCGTCCCGGATCGCTGGCCAGAATGAACGAGACCTGCAATGCCTCCCCCTGACTCCGCCGGGCGGCAAGGACGTGGGCCACGCGACGGTCCGGGATCCGCAATTCCAACTGCCAAGGCCCGCGGAGATCTCCCACCGTCATCAAGATCTGGCCCCGCGCGACCGGACGCGCATCCAGCAGTTGTTGGGGGTTCCAGGTCAGCACTTCGCCGTCCGTGGGGCTGCGGATCTCCAATTCGGACTGCTGTTGTTCGAGGATGGCGTATTGCGACTCGAGCCCGGCGATCTGCTCGCGGACTTCTTCCTGCTGTGCGGTCAGCTGCCCGTACCGCAACCGCTGGTCGTCGGCCTCGCGGCGTCCCTGGATGCGTTCGGCCTCGATCGCGGTCAGCCGCTTGCGCGCCGTCTGCAACTCGCCCCACACGCGTTTGAATTCCAAATCGAGTTCGCTGCGGCGGAGGACGGCCAGGATCTCGCCGCGGGCGACCTGCTGACCGTGACTGACGCGCAACTCGCCGACCACACCGTCGGCGGGCGCAAAGACGTCACGGATGCCCACCGGCTGCAACTCGCCACGGGCCTCGATGCCGAAATCCGTTTGCAGCCCGGCCAACGCCACCGCGCCCACGACGATCACCGCCGACACCAGCACCGCAGCAACCCGCTGTCTGCCTTGCGGGAACCAGCCGGCGCGGCCCATCGCGCGCAGCATTCCCAGGAACGGCACGCGATTCAATTCCAAAGCGTGGCCCAGCGCCAACCCCCCATGCGCGCTCACCGCCGTCGCGTTCCAACGCAAGGGTTCGTCCAACGTGCTGGAGAACCGTTCCACGACCAGCACGCCAATGGCCGGCGGAGGGTCCGCGTCTGCTTCGCGTGGCGGCGGACGCAGCGGCAAGACCGCCAATCCGCGGGCGTGCGATTCGTCGAGGTACGTGTCGAGCAGGCGTTCGACCTGCGGAGCACGTTCGTTGTTTCTCTCGGGGTGCCACAGCGGTTCGTCTGCCGCGAGCATCCCTGACGCCAGGCGCTCCAAAGCCCGCACCGCGTTGGCTCGCCGGTTGACCGTGGCGACGCCGCTCACCGCCACCAGCCTGCAGCGTGTGCCGCGCCGCACCAACACGCTGACCCGGTCGCAGCCGATCAGCCGTCGGCCTTCGTTGGCGACAGTAAAGGCGGTCTCGTGGAGATCCAGGCTGCGGTGAACCTGCTGGGCAAAATCCTGGATGCGTTTCAGATCCGCCGACCACAGGCGGTAGTTGCCAAGCTGTCGGCGGCGATGAAAATCGGCGACCAGCTCGCACACCGCTTCCAGGAAGGCCAGGCAGACTTCCTGCGTCTGGGGGCCGGCGTCGGGGAACCGCAGGATCTCCAGAACTCCGGTGGTTTCATTCCCCGCGTCCCAAGGGCTGGCGAGCAGAAGAAAACGCGGCGGATTCGCCAGACGAACGCTCCCCGCGGCCGCCACTCCGGGCGGCAACGCCTTGCTTTGCTTTTCTTTCAGCACTCGTGCCGCTAGCGGCGCGTGAGCGGCTAGCACTTGTGCTTCGTCCTCGCCACCGTCATTGGGCAGCACGCATGCATCGGCCCTCAGTTGCGCCGCGGGGCCTTGCAGCCAGACGATTCCACCGGCCCCGTCCAGCCCCGTAACTACGCGGCGCAGACACTCCGCATGGAAGACGGCCGGCGACAGCTCGGATTTCACCAGCTGGGCAATCTCGTCCAACACACGATCCAGCCCGTGCCAGGCGAGATCCGTGGAATCGGGAACGGGAGGCAGTGATTCGTTCGACATACGCCCACAGTATAGTGAAACGGCGGCGGATTGTTTTGAGATAACTTGTACCGAATGTGACAAAAAAAGCGATTGGGAGATTCGTGCCAAACCGACAACTTATACGAGCAAGTCACGTTGTATCCATTGGCCAGGCCCGACCAGTCGATGATTCCGAAATTTCACTGGCAATTCGCCGGCATCGTCATTCTGAGCGCCAGCTTAGCTGGGTGCAGTTCCAACAGCGTCCGCCTGCCGCAATCATCCCAGTGCGAGCCGGGGCCTTTCCCTACCGCCGTGACCCAGATCGAGGCCCCCTTCGCAGAAACTTGTCATTTCGATCAACTTATCGGAGACGGTGACCCCAGGGACGTACTCGATAGCAGCCGGCTGGAGTATTGGGATCTGTCGCTGCAGGATGCGATCCATCAGGCCCTTGCACATTCCAAAGTCATGCAGGATCTGGGCGGTACCGTGTTGCGCGCGCCGGACACGATTTCCACCGCCTACGACCCGGCGATTCACGAGACGTCGCCGCTGCTGGGCGTGGAAGCGGCGTTGTCTGCTTTTGATGCGGAATTCTCGGCCCGGGCATTGTGTGAAAAGAATGACCGGCGATTCAATAACCAGTTCCTGGGGCAACGAGGTTTCTTCGACCAGGATTCTGACCGCGTTCAAGCCGAAATCGCGAAGCGGACGGTGACGGGCAGCCAGTTCGCCGTCCGTCACATTATCGAGTACGACCGGAATAACAACATCGGAAACGAGTTTCCCAACGGAGCTTGGGATACCTTCTTGGAAGGAGAACTCCGCCATTCCCTGCTGCGGGGCGGCGGAACCGACTTTAACCGCATCGCTGGTCCGGGTGGCCGTCCCGGTATCTACAATGGCGTGTTGATTGCCCGGCTGAGGACCGATATCAGTTTGACTGAATTCGAGATCGGGATCCGGGACTTGCTGTGCAACGTCGAGAACGCCTACTGGGACTTGTACTTCGCCTATCGGGATCTGGACACGAAGATCCAGTCTCGTGATGCGGCCCTGGAAACTTGGCGCCAGGTGCAGACGTTGTCCGAGACGGGGCTGAAGGGAGGCGAGGCCGAAAAAGAGGCGCAGGCGAGGGAGCAGTACTATCGTTTCGAAGAGGAAGTCCAGAACGCCTTGATGGGGCGGTTGATCGAAGGTACACGAACCAACAACGGCAGTAAACCAGGCACCTTTCGCGCGAATCCCGGAGTGTACGTCAGCGAACGCAAGTTACGGCTGCTGCTCGGTCTGCCTCCCCACGACCGTCAACTCCTGCGTCCCAGCGACGAGCCGCCCGTTTCACCCGTCGAATTCGAATGGAGTTGTGTCGCGACCGAAGCCCTGGTGCGACGCGTCGAGCTGCGCCGGCAGCGCTGGCAGGTCAAGAGCCGGGAATTGGAGCTGGCGGCCAGCAAGAACTTCCTGCTGCCGACGCTGGACCTGGTCGGCCGTTACCGCTGGCGCGGCTTTGGCGACGATTTGATCGGCCCTGGCGATGGCCCGCGGTTCGACAACGCCTACGCGGACTTGACGAGCGGCGATTTTCAAGAATGGCAATTGGGCGCGGAGTTCTCCATCCCGATTGGGCTGCGTCAAGCACAGGCGGGTGTGCGGAACGCTCAATTGCACTTGGCACGCGCCAAGTGCGTCCTCCTGGAACAAGAACGGCAAGTGGTCAACGATTTAAGCGCCGCGCTCGCCGAACGGAACCGGGCCTTTGCCGTGCTCCGCACCGACGTCAATCGTGTCGAGGCAGCCCGACAGCAGCTGCAGTCGATCCGGGTGGCTTACGAGAACGGCAAAGTGGATTTCTACATCCTGCTGGATGCACAGCGGCGATATACCGAAGCCGAAATCCGCTACTTCCAGTCGCGCGTCGAATACGGGCTGGCCGTCCGCAATGTCTATTTCGAGAAGGGCGATCTGCTCGACTACTGCTGTGTGGCCCTGGCCGAAGGCTCTTGGCCTGACGAAGCGTATCGGGATGCAATGAAACTCGAACGCCGCCGTGCCCGGCCAGCGAGCCTGGATTATCGCCTTCACCCGCCGCCGGTTATCGCCAGCGGTCAGCCGTTGTTGCGTCCCCAGACATCGCCGGAGGCCGTGCCCGCTCCCGAGCCGACATTAGCTAATCCGCCGTCCGAATCCGGCGCCGATTCCACGCCGATGGTCGAACCCAACGCGATCGAGCCCCTGCTGCAGGATGACCGGCCCCTGGCTCCTGATCCAACACTACCGCAAACCGAACTGCTGGAAAAAATGGGATTTTCCCAACAAGTCTCGGCACAGACGGTCGCGCCCGCGGACTCTCCGCTGCTCCGCAGGCTTCCCGCCCTCGAAATCACGAATCGCCCAAAAAAGTCGCAAGACGGCGTCCCGTAATCCACATCTGGCTGTCAGCCCCTCGCGAAAGGCGAACGGCCGGCGTCAGCCCGCCGGTTCTTGGCGGCATCGCGAAAGGCGAACGGCCGGCGT
>CAZXYZ010000044.1:0-34577 GCA_964645045.1 uncultured Pirellulaceae bacterium | reverse complement strand
AGGCGAACGGCCGGCGTCAGCCCGCCGGTTCTTGGCGGCATCGCGAAAGGCGAACAGCCGGCGTCAGCCCGCCGGTTCTTGGCGGCATCGCGAAAGGCGAACGGCCGGCGTCAGCCCGCCGGTTCTTGGCGGCATCGCGAAAGGCGAACGGCCGACGTCAGCCCGCCGGTTCCCGTGCCTTTATCCTAGCAGTCCACAGACTCCGCCACGGGTGAAATCCGCCCGCATGGGCGTGACAAGGGGCACAGGGCAATGCACCGGGCAGATTCATGCCGACGGCAGATGCACCGGCGGGCTTACGCCAGCCGTTCGCCGGGATTTCCGCATCGATTGGCTTCACGCGCAATCTCGTAGCGTCAGTCAACGTCACTCCTGGCATCACGGCTGATTTTCTGCTTTTTCTTTTTTCACATGCTTGCCGAAACACTGCGATGCCAATAGATTCATTGGAGCAGTGCTGATTGCCGGCAGCGCGTCGAGCGGACCTTAGTCAAAAGCCTTTCTATGTATAATTGTCAGGGCCTTCGCTGTTCGGTGTTGTGACGGGTTTGGTTGGAGTTTCTTAATTTGGGAAAGTCGGTCATGGGAGTGCTTGACGTCGATCAGCTACTTGAGCCGGTTTCGGAAGAGTCTCCTTGCGGCGACGATCTCGAGTATGACCTCGAATTCGGCGAGTTAGAGCGGGCCGCTCAGCCAGTCGCCGATCAGCAAATCGGCGACACCGTGGTCGAGGGGCAAGAGCCGGATTGGCGGACGGTTCGCGATTTGGCGTCGGGGCTGTTCCAACGCACAAAGGACTTGCGGGTCGCGGTCCTGCTGGCCCGTGCGGTCGTTCACCTCGAAGGGCTCGCCGCTTTTGGCGAAGCTCTAGCAGTCATCCGCGGTTTAGTGGAACGATACTGGGAGGGTATGCATCCGCGTCTGGATCCAGACGATGACAACGATCCCACGTTTCGAGTCAACACCCTGTTGGCACTGTGCGATCGCGAGGCTTGCTTGCGGGCCGTCATGGAAGCACCGTTGGTCGAGTCATCAGCGCTAGGCAGCTTCTGCTACCGAGACTACCTCACGGCTTCCGGCGAATTGCCCCCGCGGAACGATCACGCCGTGGAGATGGCGACAATCGAAGCCGTCCTGATGAACGAGGATCTGAGCGATCTCCATCAACGAGCGGTGGTGCTGCAGAATGCCCGCGATAGCGTGCTGGCCATTGAAGGCGCCGTCACCGAAGCCGTCGGTATTGGCCGCTCGGCGAGCCTCGATCCCTTGAATGAGTTGCTGACCAAAATGTCCCGCCTCCTCGGCACTTATCTGGAGCGTCGCGGCTTCAACGATGCCCCCAAGGAGGCTCCGGTCGACGAGGAATCGCCTTCCTTCGAAACCAGCGAACTGGCGTCGGACGAGTCGGTGGAGCCCGAGGCGGTGCGCTCGATGCCCGCGTTCGACGAGGTCAGCAGCCGGGATGACGTGATTCGGCTGTTGGACAAAATCTGTGATTACTACGCGGAACACGAGCCGTCCAGTCCGGTGCCCTTACTGCTCAACCGGGCCAAACGCGTCGCCAAGATGACCTTCTTGGAGCTGCTTCGAGAACTCGCTCCAGGCGGGGTCGATCAAGCCGAGGCACTTGGAGGCAGTTCGGGGAGTTCCAGTGAATACGGAGGGTCTTGAATAGCCGGGGCGCGCCGATACACTAACCTGGACCAAGGGAACAACTCGCGCCCGGCACGTGTACAGTCACTGTAGGTCGTAGATTCATTTCGTCAGAAGGAGCAATGGTGTGGCCAAGCAGAGCAGTCAGAAGTTCGTCGCACGCAATCGTCCGCCGCGTGTCCAGATCGAGTACGACGTAGAGGTCTACGGCGCCGAAAAAAAAGTCCAATTGCCTTTCGTCATGGGCGTGCTGTCCGACTTGTCAGGCAAACCTGCCGAGCCGCTCCCTGCCGTGGACGAGCGCAAGTTCCTGGAGTTCGACGTCGACAACTTCGACGATCGCATGAAGGCCATGAAGCCGCGGGTGGCGTTCCAGGTTCCCAATACGCTCACGGGCGAAGGCAACTTGAGCGTGGATCTAACGTTCGAGAACATGGATGATTTCTCACCCGCCGGTGTGGCCCGCAAGGTCGATGCGTTGCGCAAGCTGCTGGATGCACGCACCGAGTTGGCGAACCTGTTGTCGTACATGGACGGCAAGACCGGAGCTGAAGAATTGATGGCTCGAGTGTTGAAAGATCCCGCACTGCTCCAGTCGCTCGCCGCGGCGCCGAATCCGGACGCGGACGGGGCCGGGGCGGATGCATAGTGTGGCGGTTGCTCGCCCGATTTCGACGCCGGGCCGCTCCGGGAACTGAGGAGGGCGCGCTGCTGGGAAGATTGGTTACCAACAAGTACCGTCGCCACAAATGAGGCGTGCCGATTCGTCGGCAGAAGATCAAGGAGTCAACGCATGTCCGAAGGTAGTTTTCAGGTTCAACCAGGCGCGGCTGCCGGTGCCGCCACGTTGGAAGTCAACGAGTTCGAGTCGCTGCTGAAGAAAGAGTTCAAGCCGAAAAGCGATCAGGCTCAGCAGGCAGTGCAAAACGCCGTCCAGACTTTGGCGGCGCAGGCCCTGCAGTCCACCACGCTGATTTCTGACGATGCGATCAAGACGATTGAGGGCATCATTGCGGAGATCGACCGCAAGCTGACCGAGCAGATCAACCAAGTGATTCACCACCAGGATTTTCAGAAACTCGAAGGCGCTTGGCGCGGCCTGCAGTACCTGGTCAGCAATACGGAAACGGACGAGTCGCTGAAGATCCGGGTGTTGAACATCTCGAAGAAGGACGTCCACAAGACACTCAAGAAATTCAAAGGCACGGCCTGGGATCAGAGCCCGCTGTTCAAAAAGATCTACGAAGAAGAGTATGGCCAGTTCGGCGGCGAGCCGTTTGGCTGCCTGGTGGGCGATTATTATTTCGATCACAGCCCGCCGGATGTCGAATTTCTGTCGGAGATCTCCAAGATCTCGGCGGCGTCCCACTGTCCCTTCATTACCGGTGCATCGCCCACCGCCTTTCAGATGGACTCGTGGCAGGAATTGGCCAATCCCCGCGACCTCACGAAAATTTTTCAAACGCCCGAATACGCCGGTTGGCGCTCGCTCCGCGAATCGGAAGACTCGCGCTACATCGGACTCGCCCTGCCCCGGTTTTTGGGGCGGACGCCGTATGGAGCGAAGACCAATCCCGTGGACGCGTTTGATTTCGAGGAAGACGTTGAAGGCGCGCAGCACGACCGGTATTGCTGGTCCAACGCCGCCTATGCGATGGCGGTGAACATCAACCAATCGTTCAAGTTCTACGGCTGGTGCTCGCGGATCCGGGGCATCGAATCCGGCGGGGCGGTGATGAACTTGCCGACGCATACGTTCCCCACGGACGACGGTGGCGTGGACATGAAATGCCCGACGGAAATCGCCATCAGCGATCGCCGCGAAGCCGAATTGGCCAAGAACGGCTTCATGCCTTTGATCCACAAAAAGAACTCCGATTTTGCCGCCTTTATCGGTGCTCAATCGCTGCAGAAACCCGCGGAATACGATGATCCGGATGCCACCGCCAACGCCAATCTGGCCGCGCGTTTCCCGTACCTGTTCCCGACCTGCCGCTTTGCCCACTACTTAAAGTGCATCGTCCGCGACAAGGTTGGTTCCTTCAAGGAACGCGACGACATGGAGCGTTGGCTGAACCATTGGATCGAACAATATGTCGAAAGCAATCCGGCCACGGCCAGTGAAGAGGCCAAGGCCCGCCGTCCGCTCGCGGCAGCGGAGGTGAAGGTCGAAGAAATCGAAGGCAATCCGGGCTATTACGCGTCCAAAATGTTCCTGCGGCCGCATTATCAGCTGGAAGGGCTGACGGTATCGCTGCGGTTGGTGTCGAAACTACCGTCGGGCAAGCAGTAATGCACGCCCAGCAGGAACGTCTTGCACGGACGGATCCTCAGTCCGTCCGGCAGGGATCGCGGCGCACAGGAGGAACGCCGCGCACTTGCCGCCCTCGGCGGCGGGGTAAGGTCACTGGAATTTCGCGACGACGTGCATTGCGTGAACGGTCACAAGTCTTGGTTCTCTTGGAAGGAGTTTAGGCATGATTCTGTTGAAATTGCTTCCCTCAATTAAGGGTGATTGTGTTATCAAAGGTTTCGAGGATTGGATCTCGTGTACGAGCATCGACTGGGCGCTCAACCGCGAATTCAAAGAGAGCTCGAAGGCCGGTTCGAAGGACCTCTTCACGGGCGTCGCCGAAGTCCCGCCGATCGAGATCGGCAAGAGCTTCGACAAAGCGTCCGTTCAGCTGATGAAGTATGCCTGCGGTGGCGGTCTGCTCGCCCCCACCGGGGAGATCCTTCTGCTGACCACCGGCGAGGACATGGATAACGCCAAGAACAACTGGTATCTACGGTTCAAACTCGATTCGCCCATCATCGCCAAGTGGAGCATCAGCGGCAGCGAGGATGAACGGCCGAACGAGAAAATCTCGCTCTGGTACTACAAGATCCAGCTGACTTACCGCTCGTTTGATGGCAAGACGTTCCATGAGGAAGGAACGCGCGGCTGGGATCGCATCGGCTCCAAGGCCTGGGACGCTTAGTTGGAGCGTGCGAATCCACGGCGGGGCTCTAGTCAGTTCGCGGGCTGTTGATTTAATCGTGGGATAGGCTTCCAGCCTGTCGAATGGGAGAACGGCGCAGAATCGTCGCTTGTAACTGGGCAGTCCTGACAGGCTGAAAGCCTATCCCACGTAGGTTTGCTCCCGTAAATCAACAGCCCGCTCGTCAGGCTGGGCCCTCGCTTGGGCCACGGTGGGGCGATGGCCAACAAACGGAGGTACTCCCGTGCAGGCTGAACAGACGCTTCGTGACGGCAAGGCGGACCAGGCGCTGACGGAACTTCAACAGGAGATCCGGCGTAATCCGGCCGATCCCAAACTGCGTATCTTCTTGTTTCAGTTGCTGGCCATCCAGGGACAATGGGAGCGGGCGCTGACGCAACTGAACACGGCGGCCGAGTTAGACCCTGGGGCCCTCGCCATGGCGCAGATGTATCGCGAAGCGTTGCGCTGCGAAGCCTTGCGGGCCGAGGTGTTCGCGGGCAAGCACTCGCCCCTGATCTTTGGAGAACCGCCAGCCTGGATCGGCTTGCTGGTCGAGGCCCTGCGGCTGACGGCCGGGGGGCAGCATGCCGCGGCAGAGCGGTTGCGCGAGCAAGCGTTCGAGGCGGCTGACGCGATCGCAGGCACCGTCGATGGCCAGCCGTTCGAGTGGTTGGCCGACGCGGACCCGCGGCTGGGGCCCACGATCGAGTGCATCGTGGCCGGGCGATATCTCTGGGCGCCCATTCAGAACATTCGGCGAATCACGATCGAAAAGCCGGAGGACCTGCGAGACCTGGTCTGGATGCCGGTGCATTTCACCTGGTCCAACGGCGGCGACACGGTCGGTTTGATTCCGACCCGTTATCCCGGGTCGGAGTGCAGCGAGGACGAGGCGATCCGGATGGCGCGCAAAACGTTGTGGGTGGAAGCCGGCCCCGGCGCGAACTTGGGTCTGGGACAGCGGCTGTTTGCGACCGACACGGGCGATTATGCCTTGATGGACACGCGGGAAATCGTCTTGGATTCGTTGGCCAAGACCGCGGCGAATCCGTCCGCCAGTGATGCCTAGGGCGAACGAAAAACGGGTGACTCATGGGTGAACTGAGCGTTCGCGAACGGTTGCAGCCGTCGCTCTTGGATCGTCTGACGGACGACGAGCCTCAGAACTCCCGGGAGTCGCGCGATCGGCGTGTGGTCTCCGTCGAGCGGCTCCGCCAGTCCGTGTTGCGGGATCTCAGTTGGCTGTTCAACACGGGCCGGTTGTCGCAAAGCCAGGATTTGGAGCCCTACGCGGAGGTCGCGAATTCGGTCCTGAATTACGGGCTGCGGGACCTTTCCGGCGTCGTGGCTTCGTCGATTCGCCTGGACGAATTGGAGCGTTCGATCCGGCAGACGGTCTGGGATTTCGAGCCGCGGATTTTGCGGGATACAGTCGCGATCCGCGCGATCATGGATGAAGGCAGGATGAATAGCAATTCCCTCGTCTTCGTGATCGAGGGCACGCTGTGGGCCCAGCCGATCCCCTTGCGGATGTTCATGAAGACCGAGGTTGATTTGGAAACGGGGCAAGTGCAGGTCCGGGAGCAGGCCGATGCCTAGAATAGGATCGATTTAATGGACCCTCGCCTGCTTGACTATTACAACCGCGAGTTGCAGCACGTGCGGGAAATGGGTGCTGAGTTCGCCGGGGCGTATCCGAAGATCGCCGGGCGGCTGGCACTCGATGCCTTTGAGTGCGCCGATCCGTACGTCGAACGGCTGTTGGAGGGGCTGGCGTTCCTGAGCGCCCGGATCCAGCTGAAGCTGGATGCGCAGTACCCGGAGTTCACGCAGCATTTGTTCGAGATTGTGTACCCGCACTATGCGGCTCCGACGCCTTCGATGGCGGTGGTCAAGTTGCAGCCGAATCTCAGTGAAGGTGCGTTGGCCGAAGGCGTGCGGGTGCCCCGCGGCACGATGCTGCGGTCGCAGATCGCCAAGAGCGAGCAGACGGCCTGCCGGTATCAGACGGCGCACGACGTTCGCCTGTGGCCCCTGCAAATCCGCAAGGCCGACTATTTCAGCCGCGACGAGGCGATGCGCGATGTGCCCGAGGTTCCCGGCGTCCGGGCCGGCTTGCGGCTGCGGCTCGAAGCGACGGCGGGACTCGTCTTCAACAAGATCTCGCTGGACCGGCTGCCGCTGTTCCTGAGGGGCTCCGGCAACCTGGCGGTGGCGCTCTACGAGCAACTCCTGGCCAACTGTGTAGCCGTGGTCGTGCGCCCGGCCGAATCGCCGGTCCCGTGGCAGGTGACGATCGATCCCGCCGAAATCCGCCGCGTGGGATTCCGGGACGACGAGGCGATGCTGCCCGGCGGCCCCCGGTCCTTTCAAGGCTACCGCCTGTTGCACGAGTATTTCGCCCTGCCCGAGCGGTTCCTGTTCGTCGAGCTGGGCGGATTGGCTCCGGCCGTGCAGCGGTGTACGGGGAGGGAACTGGAAGTCTTCCTGCTCTTCGACCGCGTCCGTCGGTCTTTGGAACATCGCGTCGATGCCTCGATGTTCGACCTGTTCTGCACGCCGGCGGTGAACCTCTTTCCCCGCCGGGCTGACCGCATCCACCTCAGTCACCACGAGCACGAATTGCACGTGGTGCCCGACCGCACGCGGCCGCAGGATTACGAAGCGTACCAGGTTACCGAAGTCACGGGCTACGGGGACCTGGATGAGGAGCAGGTGTTCCTGCCCTTCTACGCGTCCTTCGATCGTCCCTCGGTCCGCGACGCGGTCGGCCGCAGCGGCGACGATCTGGCCTGCTACACGGTGCGGCGGACCTATCGAGTGCTGTCGGACAGGCAACGCGCGACGGGGACGCGGACCAGCTACGTCGGCAGCGAACTCTACCTGTCGCTGGTCGACACGCACGAGACGCCCTATCGCCACGATCTGCGGCAGGTGGGCGTGGGGCTGTTGTGTACCAACCGCGACTTGCCGCTGCTGATGCCCGTCGGCGTGGGCGACACGGATTTCGCGGCCGAGGTCAGTCTGCCCGTGCAGAGTATCCGTTGCCTGGCGGGACCGACCCGGCCCCGCCCCTCGCTGTCCTACGGATCGGGAGATGTCGCTTGGCGGCTGCTGAACCACCTGTCATTGAACTACGCCTCGCTGTTGGACGATCCTCAGCGGGGCGGCGCCTCGGCGTTGCGGGAGATGCTGTCCTTGTACGCGGACCTGGCCGAGCCGCACATCCGCAAACAGATCGACGGCGTACGTTCGGTGGCGGCTCGAGCGGTCACGCGGCCCCTGGTGACCGACGGCCCGTTGGCCTTCGTGCGGGGCCTGGAAGTCACCTTGAACCTGGATGAAGCTTCCTTCGAGGGCACCGGCGCGTTCCTGTTGGGCGCGGTGCTGGAGGATTTCTTCGCCCGCTATGTTTCCGTGAATTCGTTTACCCAGACCGTCGTCCGCACGTCGGACCGTGGAGAGATCAAACGATGGCCGTCGCGAATCGGACGGCGGCAAAGCTTGTAGACCTATTGGCCCAGCTTGAGCACGCCCCGCACCAATTCGACTTTTACCAGGCGCTCCGGCTCCTGGAGTGCGCTGCCCCCGACCGGCCGCGGCTGGGGGAGAGTTCGCAGGCCAAAGACGATCCCGTCCGCTTAGGCCAGGAGCCGTCGCTGGCCTTTGCGCCGCGGTCCATTCATGCGCTCGCCGCCAGCCCGGGCAACACTCCGCCGCGTCTGGAGGTCCTGTTCTTCGGCCTGTTCGGCCCCAACGGACCGCTGCCGTTGCACCTGACCGAATTCGCCCGCGACCGGTTGCGTCTGCACAGCGATCCGACCTTTGCCCGCTTTGCGGACCTGTTCCACCACCGGTTGGCATCGCTATTTTATCGCGCCTGGGCGAACGCCCAGCCGACGGTGAACCTGGATCGTCCCGAGACCGATCGTTTTGCCACCGTCGTCGGCTCGCTGGCGGGGCTGGCCACGCCCGCCATGCGGCATCGCGACGCCGTGCCGGATCACGCCAAGCTCTACTTCGCGGGTCTGCTGTCCGCCGGTCCCCGGAATCCGGACGGGCTGCGGGCCATGTTCGAGGAATTCTTCGGTCTGCCGATCCGGATCGACGAGTTCGTGGGCCGCTGGATCGAGATCCCTGCCGAGTGCCGTTGCGAGTTGGTGAATCCCACGCCTTCCGCCGTGCTCGGCGTCACCGCGACCATCGGCTCCCACATCTGGGACTGTCAGCAGACGTTTCGCATGGTGCTCGGGCCGGTCAGCCTGCAGGACTACCTCCGTCTGTTGCCCGGCGGAGACAGCCTGCCGAAACTGGTCGATCTGGCCCGCAATTATGTCGGCGACGAGCTGGCGTGGGAATTGCGGGTCATCCTCCGCAAGGATCAAGCGCCGCCGATCCGGCTGGGCGAGGCGGGCCACCTTGGTCTGACGGCCTGGCTGGAGCCGGAGGGTTTGGCCCGCGATGCCGAAGATTTTCACTGGAACCCGCAGGACGACGGCGAACTGCTCCAGGAACCATACGTGACCAACGATTTGGCCCGGTTGCACGGCCGGCCGATCACCGCGTCGTACCGTACCGTGTTCTCAACGAGGTGAACGAACTGATGACAGACATCCCCCGTACTTCCCTGTTCGGCAAACTGAATCCGATCGCCTACAAGGCGATCGAAGGCGCCACGGTGTTCTGCAAGCTGCGCGGCAACCCGTACGTGGAACTGGTCCACTGGTTGCACCAGTTGGTGCAACTTCCCGACTCGGACCTACACCGCATTATCAAGCATTTCAACCTCGACCCGGCGCGGCTGGCGCGGGACCTGACCGAATCGCTGGACCGGCTGCCCCGCGGCTCGACCTCGATTTCCGATCTCTCGTCGCACATCGAGGAAGCGGTCGAGCGGGGCTGGGTCTACGGCTCGTTGCTGTTCCAGGACCGCCAGGTGCGCACCGGATACCTGTTGGTCGGGATGGTCAAGACCCGTAGTCTGGCCTTGGCCCTGACCGGCATCTCCAAGGAGTTTCAGAAAGTCAAGGCGGATGAACTCGCCGACAACTTTGCCAAGATCGTCGGCGGCTCGCCGGAGGAGAAATTGGCCGCGGCAGACGGCTCGCAATTAGGCGGTGCGACGCCGGGCGAAGCCAGCGGCGCGCTGCCTCCGGCCCAATTGGGGAAACAGGAGGCCCTGCGGCGATTCGCGGTAGACCTGACCGAGCGTGCCCGCCAGGGCGAGATCGATCCGATCGTCGGCCGCGACGAAGAAATCCGCCAGATCGTCGATATCCTGATGCGCCGCCGTCAGAATAACCCGATTCTGACCGGCGAAGCGGGCGTCGGCAAGACGGCGGTCGTCGAAGGGTTCGCGTTGCGGATCGCCGCCGGCGACGTGCCGCCTCCGCTTAAAGACGTCTCGCTGCTGTCGCTGGATATTGGGCTGCTGCAAGCCGGCGCAAGCATGAAGGGCGAGTTCGAGCAACGCCTGCGGCAGGTGATCGAAGAAGTGCAGGCATCGGAAAAGCCGATCATCCTGTTCGTCGACGAGGCTCACACGCTGATCGGCGCCGGCGGCGCGGCCGGCACCGGCGACGCCGCCAACCTGCTCAAACCGGCCCTGGCCCGCGGCACGCTGCGGACGGTCGCCGCCACCACCTGGGCCGAGTACAAGAAGCACATCGAAAAGGACCCGGCCCTGACTCGCCGCTTCCAGGTCGTCCAGGTGGGCGAGCCGAGCGAGGAAAAAGCGATCCTGATGATGCGTGGCATGGCCTCGGTGATGGAGAAGCACCATAAGGTGCAAGTCCTGGACGAAGCCATCGAAGCCTCCGTGCGGCTCTCGCACCGCTACATCCCGGCGCGGCAACTGCCCGACAAATCGGTCAGTCTGCTGGATACGGCCTGCGCGCGGGTCGCCATCAGCCAACATGCCGTGCCAGCCGAAGTGGACGACTGCCGCCGGCGGATCGAAGCCCTGGAAACCGAATTGGAGATCATCCAGCGGGAAACGGCGGTTGGCGTCGACACCGCTACCAGGCAAGACTCGGCAGCGGCGAAACTGGCCGACGAACGCCAGCGGCTTCAGGGACTAGAGGCCCGCTGGACGAGCGAACGCGAACTGGTGGAGCAGGTGCTCGGCCTTCGCGCCAAACTCCGCGGCGATGTGGGCAAGGTCGAAGGCACTGCCAGCAAACTGGAAAAGGCGGCCGATGCCGCAGCCGCCGTCACTCCCGTGCAGACGGCGGCCGGTACGGTCGACAATGGGACCGCGCCGCTGTCCCCGGACGAGCGCGCGGCGTTGCTCGAAGAACTCAAGACGCTGCAGGCCAAACTACACGAACTGCAGGGTGAAACGCCGCTGATCCTGCCCACCGCCGACGAGCAAGCCGTGGCCTCCGTGGTGCAGGATTGGACGGGGATCCCCGTCGGCCGGATGGTCAAGAACGAGATCGAAACGGTCTTGAAACTGGCCGACCTGTTAAACGCACGGATTATCGGCCAACGCCATGCGTTGGAGCAGATCGCCCGGCGGATTCAGACGTCGCGGGCTTCGCTGGACAATCCCAGCAAACCCATCGGCGTGTTCATGCTGGCCGGGCCCTCGGGCGTGGGCAAGACGGAAACGGCGCTGGCCCTGGCCGAATCCCTGTACGGCGGCGAACAGAACGTGATCACGATCAACATGAGCGAGTTCCAGGAGGCCCATACCGTCAGCACGCTCAAAGGCGCTCCTCCCGGCTACGTGGGCTACGGCGAGGGCGGTATTTTGACCGAGGCCGTGCGCCGCCGGCCGTACAGCGTGGTGCTGCTGGACGAGGTCGAAAAGGCCCATCCGGACGTGCATGAGATCTTCTTCCAGGTGTTTGACAAAGGCTGGATGGAGGACGGCGAAGGCCGCTTGATCGACTTCAAAAACACCCTGATCCTGCTGACTACCAATGCCGGCACGGACTTGATCGCCAACATGTGCAAGGACCCGGAACTGATGCCGGACCCCGAGGGATTAACCAAGGCCCTGCGGCAGCCGCTGCTGAAGATCTTCCCCCCCGCCCTGCTGGGCCGCCTGGTGGTGATCCCCTACTATCCCCTGAGCGACGAGATGATCGGCAATATCGCCCGGCTGCAGCTGCGGCGGATCGAACGGCGGATCCGCGAGAACCATGAAATCCCCTTCTCGTATGACGACGCGGTGGTCAAGTTGATCGCCAGCCGCTGTACCGAGTTGGAAAGCGGCGGCCGGATGATCGACGCCATCCTGACCAATACCGTGCTGCCGGCGATCAGCCGCGAGTTGCTCACCCGCTTGATGGCCGGGACACCGCCGACGCGGGTCCATGTGACGGTGGCCGACAGCGAGTTTGCGTATGCCTTTGTTTAGTTTGATTAAACATTATTCGAGTGATGGGATGCAGGCATCCGGGCTCAGACGTACAGAATTCAATTCTCGCGGGGAGACGCGTCTCCATGTAGCTGGGCGATCGGCCGCGAAGATTGAATTCTGTACGTCTGAGCCCTTGCGTTGCGGCCGCAAGCCGCGTGAGGAAGGAGGGAAAGATGGCCGCCGCAAAGGTACGTGTCAAAGACGACGAGTTGTGTGTCGAGAGCAGCGATCTGCTGAAGGCTGCCCACGACTCCAAGGCCAAAGAGTTCCTCAAGATCCCACCGTACCAGATCGGGGTATCGATTGGCATTGACGGCTTCAAACAGCGGAGTCCAAAGCAGGACGGCGCCGTGGAAATGGCGGCCAAGCGAGAAGCTCAAAAGATCGAGGACGAACTGATCAAGCTGGTGAATGAGCTGGTCAAAGAACTGGAAAAGTTGCAGAAGGAGGACCAGGCCGGCAACAAGAAAGCCGCGGACGAGGCCAAGAAACGCGTCAAGGCGACTTCTGAAAAGATCGATGACACCCTGCCCGAGTTCGGACGCCGCATTCGCAAGGCGGTCGAACAGTCCCTGGGGCAAAAACTCCCCTCGTCCGTCAAAAGCGTTGGCCGGGGGCGATTCGGCGAAATCGTCTTGATCGGGCAATTCGAGGGCGGAGACGACTCGGAGTTCGAAGCGGCGTTTACGTCGGTCGCCAAGTCCCTGGGAGCCTTTGACGACGAGGCCGTGAAGGCTGCGCAAGGCGAGGAAAAGGCCAACGAGAAAATCGAGGACACGCTGGCAGATGAACTGGCGGACACCAAGAAACACAAGGAAGCGGTCGTCAAGGCGAAGCAGGAGGCAGACAAAGCGGCCAAAATCGCGGAGGAGGCTGCCGCCAAAGCCAAGTCGGCAACGGAGCAAAACCGCAAAGAAGCCGAGTCCAAAGCCACCAAGGCGAAGCAGGCGGCGCAGGAAGCGGGAGCCAAGATCAGCGAACTCGAACAGGAATTTGGCAAGTCCATCCTGACGAAGTCACGCAAGCTGCGCGATGAATTTGAGACTTATGGCGGCCAACTCGAGGAGTTCAAGAAAGGCGTCGACGCGAAGCTCAAGTCCATGGAAACGGAGCACCGGAAGCTCCTGACGACTGCCAGCGGCCAGGAAAAAGCCAAGCTAGACAAGATGAAGGCGGAGTTGACCGATTTGGGAAAACGCCTCGGCGCGCGGCTGGATGCCGTCAGAAAGCTCGCTGGACAATACAAGGACTTCAAATCGACCGTTGTCCCCGAATGGGAGGCTCGCCTGACGAAGGATCTCGAGGCGGTGAAGAAGATGGACAAGATCAACGTCCAGAAGCTGGTCGACGCCACAAAACAGATCGAGCAAACGGCCGCGAAAATGTAAGGCAAGCGGGCAAACAGGAAATGCCCGGTGTTCCATGCCGGAACAATTCGGGACGGCTCCTTATTCATTCACCTTTGAACGAGGACGCGAGCCACCTGTCGTGGGCAGGTTCCGGCGCCGTGTTCTGTCGGGGATGACACATGGTAGACCAATTGAAACGGCTCACGACGTCGGCCGCGTTTGGCCGAGTTGTTCTGGGGTTGATCATCACTACCGGTTTGCTGGTGGGGCTGGAGACCTATCCGCGGTTTGGGCCGGCGACGGCCTTGGGCCGCGTGATTGCGTTCACCCAGGACGTCATCCTCGGCCTCTTCGTCATCGAGATGATCTTGAAGATCCTGGCCTGCGGCAAGCGGCCGTGGGACTATTTTCGGCAGCCCTGGAATGTGTTCGATTTCGTCGTCGTCGGTATCTGCTTGCTGCCGCTCGACGCCCAGTACGCCGCCGTCTTCCGGCTGGCGCGCACCCTGCGCACACTGCGGATGGTTTCCATCGTGCCGCGGCTCCAGGTGTTGGTCGGCGCGCTGCTGCGGTCCATCCCCTCCCTGATTTACGTCGGCTTGCTGTTGGGGCTCCACTTCTATGTCTACGCCGTCGTGGGGACCTTTTTGTTCCGCGACAACGATCCGGTCCGCTTCGGATCGCTCCACAAGTCCACCCTGACGCTCTTCCAGGTCTTGACCCTGGAGGGCTGGAATGACGTGCTAGCCACCCAACTCCACGGCTCCGACGGAGAATACCCGGACAGTTGGAAGACAATGAGTGGGCCCGAACGCAAGTCCGAGGGACAACCGGTGGTGGCGGCGACCTACTTCGTGTCGTTCATCATGCTGGGGACGATGATCATGCTCAACCTGTTCACCGGCGTGATCATCAGCAGCTTGGAGGATGCCCAGGCGGAGATCGTGGAGGAAACCACCAGAAAGCACTTGGCCGAAACCAGTTCGACGCCGTTGCGCGATGAACTGGCGCAGATCGGCAATCAACTGAAGGAAATCAGCGAACGTCTGCACGGCCTCGAACTGCGCCAAGAGGTCCGCGAATCCGCGCGATTCGACGAATGAGGGGATCATGAGTTGCATGTGCTTGGCCAAGTTGAAGGCTTTCGTCGAGAGTCTGAAGAACTTGCCGTTGAACGCCCTGGCGGCGTTGATCCCGCCGGACGTACCGCAACTGGCCATGCTGGGCGGCTTGGCCAGTGGATCGGCGACGGTCAGCGCGCTGGCGTCCGCTTCGGCGAAAGCCCAACTCGACGCCGCGCTGCGGCTGGGGTTGCCTCCCTTTCCGATCCCCATGCTGGACCTGGGCAAGCTGGAGGCCATGGCCTCGCTGGCGGGCGCGGGCGTCAACCCCTTCAGCGCTAACGCGTCGCTGCAAATATCCCAAATGGCGGTCACAACGAACATCAATCTGCCGTCGATCATGCAGATGCTGATGGAATTGCTGGCGCCGCTGATCGATCCACTGATGGACTTGCTCGCGCTACTCCAGTCGTTCGAGGCCGTACACCGGGCGTTCAACGTGAATCTGGCCGTGCCGGGCGCCATGCCCCAACTTAGCGTGGCGCTCGCGGCCCAGGCAAATCTCAGTTTGGCGGCCCGGCTGGATATCGCCGCCGCGGCCAACCTGGGCTCGTACGGCCGGCTGATGAATGCCTGTGCCGCATTGGGGATCAATCTGGCTGCCCCGGGTGCGCTTCCTCGACTCTCCGCCGCGCTGCAGATCGCCGCCGGCCTGCCGATTCCGCCTCTGAACATCGCGCTCCCGGAGATGAACACGCTGGCAAACTTGCTCGAAGCCCTGAAGCCGATCCAGCAAAGCACGCTGGGGATCAACATGCGGCTGCCCAACGCCTGGGACCTGCTCAAGGCGGCGATCGCCGCGTTGCTGGCCAACCTCGCCGTGCCTCTCAACCTCTCCGCGATGGCCAGCCTTGCCGAATCCGCCGCCTTGGGCTCCCAGTTGAACGCGGTGCCCCCGGCCCTGGGCCTCCATCTTCAGGCCCTGGCCTCGCTACGGCTGTCCGGGCTGCCGTTTCCCAAGCTTCCCGACTTCGCCCCCTTGGCCGCCGCCGTCCGCTTGGGAGAGGCCACCGGCCTGAATGTCTGGTCCTCCAGTCCGTGTAACAAGAGCTGTCCGATGGGGAGATTGATGTGACCCGGCATTCGAGTTTTGGGCCTCTCCAAAGAGTCGCCTTGACGCTACGATTTTCCTAAAGGTTTTCATGGTGTGCCACCAAGGAGGCTCCCGCGGATGAAGACGGCGACGTTTGATCGTCTCAGCTTTGTGCTCGCCCTGTCGTGTCTCGTGCTGTTCGTCTTTCTGCCGCTCGGGGTGATCTACCTTTTTCAGGCGGGCGGCGTGGACGTGGCGGCGCGGCAGTCGGGGGAGGTTGCCGTCGGAATCGCCGTTGTGCTGCGAGCGACGGCGCGCCGCTGGCTGCGGGCCGGGTCGAGCAATTTGCTGCGGACGACCTTGGGGACGTATTCGAGAACTTCGGCCCGGACGCTGACGCGCCGGGTGGTCAAGTCGGCGGGGCGCGTCGTGCTGGGGTTGCTCGTCAAGGGGCGCGGGGAAGGGGAGCATCTCGACGCGGATGCTCCGGCCGTGGGGATCTGGCTATCCTGGATCGGACTGCTGGTGGGCTTTGCGGCGCTGTGCCTTTCGTTCTGGGGTGTGCTGGCACTGCAGTCGCACGACGAGGTGGCGAAGCTCACGCAATCGGGCGAAGTCTCCATCGGCATGGCCACGCTGCTCTCAGGCGGGCCATTGCTGGTGTATGCCGCGGCGATCTTCCTGGCGGGACGAGTCTGGGGCGTCGAGGTACATTTTCGGACCGCGCTCGATGGTCTGTTGCTGCAGGCGTATTTCACAGGAGCCGGGTCTTTCCTGCCGATGACGACGGATGCCGAGTATGTTGGGCGTGACGAAGCGAAGCATCGCGTGGCCGCCGTCGCGTTGGGCACGTTATACGTATTTCATCTCGGCCTGAGTGCCGCCGCGCATTGGACCGGGTCCTACGTGCTGCTGTTCGCAGGATCCATGTTTTTGACCTACTGCTTTGTCTTCTCGTTCCCCGTGCGGCCGTTAGAGGGCCATTACCTTTGGGCCCGCAGCCGGCTGCTATGGCTGTGTTTCTGGCTGCCCATCCTGGCGTCGTTCATCGGCAGCCTTCCCGATTCGTTTGCCGCCATCCTGTAGGCCGCCGAGTGACAGGCCTCCGGCAAGGGAGATCAACCATGTCCAACCAACCACCGCGCATGGGACAACTGCAGAACTACAACCGGCTGCGGTTGGCGATCCTGCTGATCATCGTGGCCTGGACGTATCTGTACAATATCTTGATCAAGGGGTTCGGCCCCATTCAAGGGTTCTTTGAGATTCTGGATACGATCAGCGACGACTTCGTGATGGGAGCCCTGTTGACCATCGGCGTCGGTGTGGCGATCGTGTTCGTCTACTCGTTTACCAAGTTGTACACGCAGATCATTGCCAACATCCACTCGTTCCGGATCATCGAGGATCTGTTTTACAGCGATCTGCGGGAGGGCAGATACAGGATCTTCTTTGGCAAGATCATCCGATTCGAAGATCAACCGCATCCGGAATCGACCTGCCCGACGCGCGTCAGTTCGCTGCTGTTCTCCTTTGCCTTTATCTATGTGATGAGCTGGATCTACCTGGTGCTGTTCAGCGAGGCGCTGTTTTTCGTCTCGTGGAGTGCCGGCGTCGACTTGCCGTTCGACAACCAGAATCTGCTGCTGATGCCCACCCTGGCGCTGGCCATTCCGTTCTCGGCCCGGGTCATGGCCTTTGTCAGGTACCCCTATGCCCAAGCCTATGCGGATTTCATGCCGGGAGCCGTGTTTGTCCTGCTGATCGTGGCGGCGCTGGGAGTCTTATTTGAGTCCGAGGACCAGAAGTTCTTCCTGGAGGGCGTTTTCAGCAACGCCGGGTACCGGTTGACCTTCCTGCGAAACGGAGCGTTCCTCGCGTTTATTCCGGTGTTTTTTGAGTCGTGCTTCTGGATGTTCGAACTGTATCGCGAGGAGAGCCGCCTTGGCGGGCAGACAGAATCAGTAGCGGACGATCCGGGAACGGAATTGTAACTGTTTCCGCCCCTTCACAGACTCGCCAGCAGCGCCGCCAGTTCCGGGTCCATCTCCTCGCTGCTCGCTGCTTCGCTTGCCGGCGCCTCGTCGTCGCCGCCCATACTCGCCAACAGGGCATCCAGATCGCTGTCGCCCGAGTCGGCAGCCGGTGTCTCGGACGATTCGTCGGAAGACGAACCCAGGTCCAGATCGTCCGAGACGGCCCCCGCATCCAGCTCAGACTCGGCCGTGCCTTCCTCTGACTCGGCGGCCGGCGCCTCCGCGGCCGGCGGCTTCGGCCGGTCGGTCGTATTCGCTCCCGCCGGAGCCGGCCACGGACCAGACAACGCGGTCCCGGCCAAGGACAGCAGCCCGCCCAGACGAACCTCCGCCCGGCCGCGGATCGATAACACGGGAATCCACCCCTGGGCCGACACCTGCGCCGCCGTGCGGACGTCCAGCAAACGTTCCGTGCATGGCAACGCGACCTGGTCGCCGTCGCGGTCCGTATAGTAGTAGTACGGCATTTCGTTGACGCTCAGGATCGAGCCGATGTTCATCTTTTTCAGACCCTGCCGGGCACACGTTTGCCCTAGCAGCAGGCCGGCCAGGATGGCTGAGTTGCCCCAGAGCATGCCGCGCAAACCGTACTGGGGCGTGAACTCCTCGAACTCGAACCGATCGATCGGGTCCGTTTTCTGACCGTAGGGATTCCGGAGCAGGAAGCGGGGCACCGTCAGGCCCAGATAGGCCGCCTCCGGCAACTTGGACAGCGCCGACCAGCTGTCGGCAATCAAGGCGTGCAAGTCCCGGTCTTGGCTTTTCTGCAAACAGGACGCACTGATCGCCGCAATGAAGGGCGCTTTGGCGGCCGCCGCGATCTTGCCCATCCGCCCCAGCAATTCGGCGTGCGGCGGCGTGTGCTCGAACAGGTAATTCCCCACGATCGCCGAAATCGCCCCCTGCCGCGCGTCCAATGCGGGTTGCTCCACCAGCAACCTGTACAGGCCCGTTTCTTCCAACGTCTCCGTCGCACTCAGATCGGCCGCCAACTCCTCGGCCGTGATGTCGTACAACACAATCTGCAGATTCACGCCCGTCTCCAGCCGGCGGATCAGCAGGTCGACCGATCTCCACAACGCTTCGGTCGTCTGAAAATCCGGATGGTGCAGCACGCGACGCATGGTCTCGGAGATGGCGGAATCCACCGCCGCGATCAGCACGTCCTGGCGGGGGTCTTTGGCGGGGACCACGTGCGGCGCTACCACTCGCTGCAGGAGCTGATCCACCGGCGTCTCTTGGCGATCCTCGTAGGATCGCTCCAGGAGCCGGGCAAAGTCACCAAGCTTGCAGTCGGCGGCCACGGCCATGCCTCTCGAACGACGAGCGCGTTTCCGGGCCTTGGGGGGCGGGGCGACGCCGGGCCAGCCCTGCACCTCTTTGGCCGCTTTGGCAAACGTCGCCCGGCTGTCCAAACGTTGCCGCAAACCCGATAGGTGGCTGAACAACTCCAGGTTGTCGTACAATTGATCGGGATGAAAGTCGTCGATCGAGTTGATCGCTACGTCGACCGTGCCATCCTCGCCGCCAATGTCCAGTTGCAGTTTGATACCCAACCGGCCCATTAACTGATCGAAGTTATCGATGTCCACGAGCAGTGGCTTGCGCCCGGCCAGCGTCTCGCCGACCTCGATTTCGCCGCGATTGGCTCGGGCGGAGAAATCCCCCAAGACCGCCAAGCGAAACCGCTCACCCACTTTACCACCGCTTCGCGGCGGAACCGTCCCCAGAGATCCGAAATTGAACTCGTAACGCATGGTCACACCCCATCTCTAAGCGGCCGCAGGGCCGCGAGCAAACAACATGACGGATCTCCAGGTCTAGTCCGACATCCGTGGGTCCGCTCTGCCATCCGTGGGTTCTCACTAGTCTTTGGAGATGGCCCACGGATGGCAAAGCGGACCCACGGATATTTCCACCTGTATTCAGGCTTGGCGCAGCTCTCCCACGAGCGGCTCTCGTGCGTCTCACGGCAGATCGCATCAGATTCTAGTGGGCTAACGCTCATCCCGACAAGACAGTGTGTCCTTTTTCCTGCCGGCGCTATAATCTTTAGCCAAAATCGATACTGACCAGTCACCGTACCGGATTGAAAACACACGTGAAAGGTGGCGTTCCTGCCCGCCACTGACGGATAACGCCTTCTTCTAAACAGGGAACAGACGATGCCATCTCTTTGCGATCGGTGGGTGGCTGCCAAGAAGAAGTTCTTGGACAGCAACTTGCGTACGGCCGATGTGCCTCCGGAGTTTGTCATGCAGCTCAGCCGGGGTGCCGACCTGGGGCCGTCCTTGAAAACATTCGAAAAGGCGGAAGGCTTCGAAGGCCGCAAAAAGGCGATTGTGGACGTGCTCCGGGCCCAGGACGAATACGACCGGGCAATGTCCAGCGCGGTGAAGGCGACGTCAAATCAAGCAGTCAAAAACGCCATCGAGACGCTGCACAAGTCGTTGCTCAGTATCTGGATCGAGGTGGAGGCGGCCACGCAACCGCCACGGCCCAGTGGCCAAATGGTCAAGTATGAAACGTTGCGAGGCTTCAACCTCGTCGGCAGCTTCAAGCCCAGGTTCCTCGATATCCAAGCCACGAAGGTGGATGTCGGCATCGAAATCGACAAGACCTTCGATGATCTGATCAAGGCCGGCAAGGAGAGTCTGAAGGTCGAGCACCTTGGCAACGTCGCCAAGGCCGCCATCGACAAGGCGGCCGCCGCCTTCGTCGATACGATCAAGGACTTGGAACGGAAAATCGAGACCGACCACGCGTTGATGGATCCGGCTAAACGCGACGCCAAAATCAAAGAAGCCAACGACGTGCTGAAGCACTATGCCAAGATCGTTGAAGACAACGCCAACGCGGCCGTACAGAACGAGTGGAATGCCTATCTGGCGCGGAGACAGTACCTGAAAGATTTTCGCGTCAAGTGCGGCGTGAAACTCGTCCTGACCACCATCGGTGTGGGGGTGGCCGTGGCGTCGGCGGCAGTCAGCTTCGGCACGCTGTGGATGAACATCGTCGCGGCCGTCAAGGGGATTAGCGACATCGCCCAAACCATCAAAACTTTGGGCGAAGGCATCCACAAGACCTACCCCAAGCTGGTCGAGGAGATCCAAAAGGTCGACAAACTGAACAAGCAACGTGAAAAAGCCATCAAAGAAAACAAGGGCCAGAAAGCTTCGAAGGCCCTGCAATCCGGCAAGGAATTCTTGAACGCGGCCCTTCCCATCACCAAGAGCATGTTCAGTTCGGCCAGCACCATCGAGGATCGGGCCAAGCAGTTACTCGGCCAAGTGGCCAAGCTGGAAGACGAGGCCGACGACATGGTGGGCAAGCTCAACCAGTTGATCAAACAGATGAGTTCTCTGCCCGTGAAACAAATGACGCCGGCCCAGGTGAAGGTTGCGAAGGAGATGGACGGCCACGTCGAGAAGCTGTTTGCCGAAATCAAGAAGGTGCATGACGACTCGCAGAAGGCGGGCAAGTTCGGCGACCGGGCGCTCAAGGCCGTGCAGAAACTCAAACGCGAAGATGCTTGGACGGCGGGCCTGACGGCGGACGCCACGAACCTGGGCTCGCGTGCGATCGCGGTTTACAGCCTCGCCAATTTCTGTTTCCAATGCGCCAGCCACGGCAAGTCGCTGATTCCCATCTGACGCCGCCGTCCGCACGGCCAGCCGTCCACCCGCGAGGCAAGCGGGCTGTTGATTTAATCGTGGCGTAAGCTTCCAGCTTGCGGAATAGGCAACGGATGCAAAACAGACAATTGAACATAGGCAGTGTCGGCAAGCTGGAAGCCTACCCCACACGTACCACCACCGCCTAAATCAACAGCCTCCACCCTGAACATCAAGGCCCTGGTGCGCCACACGGCAGACTGCATCAGATTTTGCAGGGTTCGACGGGGTGTCAATCGCCGCGGGTCGCGAGGACCATCAGTCCCGTTACATCCCGGTCGCCCTGCCGCCGCAACTTGGCCGGTTCGATGGAACGTACCGCCAGCCCGTTTCCGGCCAGAACTTGCCGGACATAGGACTCCGCATGGCTATAGCGGCCGTGTGGTTCAAGGCAAAATTTCTCGTTTTCCCGAGCGGCGCAGAGGTGTTCGAGCGTAAAGGCCAGTATCCCGCCGGGGCGAAGAGCGGCGGCTGCGGCGGCGATCACCGGTGCCAGGTCGCCAAAATAGACCAACGTATCGGCCGCGATAATCGCGTCGAACGTACGCGGCCAACGCTGCAGATAGTCGGTCAACTCGGCTTCGACCAACTCGTCGTACACGCTGCGCCCTCGTGCCTTGTCGAGCATCCCCGGGGAAAGGTCGACGCCGACCAGGCGGCGGGCCAGCGGACGCAGGAGCGGGCCGCACAAACCGGTTCCGCAGCCTGCGTCCAGGATCGCCTGAGCCGGCCCTGCGTTTCGCAGTTCAGCGTCCAGCGCGGCGTGCAACAACTGAGGTGCTTGGTAGTCCAGGTGCTCCAGTGCCTCGTCGAATTCGGCAGCGAAACGGTCGAACGTTTGGCGTACGTGATCGTCCGAAGCACGCGGCGGAGCGTGCTGTCCCGTCCAGGCCGCGCGGAAGTGTGCCGCCTGGGGATCGTCGGGAATCGCCTGTACCCACCGCTCGGCCAACGCTGCGAGTTCCTCTCGCTTGTCGACCGATTCCAACACCTGGCCCAGGGTCCGGTAGGCGTCGCTGGAGCGTGGATCGAGTTCCAGGACGCGGCGAAGTGCCGCCTCGGCCTCCTGAAATTGCCCCAGCAGGATCAGCGTCCGGCTCAAATAGAAATGCGCCGCCGGCTCGACCGGATATCTTTCCAGCGCACGGCTGTGCCAATCCAAAGCCTCCTGCGGCCGTCCGCTTTCCAGCAAGGCGGAACTGAGCGCGCCGTAGGCATCGTGGAATTCCGGTTTACCCTCGACCACTTGCCGGTAGTACGCAACCGCCTCGTCCAAACATCCCGCACGGTGCAGGGAACGAGCTAGATTAAAGGCTGCATCCAGATCCGGATGACTGGCATCGGCGTCCAGAGCTTGGCGAAACGCGGAAGCCGCATCCTCCCATCGCGACAGATCGTACAAGGTATTGCCGCGATTGAAATGGGCGGCAGCGTATTGGGGCCTCAGCTTGATCGCCAGATCGTAGCAGGCTAAGGCATCCTGGCGGAACCCGAGAGCGGACAAAGCGTTGCCCAGGTTGTAATGCGCAGCCGCTTTTTCCGGGTTCGCCGCCAGGGCCTGCCGGTAACATGCCGCGGCCTCCGGCCATTGCTGCCGATCGGCAAAGGCGTTGCCCAGCATGTTGTGAGCATCCGCATTGTTCGGATCCAGTTCCAGCAAACCGCGATACATGGCCATCGCTTGTTCGAGGTGCCCAGCCCGGTGCAGCAGTTTTGCCTGCTCCAATAACTCGTTGATCTCCATTGGTTCCCCAGCCGTGATATGGTTCCCCAGCCGTACTACAACTGCACACCTTTCTGATTGGACGGTCCTCGCGGGCCATCCCTTCATCGTAGATGCCTGGCGCAGATCCCGACAGGGCGGTATGTACTTCTTTCTGGCGCCGCTATAATCTTTCGCAGTCGTGCGATTTCGAGTCCCCGGCGATCGTTGGAGGTTTTGCCATGCCCGGCCCAGGTCCGATCGGACAAGCAGAAATGAGGCTGACGAACATCGATTCACGGGGCATCCTGGCATGCACATTTCCGGCGTGGCCGGGACCGCAAGGGGCAAATCGCCGGCAGAACGAAGCGGCCGAGGGCTTGGCTGGCCGTACTGCGGGCGCTGGTGCCGCAGGGCTGGCTGCTGCCGACCAGCCGCTGGAACTGCCGTCCGAACCATGATGAAAACGAGCCGCTCCGGCTGCCGCGTCTGCCGATTGAGCGTGACGCGCAGCGGATCGCGACGGACAAGAGGATAATCATGCCCGCTCCTGAGAAACATCCGATTCCAGTGACGACGCCGGTGGGAGACGCTCTATGGCTCCGAGAGATGTCCGGGATCGAATGCCTGGGGCAACCGTTCAAGTATGAATTGTTGCTGTTGAGCAAGGATGGAGGCATCAAACTCGAAGATCTGGTGGGAAAAACGATCGCCGTCGAGCTGCCCGTCTTGAATAATCAAACGCGTTATTTTCACGGCCACGTGGCCAGCTTCTCGCAGTCCGAAAAGCGGGGAGAATTGCACCAATACTCGGCCGTTCTGCGTCCGTGGTTCTGGCTGTTGACCAGGACGTCGGACTGCCGCATTTTCCAGAAGATGACGGCTCGGGACATCATCAAACAGGTCTTTCGCGACCGGGGCTTTTCCGATTTTTCGGAGTCACTGTCCGGGACGTATCGCGAACGGGAATACTGTGTCCAGTACCGCGAGACGGATTTCAACTTCGTCAGCCGCCTGATGGAGGAAGAAGGAATCTACTACTACTTCCGCCACGAAAAGACCAAGCATACCCTCGTGCTGTGCGATTCGGCCAATGCTCACCGTTCCGCTCCCGGCTACGAAAAGATCGCCTTTCATCAAGACGAAGGACACGGTCCCAAGCCCGACCAAATCAGCGGCTGGGAGACCATCCAGGAACTTCAAGCCTGCAAGTACGTTCTGCGGGATTTCGACTTCCTAAATCCGCAAGCGAATCTGGAAACGCAGGCGTCCGCGTCGGCCGATCGCCGGCATCAGCACAAGGATAAAGAGGTCTACGACTATCCGGGCTTGTACGCCAAATCGGCGGACGGCGAAACGTACGTCAAGACCCGGCTCCAGGAATTGCAAGCCGGTTACGCTCAGGTCGCAGCCGTCGCCGGATCGCGTGGTCTGGGCAGCGGGCACCTGTTCCAGTTGACCGATCATCCCCGCGCCGACCAAAACCGCCAGTACCTGGTGGTCAGCGATTCGTTCGACGTCCTTTCGTCCGAGTTTGAGGGAACCGACCTGGAAGCCGCCGGTACCGGCTTCCAGATGCGCATGACGGCGATTCCCAGCAACACGCCCTACCGCTCGCCACGCCTGACGCCGAAGCCTTTTGTCCAGGGACCCCAGACCGCAATCGTCGTCGGCAAGAAGGGCGACGAGATCTATACCGACGAGCACGGGCGGGTAAAAGTCCAGTTCCACTGGGACCGTTTGGGCAAGAAAGACGAGAATAGCTCCTGCTGGATCCGCGTCTCGTCCACCTGGGCCGGCAACGCCTGGGGCGCGATTCAACTGCCCCGCATCGGCCAGGAGGTAATCGTCGACTTTCTCGAAGGCGATCCGGACCGGCCGATCATCACCGGCCGCGTGTACAACGCCGACAACAAGCCCCCCTACACGCTGCCGGCCAATATGACGCAGAGCGGCGTCAAGTCCCGATCGACCAAGGAAGGCACCACCGAGACCTTCAACGAACTGCGGTTCGAAGACAAGAAAGACGCCGAGGAAATCTACTTCCACGCCGAAAAAGATTTCAACCGGGTCGTCGAGAACAACGACACGCTGAAGGTCGGCTTTGAGAAGAAAGACCAGGGCGATCAGACCGTCGAGATTCACAACAATCAAAAACTGGTCGTCGGCAACAAGGACTCGGCTGACGGCAGCCAAACGATCGAAATCTGGAAGAACCGGACCGCGACGGTCAAGGAAGGCAACGAGAAGATCACGATCGAGAAGGGCAACCGCGATGTCATCGTCTCCAAGGGCAACGACACGCTGACGATCACCCAGGGGAACCAGACCATCAAGATCAGCGCCGGCAAGAGCACGACCGAGGCCGCCCAGTCGATCGAACTCAAGGTGGGCGGCAGCAGCATCAAGATCACGCCCACGGGTATCACCTTGAAATCGACGATGATCAAGATCGAAGCCGAAGGCATGTTCCAGGTCAAAGGAGGGTTTGGCAAGGTCGAGGCCAGCGGCATCCTGGAAATCAAAGGAGGAGTCGTGAAAATCAACTAGGCCCTTTCGATTTGTTTCGGATTTCGGATCTCGAGTTTCGACGCCTTGCCTTAGTCCCCTGACAGAAGCCGAACGTCATCCAGGAGCCAGCCGCATGCAAGCGATTCTGCAAGCTACCTCCGGCCCGGCGGTCGGCACCAAGATCCTCGTGCGTCCAGGCCAGCACGTGCAAGTGGGACGCACCCGCTGGGCGGACTACGCCGTCCCCGACGATCCAGCGTTGTCCGACGTCCACTTTGCGATCCACTGTGGCTCCCAAGGCTGCCGCATCCGCGACTTGAGCAGCGGGACGGGGACTCTGGTCAACGGCGTCAAAGTGCAGGAAGGCATCGTTCATACCGGCGACCAGATTACGGCGGGCCAGACGACGTTTTCGGTCATCGTCGAAGGCGAATCGGCAGCCGGACTTGGATCGCCAACCGCTGGCGACGCCGGCCAAGTCCCGGCGCCTCGCGATCCAACCGCCGCCGACTATTGTGGGCACATCCAGTTGAGCGAGCCCGCCCGGGCCTTGCTGCAGGAAGGCACCGCTCCCGCAGCCTTTCTGGATCTGTTGGTAGCCCAACAACATCTCCCCGATGCCTTGCGTTTTCTCGCCGCCTGGTTGCCCAAGCCGATGGCCGTCGCCTGGGGCTGTTCGTGCCTGCAAAGCACCTTCGGCGAAACGTGCCCGCCCGGCGAGAAAGCCGCGATCGCAGCGGCTCAGCAGTGGGCCGACGACCCCACCGAGGACCACCGCCGCGCCACCTGGGACGCGGCCGAGAAGGTCGGATTTGACACCGCAGCCGGCCTGCTCGCCCTGGGGACTTTTTCCAGCGGCGGCAGTCTTGCGCCGCCCGGGGTCGATCCGGTTCCGCCCGCCGAAGAAATCACCGCCCAGATGACCGCCGCGGCCCTGACGATTGCCGCCACCCAAGGTCTGCCCGGCCAGACGGCCAACCGGTATCGGGGCTTCCTGGAGCAGGGCAAGAAGCTTGTGTTGCCCTCGACACCAGGGACTTGAATTCCCCCGGGTCAACCTCGCCATCTCGCGAGCACGAGACATTGAGGCACCCATAATGATGGACTTCGGCAGGGTGCATTTTTTGGATTTCTTTTGACCGCTCTCCTTGCCGACGTGGTTCATCGCACTACATTTTGACAGTTTACCTTTGGTCGATTTGCGGAGACAATCGAAGGATTGAGGAGGCAGCAGATTCTTGGCATGTGAGGCAGAAACGTCGCCGAACGCCAAGTGGCCCGAGGCCAAATGCCGATCTTGCTGAAACCGCCTCGCTAATGGGCCGGAAGGGAAGACTAACCAACTGCAAGCTGGCTTGGCAACCAACCGGGCCATCGAAAGAAGGGAAGGACAAGGCAATAACGAAGCCGCCAGTGAACGAGGACGGAACCTGCAAAACGGATACTGCCAGGTCGACGACGGCGGAATTCACCCACTCGTCATGAGTGCGTCGGACGAGTTGTGAGGAGCCGTTTTTAACGTAGCAAGAGGTGCCCATACCCATGCATTTGGGCGTGTGCGATGCGACTTAACCAAACAACGGGTTCCTGACGCCTTTTCCGTTCGCCGCTAATAAACTCTTTACTTGCCCCGAGGAGAATCCCGACATGCCGGAGACGATGGATAAACAAAACGTTCTTTACCGCACTGCCTACAAGATAGCGGACAACATTAACTGGTCCACGATCACCAAGTTGAACCACGGTAAGTCGACGCCCGGGGACGTCGTCAGTAAGGTCAAGGCCCTGCTCAATGATCCTAAGAACAAGGACATGGAGTTGAAGCTCGGCAAGATCGGCAAAGAAGGCGCCTGGAAGTTGGTGCTTCGTGTCAAGAGTGGCAGTAAGCATTTGTACGAGGCAGTCCTCGACCCGAAGTATGTACACGTGTCGGAATCGGAGAAGGGAGAATATAAGAACAAGCAGATCAAGGCCCAGAAGGAAGCGATGTCCGAGGTCGACGGCATTATCGACAAGACCAAGCATGCGATCTCCGCCTACGAAGTCATCAAGGGCAGGTTCGACAAGATCAAGGCGGATTTCGCGGTGCAGGCGAAGGCACTGGAAAACCCGAAGATCGGTGCCTCCGATCGGGGCAAAATCCTGTCGCAGATCAAGGTTAATATGAACATCCTCACTCGGATGCCCGCCGAGGTGAACAAGGTGTTTGCGGATGATCGGGACGGCGCAATGGCCTTCCGCAGTGGCGGCGCCGGTCGCGTTTGCTCGAACAAGGGCCTCGACGATGAGTATGGCGCTTCTGTTAAGATGCGGTTTATGGAGCATAGTAAGCTGTTCAAGGAGTTTGAGGGGAAAGTCAAGATCTTTTCCACCAAGCAAACCGAGCTTCATCTGAGCATGGAGAAGGTGGTGGGCATTGCGGAAAACCGTCAAAGCGTTGGCGAGGCGACCAAGAACATGCTTGAAAAGAGCCTGGTGGAATTGTCGAAGATTCTTGAGGGCGCGAAGATGAATACGAAACTCTCCGAACTCGAATCCTATCTGAAGTTCGACCCGAAAACCGAGGAGCGGGTTCGGGTCGACGGCGCCATCAAGACCGCCGAGAACCGCCTGGAACTGTTGCTCAAGATCCAGGAGCGTTATAGTAAGCTGGTGTCGGCCCGCTTCGCCCAGATACCTCCTGCCGTTGCCAACGATCCCGCGGTCCAGAAATTCCAACGAGATATCGCTAAGGTTACCACCGACATGGAGTCCCTCGTGGAGCAAGTTCAGGCAGCCGTAACAAAGGCGGTCATGCATCTCAAGGACGTGCAAAAGAAAATGGATTTGGGCAAGTAAGACGAGAGCTGAAAAGTGAGTGGGAAAGATGAGTGGGAAAGAGGTGTCAGGACGCGTTTCGAAAGGAAAAAGAGCGGCTCGAACCCGAGCGTTTGGGTGATCGCAAGAAGGCCCGCTCACACAACGGTTACAACGGTAGATGCCGACAAAAGAAATATAGTCAGAGATTGGTGGCCTTAGAACAACGGGAGAAATGCGTGGCAAAGTAACTCGGAAAACCACTGGAACCGCAATGGAAGAGAATCTTCACCAAGCGGGTCATCAAGACCGGCGTTTCTGAATCGCTCCGGAAATTCGACGGCGCGGCCTGTTTCAAGAAGCTTCAGGCGAAGAGCTACCACCGCGATCAGGTGGATTTCAAGGAGTTGGTGGCGTTTTGGTCGCAACTCGAAGGGCTAGGCAAGTTCCTCAAGACACTCAAATCGCCGAAGGTGACGCCTTGGACACCGCAAGAGACGACGTTTCTGGAAGACTTGAAAAAAGACATCAATACGGAACTTCTCTTCTGGAAGGGTACGAATATCAAGGACGACCCGCGGGGGAAGAAGTAGCCGGCAGGAAGTGAGAATTTGGATCAGCGTTGGAGAATGGGGTCGAGAGGCATACACGTGTTCCCGCCCCCAGTAACGTTCCCGGCCCCAGTGACTTTACCTTCAGAATTTCTGAAAAGGAGACTGATTGATGGCACTCTATGACATGTGGAAAGACTACAAGAAGACCCTTGATGCCACCGTTCAAAAGAAATTCAAGAGCGACTTTGGACCGACTCTGGATGAGTTCGACAAGGGCTTCAAGAAGTTGAAGGAGCAATGCGACAACTCCAAGAAGCAGAAGACGAGCATTTCCAAGGACGCCGACAAATTGGTGGAGAAACTGAAGAAGCTGAAGGACGCGATCGCCAAGATCGCGAAGGAGTATGAAGGCCTTGTCGGAAACAAGCAGCTGTTGAAGGAAATCACGAAAAGGGCCACAGACCAGTACGGTCTCGTAGCCAAGGATTATGCCACCATCAAACAGACCTACAAGTGACCTTCGCCTCGCGCGCATCTCCGCCGCCATTACTTTCGCCGAAACGGGATCACAGCGGCGGACGGCTTGGCGTTGAGCGAGACCGCCAAGCCGTCGCTCATCAATTCGCGGCCAACCGCTTCGCGGACGCCGGGTGAATCGAACACCGTGACGGTGTACGTGGCGTCCGGGTCGAGGCCGTGCAGCTTCAGGCGTGACTGCTCAATCTCGCTTTCCGCGCGCCGGAACGCCTGCACGGCTCCTTCGCCGCGCTCGGGAACATTGAACTGCCAGGCGATCCAGCCGCGGTTGTCCCGGGTGTACGGCGTCAGCGGGTAGAAGTCTCCGTAGTAAAACTTGCTCAGTTGCCGCCACTGCTGGTACAGCCGCCGCAGCGCGTCGTAGTCGATTTCGCGGACCCGCACGTCGATACCGCTGCCCAGGCTCGGAGCCGCGTTGCTCCAGAACGCGTAAGGCTCGACTTTCGTGAACCCGCCGCCGTAGTAAGGAGCCGCGGAACTGGCAACCGTGCCCGTGCCGTGATAGGGCAGCCACAGCGAGATCCCGTAGGTCATGCACTGGTGGCCGATCGGCTCGTAGGCATAATCGCTCCGCCACAGCGGCACGGCGCGGCGCATGGTCTCCAAGTCGTTGCGGCGGCCGCCGCTGGCGCACGAGTCGATGAGCATGTGCGGATGCCGGCGGCGCAATTCGTCCCAGTACGCCAGGTAACCGCACACGTGCTTGTTTTCGGTGATCCCCTGCCGATCTGGCTCGTCGGCCGCCCGCCAAAAAGCCAGCGGGTCCATGTTGAAATCCTGGCGGTACAAGTCGATGCCTTGTTCGGTCAGCAGCCGGTCGACGTGATCGGTCAGCCATTGGCGAGCCGCCGGATTGCCGAGGTTCAGCAGCCGCATGCCGCCTTCGCCTGGTCTGCCGGGGCGATCAAAGGCGTGAAATGTCGCGGCGTCGGGCGACGGAGCGGGTTTCAGCCAGCCGTAGCTCCAGGGGCTGCCGGGTTCCGGCTCAGCGTGGAACTGCTGGGCCGCGTCAAAGGTCGTGCCGGCCGCGTTTTCCAGGCGGACTTCCAGTCCGGTCGAATCGCAAACGTGGGTGCCGTTTCCCCAGCCCACAACAAAGTCCAGGGTGTCGCCCCGGGCCACGGTGAGCTTGCCGTCGTAGTCCGCCTGCCGGCCCTGACCCTGCAGATTGATCCAGCCTTCATACGCCGCCCGGCCGCCGTGCAGCACGTACACCGCCGTCGTGGTGCTCTGGTCGATCGCCGAAAACGCTGTCTTGACCGAGTACTCGCCCGCTTCGGGCGCCGTCCAACGCACGACGCAATACTCGCCCGTGGCTCCAGGGTGAAACGACAGACGGCCGGGCTCCCAGCGGATGTTCGCCATGGTCCGAGCCTGCGGCGTGGGATTGTGGGACACGCAAGGGTCGGTGCCGCCAAGTTCGCTGGACGACCAGGAACGCATCCCGGCTAGCGGATTCTGCTGGCCGGGCGACGTGCTCAGGAGCCACTCGGGGTGCCGCTCGTACAGCCAGGTGCCCGGCATCACGCGTTCCGGCTCGAACCAAACCAGGATCTTGACGCCCCGCGCGTGAGCGTGATCGCTGATCGGCAGGAATCCGCGCGGAAATCGCTGCGGATCGACTTCCCAAGTGCCGACCTGCGGCCAGCCCTGCTGCTGGATGTACCAGCCGGCGTCCATCCACCAGTAGTCGAGTTTCAAACCTTCCTCCAAATACCGGTCGATGTGCATGATCTGATTCTGTTCGTTGGCCTTGATCATCTCTTCGTAGGCCCGCGAACTGGATGCCACGAACTGTGGCGGCGGCAGTTGCCCGCCGGGCTTGGGCATGCCGTGCGCCAGCATCCATCGCCGCCACAGGTTCTGGGCGCGGAGCCGGTCGCTCCGCCAGAACTGCAGAACCATCAGCGGGGAGCGGACTTCCTCGCCGGGCAACAACTTGATCCGCACCCCTTCCTGCCCGGCCCGGATCCGCAGGCCGCGGCCCGCGTCGCGAGCAAAATCGGCCGCCCACTGGCCCGGCCAACCCACGACGGCGATCGCGCCCTGGTCGCCCGACTGCAAGTTGAAATACGACCAGTCGACGTTGGTCGGCCGGCCGCCGGCGCCCGCGAAGCGTGCCGTGGCACCGGGCGGCAAAGGCGTCTCGCGGGGACCGTAGTCGGACCGATTGGCTTGCGACCCGGCGGCGTGGTGCAACAGGTACTCCTGATCGCCCTCGCGCTGCCAGGTGACGTCCAACGCTTGGACGTTCTCCAGCAGCGGTGAGCCGACGGTGGCTGTGTTGCGGAAGTACAGCGTCCATTCGACGGTAGGGAAATCCTGGTACTCGACAGCGATGCAACGGACCTCGAGCCCCGTCTGCGGGTCGGTGTAAGTCACGGTTCGCTGCGAGCGGGACGAGTCCAAGACTTCGTTCTGTTCCTGGCGCGTCCAAGTCGGCAGCAACTCGCTGGACGGCCGGCCGCCGTACACGAACGAGTAAGGCAGGTTCGGTGCGTGCGTGCTCGAGAGACGTTCGCTCGAGAAACACTTGGCGCTCGCCATTTCTGCGGCCGTCGGCGAGACCGCGCGGGCTTGGACGGCAAGCCCAAGGAGCAGGCATGCGGCAACTACGGCGGCGGGGCATAATCGGCGTGGCGCGATCGTTGAGGCGGGATGCATGTTGATTCTCCTTGGAGTGACGGGTTGGCTGCACGCGGTTGCCATTGGCTCGTTTAACGGCGCGGCCGTCCGGCCGCAGCCAAACGCAAATCCCGAGGCAGCCCCAACGAATGAAGGCGTCAACGAATCACCGTCGAAGATTCGTTGATTCCTTCATTCGTTGGGATAAATGCACGTAGGAAAACAAAAAATCGGGAACCGGCAACCCGTAGCGGACTTCTACGATCCTTGGCCGGGCGCGGTATAGTATACTCGTTTCAGGAGGCAATATCCGATGCTAACAACCTGCTTGAGGGCATTCCTGTTCGTTCTTCTCCCCGCGATCGGTGTGGCCGCCGAGGGTGGCGGACCGCCGGTCCAGCCGTGGTTTCCCCAAGCTCCGCCGCTGGCCAAGCCGGCCGGGCCGGTCGTCCGTGCGGCGAGCGTGGACGAGTTGTATGCGGCGGCCCGGGACATCCAACCCGGCGGCACGATCCTGGTGGCCGATGGGCACTACCGGCTGCCGCGGTATTTCGAGCTGCGTGCGGACAACGTCACGCTCCGCGGCGAGTCGGGCCAGCGCGACAACGTGATCCTGGACGGCCAAGGCCGTCTGGGGGAACTGGTCGGAATCACCGGCTGTTCGGGTGTGACGATCGCCGATCTGACGGTCCAGAATGTCAAATGGAACGGGATCAAGTTGAACTCGGACCGCGGCGTCACGCGCGTCACGATCCATAACTGCGTGATCCACAATGTCTGGCAGCGGGGCGTCAAGGGAGTGATGGTGCCCAAGGAAAACCGCCAGCAGTTGCGTCCCTCGGATTGCCGCGTCCAGTACTGCCTGTTCTACAACGATCGGCCCAAGCGGTTCGAGGACGACGAGGCCGATCGGCCGGACAACTTCGGCGGGAACTACATCGGCGGCATCGACGTCATGTACGCCCAACGCTGGACGATTTCCGACAACGTGTTCATCGGCATCCACGGCCGCACGGGGGAAGCCCGCGGCGCGATCTTCCTGTGGGTCGATGCCCGGGATTGCGTGGTCGAGCGGAACATCGTGATCGATTGCGACAGCGGCATCTGCCTGGGCAACAGCCATCGCGGGCCGGACACGCTGGTCCATTGCACCGGCTGTGTCGTCCGCAACAACTTCGTCACCCGTTGTCCGGAGAACGGCATCCTGGCCGATTACACCCGCGACTGCCGGATCCTGCACAACACCATCCACGATCCCGCTTCACGGCTGCGGCGGCTGATCCGCTTGGTCCACGACAACGACGGCCTAGTGGTGGCCAACAATTTGCTGAGCGGTCCGGAGATGCGCGTGGAGACATCCAGTCCGGTGCGAATCGCAGGCAACCAGTCCCGCGACGCCCGCGATTGGTTCGTGCAGCCCGACCGGGGAGACCTGCATTTGACGACGCACGCCCCATCCGTCATCCCGCGAGCGATGCGTTCGGATGACGTGCCGGCGGACATCGACGGCCAGCGGCGCGCCGAGCGGACCGCGGTGGGGGCCGATGATGATCCGCAACATGGTATCAGCGGATCATCGTAACCCAAAACGCCAGTCTTGAAGGTGCGTGTTTATAACCACGTAGTGGTGACAGCACGTAGCCTTTGGCGTAAGCCCAAGGAACGCTAAGGAACGATCGCCGTAGCCGCGAAGCGGCACCCGCAGGTTGCTGCGGTGAAGCTTGCCCGGATGAGTCGTGAAAAGCAACGACCAGGGTATTTTGCACCGCGAAGACGCGAAGAGACGGCTGTTGCTCTGCAAGCGATCAAAATGCGCGCACCCGGCATGTTCTTTTGACAGGTGGTAATCGTCTCCGTACCCCATTGAAACCACCATCGAATTCCGCCAATCAACGATTCCCTCGGTCCCTCACGATTCCAACGCGTCCAGCGGGCTGCGCACCCCCGTCGTCCCGCCTTCCATCACGTGCAGATAGATCATCGTCGTGCGAATGTCTTTGTGGCCCAACAAATCCTGCACCTGCTTGACGTTGTGCCCCGTTTCCAGCAGGTGCGTCGCGAAGCTGTGTCTGAATGTATGCGGCGTGATCCGTTTCGTCAGCCCCGACTTCCGCACTGCGGCTTTGATTGCCTTGTCGAAGGACGCGATGTTCACGTGGTGCCCCACCTGCCGCCTTTTCTCGCGGGTCGATGCTCAGCGTCCGCGACGGAAATAGGTACTGCCATCCCAATTCCAATTCCGCATTCGGGTACTTCTGCCGCAAGGCTGGCGGCAGCCAAACCCGGCCATCTCCGGCCGCCAAGTCCTGCTCGTGCAAGCGCCGCACGCGCTGGATCTGCCGCCTCAGCGGCTCCACCAGACGCTCCGGCAGAACCGTCACCCGTCCCTGGTCGCCTTTCCGTCACAGATCTGTACTTGCCGCCGTTTCTGTTTCCCGTCACGGACTTTCCGAGGCATGCGGCCTTATCCTCTTGCCGCATTGGCCACAGCCGCTCCAACACCCGTTCGTACAAAAACTTCAACGCCCGCTCGGCTTCCGCCCTGTCTTCCGGCCGACGGTCGTTCTGGAACGGTTGGCCCCCCAAGTACTGTTGAATCTCAGCCATCCCCATTTCCTGCGGGTGCCGCCGGT
>CAZXYZ010000043.1:0-80736 GCA_964645045.1 uncultured Pirellulaceae bacterium | reverse complement strand
TGCCACGCGTCCCAGAAATCGACGAGCGCCGCACGTTCCGGCTTCTTCAGCGTGTCCAGCGTGTACACCATCGGGTCCGCCAGAGCGGTGCGGGCTGTCCCGCGAGCGTCCTCCAGGTGTTTCTGCCTCAGTCGGTCGAAGCGGTCCTTCAGCACGCCGCCCAACGCTTGTTCGACGATGTAGCGGGTGATGAACGACGGCGTGTAGAACGCCCCTTCCTTCTTGCGCCGCGTCTTGTGTTTGTCCGGCCCCACCGGTTCGACGAGGCCGTCCAGTTCGTTCCGCAGCCGCTCCAGGTCGGTGATCGACTGCTCGAAAATGTGGCCCAGAATGTCGACGTCGATGATGCGGTCGCCGCCCGTCTCGATGGCCGCTTGATGAGGCGGCCTGTAGTCGTAGCCGCCTAAGTCGCGAAAATAGGCGCAGACATCATCCGACACCTGCAGGTGATCCAGGCTCGCATCTTCGGCGAACAACCCGCCGTTGTAAGCGTGGATGCCCAGCGCCGCATTGCCGCCATTGATGGCTTGAAACAGCCCGCGGAAGTTGTCGTAGATCGGCCGCGGATGGTACGGATCCCGATGCTCGTAAGCTTTCTGGATGGTGTCCACGGGCAGCAGGCCGCGATCCTCGGCAAACGCGCAGAACAGGACGCGATCCAGCAGCTTCTGCGTGTCCGCCAGCACGATCTTGGGCGGCACTTGGGGGTTGTCCTGGCACAGGCGGGCAAAGGCGTCCTGCCGCATGTCGCCGTACTGGACGTAGAACTTCTTCGTCAGTTCGCGGCCGACCTTCTCCGACTCGGCCAGCAGATCGTACAGGTGGGAACGACCACCCGTGGGCACCACCCGGACGGCGCCGAGCAGAAAAACGAACTGACGAAGCAAGTTCTCGTTGTCCGCCAAGGCTTCGACATCGAACCGTTCGTAGGTCAGCTGGTCCGCGCCCTTGTAGTACAGCCGCACCTGCCGCATCGAGGTGACGATGATCCAATCGCAAGGCAGGTTGATCGCATAACGATAACATTGGTCCACGGCCGACATCTTCCGCCCGGCAAAGGGGCGGTCGAGCGGATCCCTGGTCCCTTTGCCTTCGACGGCCACAACCGGCCGCTCGCGGCCGTTGAATTCGCCGAGCACGGCGTCCGCATACTTGCCATCCACTTGAACGTGCTTCTCGCGGGACAGCGTGTAGCGTTGGCCGCCATCTGCCGGCCGCGTGTAGCCCAGCAGATCGACAAAGAAATCCGTCAGGAAGTCAGGCAGTAGTTCCTTTTCGTTCAACTTGTCGGCCCGTCCGGACGCAATCAAGTCGGCCCAATGCGTCAGACTGGGGCGGATCGTGACGATGTACTCCGGCAGCTGAAACGCGACCAGATGCTGGTGCATGACGTCCGGGCGAAACAGGGGTTTTCGTTCAATCGGCACGGCAATCCTCTGGCAAATCTGCGGCGTACTGCAACCCAGGGCCTCCCAATCGAGGCGTGGTGCCAGTGTAGCACGTCCATTCTGGCCCTGCAAAAGGGTTGCTCAGAGCGTCCAACTCGCGGGCGATCTCGCCGAACGACAATCGCGAATCGTCGCGACCTGGGCGTACGTGCAGACGCTGCCAGGAAATGAGCTATCTATCCTTGCGCGTGCCGACGCACCACAGCCAGCCACGCGACGAATGCCCGACAACAGCGATAACCGCCCCGGGATATTTCCGGTAGGTCCAGTGATCGACCGCAATGTCGTCGCAGTAGCGAATGCCGTCGATGGTCTTCGGATCAGACGATGCCACGAAGTGATGCGTTCGTTGGTCTGGAAGGCCCAAACATCGAACTACATCTTCCACGCTCGCTGCATTGCCTCGGTACTCCTTCGGCATCCGTCCGGCATTCAAAGGGAACTCGACGACCGTGACCGAGATGGAGATCGAATTTCCTGCGATTCGGGCCGTAACCTGAGCTATCCCCCCACGATGAAAACTCGCGCTGCCATCGTCGCAAATCTTGACAATGGACGCGTCGCTCGACGCGAATTCGATTTTGTGAGGTTCCCCATTCACGGGAATGAATCCGGCAGTCGGGAGCGTATAAACGCCTCCAGGCTCGCGATAACCCACGACAAAAGGAGTGTGCAATATCGGCATGTTGCCTTCGGCGATCCCGCGTGCATTGTGGGGAACGTACACGGTGGAAAACCTGTAACCGAGCGCCACTTCAACGTTCCCAACTCGTTTGATGGCTCCGGCTTCGAGATCATGACTGGCGCCCCATGAACCAAGGTCGACCAACGGATCATCCGGAATCAAGTCTGGAGGTCGGTTCTTCTTCGGATCGGCGCTTTCCGCGAGAGGCTTGGGTGGGTGGACGGCTGCGGTTTCTGGTGGCTTAAGATCTGAAATCGTCTTGGGGTCGGCCGAATTGCCAGCCGTCCCGTCTGCGTTGGTTACGGGATCGTGGCCACGCCTCGAAATCGGTTCGGCGACGGCTGAATTACCAGCCGCGGCACGCCCGATCTGCACGGCGACGGGTGCGAATGGGGAGGTTGGGATTTCCGTCTCCGGGCGTCGAGCACGCCCTTGTTGATCGTCTGTCGCCACAGCAGGGGACTCGGCGTCCGATCGCATTCCCCCAATGAATGCCGTGATTGCGGCGGACGAGGCATCTCGCAGCCGCGCCAGAAAGCCCGGGGAGGATCCGCTTGGTTCCAGCTTGGGCGGCTGCCCTGAACGCACAGTCTGGCGCCAAGCTCCCAGAAGATTCGCGTCAGTCCTCCTTTCCCCTGGGTCGGGCACAATTAACGCCGCATAGCACTTGGGGCACCTCGTGTCGCACCCGCCCGCGTTGTCCGGTACACGGAGCGTGCTGGCGCAGTCAGGGCAGATAAACAGAATGGGCATGAGACCACCTTGGTCTTTCACTCGTCCGATTCCGCGTTTTGGCCGTCCGTTTCCCCGATCCCGCTGAACGCCGCCTCGACCCGTCGGACGGCGTCCCTGGGCAGTTCGTTGGCGTAGATCACCGATAGGAATGCCGGCAGGTACATATCCAGCATGTTCAAGGTCGTGCTGATCATCCGGTCGATCACTTCCTCGCCGACCGTGTCGCCGGTCATGATCTGCACCGACTGAAAGCGCAATTCGCCCTCGTCGACGTCCAATTCGAACTTGCCCAAACGCAGGCCGTAGTTCGCCCTGGCGACGGCTTCGGCGATGGCTGGCCGGCAGCCAACCGGAACCCGCAGCGGCGAATAACCGAAAACCTGGAATAGATCGAACTCGGGCTCCACGCGAGCCAGAATCCGGTACGAGGCGACTTCCCCCCGAAGGTCTGTCCGTAGGATCTGGTCGTCGCTGGTCGAATACGCGATTTCCCGTTCGTCCAACAGGCGGATCAGTTCTTCAAAGGCGGCGGTCATGGCATGGCCCTTTCGCTAAACGTCGGTCAAGTCTTTTGCCACGGCGTGTCCTTGCCAGCATGTATTATTCGCCGGCGCCGTGACACGGTTGGTCATGCGCGGGCAGAAAATCCGGAAAAACCGGACGTTTCCGACGGGTGGTCGTGACGCGGCAGGTAAGGCCGCATCGGCGCCGACGAAGCCCCGCGTCGGCGAAGTTGGCGTTTTCGAGTGGCGGGCGAAAAAAACGGCAGAATCGATATAGCCCATTCGTCCGCGATTCACGCGGAATGGATGTAGACAAAAGAAGATGCATTATCCACTTTGCGACAGGGACCAACACAACCATGCAAACGGTAACGTCCCGTCCCTCGTCCGGTGGCAAAACAACCGTCCGAGGGGCTCACCTGCGGTTCGGCCCGGCGTTTTGGACGACGGCAACCATCGTCCTGACGGGGACGCTCGTGCTGTGTTCCCAAGCGGATCCCTTTTCCGCGGGGCTGTTTTTCGTGCCATTCTCCTTCGGCCCCCTTGTGGTCTCCCTGGGGTTGGCGTTTGCATTACGTTCCATCCGCGCTCAAGTCCTGCTCACCATCAGCTCCGTTCTGTACGGAGCCTGGTTTGCGTACATCTGCGCGCAGGCGTTCTTTGTGAATCCCGATCCCCAATCTCCGATCGCCTTCCTATTCGTAGGGATTTACGCGCTTCCAGTCTTGGTCATCTTCTGGATTGCGGCCACGTTCGCGCATTGGTGGGAGCGGAAACACGCGGCGAACGGATGAAGGATCGGATTGTGCAGCGGCCGGGCAAGTACGGCCGGCAGCGGGATAACCGTTTCCACGCGAGGCGGCGATCGCGTGTGGGATGATGGTTGAGCCACTCGAGCCGCCAACGTGGCTCGGACGTTCGACGAGAAGGACAGAACAAAATGAATGGGACAAGAACATCGATTGCTGTCGTCGTGTTATTGATCCTCTGCATGGCTTGCAGTGTCGGCCAAGCGGGGGAACCGGCCCTGGCGGCAACGTCGCCGGCGCCGTTCGACATGCAGAAGGCGGAGGCTGAGGTAGAAACGTCTTACGGCAAGGCACATCCCGAGGTCAAGGAGTACATCCTATGGACGGCAAGGATGTTTGGTCCGAGCGGAATGTGGCTCAACGAAGATGCATGTGCGGGTCTGTCCGCCGCGGCGCGAGAAAAAAGGACCCAGCACTTGGCGCTGTTGTTGGAACAGGGCGAGTACGGCCGCCACCTGTGTGCGGGACTGGCGGAGGCGAGTGCGTTCAAAGACAAGCGGCTTCTGCCCGGCCTCATCAAGGTCGCCGGCTATCACCGCGTGGATCGCGACTACGACTGCCGTCCGAAATGGATGGCGGTGGCCGCCTTGGCCCGTCAGGAATCGGATGAGGCGGTGCCATTGCTTGTCGGCCTGGTTGATCACGGTAACCAAAACACCCGGCAATGGGCACGCGCAGCTTTGTCGCGGAAGACGGGCCAGGATTTCCAGCAGGACAAGCAGGCCTGGGCCAAATGGTGGGAGTCCCGGGGAAACAACCCGATCGACGGCAAGTTCCTGCAACCCTGGGTGATGCCGCCACAGGCCAAGGAGTGATGCCGCGAGTGGCTGCACGCAAGGCGGCGATCGCGTGCAGGAGGATGCTTGACAGCTTACTTCGGTTCGAGCCACGAAAGGTCGACGTGTGTGAAGGTGATGAATTTGTAGTCCGCGCGTTCCCAGAGGATGCCGACGCTCTTGTCCTGGAGAATCGTGAGGTCGGAGTAAGCCGCCGGCTCGTCAGAGATCAACCGTTCATTCTGGAAGGTTTGTCCCTCGTCGTAGCTGGTCCGAGCTACCAACTTCTTGCGCCCGGGACCTTGGGGACCGGTCCACAGGATGCGGTCGCGGGTGTCACCAGCCGACTTCAAGGTCAGCCGCTCGATGGCGCAGCAGACCGGAGTGACGGTCTCGCCTGGCCGCGGCGGGGTCCATGACTGCCCGCCGTCGCGACTGGTGGCCAGCCAACGATGGGCACCGCTGTTCTGCCGGTAGTCCATAAGGATTCGTCCGTCGGCCAACTCCACCAACTGGTTCTCGTCGCCGCCAAGATTGCCCGGCACCGTGTGCCCGCGTTTCCAGGTCTTCCCGTGGTCCTCGCTGAAGATCGCCAGCACATCCGCAGGGGCGACTTTCCAGATCGGCACGATCAGACGGCCTGCTTGGTCCTGAATGGCCCCGCCCGGGCCCGGAACACTGCACCGCCAGTTCGGGTCTTGCATGTCCCTCGCGACGGAGGTCAAGTCGATCGGATCGGACCAGGTCTGACCGTTGTCGTCGCTGGTGCGGACCAGGTTCTGCACGTCGTCAGTGCCGGGCCGAGCCGCATTGGTGTCTTTGCCCGGCTTACATCGCAAGTAGTGCAGCCAAACTCGGCCGGTCTGGCGGTCGACCACGGTCGCTGCATTGGCCGCGGACCACAACTCGCCGGGGTCCTCGATGACTTTCATGGCTGACCACGTGCGTCCCGCGTCGCAACTTCGTTTACCAACCAGATCGATGTCATTGGTCTCCGTGCCTGGATCACCGAGGTTGTGCTTGCGGGCCTCGGCAAACGCCAGCAGCGAACCATCGGGGGCGGTCTCGATGACCGGAATGCGATAGGCGCGATAACCGTCAACGCCGGAGACGAAAACATCCGCCTGCGCCGGCATCGGTGACTCCGCGCCGGGTTCGGCAGCGTTGGGCATTGTCGGCAGACCGAACAGAACGAGCAGAAGCAGGGAGCGGTTCATGATTGGAGGTCCTGGAGGTTGTTTTTTTCGGCCGGCTCAGGGGTTCGTCAGGTTGGGGGCCCAAATGCCTTCGAGCAGCGGCGGCGTTTCGCCCGAGGGCGGGAATGTGGTTTGCACGGCGGCGTGAAGTTGCGTGGACAACTCTTCGACGGTCTGGGCGTGCGCGGGGTCGGCGGCCAGGTTGGTCAACTCCCGCGGATCGCTGCGATGATCGTACAGCTCGCGTCCCTGATGTCCCTCGTCCCACTCGGTGTAGCGCCAGTGCGGCATGCGAAGGGTGTAACCGAAGAAGCCCGGACTCCGCGCCTTCGTACCGCCGCCGCGCGTGACCTGGCTGAGCGTCCAGCCGCGGCCGGTTGCTGAAGCGTCCTTCAGCATCGGCACGAGACTTTGCCCCTGCAGGTTGGCGGGGGCCGAGACACGGCACAGTTCGGTGAGCGTGGGATAGACGTCAATCAGACCGACCGGGGCATCGGCGACCGTCCCCTGCTGCGCCGCACCGGGTGCAACGATCAACAGGGGCACGCGGGCGCTCTCCTCGAACAGGCTCATTTTCTGCCACAACCCGTGCTCGCCGGTGTGGTAGCCGTGGTCGCTGGTAAAGACGATGATGGTGTTGTCGGCCAGGCCCAGCCGGTCCAATGCCTCCAGCACGCGGCCCACCTGGGCATCCATAAAACTGATGCTCGCATAGTACGCTTGCAAGCACTGCCGGCGGAGATCGTCGGTCAGCTTGTCCTGCTCCCGCTTGTAGCTGCCAATCGCAGCGGGCGGCAAATCGGCCTGGTCTTCTGCGACGCCTTGCACCACGCGCATCTGGGACTCGGGATAATACCCGAAGTACGGCTCCTTGGGCGCGACGTACGGCGTGTGCGGCCGGTAGAAGCCGACGGCCAGGAAGAACGGCCTCTGCCGCTGCTTGGCACAGCGTTCGAGCACCCACTCAGCGTCCGCGGCGAGCAAACCGTCGGTGTGGTATTGATCGCTCTTGGGCGAAGCGTTCCAGCTGAGCGTGCCGCCGAACTGGCCCGGGGTGAGCGTAAAGATGTGCGGCTCTTCCTCCAGCCGGTCCACGCCCGCCGGGTTCAATTCCAGTTCCCACGAACCGGGATCGTCGTGGCCGTTGGTGCCGATCGAGTTGGGCACGTTGTAGTGATACAGCTTGCCGATCCGCGCGGCGAAATATCCCTGGAGCCGAAAGGCCTGGGGAAGGCTCACCTGCGAGGGAATCGTCTGGCGGAAGATCTGCGCGTTCCGCAAGATGCCGCTGCTGTTCGGGTACAGGCCGGTCAGCAGCGAATTACGGCTGGGGCCGCACAATGGGAACTGGCAGTAGGCATGCTCGAATCTCACGCCGCGCGCCGCCAGCCGGTCGAGGTTGGGCGTTTTGGCGAGCGGATCGCCATAACAACCCAGCATGTTGTTCAAATCGTCCGACATCAGAAGCAGGACATTCGGACGGCCGGCGTCAGCGGCCTGCGCACCGCAGGAGGCCAGCACCAGCAGAACCACTGTGGCAAGATGAGCGAGGCGAATCATGGGGGAACCTACGTGATAAAACATCCGAGCCACGGATCAAGGCCCTCCCACAGCTCCCGGCTGGTTGATGATCAGATCGGGCTGGTACTGGAAGGAGTCCATCATGGTGAACCCGATGAACAGGGCGACGAACAGCAATCCGAACGCAAAGATCACGGCGTTTAACGGATTATCGTAGCGGAGGTGCATAAAGTAGGCGGCTACCAGAGTGGCCTTGACCGTGGCGATCCCCAGCGAGATCCAGATTTCGAGACTGCCCGTGGGAAAAAACGTCGCCGCGACGGTGACGATGGTCAGCAGGACGAGGATCAGGAAAATGCTGACCAAGACCCGCACCGGCATGACGTGCGCCAGTCCGTGGTCGGCATGATCGTGGGCCGCTGATGGGAGCGAAGGGTTGCTAGTCGCCATGTTTTAATGAATCAGATAGAGCAACGGGAACAAATAGATCCAAATCAAATCGACCAGATGCCAATACAGCCCCACGTAGTCGACGGGGGCGAAGTATTGCCCGCTAAATTCGTCGTGGACAGCGCGGCCGAGAATCCAGGCGATCACCGCCATTCCGGCGAGGATGTGGATCGCGTGAATCCCGGTCATCGAATAGTAAATGCTGAAAAAGATCGCCGTCAGCGAGACCCCGGACGCCGCGGCCGGGTCCGCAATCACCAATTGTTCGGCGGGTGGCTTGGAGGAATTGTCGATCGGCTGGTGCGTGGCCGCGTGCGGTGCGGCCTCCTCCGAGGTCAAGAACCGTTCCGTCATCCGGGGAACGAGCTTGCCGGCTCCCACGCCGACGAAGAACGCCGCCGCCGTCAATGTCAGACAGACCGCCACCACGGTCGCCGCCTGCTGGCCTCGAACACGGCTCACCAACGCTTTCACGCCGAAGCCGACGGTGGCCAAGATGGCCGGGATACACAGATACCACAGCCAGGGACTGTGCGGATGCTCGCCGTGCAAGGCCTCCGCCGCGGGAGGCGAGTACGCTTTGCCCCAGAACAAACCCAGATCCCATTTGTGCGTGTATTCGACGGCTTTGATCCCCAGGAACAGGCTGGCACAGATCAACGTCGCCGTCAGGCACAAGACCAAGCCGCGTCGTTGACCCAATTGGGCACAACGCACGCCCCAAGCCATCGTCAGACTGCTGAACAACAGGACGATCGTGTTGAACCCGCCCAAGACCTTGTCCAGGTACTTGTGCGCGTCGACAAACACTTCGGGATGATTGCTGCGATACACCGCATAGGCGACGAACAACCCGCTGAAGAACAGAACTTCGGTGACCAGGAACAGCCACATTCCGAGCTTGCCCGCATCGAACTGTTGCCGGGGCGTATCGAAATGGTGAGCCAAGTGGGGGTCGTGGCCGTGCGGGTGCCCCTCTCCACCGGCGTGCTGCGCATCGCTGATCGCTGACTCGTGCATAGAAATCGTCCAACTCTGTGTTTGATCGGAGAACGGAATTCATTCCGCTCGAGCGGAGTGAATTCCGCTCGACGAGTTCTTACCTCGTGACTGCCACGTAACCTTCTTCTTCCGCGCTGTATCGGGTCACACTGTAATCGTAGGGATCACCGGCCGTCGGCGTGGCGTCGAAATTATGCGCCGGCGGCGGCGAGTTGCAGGTCCACTCCAGCGACGGACTGCCCCAAGGATTGGCGGGAGCCCGCCGTCCCTTGAAAATCGCGTACAGCAACACCCCGGCGGCGAGGAACAGCCCCGCGCCCAGGACAAAGGCGCCGACCGTGGACATCTGGTGTAAGGGCTGGAATTCCGGCAAGTAACGAGCGTATCGCCGCGGCATCCCGCGCGTGCCGAGGAGGAACTGGGGCATGAACGTCAGGTTGAAACCGAGGAAAATGATCAGGCAGGCGATTCGGGCCCACAGTTCGTTGTACATCCGGCCGAACATTTTGGGCCACCAATAGTGCAATCCGCCCAGGAAGGCCACCAGCGTGCCGCCCATCATCACATAGTGGAAATGGGCCACGACAAAGTACGTGTCGTGCAAGTGAACGTCGGTAGCCAACGTCCCCAGGAACAGGCCCGTCAGACCCCCGATGCCGAACAGCAGGATGAAAGACAAGGCGTAGCACATCGGAGCGGCCAGGTTGATCGAACCCTTGTACATCGTGGCCAGCCAATTGAAGACCTTGATCGCCGAGGGAATCGACACGCTGAACGTCAGCGCGCTGAACGTGATGGCGGCCAGCCGCGACTGGCCGCTGACAAACATGTGGTGTCCCCAGACCAGGAAGCCAAAAATCGCAATGGCCAAGCTGCTGTAAGCGATGAACCGATAGCCGAAAATGTGCTTGCGGCTGAACACGGACACCAACTCGCTGATAATCCCCATGGCCGGCAGAATCATGATGTACACGGCAGGATGGCTGTAGAACCAAAAGAAATGCTGGTACAGCACCGGATCGCCGCCCAGTTTGGGATCGAAAATGCCGATGTGGAACAACTTCTCCGCCGTCAGCAAAACCAGGGTGATGGCTAGAACGGGCGTGGCCAGCAGTTGAATGATCGCCGTGGCATACAGGCTCCACAGGAACAGCGGCATCTTGAACCAAGTCATCCCGGGTGGCCGCATCGTGTTGATCGTAACGACGAAATTCATCCCGGTGAAAATGGAACTAAAGCCCAGGATAAAGGCCCCGACCGTCGCCGCCACGACGGTGCCGCTGGTCGTCGTGCTGTAGGGCGTGTAAAAGGTCCAGCCCGTGTCCAGGCCGCCGATGGCCAGCGCCAGCAGGAAGAAGATGGCTCCGCCCACCCACAGAAAGAAACTGGCCAGGTTCAGACGCGGAAACGCCACGTCCTTGGCGCCCAGCATCAACGGCAGCAGGAAATTTCCCAGGGCCGCCGGGATGCTGGGGATGATGAACAGGAACGTCATGATCGCGCCGTGCAGCGTGAACATTTCGTTGTAGCGGTCCTCGGTCAGGAACATCTTGCCCGGCGTGAACAGTTCCGCGCGGATCAGCAGCGCAAAGACGCCGCCCAGCAGGAACGAACTCATGATCCCCACCAGGTACATCACGCCGATCCGCTTGTGATCCAACGTAAAGACCCACGACCAGAGGCCCCGATCGTGCGTCAAGTAGTTGTCGCCGTGACCGACCGCGCCCGCGTGGCCGACGGTCAGATCGCGAGGCGTCGCATATCCGCTCATGGTTTTCTCCATTGTCGTAGAACGGAGTTCATTCCGTTCGAGCGGAATGAATTCCGCTCTACGAAGGCGTGCTATTTCAAACTCTTGATGTACGCGATAATCGCCGCGATCTCTTCATCCTTCAGTTGACCCTTGTAGGTCGGCATCACGGGCTTGTAGCCGGCCCGGATCTTGGCCATCGGCTCCATGATCGACTCGCGGACGTAGTTCTCGTCCACCGTGATATTCTCGCCGGACGCCAACGGCTGCTGGGATCCGAAACTGCCTTTGAAGCTTGGTCCGACCTTCGCACTGCCATCCACCGAGTGGCACTGGACGCAACCGCGGCGCTGCACCAGCAAGGCACCGCCTTCGACGGGCGTCATGCGTTTGAGGAAGTTGGCGGCCTCTTCGAGCCACTTTTCAAACTCGCCGGACGGGTGTACGACCACTTTGGCCAGCATCGTCGAGTGTTGCGTTCCGCAGTATTCGGCGCAGAACAGCTGGTGTTCACCCATGGCGGTAGCTTGGAACCAGGTCTTGGTAAAACGGCCGGGCACGACGTCCATTTTCAAGCGGAAGGCGGGAATGTAGAGGCTGTGAATGACGTCGTCCGAACTCATCACCAGCCGTATCGGCCGATCCACGGGCACATGCAGGTCGGGCTCGATATGGCCGTTGGGGTAGACGAAGTTCCACGCCCACTTCTTCGCCAGGACTTGGATTTCGTAACTGTCGTCCGGCGCCTGCCGCATCCCCATGTAGCCCCAGAATCCCCAGATGAACATCACCGCCACCAGGATCGTAGGGATGATCGTCCACACCATCTCCAGGCTCGTACTGTGGCTCGCGCTGGGCTCGGGTCCCTCGCCTTCGCGGCGGCGGTACTTGAACACGAACACCACCATCAGGCCGAGGATCAGGACGAAAAAAATCACGGAGATCAGAAAGATAAAGTAGAAGATCTCGTCGACCATGGCCGCATCGGTCGATGCCCGCTGCGGGAAGAACACGGAACCGCCCGGGGCCCCCAGCAATCCGGCCAGCGGCAAGGCAAATCCGGCCAGCGGACCCGGCGGCGATTCTTCAACCGCGTCGGGCGGAACTGCGGGATCGGCGGGCGGCGCGTGGCTCCGCTTGTGTAACCAGTAAGGAATCAGCGCCAGCAGCACCATCATGCACGTCATGCCTGCTCCCAACTTCATCAGATTGCGTGCGACCGGACCATAGCGGCCCGCTTCGGCATCGTAGTGGAAGCAATACAACAGCACCTTGTCCATTGTCGAACCGACCTTGCCTTCGCCGGCCTCGACCAGCGACAGCCGCAACGTCTGCTCCGGGAACTGGACGCCGTACAAATAACGCGACATCCGGCCCTGGGGGGTGCAAATCATAACCACCGCCGCGTGCGCGTACTGCTTGTCCTTTTCGACGTACTTGTAGCGAAATCCCACCGCGTCGGCCAATCGCTTGATGCTCTCCTGGTTGCCGGTCAGGAAGTGCCAACCGGAGGCCGTTTCCGGACGGCCATAGTCGCGCAGGTACCGCTGCTTCGTCAACCGCGCCCGTTGCGGAGTCTCCAGCGGGTCGATACTGACGCTGATCACATCGAACTGCTGCCCGGGCGTCCACGACAGCTGCTCCAATCCGTCGATCAGGCCGTTCAGCACGAGCGTACACAGCATGGGGCAGTCCGAATAGTTCAACGACAGGACCGCCGGACGGTCGCCCGGAAACAGCGACGCCAGGGTGACCTCGGCGCCGTTCTCGTCGCGAAAACGCAGGTCGAGGGGGATTTGCGCGCCCAGATGTTCGTCGATTCCCACTTCGTTCAGCACTTGCGGCGCGGGCTCTTGGCGTTGGGCGAGGCAGGCGTCCGGCAGGCTCAGCCCCAGGGCCAACCCGCAGGCCACGATCAGGCGTCTTTTCGTCTGCGTCAGACTATCGATCATTGCTCCGCTCCTCGCTCGGCGCCGCGGACAATTCGTTGACCACCGCTTCCATCGCCCGGTCGATGGGAATCATCACCCGCTGCTGCTCGCGGTCGATCCATTCATAACGCGTCAGCTTGACCGCTTGCTCCGCCAGCATCGTGTCGCTCTGGGTCGTCGGTGCTTGAACCACCTTCTGTTCCGTCTCTTGGACCACGGCCGAGTGATATAGTACCTGCATGGCAAGGATGACGACAAACGTCACCAGTGCGCCCAGGAAGCCCACCCAGGCGATCTTCAGCGAATTGAGGTCATTGTGCCTTTCCATGCGGTTCCCTTCTCGTCTTACGCGTTGCGGAAAGCCAGCGACTCCGCCAGCCACGGATCGCGCTGCGGGATCAGCCCTCGGTCGGCGGCAATCCGCAGCAAGACGGCCATGTACAAGCTGAGCATGCCGGCCAGGCACAAGACGTCCACCACGCCGAATTGCGGCCCACTGCCGGCTTTCGGCGCCGCCAGCCAGTACAGGTCGATCCAGTGCATGACCAGCAACCACACGGCCCAGCCGGCCAGCACGCGTTTGTTGCGTTTCGCCCGCCGCGACATCAAGCCGCAGAACGGCAGCAGAAAATGGCCAAACAACAGCACCAGCGAGATCGCCGTCCAGCCATTCGTTTGCCGCGCCATGTACCAGGTGGTCTCTTCCGGGATATTCGCGTACCAGATCAGCATGTACTGCGAAAACGCAATGTACCCCCAAAAGAACACGAAGCCGAACAGCAGCTTACCAAGATCGTGGTAATGGTCGGCGGTAATGGAATCCTGCAAATAGCCGTATTTCTGCAGCGAAATGGCGATCAGGGCCAGCGCGGCGAACACGCCCACCGCGCAGCCGGCGAAAAAGTAAACGCCGTAAATGGTGCTGAACCAATGCGGGTCCAACGACATCAGCCAATCGAACGACGCGAACGTCAGCGTCAACCCGAAGGCGATGATTGAGATCCCGGCGCGGCTTTGCATCAATAACGTGTGCGATTTGTCGCCCGTCCGGTCCTGAGCGATCGAGTGCCGCCAATAAAACCGGGCGAGCAGGCCCCAGATGGCGAAATACAGGACCGCGCGAATCGTAAAGAAGGGCGCGTTCAAGTAAGGCTGTTTCGCTTGCAGCAGCGGATCGTGTTCGACGTGCGCGGCGTCGTTCCACGGGTACAGACTGCCGTTGTGGACCAGCACCAACAGCAGGATCGGCAGGAACAACGCCGCCCAGAACGGCAGGGCCGCCGCCAGGACTTCGCCCAGCCGCCGCACGGCGACACTCCAGCCGGCGTGCGTCAAATGTTGCAGAATGACGAAAAACAGCGCGCCCAGCGACAGGCTGAGGCAGAAGCAGAAATTGATCAGGTAGGCATGCAGGAACCGCGAAAAACCATCGCGTGTGGCGAAACTGACCAGGAAGCCCAGCAACAGACTTCCCGCGCCTACGGCGGCCAGCCGCCAAGCCCAGCGCATGGCAGCCGAACTCAGTTGGGTAACCTCAGTGACGGACAAAGCAACGCGGTCTTTCATGGTTCCATCGCCTTCAAAGTCTCCGGGGGCACATCCGCCGGCTTGGCGTTCTGCGTCCGCTGCAGGGCTCGGACGTAAAGCACAATGGCCCAGCGGTCCGGCACGGAAATCTGGCTTCCATACGCCGGCATCTTCCGCACGCCGTTGGAGATGGTGTTGAACAATTGGCCCACCGGCTGAGGCCGAACGGCCTCGGAATGCAACGACGTCGGCGGCACCCAAGTCCCCTGCTGTAACTCGGCCGCCCGCCGGGCGACCAGCCCGTCCCCTTCGCCGGCCAATCCATGACAGGGAGCACAGTACACGTTGTATCGTTGCCGGCCGCGCTTCATCATCTCCGCCGTCACCGGCAGCGGGAAATCCTGGACCCAGGCGACCGCCGGCTCGCCGGCCGCCGCGCCGGGTTCCGGCTGAGGCGGTTCCGCGTCCGGATCGATGCCGCGGTACAGCCGCTCGTCGTCCCGCAACTGGCCGCGGGCTACAGTCCCGGCGACCGGCAACCGGTCCGCCCGGCCATCCGCAAACAGCGTCGAAACCGTCTGCGGCTTGGCTTTCGGCTGGTAGTCCATGTCGATAAACGTGTGCCAGCGCGGCTTGTCCGACTGGACGACTCGAGCCCGCGCGATCCACAGTGGCGGGATCAGGGCGACGATGGCCAGCGTGACCAAGACCGGGCTGATCCACTTGGGCAAGCGCGCCGCCGAAACGTCATCGTGCAACTCCTCGACGTGCGACGCCCCTGCCGCGGTCAGCAGCAGCCGCGTTTTCTCGGCGGCAAATCGGGAATCCGCGGCCTCGATCAACAGGAAGAACCGGTCCGTCGTCGCACGGCGGAAACGCTCGCTCTGGAAAACCGGCTGCACGAAACGCGGCAAACCGTTCAGCGCCAACATGCCAAAAAAGGCCGTGAACGCACTGAACAGAATGATCACCTCGAACGTCACCGGGATGTTGGCCGGCAAACTGAACAACGGCTTGCCGCTAATCAAGAACGGGTAGTCGATCGTATTCGTCCACCACTGGCCGGCCAAGGCTGCCACCACGCCCGTCAGGCCGGCGCCCAGGACCACCCACGGCAAGATCGTTGGGCGGATGGCTAACGCTTCGTCCAAGCCATGCACCGGGAACGGCGCAAAGGCGTCGATCCGCCGATAGCCTTCGTCGCGCACCTGCTCGGCCGCCGCCACCAAGCCCTCTGGCGTCGGGAACTCGGCCAGCAACCCAACCAGCTTGCGGTCCGTCTCGGTTTGACTGTTCACGTGTTCGACCATGTCCGCGCCTTGAAATCTCTCCAACTCTTCGACTAAGCGACTCTGCGACTTTTTGACTTAGTAACTCTTCGACGCAGTCACTTATTGACTTAGCGACTTAGTGACTTTCTTCATGCGTCATCACCGATTTCACTTCGGCCATCGCCACCATCGGCAGGTAGCGGACAAACAGCAGGAACAGCGTAAAGAACAAGCCGAACGAGCCGATCAGCATCAGGATGTCGATCAGGGTCGGCTTGTAGAACCCCCAGCTGGACGGCAAGTAATCCCGGCTGAGCGACGTGACGATGATCACAAACCGCTCGAACCACATGCCCACGGTCACCGCCGCCGCGACGATCAACATCATCCAGGAGGTCGTGCGGACCTTCTTGAACCAGAGGAACTGCGACGCCACGATGTTGCAGGTGATCATCGTCCAGTACGCCCAGGCATACGGCCCCAGGGCGCGATTGATGAAGGCAAACCGCTCGTACGGATTGCCGCCGTACCAAGCAATGAAGAATTCCGTGGCATAGGCGAACCCGACCATCGTGCCGGTCGCGAGCAGAATTTTGTTCATGTTCTCCAGGTGCCGGAGCGTGACCAGGTCCTTCAGCCCAAACCACTCGCGGGCCGGCACGATCAGCAGGATGACCATCGCAAACCCGCCGAACACGGCCCCGGCCACGAAGTACGGCGGGAAGATCGTCGTGTGCCAGCCGGGGACTTGGGACACGGCAAAGTCGAAACTAACCACCGAGTGGACGCTCAGCACCAGCGGGGCCGCCAGAGCGGCCAGCAGCATGTACGCCTTTTCGTACCGCATCCAGTGCCGCGCCGAGCCGTTCCAGCCCAAGGCGGCGATTCCATACGCCAGCTGCCGCCATTTGGACTTGGCCCGGTCGCGGAGCGTGGCAAAGTCCGGAATCATGCCCATGTACCAGAACAACAGCGACACGCTGGCATAGGTGTTGACCGCGAACACGTCCCACAGCAGCGGACTGCGGAAGTTGGGCCACATCGCCAAGTGCTGGGAGGGATACGGGACCAGCCAGTATGCGAACCACACGCGGCCCACGTGAATGCCCGGAAAAATCGCGGCGCAAATCACGGCGAAAATCGTCATCGCCTCGGCAAACCGGTTGATGCTGGTCCGCCAGTTCTGCCGGAACAAGAACAAGATCGCCGAAATCAGGGTTCCCGCGTGGCCGATACCGACCCAGAACACAAAATTGACAATGTCAAAGGCCCAGAACACCGGAGCATTGTTGCCCCAGACGCCGACGCCGGTCGTGATCAGGTAGCCGATCAGGCCGAAAAACATCGCGGCCAAGGAAGACGCGACCCCGAACGCAAGGTACCAAGCCAAGGGCGGCTTGCCGCGTTCGGCAATCGAGCAGACCATGTCGGTTACCGAGGCAAAATCCTGCCCGCCGGTGACCAAGGTCGGCCGCCTTCCCGGGTCATCAAACGTGTTGTCGATCACTGCCTGCATTGCCGTTGCCATGCGATTCGCGTTTCGTGTGTTGGATTTCGTTCTCTTGCGCCGCCAACGCCGGATGCGGGTTCCGCAACCGCGCCAAGTACACCGTCCGCGGCTTGACATTCAATTCCGCCAACATGCCGTACGCCCGCGGGTCCTGCTGGTGCGACTTGGCCACGCGGGTGTCCTTGTTCAGATCGCCAAACTCGATGGCCCGCGTTGGGCAGACCTGCTGGCACGCCGTCTGGATTTCGCCGTCGCGGACTAACCGGCCTTCGCTGCGGGCATCGATCTTCGCATTCTGGATCCGCTGCACGCAATACGTGCATTTTTCCATTACGCCGCGGCTGCGGACGGTCACTTCCGGGTTAACGGCCAGCTGCAGCAACTGCCGATCCGGGTCGTCCAAGTGCTTTGTGTTATTGAAAAAGTTGAATCGCCGGACTTTGTACGGACAGTTGTTGGCACAGTACCGCGTCCCGATGCAGCGGTTGTAGACCATGTCGTTCAAACCTTCGCGGCTGTGGACCGTCGCCGCCACCGGGCAGACCTGCTCGCACGGCGCGTTCTCGCACTGCTGGCACATCACCGGCTGGTGGACGACCTGCAAATCTTCGTCTTCCGCACCGCTGCCGCGGAAGTAGCGGTCGATGCGGATCCAGTGCATTTCGCGTCCCCGTGCGACCTGGTCCTTGCCCACGACCGGGACATTGTTTTCGGCCTGGCACGCGACCAGGCAGGCGTTGCAGCCGATGCACTTGTTCAAGTCGATCGACATGCCCCAGGCCTGCTGGCCTTCGTAGGACACCTCCTGCCACAGCGACTCCAGCTTGTGACCGGTGTGCTGGGCAAAGTGCGGGTCGGCCTGGTACTGGTCGTGCGTGCCTTCGCGGATCAGTTCGCCCACGCGATGGCCGATCGCCTCCAGGCCGACTTTGTCGATCGCGTGATGGTCCTGAGTCAACGCGAATTTGTACCCGCCGCCGAGCGGCGTGACTTTCACTCCGGCCGCCACGTGCATCGCGGCCGTCGTACGCATCGGCGTCACGTTGACGCCCACCGGCGCGATTCCCCGCTGCGCACTGCCACCGACTAGTCCCGCCGACGTGCGGCCGTATCCCAAAGCCACGCCGATTGAATCGTCGGCTTGCCCCGGCAAAACAAAGGCGGGGATCTCCAAACTGCGGCCCGCGAGTTCCAATCGCACCATCGAGCCGATTTCGAGCCCCAGTTTCTTCGCGGTGGCGGGACTGACCAGGGCCGCGTTGTCCCAAGTCAGCTTGGAGACCAGATGCGGCGTTTCCTGCAGCCAGCCGTTGTTGGCGAACCGGCCGTCGTAGACCGCCTCGCTGCGGCAGAAAACCAGTTCCAGTTCGCCATCCACCGCCGGCTTGGCTGCGGCCGCCACCGGCTCCTGCGGTTCGACGGAAACCGGCTTCAGACCGCTGCCGGCCAGGAAACCGTCGTGCAGCAGCTTGCGCCATTCCTTGTCGCTCAAGGTCCGTCCGGCCAACCGATCGATCGAGCGCCGGACGAGCGTTTGCGCGTCCGACTTGTCGCCCAGCAGCAGGGCCAGGAGTTCCAGCGGGGACTTGCCGCCCAGCAACGTTTCAATCAGCGGCTGCGTCACGCAAATCGTGCCGTCCACCGCGCGGCAATCGCCCCAGGTCTCGAAGGGATGCGTCTGCGGCAACAGCCATTGGCAGTGCTGCGAGGTCTCGTTCTCGTGGCTGCTCAAATGAATTGCCGTGCCCACCTTGGCCAGCGCCTGCTCGAATTCCAGGTCCGCCGGCGCGTCATACACGGGGTTTCCCCCCAGGATCAGCAGCGTCTTGACGCTGCCGGCCTGCATCCGCTTGGCCAAGTCGGCTAGATCGCCGCACGGAGCCGCGTAGCCCGCAGCCGGTTCATCCGTGTAGGTGACGGTCTTGCCGGCGTTGCCCAGCAGCCCGTTCAAACGGTGGACTTGGGCGTGAACCTCGGCGGACTGCCGCGGCCCGACCGCGATCATGCCGGTCCCCCGATGCTCGAACAGGTCGGCAGCCATGGCCTGCAGGACGCGATCCCGGCGAGATCCTTCAGCAGCCGGATTCTGGACTTTGCCAGCGTCCAGCATCGCGCGGATGCGTTTCTCCAGGTCCGCGGCCAGCGCTGCGATGTCCGTCGACCGCACGGCCAGCCGGTGGTCGGCCATCGCGCCGGTCGTCGAGTACTGGCTTTCCGCCACGTACAGCCGGTTCATGCGGCTGGACTTCGGATCCGCCGCGCTCGCCACGTCTCGACCGTCGGCGAACTGGCGAGCCAAACGCAACGACGCCGGATGATCGCCCAGCAGGTCGGCGTCCAGGCAGACGATGATCTGCGCCGTGTCCAGGCTCAGATGCGTGCGGACGGCTTTGCCGAACGCCAATTCCGCCCCGCGGCGTTCGTTATCCCGGTCCAGCGGAGCATAACGAAACAGTTCCGCCTTTGGAAACGCCGCCTTGAGGGCCGACAACTGCCCGTGGACTGCGGCCGATTCGGTCGGCTCGAGCAGCACGCACAGCCCTTCGCCGCCTTGATCGTTCTGAGCTTGAAAATGCATGGCCGCGAACGCGGCGAAATCGTCCCACGTTTTCGTGAACGCTTGCCCCTGGTCACGCTGCCGCACGTCCCCGCAGCGGTCCGGATCGTACAGATCCAAGACGCACGCCTGGGAGTACATATCCGTCGCTCCCAAACTGTACGGATGGTCCGGATTGCCTTCGACCTTGATCGGCCGCCCATCGTAGCAGGTCACCAACAAGTGCCGCGTCGCACCGGCCAGTTCGATCGAGGTGGCGTACCGTTGCGGCTTGCCCGGAACCCAGTCTTCGGGCCGCTTGGCCAACGGCGCGATCTTCTCTTCGCGATACCGGCACCCCGCCAGGCCGCCGAAAGCCAGCGAAGCGGCCATTAGCTGCAGCCAGCGGCGCCGCGAAATGCCGTCGGGGAACTCGGCAGCCGCTACCGGGAACTCGCGCTGCAGGAATTCTTCAAACTCCGGCGCGTTCTCCAGTTCGCTCAGACTCCGCCAGTATCGCTTCCCAGTGCTGCTTGCCATCATCGGTGACACGTGGAACAGTTGGTCGAGGGATTGATTTTCAGTTTGCTGCGGACCTCCGCGCCCACGATGGCGGGGTCCTGATCGGGCTGCCAATCCAGCTGGGTGATGTGGTCCAACGGGCGTAAGTGCGGGTCCGGGTTGCGGTGGCAGTCGAGGCACCACTTCATCGTCAGCGGCTGGGCCTGATAGACCTGATCCATCTTGTCGATCCGGCCGTGACACGACACACAGCTGACGCCCCGATTCACGTGCGCCGCATGATTGAAGTACACAAAATCGGCCAAATTGTGTACGCGGACCCAGGGAATCGGATTGCCCGTCACTTGCGACTCGCGGACCGGCTGCAGCTTGGGACTCTTCGAGAAAATGGCCGCGACCGGCACCGAACCGTCCGTCGCGGCAGCGCTGTGGCAGTTAACACAAGTGGCTGTCGGTGGGATCGCCGCATGGGCTGCCTGATCCACGGTGTTGTGGCAGTAACGGCAATCCATCTTCAGCTTGCCGGCATGCAGCTTATGACTGAACGGCACCGGCTGCTGCGGCGAGTAACCGACTTGGATCGTACCCGCCGCCGTCCCGTAAGCTCCCACCGCCCCGATGTAACCAAGTCCGAGCAGCACGGAAGCCAGAAGGACGACGACCAGCTTGTTCGTCCAGTTTGGAAAACGAAATCTGTCCATCGGCAGGAATCCTCAACCACCCCTGACGGTAAGACCGCGAACCCAAGTAGTTTAGCAACCAGCGGCGAGTCTACCAGATGCCGTCTTAGCTGACAAACAAACCGTTGTAGACGGAAGTTCTTTCTACGACACAACAAACGTCGAGAAGATTATCCGAACGGGCGGCAACCCGCAAGGGGCGTAGTTCAGTCCAAAGTCCAGGGTCCTGAGTCGAGAGCCGGGGGGCGAGAATCTCCCCAAACGATGCAGAAATCTGGCGAACGGTGAGGCGTAAGCCCACCGGTGTATCGTCTTTGCGGACCCAACGCCTTCCGTCAGCGGATTTCACAGAACGTGAGATGGTCAACCCCTCGTGCAAACATGCGGCCGTGCGGAAAACCGGCGGGCTTACTCTAGCCGTTCGCCACTTGGGATTGAGGTTCGCTCGGAGATCTCTACCACGCCGAGTCCAGACTCGCCACAATTCGTGCCCCGGCGTCTTGCATTTCCTGCAGCGCTCGAGCCGAGTCGCCGGGCTGCAACTCCACGCCTCGGCAACCGTCTTCGATCACGCGGACGCGGAAGCCTAGTTGAACGGCGTCCAGGACCGAAAACTTGACGCAATAGTCGGTAGCCAAGCCCGCGATGGCGATCTCGGTGGCTCCGCGTTCCCGAAGGAACTCGCCCAGTCCCGTGGACCGGAGCCGTCGGTTGTCGAAAAAGCCGCTGTAACTGTCAATGTCGCGGTCCACGCCTTTGTGAAAAATCTGCTGCACCCGTTCGACGGCAAATCCCGGAGCGAATTCAGCGCCCTCAGTTCCCTGCACGCAATGATCCGGCCAAAGGATCTGCGGAATGCCATGCAGTTGGATCACCTCACCCGCCTGACGCCCCGGATGCTGACTGGCAAAACTGCCGTGGTCCGCCGGATGCCAGTCCTGCGTGGCGACGATCAACGGAAAGCAATCCATCAATCGGTTCGCCACCGCAACCACTTCGTTCCCCGCCGGCACCGCCAAAGCCCCGCCCGGCAGGAAATCATTTTGGATGTCGACCAAAATCAACGCTTGCATCGATCCAGCCTTTGCACTCTTCGACTCTTCGACTCTTGCACTTTTCGACTTTGTTCACTGCTGCAACGCGAACATCACGATATTGACGACCAGCCGGGCCGCATCCGCGGGAACGTACCCTTTACAGTCCAGCGATGCGGCGTTTTCCATTGCACAACTAATATCATAGGGCGAGAACACGACCGCAAGCCGGCCCTCCAGTTGGACGCCCTCCAGCAGCGGCTTGATCTGCATCTGCCGGGCGTTCAGCGGGTCGTTCGCCGTGCGGACTTGGGGGTCGCGCAGCGTGACCGTCGACAGATCGTATCCCCGGTATTGCTGGGTGAAGAGGGGATGGTTTTCCGGCAACCGGACGAATTCGGCCTCGGGCAACGCGGCTTTGATCTCGCGCCGCAGAGCATCCGCAAACTGCGTGTTGGCGCAAATCGCGTCGCCGAACAGGAAGCCGCCGCGGCGCAGATAAGTCGCCAACGCCTTCCGCTGTCTCTCGCTGAAGCGAAAATCCCGCCGGCCGTGAATAAAGGCCACCGCGTGGTCGAGCAGTTGGGGATCGTCCGTGGACACGTGCAGCGGTTCCGCAGCGACTCGTAAACCAACCTCCGTGCGCAGCACGCCCAGCAGCCGAGGCAGCGCGTTGGCCGCTTCGTCGCTGCCCCCGCCGTGAACCAGCTTGGGAATCACCAGCACGCCGCGCGACACGTTCTCGTTCGGGTCGCCCTGCGTCGAGATCCGCGGGCGTTCGAGTTTGTCTTTTAGTTGCCGATTCGTCGCATAAGCCAGCACGTTGGCGCCGATCGCCAAGCCGGCTTTAATCTCGTCCTTGACCGCCTGCGGATAACCGGTGTCGCGTCCGCCGCGGCTCAGCTCCCACAGGCACGAGAGATCCTTCGGGCAATAGACGACGCTGGTCCGGCAACAGGCGTCGATGCCGTACAGCGGCCGCATGTGGTCGGGCGCAACCCGCTCCTGGGCGAACCAGATCACGTGTTCCGGGGGCAGCAGCCGCAACGCGCTGTCGGGAAACAGCTCCTTCATCAGCTGCCGGAACGCCTGGTCGAATTTTTCGCCATCACAGCACGCTTCGGCAAAGATAAACCCGCCTTGAGCGACGTACTGCTTGAGGTTCTGTTTCTGTTCGACCGTCAACTCCAACGCCTCCCGGCCGCTGAGGAACAGGACCGGCGATTCCAACAGATCTTCGACGCTGGCGGCCCGGGCGTCAATCGTCTGCCAGGTGAGCTTCTGCCGCCACAGCGGTTCCACGTGCCGGATCAGGTTGTGGACGCCGCTACGGTGCAAGTCCCAGTCGTTGGTGTAGCCGTGCTGCAACTTGGAGATCGCCACCGGCCGGCGGCCCTTGGACAGGAACAGCAGCGCGAACGACGTGGCGATCAGCGGATTATCTTCACCGCTGCCATCGCCGCGCCAGAAGCCGGACAGCTTGTCCTGCTGCTGCACCAGCATCTCGGCGCCTTGCCGGTACCAGTCGTGCTTGCCCAGGAAACGGCGGCCGGTCAAGCGGCCGACGCGTTCCACGCCGTACAGGTAGTAAAACAAACCCGAGCGGCCCAAGTTGATCCCGCCGAAGCCGGCCGGACTGGGGTTGGCGTTGACGGTAAACTTGCCGCCCAGCCATTCCAGGGCCCGCTGCAACTGGTCGTCATCCGTCTGCCCGCAACAGCAGCGGATCGTGCCTTCCACGACGCGTGCGTCCCCTTCGCTGAGCCGCCCTTGGGAAATCACCATCGCCCCGATCCCGGCGCACGTCATGCTGCCGGTCGGGGCCGCCTCCGGCTGGTCCTTCAGCGCTTTGTAGTAGCTCCAAGCCCCGTCCGCCCGCTGGCAGCTGAGCCAGTAATCCAGCGCCCGCTGCCAGGTCGCGTCGTCGACCTTGATGCCCACCTGTTCGGCCTCGTGCAAGCCCAACAGGGCGAATTGCGAATTCGAGTTGTCGCCCCGGGCCTGCGTGTCGGCCACCGAAAAATAGGTCCACGCCCCGGCCCGTTCGCCCTGCATGATTTGTGCCCGCGCCAGCCAATCGGCGTTCCGCTGAATCAGCAGCATGTCCTTTTTCGGCTCAGCCGTACAAAAGACCATCGTCTGCAGCGCGGTCACATAGACCGCTTGCGGCTCGCCCAGTTGCCGCAAATAGGCCATCGCCTTTTCCATGGCCGGGGAATTCCGCGGCTCGCCGGATTCCAGCAGGGCCAGCGTACACAGGGCCGTCACCCCGCCCGGATACCCCACTCGATCCGGCCAGTTGCCGCGGTCCTTCAACTGCTGGCTCTTAAGAAATCGCACCCCCGTCGCAATGGCATCCCGCACGTCGTCCGGCGTCACCTCGGCTCGAACCGCTTGGACGGTGCCCAACAAGACCGCAAGAACTGCGAAGCAACCAACAAGCGATCGGACCATCGAGACTCCCTTCCAAGTAGCCGCCACACTCCGCCGTGGCTGGAACCGCAGTCAAAAGCCGCCGTCACCAAGGGCAAAAGGGCATCATCCCGGCCATTATTGCCATCCAGGGACGAATCGACAATCCGGATCTGATCAGACCGATGCAGCCGAGTAACGAGTTTTTGGCGTCGCCTCGTCACCGTCGCGTGCGAAATCCTCGTGGCTTGCCCGCGAGTGGCTCAGGCCAGACGGCCACGAACGGCGTCCAACGTCATGCCGAACGAGATCCTCGCCGCTCGTCGGGAGAGAGGTGATCTTCCGCGAGCAGATCGCCTTTTGTGAAACGATCCTGGCGCGGTTTTCCGGCGGCTGGTTGCCCATAGACAACTTCCAGACGGCATTGGCGCAGTCGCATTTCGAGTTGGGTAACCGCGAAACAGGCGACGGCCTTTTCCGCCACTGGTTAGACGGGTGCCCGCAGTGGGGTGGCGGTTGGATCGCGTGGTCGGACAGCCATTGGCTGTTTTTGGCCCAGCGCAACAAGGATGCCGTACGAGCCGAGCAGATCCTCAAGGAAGGACTCACCACGCCCGATGTGGAAAACCGCGCCGATCTGCTGGACCGGCTCGCCATGCTGTACGAAGAAACCGGCAGGGCCGAAGAAGCGGCCGTCCTACGCCGAGAAATCCAGCAGACGACGGACTCGAAACGGACCGCGACCGTCAGACGCTTGCGGCGTAGCATGATTGGCGGGTATGATCGATGAGCACAAGTCGTATGCCTTCGTCGGTGGACTGCGTAAGGAGTTGGTATGTCCGAATCGGTCACTGCCTTGCCGGCACGAGATAAGACGTCTCTGCGCCGGTGGCTGAAGTCGGTCGAATTCCGCGTCCGGGATTGGCGTTACAAGCTGCGGTCCGCGGTCCAAGCGGCCGGGATCCGGTGGCAGGCGGCCCGAGTGAATCTGCCTCGGCTGCTAGCGCAGCTCGGCCCTCGGGAGCCGTTGGTCGTGGTCGGCACGGTGGAGTCGCTGGACGCGCCAAAGCTGCAGCGGTGCATCCAGTCGCTTGCTGCCCAGCAGTACCCGAATTGGCGGCTCGAGTTGGTCGGCAAGGCCGGCGATGGTCCGGGACTACAAGACATCCTACAGCGTTGCGGACTGTCCGCCGACAGGGGACGTGTCCGCCTGTGCGACGATTTCGCCGGGAACGTCGCCGCGGCAATGCGGGCCTGCGTGGCGGACTGTAGCGCCTCGCATATCGGCCTGATCGCCGGGGACGAGGTGCTGGCCGATGATGCGCTGGCTTGGATCGCAGCCATCCTGGATCGGCACCCCGGCGCCGCGTGGCTGTATGCCGACGAAGCCACCCTGACGGAGAACGGCGAGATCGTGGATTTCCACTACAAGCCGGACTTCTCCCAGCTGTACTTGTGGGCCCGCTTTTTCACCGGATCGTTCAGCTTCTATCGCCGGGACCTGTTGCTGAACGCCTTGAGCCGGGCGGAAAACAACGGCGGCGACAGGCTGTACGACGTGGCGCTGCGCGTGGCGGAGAACGCCCAACCGGAGGACGTTCAACACATTCCGCATGTCCTCTGGTTCCGCTCGCCAATGGACCCCAGTTCGCCGCCGGCGCGTCAATTGGCGGAACGGCAGCGGGAATCGGTCAGCGCCGCCTTGGCCCGCCGCGGGATTCCGGGCCAGGTGCGCGTCCACGGGCAGGACTCGCGGCTGCACGAATTCCGCTTCGAGCCGCGGGCGTGTCCCAAGGTGTCCATTATCATCCCTACGCGGAATGCCGCGGCGCTGGTCAAGGCCTGCGTCACATCGCTGCGGGCCGCGACACACTACAGGGCCTACGAAATCGTGGTCATCGATCACCAGTCGGACGAGCCGGAACTGAGAGACTACCTGGCGGAGCAGACCGCCCAAGGCGTGCTCCGGGTGATGCCCTACGCGGGACGTTTCAATTTTGCGGACATGAACAACCGGGCCGTCGGCGTCACGGATGGCGAACTGGTGCTGCTGCTGAACAACGACATCGACGGCTTCTGCGACGGTTGGCTGGAGCAACTGGTAGCTACGCTCCAACTGGATGAACGGATCGCTGCAATCGGCCCCCTGCTGTACTATCCGGATGGAACCGTGCAGCATGCCGGCATCTTCTTTGGCATGGGCCGGACGGGACGCCACGGGCACGTCGACCTGCCGCACGACGCCCTGGGCTACTGCGGCCGCCTGCGCTGCCTGCAGGAGGTCTCGTGCCTGACCGGCGCGCTGTTGCTGGTCCGCCGTTCGGCGTTTGACGCGCTTGGCGGTTTCGACGTCAAGTACCCGGAAGACTTCAACGATACCGACTTGTGCCTGCGGCTGCGGCAGGCAGGCTGGCGGCTTGTGTACACGCCGCACGTGACCGCCTTTCATTACTCCAGCAAGACGCGCCGGACCAAGCTCGACCATCGTCACCTGATGATCGAACAGTGGAGAGACCAGTTGCAGCGGGACCCCTTCTACAGCCCGCACTTGTCTGCGCGGCGGTTCGAGTTGGGTGAACTGAATCGCGTCTGGCGCCAGCGCAAACGTGTGGAACTGGCCGCCTACCTGTCGCAAACGCCGACGGTGGCCAGGTAGCGGCATGACGGCCCGACACAGCTGCTGCGCCGTCAAGGCTTAAACTTGGGGTAACCGATGCGGTGGCGTAAGCTTCCAGCTTGCGTTTGACGCGATGAATCGAATGGCAAGCAGGATGCTTACCCCACTTTTTAGTCTTGACGACGCACGAGTCCGCAAAAGAGACTCAGCCTCAGACTACCTGAAGGGTTCCCATGTTTGGACTGCTCAACATTGACAAACCCCCGCACGTGACTTCGCGCGACGTGGTGAACCGCGTGCAGCGGTTGCTGCGCGGCGTCAAGGCCGGACATGCGGGGACGCTGGATCCGTTGGCCACGGGGGTGCTCGTCGTGGCCTTGGGGCCGGCGACGCGGCTGGTGGAATACGTCCAGCGGATGCCGAAGACCTACGTCGGCACGTTCTTACTGGGCCGGGCCAGCGACACCGAGGACATCGAAGGCAACGTCGTCGAACTGGACCACCCGCCGCAGCCGACGCGGCAGGAAATCGAAGCCGCGTTGCCGGCGTTCCTCGGCACGATCCAGCAACAGCCGCCCGCCTTTTCGGCGCTCAAGGTCCAAGGCCGACGCGCGTACGACCTGGCGCGGCGCGGCGAGCCGGTCGAACTCCAATCTCGGCCGATCGACATCCATCGCCTGACGGTTGTGCGGTACGAATACCCGGCGTTGGAACTCGAAGTCAACTGCGGCTCCGGAACTTACATCCGTTCGCTGGGCCGCGACATCGCCCAGTCGTTCGGCACGGCTGCCGTGATGTCGGCCCTGGTGCGGACGGCGATCGGCGAGTTTCGCATCGCGGAGGCCATCGCCCTGGATCAATTAACATCCGCCACCATCGCAGGCCATTTGCTTCCGCCACGTCTCGCGGTCGGTTGCTTGCCGTCGGTCCAACTGACCGACGAGGAAGCGCGTCGAGTGGTCAACGGCCTGCCCGTCAGGAATCGTTGGAAGTTGGACGCGGGCGAGATGACGGCCTTGGATGACCAAGAGCGGCTCGTTGCTATCCTCGTGCCTCGCGGACCTGACGAGCTGGGGCCGGTGCGGAATTTTCCTCGCTGACGGAAGTGAGGCGCCAGTACTCGTACCACCGCATCCCGCATTCCACCTCGCGAGAATTCGCCTAACCCCAGCGCCACGTGGCTTCGTCCGTTTTCAATCGCGCCAGGACGTCGGGGTTGATCGTCACCCCCAGTCCGGGACGCCGCAACGCCGGCGCTCGTCCGCCGTACCCGAACGTGATGTCCTCGCAGGTCACCAGTTCCCGCAGCAAGTGCCGATCGTAAGAACCCTCCAGGTACCGGATACCACCGACACTGGCGGCCCAATGCCGCCCCGCTGCGGACAGGATGCCCGTTTCGCCCGGATGGCAGCCCAATTGGTATCCCAGGCCGGAGGCGTGGGCCAACGCCGCCAACTGCAGGCTGGCCAGAAAACCGCCGCACTTGGACAGCCGGATGTTGAACAGGTCGCAGGCCTCCAACGCGATTGCCCGCTGGGCGTCGTCCATGCTGGTCAGGGACTCGTCCAACATGATCGGGACAGCCAAACGCCGCCGCAGCGCGGACAGTGACTGCAGCTGCGCGTGCGGAACGGGTTGCTCGAGGCAGCTGATCCGATAGCGGAGCAGCGGCTCGATCTTGTGCGGCAAATTGTCGGCTCGCCAGGCTTCGTTAGCGTCCAACCGCAAGTCCATCCGGCGGCCGATCCAGAAACGAATCCGGCGCAATCGCCGGGCATCGTCTGCTCCGGCAACGCCGACTTTGACCTTGCACTGCCGGAAGCCGTACAGCCGCATCTTGAGCGCGCTAAGGCGTTCCTGTGCGGGAGCTTCGGCGGTAATCGTGGTCGAGTAGCGGACGCGATCCTGCGGCGCGTAGACGGTCCGCGCCGGGGCGTAGTGCTGGACGACTTCGCTGACGGGCTGGCCGAAACAGCGTCCAAAGGCGTCCAGAATGCTCAATTCGACCGCGCACCGCAACGCATTGGCGCGGTTGCCGCGCGGGTCGGATTCGTCGATGCACGGCTGAAACTCGCCGCACAACTGAATCACGTCGGGCCAGGTAACGCAGTCGCGGTTGAGTTGCCGGAGGAGCGGCGTGGCGGCCAGTTGTTGCAGGCCGCCCTCAGGCGTTTCGCCGGTCACATAAGACCGCGGGACGCCTTCGCCCCAGCCCTCCGTGCCGTCATTCAGGCGGCAGCGGATCAGCAGGTTGGCGCTGTCCCGCCGCGTCGCCGAGGCGTGCTTGATCTCCCGGCGGAGCGGCAGTTGGACGATGTAGGCGGTGAGGGCGACAACACGCATGGTAGGTCAGACTCGAAAATTGAATTCTGTACGTCTGAGCCCGGATTTCACGAGCCCTGCGCCGGCCGGCTCAGCAGCCGATCGACGAAACCGAGGTCGCCCACCAGGCACGGATGCTTGTACTCCTCGAAGTTGCCCCGCGCCGCCGTGCGTTCGCCGCGCAGCGCGCGCCAGGTTCCGGCAGGAATGCGCCGGATCGCGAGCGGGTTCAACCGCCCCGTGCGCCGTTTTTCCGCGTACTCGCAGTTCAACTGTTCCAAATTCTTATCAACGGATTCAGCGAGTCGTCCCTGTTGCGTCTCGTCCAAAACCGCTTCCACCAGCAGCACGTAACCCGGCCGTTCGTCCATCACGGGGGCGACGCTGAATTCCCCGATTTCCAGCTGCAGATCCTGCGCCCCCTGGCGGACGGCGGAAACCACCTGGAACTCGCTCAACTTCTCGCCGGTGATACTCGAAAAATGGGCGCCCTTGTTGAGGAACGTCAGCAGGGGAGCTTCGCCTTCGAAGCCCACACAGCGAACCACGTCATGGATGTCGTAGCGGTAGAAGCCGGCGGAGGTCGTGAGCAGGATGTAGTAATCCCGGCCCTCTTCCAGTTCGTGGGCTTCCAGCACGACGGGATTTGGCGAATCGTGTTCGGCGACCGGGATGAACTCGAAGAAATGGTGTACGAACTCGACGATTCCCGCGCTGGTGCCGTCCTGCAGCGGCATGGTCATCCGGGCTTCGCTGGCGTTCAAGCCGTGATCGCGGAGCGCGGGGCTGCCGTAGTACTGCTTCAGTTGCGGCAGGTAGACGGATGCGGAGCCGCCCATCCAAACGGCCAGCACGGACAGCTCCGGCCAGATGTCTTGCGGATAGAGCGTCCCGGTCCGGGCCGCGATCTGTTCCAGCTCCCGAGCCCGGAAGCGGTCCCGTCGCCGGATTGCGGGCTGCAGGGCCCCGCGCACCGCCGCCGGCAATTCGCCCTCCCGGTTCAGGGTTCCGTCGTGGATGTCGCGAATCAGGGATTCGCGCCGGGCATCGGCCAGCCGGGCAAACTCGATCAGCGTGCTGGGATTGGCGGTCGCGACCATTCCGACGTGCGGATTGGCGACGGACAGCCGCAGGGCGGTGTAGTGCTTCAAGGACGAATCGTCGATCGAGTACACGTCGCTGGGCAGCACGAAACGGCCGCGCGCGATCCAGGGGGCGGTCTCGGCGACCAATCCGCTGATGGCGCCGCAGGGGGTACCGGCCTCCGTGCAGAACTGCCGCCAGTTGCTGCCCAGCTTGATCGTCTTCTTGCGCACCAGGTCGAGATGATCGCGGTAGGTGCCAAAGCCCCAGAGGTTCCAGCCGTGTCGATACTCGTCGAAGAACTCTTGCGTGATGGGCACAAACTTGCACTTGTCCGTCGTGCCGGACGTCAAAGCGAGCATCAGCAGTTTGGTCTGCGGGCTGAACATGGCGGTGATCTCGCCCTGCTTCAGCCGCTCGATGTAGGAGCGGTAGTAGGCATAGTCAGTGACCGGCACCTGACGACGGAAGTCGCTCACGGTGCGAATCTCCGCAAAGCCATGGTCGCGGCCGAAGGCGCTCGTGGCGTTGCGCCGCAGCTTACTCAACAACACATCCAATTGAATCTGGCGCGAGCGCTGGGCGGCCGCGACAAACCGCTTCAACTCCTGCACGCGTAGCCACAGATACGTGTACTTGATGGGCAAATCCAACATCTCAGGATTCTACTCCGATGCATGCAGACACGAGTTCCGCCAGCCGTACCGCCTGCGCGCCGTTGATCATGCTGAAATGATCGCCCGGCGATTGGTGCAGCCGCAGCCGATCGCCCAACAGTTCGCCCCAGCCCAGGTCCGGCTCCAACGTCTGGCCGGTCATGTGGCTCAGGACATCCGGCTGCTCCGGACGGACCAGGTGTACGGTCTGGTCGAACGGAGCAATCGGATAGTTCAGGATCATGGTCGCGTGCCGCTGGGCCGCTTGCACCACGCAACGGATGTGGTCCGGCGAGCTGTCCGGCGGCACGGCGCCGTGCGTCTTGGCAATCTGGAAAGCAAACTCCCAGCGGGCGGCTTCGTCCAGACTTCGCAGGTGTTCGTACGGCAGGTTTTCGGCGTCGATCTCCGATCCGGAAAACCAATTGGCAAAACGTGCCAGATCGAACAGGAAGTTGACGTCGTCGTCGACGTTGACACGCTGGTAGATCGACGGCAGCGGTGTATCAAACAGCATCAGCAAGCCGACCTGTTCGCCTTGCTCGCGGAGCATGCGGGCCAACTCGTAGGAGAAAATCCCTCCGGCCGACCAGCTGGCCAAGTGATATGGCCCATGAGGCTGAACCGACCTGACGACTTCGACATAGGCCTGTATCATTTCCGCCAGCGACGCGTGCGGCGGCAGCCGGCCTTCGTTGCCGCGGCCCCGCAAGGCATGGACGGGGTGCCCGCGCAGGTTGCGGGCCAGATCGCGATAGCAGTTGACATCGCCGCCCAACGGATGCAGGCAGAACACCGGCGGCCCGTCGCCGGCCGGCTGCAAGGTCACCAGGGGCGACCACACCGCAGCAGCGGCAGCCGGTTGTTCGTGCGCCGTGTCTCCCTCCGCACCGCCCGCGGAAATCGCCCGGGCCGCGTGGGCCGCCAGCGTCGAAACGCTGGGACGTTCCAGGAACGCGGCCATCGGCAGGCTGAACGCCAGCCGCATTTCCAGGTTCGTCTTCAATTCCATCGCCAGCAGCGAATCCATGCCGATCTCGTTCAGCGGCTGTTCGAGGTCCAGTTGCGACCGCTCGATTCCCATGATCCGGCACAACTCGTCGGCAAAGTACTCGCGCAGCAGGGCCGACCGACGGTCCATGTCGACGGCCAACAACTGTTGGCGAAAGGCGTGATCGACGCCGTCCGTCGCCGGTTTCTGCTCGTCGGCGGCCTCGTGTTCGGCGATCTCGTTCAACAGCGGCGGGATGCGTCCGCCCATCCGCCGCAGCATCGCGGACCAGTGGGCGTCCATCACCGCCACGTTGGCGGGGGCTCGGCCGAGCAGCGTTTTCAACAGCTCGAGCGCGGGCTGCGGCGGCAGCAAGTCCATGCCGCGCGACTGGATCTGATCCGCGCGGCCGGCTTCGGCCGCCATTCCCGATTCGGCCCAGGGCCCCCAATTGACGCTCACCGCCGGCAGACCTTGGCTTCGCCGCCAGGCCGCCAGCGCGTCCAGAAACGCGTTGCCCGCGGCATAGTTGGCTTGACCCGGCGAGCCCAGGACGCTGGCCACGGACGAGAACATGACGAAGAAGTCCAGCGGCATGTCCCGCGTCAGGCTGTGCAGGTTCCAGGCTCCCTGGACTTTGGGAGCCAGCGGCCGGTCGAACTGTTCGAGGCTCATGTCGAACAGGAGACCATCCGCCAGCACGCCCGCCGCGTGGATCACGCCCCGCAACGGCGGGAAATCGGCGGGAATCTGTGCTAACGCCTTGGCCAGCGACGTGCGCTCCGCCACGTCGCCGCACAGCACCGCCACGTGGGTGCCTCGCGCCCGCAACTCGTCCAGCTTGGCGGCGACCGGACCCGCCGGCGCCCGGCGGGAAAGCAAGGCCAAGTGCGACGCGCCCTGGGCGCTCAGCCAGTGAGCCAGATGCTGTCCCAGCGCGCCGAACCCGCCGGTGACCAGGTAGGTTGCCTCCGGACGAATGATTCCCGCTGCTGTACCGCAGGGCTGCGCGCTGCCATCGGCCGCTGCCGGTTCGCCGGCGGCCTCCGGCTGGTCCGCTGCAGCACGGCCGATCGTCACGACCACTTTGCCGATGTTCTTGCGCTGGGCCATGTACCGGAAAGCCTCGGCCGTCTGCTCCGCGGCGAACTCGGTCAACGGCAGCGGCCGGTAGACGCCGCTTTCGACCTGCTGCATCACTTCGGCGAACAAGGCGCGCACGGTGTCCGGGCGCTGGCGCAACAAGCGGTCCAGGTCGATGGCAAAGTACGAGAGATTGTCTTGGAACGGCAGCAGCCCGATCATGCGGTTCTGATAGATGTCCGTCTTGCCGATCTCCAAGAACCGCCCGTAGGCCCGCAGCAGCGACAGGCTCTTGCCGATCGCGTCGCCGGGCAGCGAATTCAGCACGACATCGACGCCTTGCCGGTCCGTGGCCTGGAGGATTTCGTCGGCAAAATCGAGCGTCCGCGAGCTGAACACGTGCTGGACGCCCAGCGAACGCAGAAAGTCGCGTTTGGCGTCGCTGCCCGCCGTAGCGAAAACTTCGGCCCCGATCTGCTGTGCGATCTGGATCGCCGCCAGTCCGACACCGCCGGCGGCGGCATGAATCAGCACCCGCTCGCCGGGCTGCAACTGGGCCAGCCGGACCATGCCATAGTAGGCCGTCAGGAACGTGATCGGGATCGTGGCGGCTTCCGCGGCGGTGACGCGCGGCGGTTTGGGCATCAGCGCGTATTCGGCGGTCACGGCGTGCGAAGCGAGGCTGTACGGCACGACTCCCAACACCTCGTCACCCACGCGGAACCGCTTGACGCCCGGGCCCACGGCCGTCACCACACCGGCGCATTCGATGCCCAGCGGCACAATCTCGTCCGTGATGCCGGGGTACAATCCCATCGCTTTCAGCACGTCGCTGAAATTCAAACCGGTGGCGTGGACGCGGACTTCGACCTGACCCGGTTGCGGCGACGGGCGCGCGCATGACTCGTAACGCAGGGCATCGAAACTGCCGGCCGCACCCAACCGCAATCGGAAGGGACCGGTCGCGGGGACCGCTAATCGGCCCGCGTTTTCCGCCGGCGCCGCGTCCGCCAGAACGTCGGCGGCGCGCCGCAACCTGGCGGCCAGCCGCTGATCGCCCCGGTAGGCCACCTGGTCGTTCGCATCCGGGTTTGCCAAATCCTGCTGCAGTTGGGCCGCGACGGTGGCCGTGTCCGCGGCGGGATCGAAGTCCACCAGGCGGCAGGCCAACTCCGGATGCTCCAACTCCGCCACGCGGCCCAGACCCCACACCAGAGATTGCGCGGCTGCGATGCCAGCTTGCTCGTCCGTGACGGCCTGAGCACCTTGCGTGGCTAACCATAATCCGGGCATCTTCTCGAAATGAAACCGGACCAATTGGCGAACCAGTCGCAGGACGCTGCCGCAGCCCAAGCGGCGCATGTCGGCCCACGCCGCCGGAGTTGCGTCGTCCGGATCGGCGATGTCCAGGCTCCACAAGTGGACCACACCGGCGCAAACCGCATTCTCTTCGCCAAACGTGTCCGTCAACAAACGCTCATAGTCGCCCGCGGCCCGCGGATCGATGTGGTACACGTTGTGCTCGCGATCATCACTGCTCGGCAACTTGCGAAACCCGTCGCCGGGCCGCACGAGAATGCATGCTTGGCCGGTCGCCTGTCGCAAGCCGGACGCCAGCTGCCGGGCGACGCCTTGTTCGTCGGCAAAGATCAGCCAACGCCCCGTCCGCGTCGTCGGTGGCTGAGGTGTTAGTGCCGCCGGCTGCCAGCCCACCTGGTACAGCCACTGCTGGACATCGCTTTCCCGCTGAGCTGTCCGGCCCCGGCCGACGCGTTGGAGGCGGACGCCCAGCATCTCGACCAGAACCCGCCCCTGGTCATCGACCAGCAGCACGTCTCCCTCGACAGATTCCGGGCTGGGGCGGTGGTCCAGCGAGCGGCGCACGGAGTAGCCGTGCATGCGTTCGCACGGCGGGGCCAGCACGCGAATCCGACGAGCGCCCATCGGCATATAGGTATACGGACTGTAGGACCCGTCCTCCTCCAGCGGAATCATGCCGGAGGATACCTGGAACATGGCGTCCCCCAACGCCGGGTGCAAGTAATAGCCGGCCAGCTCGCCCTGCACCTCGGCCGGCAAGCGGACCTCGGCCACCGCATCGACTGGAGTGTGGTACACGTTTTGGATCGATTGGAACGTCGGCCCGTAGACCAAGCCTCGATTCGGCATGATGTCCTGATAGAACTCGTCGTGCGTGTGCGTCTTGACGGCGCGGCTGCGCACCTCGTCCAAATCGACCTCGGTCACGTCGGCAGGTGGTACCGTCTGCCCGCGGCGCACGGCACCCGCGGCGTGAAGCGACCAGCGTGCCTGATCCGTTTCACCCTCGGCTGGCATGCTGTACGTTTCCAGGGAACATGCGCCGCCCGACTCGGGCGACACGGCGGTCTGCACCGCCCGCGCGATGCTCTCCGGCAGGAACATGGCGTGCTGGATCGACAGGTTCTCCAGCACATGCGGGCCCGGACCGAACACCTGCTCGGCCGCCGCCAGCGCCTGTTCCACGTAACCCGCGGCCGGAAAGACTGGCGATCCCTGGACCTGGTGATCGATCAGATACCTGGGCCAGTGGCAGCTTAGCCGCGCCGCAAACAGTTGGGTCGGCAAGGCCGACGGGACGCGGTTGCCCAGCAGCGGGTGCAGCACGGAACCCTGGACGGCCACCGGCGTGCGGCTTGGCGACTTGGAGGGCTCGAACCAGTACCGCTCGCGCTCGAACGGATATGTCGGCATGCTCAGCCGTTGCCGGGGGTAGTCGCGGTCGAAACCCGGCCAGTCGACTTTCGCGCCCAACACGTACAGATCGGACAGGCTGGCCAGCAGGCTGGACCAATCCTCCTGCCCCTTGCGCAGCGACGGCAGCCAGAGCACCTGCAGATCCGGCACGCAGCGGCGTCCCATGCCCAGCAGGCTGGCCGTGGGGCCGACTTCGAGCATCGCATGCAGTTCCTGTTCGGCCAGCGTGCGCATGCCTTGCGCGAACTGCACGGTGCCGCGGATGTGCCGCCGCCAGTACGAGGCGTCCAGCGGTTCCTCGCCGATCAACCGCCCCGTCAGATTCGAAACCAGCGGGATTTGGGGCCGCTGATACTGGAACCGGCTCGCCGCCGCCTGGAACTCGTCCAGCATGGGCTCCATCAGCGGCGAGTGGAAGGCGTGCGAAACGGTCAGCAACTGCGTGCCGAAGCCGTCCCGGGAAAGTTGGTCCACCAGCGTCTGGATCGCCTGGGCCGCTCCGGAAATCACCGTGTTCTCCGGCCCGTTGGCCGCCGCCACCGAGACCGAATCGCGGAACGGTTCCAGTTCGCGTTCGACGCGCTGAGGCGGCGCAAAGATCACGGCCATCAAGCCGTCCTGGGGCAGCTGTTGCATCAAGGCGGAACGCATGGCGATCAGCTGCAGGCCGTCCTCCAGGCTGAACACGCCCGCCACGCACGCGGCGACGTACTCGCCGACGCTGTGACCGATCAACACGCTGGGCTCGATCCCCCAGGACTGCCAGAGTCTGGCCAGCGAATACTCCAGGGCAAACAGCGCCGGCTGTGTGTACGCGGTCTCGTCCAGCAGGGCCGTCTGACCGGCATTCCCGTACAGCACCTGCAGCAGGGGCTGGCCTAAGACATCGCGGAGGATTTCGTCGCACTGCTGCAGCGTCTTGCGGAACGCCGGTTGCGTTTCGAACAGCGACCGCCCCATCCCGGCATACTGCGAGCCTTGGCCGGTGAACAGAAAGGCGACCTTCGGCAAGCTAACCAGCCGGGCGCGGCCGGCCTTGACCCCCGCCGGTTTCTTGCCGTCCTGCAGCGCCTGCAGCCGGTCCCGCAGCTCGCCGGTATCCCGGGCCGTCAGGACCGCCCGGTGGTTGAAATGCGAACGGCCGATGTTGACGCTGTAGCAGACGTCGGCGGCCGGCGGCTGCGGCGGGCGGTCCAGATAGTCCGCGTAACGCGCCGCGAGTTTCATCAGCGCCGTTTCGGTCTTGGCCGACAAGGCCAGCAGGTGCAGCGGCCGGTCGGCCGCGGGGGCCGGGGCGGGGGCCGCCGGTGCCGCTTCTTCCAGCACGACGTGCGTGTTGGTTCCGCCGAAGCCAAAGGAACTGACGCCCGCGACGCGCGTCGCACCCGCAGGTTGCCAAGGAATCGACTGGCGGGGAATTTGCAGCCGGGAGCCTTCCAGACCCAGGTGCGGATTGAGGGTCTGCAAGTGCAATTGAGCCGGGATCGCGCGGTGCTGCAGCATTAGCACCACCTTGATGATGCCCGCGATGCCCGACACGGTCTCCGTGTGCCCGATGTTCGCCTTGACCGAAGTGACGTGCAGCGGCGGATCGTTGTCGGTGCGGCGGCGGAACACCTGTGCCAACGCCTGCGTTTCGATCGGATCGCCCAAAGGGGTGCCCGTGCCGTGGGCTTCGATGTAGCTGACGCGGTCGGTGGTAAGGCCGGCTTGGGCGAGCGCCGCGCGAATCACGGCCTGTTGCGCCCGTCCGCTGGGGGCGGTGATCCCGGACGTGCGTCCATCCTGGTTCGCCGCCGTGCCGCGGATCACGGCCAGCACGCGATCGCCGTCGCGGACCGCGTCCGTCAGACGCTTCAGGACAATGATCCCACACCCCTCGCCGCGGACGTACCCGTTGGCGCCGGCGTCAAACGGGCGGCAACAGCCGTCCGCGGACAACATCCGAGCCTTGGAGAAGGCAATCGTGGTCTCCGGAGACAGGATCAGATTCACGCCGCCCGCCAGCGCGGCGTCGCATTCGCGGTTGCGCAGGCTCTGCACGGCCAAGTGTACACCCAGCAATCCCGACGAGCAGGCCGTGTCTACGGACAGGCTCGGGCCGTGAAGGTCCAGGATGTACGACACGCGGTTCGACGCGATGCTGAGCGCGTTGCCCGTGCCCACGTGGGCGTCGATATGCTGGTAGTAGTCCTCGAATTGAGCGGGAATCTTGGAGTAGTCGGTGGCGCCGATGCCCACGAATACGCCGGTGGCCGTGCCGCCCATGCGTTCCGGGGCCAAGCCGGCGACTTCCAACGCTTCCCAGGCAACCTCCAACAGCAGCCGCTGCTGCGGGTCCATGCGCGAGGCCTCGCGCGGCGAGATGCCGAAGAACTGCGGGTCGAACTCGTCGACCTCGTCCACCAGCCCCGCCCAACGGACCGACATCTTGCCCGGCTGTTCGCCGGTCGGGTCGAACAGCGCATCCACGTCCCACCGCGTCGACGGAATCGGACCCGTCGCGTCGATGCCGTCGCGGATCAGCCGCCAATAGGCGTCCAGGTCGGGGGCGCCGGGCAGCCGGCAGGCCAGCCCCACAATCGCGACCGGCTCCGCCACGCGCGATTCCCCTCGGAGCCGCTGCTCCAACAGCTGCCGCTTGGCGGGCGTCAGTCCGGCTAGTCGTTCCGTAACATCCGTCATCAACCACCTCGTTGGAAGTCACCACAAACCACGGGGTTCACCGCCGTCCCCGGCAAAGGTGCGATTATCTGGGAAATCCGCAGTGCCGAGCCTTGTTGGAGTTCACGCTTTAGCGTGCCTGGCGGGTCATGCCCGCCACAAAAAAACGCTATCGCGTGAACTCCAGCGCGGTTGATACTAGGATAGCAGATTCGCGACGGCCTGACCAATCCAGCCGCTGTCCCAGCGGTGGGCGCGTTTGGGCCCCGGGATGTAGCCGTGCGGGATGCCCAGACTGTTCATCAGTTCGTCCGCGTCATCCATGTCTCCGCGCGTGAAGCTGAAGTAATATCCCATCATGAATAACCTTGCCGGCTGGACTTTCAGCAACGGTGCCTGTTGTTGGATCAAGCCCATGACGCGATAGTTCTCAAAATTGGCCTCCGTCCCGACGATCTCGTTGCGATGGTCGAAATTCCAGCTCGCGTCCAGGGGCGAGTCGAACGCAAAAGCACGTCCGAATTCATTGGGATGCCGCAGCAGTATCGAGAACGCCCCACAACCGGATTTGCTGAAGCCTAGCAACAGCCGGTCATCTGCCAACGTGCTCGCGGGATAGCGAGCCTCGATGAACGACACGACGACCTTGCGGAAATGCGTCTCCTGCCAGATCTGCGTGTTCGTGGCGTGATCGTTGTACCACGGCAAGCGGGAGAAAGTGGGCGCTACGAAGATCGCTTCATACGCCGCGTGCAGCTGGGCGTTCCTGACCGTCAGCAAGCCATCGCCGTACTGGCTGCCGGTGCCCGCTTCCACGGGCAACACGTACACCACCGGATACTGCTTGTCGGCCTGATAGCCCGAGGGAAGCAGAACGCGGATGATGGTTTCGGACTCTTGATACGGCGAGTTCAGGCGGTAAACGTCGAAACCGTTGCCATCCCGGGTCGGCGCCGAAAACCACGCGCCGGGAATCTCGGGAAACATCGGCCACCACGCGTCGGAAGCGGCGGGACGCACAAACCCGTCGGTGGTCACGCGCAAGGCCGTCAAGCAGGCCTCGTTGCCCGCGGCCAGTACGTCCCGCAGCCGCAGCGTCAGCTGGCCGTCGTCCACGTCCACGCGATAGGCCCGCGCCACGACCTGGCCGGCGGACGTCGAGACGGTGTCCCTGGCTCCCCCCTCCAAGTAGACCGTCACGGCACCGTGCGCGGCCGTGCCCCGGTCGCCAAAGATCAGATCGACGCGGTATGTTCCCCGAGGCACATCGACAACGAACGTCCCGTCGGTGGTCGCGTTGAAGTCGCGGGTCAGCGACTCGCTCGTGCCGCGGTCCACGCTGCGCACGCTACCGGTGTGCCAGCCGTAACCGATGTCCAAGGTATATTGCGTCGCTTCGTTCACCCGCGCGAAACCGGCGGCCAGCGGCGAGGCGGCGGTGCCAAAGTCGAAATGCGCCTGGAATGCCTCCTCGGCCTGGGGCGGGTCGTGATTCAGTTCGTTGATGACGTATAACACGTCGTCCGCGGACAACTTGCCGTCGTCGTTAGGATCGAGGTACGGCGGGGGCTGCATGGTCAGCCCCGGCGTCGGCAGAACGCGGGCCCCCCGCGCATTGATTTCGTTGATCAGGTACAAGGCGTCGATCGGCGCGACCTGCTGGTCGCCCGTGACGTCGGCGGGCAGCCACGCATTGTTCCAGGCCCCGCTCAAGACCTCGCGCCGTTCGAGCACCTCAAAGGCCAACCGCCGCCCGCGCGTCGCCGGGATCTGCCGTCGTGGTTTCTGCAACTTAAACATGCCCTTGCTCCTCTCGATCTCTTCTGGAGCCCATCCAGGTCCGGCGCCAGCCCGGCGCCAAGTGAGCGCCCAATGCCACTTACTTTGGGACCGTTGGTGGCATTTCTGTTAGCGGAGCGGCGCAAGCCGCCCGGTTCACCGACGGTAGTACCGGACGGCTCGCGCCGTGCCGCTGCAAAGTAAGCGCCAATGGACTAGTGCCGTCCCGCTCGCTTCTTTTTTCTCGAACGATGCGAAGCTGCGGGTATTATCGGCGGCGCTCACCGCACCCATTCGCCCTTTCTATCGCGGACTGCCTGTTCTGACGGTTACGCACAATGGGAGCCCCCGATTGGATCCGAAATGCCACCTCCGGCATTTTAGTCTTCTTTGCTTACCCAGACCACCCATTTACACGCATTTTCCTGCTGCTTCCATCTTGCGAACAGGCGCGGTGTTTACTTGCCGCTCAAACCGGCGGTAATTTCCGGGACGGATAGATCGCGGATGCGCTGCGCCGCCGAGAGGTGCAGCGAATAGTTCTCGACGGTCTTGTTGACCATCCAATGCGCGGCTTTCGGCCGGGCCAGCAGCAGGGCGGTGACGCCCAGGTACGGCAACAGGCTGAGCCAATCGTCCTTGGACCGGAAAAGGGACCGGAAAAGGTGAACCGGAAAAGACCGAGTTGGCGGCGCTGCGTCGTTGCGTGCAACGCGGCAGTCCGTTCAGCGAGGCGACTTGGTGCGACCAGATCGTCCGCCGCCTCGGCCTGGAATGCATGCTTCGCCCCCAAGGCCGCCCCAAGAAGCGTGAAAACGGTTCCTGCCCCCGTTTTCTGCCCCCGTTTTCTGCCCGTCGAAACACGTCTCGCCGAGGTCCGAAACGAGAGCAAAGGCCGCGGGCACCAGCACTTGGACACGCAGGACATCGCAGCCACGTTTGGGGACTTCGACGCCACGTGGAATGCCCTCAGCCCGCGGGAACAGGCCCAGACCTTAGCGCTCCTGGTGGCCCGTGTGGACCACGACTTGGCGGACAGCACGATTGCGGTGACCTTTCAACCGTCCACCATCAAGTCGCTGGCACGGCGCCAGCGGGAGGAGGCAGCATGATCACGGTAAAACAGAAGTTGGCGTTCACGCGGGACAAGACCCGGCGGCGACGGCTGGAGGCCAAGCCTGCGGTCGCCGCAGACCGGCCCCAAGGGCAGATTCCCCGGATTTCCAAGCTGATGGCGCTCGCCATTCGCTTCGACGGTCTGCTGCGGGAGGGGCGGGTGTCCGACCAGTCCGAACTGGCGCGGCTGGCGAAAGTCACGCAGCCGCGGATGACGCAAATCCTGAATTTGACCCATCTGGCCCCCGACATCCAGGAGGAACTGCTCCACCTTCCCCGCGTGGTGCATGGGCGTGATCCGATTCACGAGAAGATGCTGCGGCCGATCTCGGCCGAGCACGACTGGGGACGGCAACGGTTGCGGTGGCGTCAACTCGGAATCGGCGGGCACAGGTACGTATCGCCCCTAAAAAATAGTTGATGGGGATGGCGTACGCGCTGCCCAGCCGATAAAACGAGGGGCGTTTTAGGTCTAACTCGTTGCCAGACAACGCGTCAGGTAACGAGGGATGCGTTGCGACCGGGGCACGACGGGCAGGTTTGTCGATGGCTTTGCAGTTCAGCGGAACTTTCGAGCAGCTGGTGGACCGGCTTACCTAATCGGCGTGCATGCGGATGAGAAGCGGCGAAAGGCCTATCTGGTTAACAGCAAACGCATGTCGGAGCCGCACGCCATCGAACTGATGCAGCGAGATGAAGACGAGCACCTGCCTTACGGTCAACGAACCAGCGACACTTTTCACCTGTCCGACTTCTTTGTCCGCATCGACGAGAATCAGGATCGGCTGCGAAACAGCGTCTGGAGGATCATCGCGCTTCTTTTCGGGGCGCCATACCTGACGCCCACGTTCGATGAATATGCGATGTTCATGGCGTTTTCGGCGTCCCTGCGTTCAGCTGACCTATCGCGTCAAGTTGGCGCGGTAATTGCCAGAGCGCAAGAGATCATCGCGACGGGAGCGAATGATTGCCCTAAATACGGGGGAGGTCTTTATTGGCCAGAATACGACCTAGACAGCGCAGAAATCAAGGATCCGCCGGGCGGCCGGGACTACACTCGCGGCCGAGATGCAAATGAGGTCGAGCTTCAGAAGATAATCGACGATATCGTCGGCAGGGTTGGTGATGCAGCCGACGGGGCTAGTTTGAGGGACGCCCTGGCCGCTAGCAGGATCGCGGACATCACAGAATACGGCCGCATGGTTCACGCGGAGATGGAAGCACTGCTATCGTGCGCTCGAAGTCAAGGCGGTGCCCGTGGAGCGACCTTGTACTGCACCACCTTTCCGTGTCACAATTGTGCCAAGCACATCATCGCGGCCGGGATCGAGCGCGTCGTGTTCGTCGAACCGTACCCCAAAAGCAAGGCTGCCGAGTTCCATGACGACTCGCTCAGCCTTGGTTTTACGGAAGCGAAAGATAAGGTGCATTTGGAGCCGTTCGTCGGCGTCGGACCGCGACGATTCTTCGACTTGTTCTCCATGCGTCTAGGTTCAGGCTACCCCCTGACCCGAAAGGATGCAGACGGACGTGCTTTGGATTGGAAACCGGAGCAGGGAAAACTTCGAATTCAGATGCTTCCATGTTCGTATATTGAACTGGAACTCGTGGCAAGCGATTTATTCAATCAATGCCGAGAGCGAAAGGATCGCGGAAATGTCGGGTGACAGCGAATTGGAAAAGCAGAATCAGGACTCTGTCCAGTTCGTGGAGCATTTGGAGCGGGCGAGCCGAAAGGTGCGGACTTGGCCTGCGTGGAAGCGGCACGTGTTGGGAGAAGTCGCATCATCGCACGACGACGAACCTGCCAGTCACGGGCAAAGGCCAACACTGGGACTGTGCGGCGGTGGCGAGATGGAGTCGGACCGATGATTTTCGGGGCATTTGCGAGGTGAAGGTATTCTGACTGGTGAATGCTGGACTCCTGGGTAAACGAGGGGATTCGCAGAGCTTTGGAGCTGGCTGTCTTTTCGTGCGGGGGGGATTGTCTCGGTTTGACTGGCGGGTTATGATTTGCGGCGTTCAGTGTTCGCTAAACATGTGCGCCGTCGATGGCCATTACCCCCTACCACGCTAAATACTATGCTCACGACCTGACACGACGCAGCCCGTCCGGGCTGGATCGCTTGTCGATGTCGCTGTTCGACGCCGCCGTGGATCTGAATCCGCACCAGATCGAGGCGGCACTCTTTGCCCTGCAATCCCCGCTGTCGAAGGGCGTGGTCTTGGCCGACGAGGTCGGGTTGGGGAAGACCATCGAGGCCGGCATCGTGCTCTGCCAGTTTTGGGCGGAACGTCGGCGCCGGCTGCTGGTGCTCTGCCCGGCGTCGATCCGGAAGCAGTGGGCGCTGGAACTGGCGGAGAAGTTCAACTTGCCGGTCATCGTCCTGGATTCACGCGGCTACCGCGAAGCCAAGCGTGCCGGACGTGCCCCGCTGGCCGAGAACGCCATCGTGGTGATGTCGTTCAACTACGCGAACTGCATCCGTGACGAATTGAAGGCGGTCGCATGGGACTTGGTCGTCATTGACGAAGCGCACAAGCTCCGCAATGCCTACCGGCCAAGCAACAAGGTCGGCCAGGGCATCCGCTGGGCCACCGAAGACTGCCGGAAACTGCTGCTGACCGCCACGCCCCTGCAGAATTCGCTGGTCGAACTGTACGGTCTCTCGACGCTGATCGACGAGCACCTGTTCGGCGACGTGAACTCCTTCCGTTCCCAGTACGCCAACGCCGGCAGCAATCTGGAGGCCCTTCGGCAACGGCTGGCAAGCTTCTGCAAACGCACCCTGCGCAACCAAGTCACGGAATACATCCGCTACACGGAGCGTCACGCCATCACGCGGCCGTTCAAGCCCACGGACGATGAACACGCATTGTACGAGGCGGTATCCGCGTTTCTCCAGCGTGAGGACAGCTACGCCTTGCCCCAGCGGCAACGGCACCTGACGGCTTTGATCCTGCGCAAGCTGCTGGCCTCGTCGTCCCAGGCCATCGCTGCCACGTTGGAAACGCTTCGGGCACGCCTCGAATCGCTGCACGACGAGCAGGCCCGAAGCGACCCCGAATTCACCGAACGGCTCGTCGAGGGCGAGGAAATCGAGGACGAGCTGCTGGACGAAATCCTTGCCGAATCCGACGAACCGGAGGGCACGGCAGCAGCTCCCGTCAACATCGACCGTCAGAAGCTGCGAGAGGAGATCGACATTCTTCAGCGGCTCGCCATCTGGGCGCGAGGCATCGGCATCGACACCAAGACGCGGACACTGCTCAAGGCCCTGGACATCGGTTTCCAGCAGATGGCCGCTACCGGCGCCGCCCGCAAGGCGATCGTGTTCACCGAGTCACGCCGGACCCAGGAGTACCTGAAGACCTTCCTGGAGTCCCACGGCTACCAGGGCCAGGTCGTGCTGTTCAACGGCACGAACGGTGGTCCGGAGGCAACCGCCATTTACGAGCGGTGGAGCGAGAAGAATCGCGAAAGCGGCCGCGCCTCGGGATCACGGGCGATCGACGTGCGCACGGCGCTCATCGAACATTTCCGGGACGAAGCCACGATCCTGCTCGCCACGGAGGCCGCCGCCGAGGGCGTCAACCTCCAGTTCTGCTCCCTAGTCGTGAACTACGACCTGCCCTGGAACCCGCAGCGTATCGAGCAACGCATCGGCCGCTGCCATCGTTACGGCCAGAAGCACGACGTTGTCGTCATCAACTTCCTGAACGAGCGCAACGCAGCCGACCAGCGTGTTTTGGAACTGCTGGCCGAAAAGTTCAAGCTGTTCGACGGCGTTTTTGGCGCCTCGGATGAGGTGTTGGGCGCCATCGAATCCGGGGTGGACTTCGAGAATCGAATTCTGGCGATCTACCAGGAATGCCGCACGCCCGCCGAGATCGACGCGGCGTTCCGCAAGTTGCAAGCGGAGATGGACGAACAGATCCGCACCCGCCTGGACGATACTCGCCGCAAGCTCTTCGAGTACTTCGACGAAGACGTACATCAGCGTCTCCGGCTCCAGCTTGCCGATACCCAGGCCCAGCTTGACCGGGTCGGCAAGCGATTCTGGGCCGTGACACGGTTCATGCTGGACGGTCGGGCACGCTTCGATGACGACGTGCTGGCATTCGATTTGGACCAGCCGCCCCGCGACGACATCCCTAAGGGCCGCTACCACCTGATCTCGAAGTCCCAACCTCGGGCCGGTGAAGACGGCGGCGAGGAGCAAAGCGTCTTCCTGTACCGGATCTCGCATCCGCTGGGCGAACACGTGGTCGACGGCGCTAAGGCATTGCCCACCCCCACCGCACGGCTCGTGTTCGACGTGACACACCACCCGATGCGAGTCCGTGTCGTGGAAGCGTTGCGAGGCAAGGGAGGATACCTGACGCTGACGCGACTCGCGATTGATTCCTACGAGCGCGAGGAATATCTGTTGTTCTCCGGCTTCGACGAACGCGGCGTTTCGCTGGATCAGGAGACGATGGAGAAGCTGCTGGGTTGCGCAGGCCGAACTGAGGGTGGAGACGGAATCCCTGACGCTGTGCTTCAGCGTCTTACCGCCGAATCCGAACGGCATTCTCACGCGACGGTCAGCCGCTCGCTGGAACGCAACAGTCAGCACTTCAACGAGGCCCGTGAGAAACTGGAGAAGTGGGCCGACGACATGGTGGTTTCCGCCGAGAAGGCACTGGCCGACACCAAGGAGCAGATCAAGGCCCTGCGGCGCCAGGCACGCCAGGCGACGACGCTCGAAGAGCAACACCAGATCCAGGAAAAGACCCAGAAGCTCGAACGTCAGCAACGGCGTCAGCGTCAGGAAATCTTCAAGGTCGAGGACGAGATCATGGAGAAACGGGATGCGTTGGTCGAATCGCTGGAGAAGCGGTTGGCGCAGCGCACCGAGGCCGAGACGCTTTTCACCATCGGGTGGGCGGTTGAGTAGCGAGTTTTCAGTTTTCGGTTTTCAGTGTTCAGTGGGGCAAGCGATGTATCGGTCGTTTGAGGAGTTGGAGGTTTGGAAGCGTGCCTGCCAACTGGCGGTACAGGTGTATGGAGATCTGCGCGAGTCGCGAGACTATGCCCTTCGCGACCAGATGCAACGCGCCGCGGTTTCGATTGCCTCGAACATCGCGGAAGGCGCCGAACGTGGCGGCAAGGACTTCGTCCGGTTCCTAACGATCGCACGCGGTTCCGCCGCCGAACTGCGGACCCAATGCTACATCGCCCGAAAGATCGGTATCTTGTCTGCTGAGCAAATGAACCCGCTCGTAGCCGAACTGAAAACAATCTCGAAAATGCTCACCGGTCTCGCCCACTCGATCCATCCCGACCCCAAACCCGCCCCACACCAGAAAAGCAACCGCCCAAAACTGAAAACCGAAAACTGAAAACTGAAAACCACCATGAGCCAGAAATACGAGAAGCTGAAGGCCCTTCTGAAGGAACTGTTCCAGTTGGACCAACCGGACCTGGACTTCGGCCTTTACCGCGTCATGCACGCCAAGGCGGCCGAGGTCACGCAGTTCCTTGACAAGGACCTGCTGCCGCAAGTGAAGGAGGCATTCAGCCTGTACAAGACAGCCGATAAGGCCGAACTGGAGAAGGAATTGGCCAAAGTCGTTGGCGGAGTTCAGGCGGCGGGCATGGACCCGGAGCAATCCCCCAAGGTCCAGGAACTGCGTGCCAAGCTCGCCAACGACGCCGTGGATTTGACCGCGTTGGAGAACGAAGTCTACGACCACCTGTTCAGTTTCTTCCGCCGCTACTACTCCGAGGGCGACTTCCTGGCAAAACGAGTCTACAAGCCGGGCGTGTACGCCATCCCCTACGAAGGCGAAGAGGTCAAGCTGCATTGGGCCAACCGCGACCAGTACTACATCAAGACCAGCGAGTACCTGCGGGACTACGCCTTCCGGTTGCGGCCGGACAACGACAAGAATCCGATGCGGGTCCACTTCCGGTTGGTCGACGCCGTTGAGGGCGAACACGGCAACGTCAAGGCGGCCGAGGGCAAAGACCGTGTCTTCATCCTCGCCACCGACGGCGAGTCGGGACGCGGGTTCATCGCCGAGGAAGACGGCCAACAGGGCAAGGAACTGAGCATGCGCTTCGAGTATCGCCCGGCAACGCTCAACGATTGGCCGGAGGAGGCCCGAGTTGGAAAGACCAAGCCACCGGCGCAGAAGGACCTGACCGCGTTTGCCGTGCATCGCATCCTCACTCTCCCCTCTCCCTCCGGGAGAGGGGCCGGGGGTGAGGGCTCTTCGCTCGACCGCTGGATTGCCGAACTAGCCAAGCCGCACGTCAAGGCCGACTGCGAGCGTGCCGACTACAACCGCCTGGAGGCTCATTTGCGGCGCTACACGGCCCGCAATACGTTCGACTACTTCGTCCACAAAGACCTGGGAGGCTTCCTTCGCCGTGAGCTGGACTTCTACGTCAAGAACGAGGTCATGCACCTGGACGACGTGGACAATGAGACCGCTCCCCGGGTCGAGCAGTACCTGTCCAAGATCAGGGTAATTCGCCGCATCGCCGGCAAGATCATTGAATTTCTGGCCCAACTCGAAGATTTCCAGAAGAAGCTTTGGATGAAGAAGAAGTTCGTCGTCGAGACGAACTACTGCATTACCCTCGACCGGGTGCCAGAGGAGCTATACCCGGAAATTGCCGGTAACGATTTGCAGTGCGAAGAGTGGGTTCGTTTGTTTTCCATCGACAAGATGCAGAAAGACTTGCACTCGCCAGGGTACGCAAAGCCGCTTGCCGTTGGCTTTCTTCGTGCAAACCAAATGCTGCCCGTCGACACTCGGTGCTTCTCCAGCGACTTCAAGCAGCGGCTCCTTTCCTCAATCCAGCCACTTGACGACTCCACTTGCGGGTGTCTGATTCACGGCGAGAATTTTCAGGCGCTGCAACTACTGCAGATTTCGCATCGGGGAATGGTTAATTTGTCGTATGCCGACCCACCTTACAACACGGGATCAGACGGATTTCTCTACAAGGATTCGTACCAGCGATCATGCTGGATCGCCATGATGCGCGATCGGCTTGCCCTCGTCCGCTCACTGCTCTCCCGGCACGGAGCGTCGCTTGTTAGTTGCGACGACAACGAGCAAGCGCGGTGTGCCGTCGTGCTGTACGATCTGTTTGGCGAAGACAATTTTGTCACTTCGATGGTCTGGGAAGGAGGAAGGAAGAACGACGCAAAGCAAGTGTCCGTTTCCCATGAATACGTTCTTGTTGCGTGCAAGGACATTCGTGCTCTCAATTCCTCAAGCGTGCGTTGGAGGCAGCGTAAGGATGGCATCGATGCGATTTACCGTCAGGCGACAAAACTGAAACGAAAGCACGGTAACGACTATGAGACGGCGAGCCAAGGAATGAAGGAATGGTATGCCACACTCCCTGACAACAATCCCTCAAAGAAACATAAGCGTTATTTCTGGATCGACTCTCGCACCGAGGAACGAGGGCCGTACTTCGCTGACAAGATTGCGGGCCCGGACGATGGGCGACTGAGCAGGCCACGAGACGAAGTGCTTCATCCCGTTACCAAGAAACCGGTCAAGATGCCTGGTACCGGATGGTGCTGGTCCGACATACAGGAGAAGATCAGGGACGGATACGTTCACTTCGGCAAGGACGAAACGACCGTACCGAACAAGAAGACCTACTTGCGTGACACGGAATATGAAGCCCCACATAGTGTGTTCTATAAGGATGGGCGAGGTGCAACCATACTGCTCGACTCGATGCTTCCATCCAACAATTTCTCGAACCCGAAGGATGTTGAGATACTCGCTCGCCTGTTCTCGGCCATGTCGTCGCCAGGTTCTCTTTTGCTGGATTGCTTCGGGGGTTCTGGTACGACCGGGCATGCCGTTATTGCCTTGAACCGCGAGGGTGGGGAACCTCGCAGGTTTGTGCTAGTGGAAATGGGACCGCACTTCGACAGTGTAATGAAACCTCGTCTTCTTAAAGCTGCTTACGCGAGAGACTGGAAGAACGGTGAACCCGTCCGTGAGGAGGGTGTAAGTCAGATCATAAAGTACCTCCGCCTTGAATCCTACGAAGACACCCTGAACAACTTGGAGGCTCGGCGCTCTCCCGTCCGGCGAAGTCTGCTCGACACGGCCGAGGCCCATGGCGCCGACAAACTCAAGGAACAGTACATCCTGCGGTACATGCTCGATGTGGAAACTCGCGGCAGCCAGTCACTGCTGAATGTCCGGGCGTTCACGGACCCCACGGCCTACAAGCTGAAGGTCAAGCGTCCGGGCTCGGATGAGAGTCGCGAGGTCAACGTCGATCTTCTGGAAACGTTCAACTGGCTGATCGGCCTGACCGTCCAGCACATCGCTGCGCCGCAGACCTTCAGCGGCCGTTTCGAGCGAGACAGTGAAAAGCGACTTCGGCTCAAACGTCGGATCAAGGCGGATGACGCTGGCCCCTACTGGTTCCGCACGGTAACGGGTACCACACCTGATGGCCGCAAAACGCTGATCATCTGGCGCAAGCGTCCTGGCGGCGAGATGCCCGATGGAATCGAGCAGGACAACCTGGTGCTCGATGAATGGTTCACCAGGCAGGGCTACAGCAGCAAGGACAGCGAGTTCGACCTGATCTACGTCAACGGGAGCAACAACCTGGAGAACCTCAAAGCCCCCGACGACACCTGGAAGGTGCGGCTGATCGAGGAAGACTTCCATCGGCTGATGTTTGATACGGAGGGAGCGTGAAGATGGCATTCTTGCTCGCTAACCGCGAAGCGGTTGAACAACAAAGCCCAGGGTCAGCGCAGCGGCGCAGCCGCGGAGCGCCACCCTGGGTTAGGCATCCCGTCCGAATCGCCAACCCTGAAGGGGTTGCACAGGTTGTGGCACCCCTTCAGGGTTCGATGCCACGAACCGGATCGGTTTCCCAGGGTGGCGCGGCTGCGCCGCGGACCCTGGGCTTTGTTGTGTTACGCCTTCGGCGTAGGCAAGGTGCAAGACGTGACACGTCATGGCTTGCTCGCCGGGCGAACGCCAAGGCCAGCCACGAGCGGTATGAAGCCAGCCTTTAACATGGGACGGCGGACGATCCATGTTAAAGTCAGCCTTTAATATGCAGCACCTGGCCGACTAAGCAAGAAAGCGTTTGGAAGTGAACACTGATTTTCACTAATGGACACTACAGGGAAAAATTAGCGGAGATCAGCGCCGATTAGTGTTCCCGCGGAATTCCGCCGCAACGGAAAGTGAGGATTGAGAAGATGCCGCGTGGACGCCCAAAGCGGAACACCCCCGGAGCCGGAACGGCGACCGCGCCGCCCGCGCCACGCGGCCGCGCCGATAACCGGCCGCAGGTTCCGTTTCCGTCTAAGCTGGTGCAGAACCAGTGGCTGCTATCGCTGTTCAACGTCAGGCGATTCGAGGAATTGGCTGAGCATCTGCGAAACGAGGCGTTGGAGGGTTTGGACGAGAACAACGTCCACCGCTTCCATCACGCGCTGACAGCCCAGTTGTTCAACCTGACGGAACTGCCGACCGAGCTGCTGTTGGAGTACGACCAGAACATCGTGCGGCACACGCAGCGGCTCAACGATCGGCGGATCACCCGAGGCGAGGAGCCGATCGTCTGGAAGTATTTTCAGTACCTGGCGTTGCTGTTCACGGAAATCTACCTGGATCGCTACTTCCGCGACGCGCCGGGGTTGCTGAAGTCGATCAACACTCAGATTGCGGCGTACAACGCGGACAAGCCGGATGCCGACCAACTCACGCCGCTGGACGAGACAGCCGACGCTTGGCCGCAGCTGAACAAGCTGGCTTACTGGATGGCCACCGGCAGCGGCAAGACGCTGGTGATGCACGCCAACATCCTGCAGTATCAGTACTACCTGGAAAAACACGGTCGGCGCCGGGAACTCAACCGCATTCTCCTGCTCACGCCCAACGAAGGACTCAGCAAGCAGCACCTGCGCGAGTTCGAGACGGCGGGGATCGACGCCGAACTGTTCAACAAGGACGGACGAGGTCTGTTCGCGGGGCGGTCCGTGGAAATCCTGGAGGTCACCCGGCTCCGCGACGAGATGGGCGAAAAGACGATCGCCATCGACGCCTTCGAGGGAAATAATCTGGTGCTGGTGGACGAAGGCCACCGCGGCGTTGCGGCCGGGGATGAGGGGGCTTGGATGCGGGCCCGCAATGCCCTGTGCGAAAAGGGGTTCTCGTTCGAGTACTCGGCCACATTCGCGCAGGCAGTTAAGGGCAGCCAGAAGCTCACAAACCTCTACGCCAAGAGCATTCTGTTCGACTATTCGTACCGCTACTTCTACGGCGACGGCTTCGGCAAGGACTACCAGATCCTGAACCTCGATGAGGGCACGCAGCAAAACAACATGGAACTGTACCTGGTCGCTTGCTTGCTGTCGTTTTTCCAACAGCAGCGGCTTTTCCAGGAACGCGGCTCGGCGTTTCGTGCGTTTAACATCGAAGAGCCCCTGTGGATCTTCGTCGGCGGCAGCGTCACGGCGACGTTGGCCAAGAAGGACGCCTCGGACATCGTCAAGATTCTGCAATTCCTGGCACGTTACGTGGCGGACCGGACCGGGAGCATCCAGCGGATCGACCGCGTGCTGAATCAGGGGATCGTCACGACAACCGGCAAAAACCTGTTCGCCGGGCGATTTACCTACCTGAACACAACCGGTCTAACTCCGGCCCAGGTGTTCGACGAGACACTGGCGACGCTTTTCAATGCACCAGCTGGCGGCCAGCTGTATGTCGAGAACCTGAAGAACGCGACCGGCGAGGTGGCACTGCGTCTGGGCGCCGAGAACGAACCGTTCGGCGTGATCAACGTCGGGGATGACGCCAAGCTGGTCAAGCTGTGCGAGGAAAACGGCCTGGAAACCAGCGCACCCGAGTTCGCAGGATCGCTGTTTCACGGGATCAACACGCCGCAGTCGACAGTCAACCTGCTGATCGGATCGAAGAAATTTACCGAAGGCTGGAGCAGTTGGCGCGTCAGCACGATGGGCCTGATGAACGTCGGCAAGGGCGAGGGTGCGCAGATCATCCAGCTGTTCGGCCGTGGCGTGCGTCTGAAGGGCTTCGACTGGAGCCTGAAGCGAAGTGTCAAGACCCAACTGCCGGAGGGCGTTGAACGCCCCAAGCACATCGCCGCCCTGGAGACGCTGGGCATCTTCGGCATCCATGCGGACTACATGGCCCAGTTCCGCGATTTCCTGGAAGAAGAGGGCCTGCCTACGAACGACGAGCGCGGCGAGTTCCTGTTGCCCGTGATCAAGAACCTGGGAGTACCTAAGCTCAAGACGATCCGGCTGAAGAAGGTCATCAACGGCGTCTCCACCGAATTTGGCGACGCCTTCCGCAAGCTGGGGCCGATCCCGACCGTGAGCAGGCCAGATCCGGGCCACGACCCAAGCACCGAGTATCTGCAGAAGAACCAGGTCGTCCTCAACTGGTATCCGAAGATCCAGGCGATGAAGGCGGCCGGGCTGGCGGGTGGCGATGCCGAAACGTCGTTGAACCAGACGGTTTTCACGGCCCGGCACGTGGCGTTTCTCGACGTGGACCGACTGTACTTCGAGCTGGAGCGATTCAAGGCCGAACGCGGCTGGTACAACCTGAACCTGACCCGTGCCGGCATCCAGGCTTTGCTCGACGACACCAGCTGGTATCGGCTGCTGATCCCGGCCGAGGAGCTGGCCTACGATTCCTACGAGAAGGTGCGGCTCTGGGAGGAGATCGCCCTGGCGCTGCTCAAGAAGTACACCGAGCGGTACTACACCTTCCGCAAACGGGAATGGGAACTGCCGCACCTCGAATACCAGGACCTATCCGAGACCGACCCGAACCTGCTGGGCGTGGGCGAAGCACCGGCCGACGACTACTACCGCATCCTGTACGACAAATCAGAGGACGAAGTTGTCAAGAAACTGCAAGAACTGAAAGACATGATCCAGAAGGGCGAACTGAAGCCCTGGGAGTTCCGCGGCCTGAAAGCAATCTGGTTCGGCCGGCACCTGCACCAGCCGCTGTTGTACCTGGACGAGAGCATCGTCGAGATCAGCCCGACGCCGCTGAACAAGGGCGAGCGACGATTCGTCGAGGACCTGAAAGCGTTCCACGACGACAACAGCCGCTTTTTCAAGGGCAAGGAACTGTACCTGCTCCGTAACCTGAGCAAAGGCCGCGGCGTCGGCTTCTTCGAGGCCGGCAACTTCCACCCCGACTTCATCCTCTGGCTGTTGATCGGCGGCCAGCAGCGGGTGCTGTTCGTGGACCCCAAGGGCATCCGCAATCTCGGCCCCACGGACCCGAAAATCCGGTTCTACCAGGAAGTCAAGAAAATCGAGCAGCGTTTAGGCGATCCCAACGTGCGGCTGGATTCCTTCATCGTATCCAACACGCCGTCCCACACCATGCGGCTGCTCTGGGAGATGCAGAAATCCGAGATGGCCAGCCGGCACATCCTCTTCCAGCAGGAGGACCAGGACACGTATGTGCGAGACATGCTGTCGCTCGCTTTACAACCGGTGACAACAGGCGGCCAGCAATGAGTAAGAACCGACGCACATTTGGGCAGTTTCTACGCGAGAAGCGGCTGGCCAAGGGCTTCAGCCTGAGGAAATTCGCCAAGCTGGTCGACGTGAGCCCAACGTACTTATCCCAGGTGGAACAAGAGAATGTCGACCCGCCCACAGCCGAACGCGTCCAGCGAATGGCCGAGCTTCTCGGCGAGAACGCGGACGAATTAATCGCCCTGGCGGGGCGTGTGCCGGACGACCTCCCGGAGATTATCCAGCGACGCCCCACCGCGATCCCCGAACTTCTGCGGGAGGCCAACGGGCTTTCGGCAGAGGAACTTCGCGAGTTGACGGACCACGTCCGAAGAATAAAAGAACAACGGAGTTGACTGATGCCGCGTCGTGTGGCAGCCACGAACAACGAGGTCCCGCACCTCACCGAGAAGCGGATCGAAGAGGAAGCTACCCGGCATTGACCCGAAGATCGACATCGCGTTCAAGAAGGTGTTCGGCAGCGAGTCCTGGACGGACTTGACCGCCTCGCTGATCAACGCGGTGCTGGAGCCGCCTCCGCAGCAGCGGTTGGTGGAAGTGGAGTTGCTCAATCCGTACAGCGAAAAGATGGTGCTGGACGACAAGGTGTCGATCCTGGACATCAAAGCCCGGGACGACCAGGGACAGCTGTACAACCTGGAAATGCAGATGTTGGCGACGGCGGCGTTGGTGCAGCGACTGCTTTTCTACTGGTCACGGGTGTACTCGCAACAGTTGTCTGAAGGCGACGACTACACCCGCCTTCGGCCGACGATTTCGATCTGCTTCGTCAACGGGACGTTGTTCGCGGACCGACCAGAGCACCATACGCTGTTCCGACTGCTGGATGCGACGGGCCAGGTGTGCCTGACGGACGACCTGGTGGTCCACGCGATCGAGCTGCCGAAGTTCACGCGGACGCTGGCGGAACTGCGCACGCCACTGGACTTTTGGCTGTACTTTCTCAAGAATGGAGGAGAGTTGGATGCGGATGCGTTGCCGGACGCGCTGAATCGGCCGGATCAGCAGAAAGCGATGGGGGTGCTGAAGATGTTGGCTCAAAGCGACGTGGAACGGGAACTGTACGAAGGCCGGCTGAAGGCCAAGCGGGACATGCAGACTCTGGAGACGCTGCGCGACCAGTGGCAACGGCGGGCTGTTGAATCGGAGCAGCGACTCGACGCCGTGACACGGGAACGAGACGAGGCCAGAAAACTGGCCTTCGTGCGCGAGATTCAGCTGAGGCAACGGTTGCTGAATCGCACCATTCCAGGGACGAACGAACTACTCGGCCGGAGCGTGGAGGAGTTACAGGAGCAAGCTGAGCGGCTGGAACGGGAGGTGACGGAGATGATCGGGGCGGCATGAAATGGTCCTGGGTTATTAGCCATCGCGGTATGGCCAGGGCAGAGACACGGGAACCGAATCGCGACACCGGGGCGTAAGAAACCGTTACGAAAGGAGTTGCGGCATGGCGGACACGCGAGCCAATGTGCCCAGAGTCTTAACCTGCCAGTCGCCAGTGTCCAACCTTGCGAATGGGTTATGAGCAGTAGAGACATTTTTTGTCTCCGTTTTGAATTTCGAAGAGGGTTGGCTTCCCTCAACTTGAAAATCGGTCGCGAAACAAACGCGACCCACGGGTTAAAGGAAAATCCGAGGCTCAAACGCCCCGGCTTTTTTCGTTGAATCCCAAGGTCTGGCAACGGGTTACGATCAGCGGGGGAGATCGCCGGCGTGTCTCTGTTTCCACGCGTGAGGCACCACGCTACCAGGCCGCTCTCCCGGAATCGGCCCCCGTCTGGCCAAAGTCTCGGTTGTCTCTCCCGGCGCCTACCGTCCGAGTTATAAGGGGGGTTGCCCTGGCAGGACCGGGACCGAACGACCGCCGTTTCGGCTGGACGGGCGGCTGGAACCATCCTCGAACCGACCCCTCATCGCCGGTGCATCCATCGGACCAGCGAGGATTGCAGCGGACAAGACCCGGGCCGACTGGTGATTCGTCGGTCAACAGTCGCGACGGTTCATGACCTATTGTCCTGGTCCAACGCGTTTCGTTCGATGCGAAGCCGCTGCGATGGGTTGGCTGCAATATGCCAGACGGGGGGCCGGCGGCGGCAAGAACGGCCCGGCCGGTCTGGCGCGATACATTGTTCATTGACAATTCGGTAGCAGGTTGTGGCCGATTGATCGGTCGGCCCAGATCGCCATCGTGACAAGCATCGTCGGGGTTCGTCGTCTACGCCGCGCGACGCAGGCTGACAATCGGCAGATGTTTTCGGCCGGTCTGGAACTCGACATTCAATTCCAGCTGTTGGCCGGACCGACCACGGGTGGGCACGCGGGGCTTGGCACTCGGTGCGCCGCGCGGCCAACGTGCCCGCGGTTCCAGACGCGGGTAGCGACAAGTCGGATGGTGGCCGCGGTAGATCTCGGCCGGTGTGGCCCCGTTGAGCGTCATGTGCGGACGAGAATCGTTGTACCACTCCGCAAATCGGTTGAATTCCTCCCGCATCTTGTCACGCCGCGTGGGCACCAGGATCACCCGCATGCAATGCGTTTTCATCGTCAGGATGAACCGCTCGATTACCGCCAGACTGCCGAGCTGGCCGATCGCTCCGAAACGCGGCTTGATGCCACGCCGACGGCACCAGTCCTTGAAGGCCGGGCACCAGAATTGGCGGCCTTTGTCACAGATCAGGTACTTCGGTGTGCAACGAGCCGAGTGGATGGTCCTGCCAAGCATCACACGGACCTGCACGCTCGTGGGTTGCTGGGCGAATACGGCGAATCCCATCATGCGCCGGGAGTAGTGATCGAGCACCACTGCGACCCACCAGCAGAACGGCCAACACTGCGGTAGCGCGAAGGGCAGCCAGGAAGTCCAGAAGCCTCTCAACCGCGAGCGGTATCATTGTTCCGCGGTGCGTTCGTGCCGTCCAAACCAGCGGCCGTTTCTTGGACGGAGAGACTGCGGATCCGCCGCGCAGCCGAGAGATGCAGCGAATAGTTCTCGACCGTCTTGTTGACCATCCAATGTGCGGCGTTCGGCCGGGCCAGCAGCAGGGCTGTGACGCCCAGGTACGGCAACAGGCTGAGCCAATCGTCTCTGACGCGAGTCAGCTCGTCCTCGCTGTTCTCGTAAATCCCCTGCCGTCGACCGGCGCGGATGAGTTCTGCCACGAGGTGCCGCCGAGCGGCCCCTTGCAGCGCTCGTGCGGTCAGGATGAGGAAGCTCTGATGCGTCCGCACTCCCGCGACGGCTGGCCCACTGGGTTCGGGCGGCTGGTCCAGCGACACGCGCACGAGTTGCTCGCACAGATTGACGCCACTGCACAACGCATTCACCGTCTCGCCGATCCGCGGATTGCATTCCAACAATTGAAGTTCACCTGTCGCCGCGTTGTAGAAATGGTCGACGGCCAACGCGCCATGCCACTGCAGATGGCGGCCGAGGCGTTCCATCGCCGCGACGACTTCCGGCTGGCTGGCGCTCAACTGGGCATTCGACGATCCCCCGATGCCAAAGGCCCTCCCCTGGCAGCAATGCGACGCGACCAGCTGACCGTTCTGAAAGACGGCCGTCCCTGCGCCTTTTTGGCCCACGGCCGGCTGCTGGACCACGATTTCCGTCTGGCCGTCGAGCCAGCCGGCCGCCTCAAAGTCGTCGGCCGCCCGCAGCAATTCGCTGCGGTCCCGGACATAACGCACGCCTTGCCCGGCCGTACCGTAGTCGAGTTTGACAAAACACGGAAACCGGTCGTGAGCCAGCAGGTCCGTGCGGCAACGCACCAGCCGGGTGGCGGGTTGCGGCAGGCCGAGTTCGTCCAGCAGGCGGACGAAGTGCGCCTTGCTCATCAAGCGGTCCAGGGCGGCGAATTCCGGGACGGCCAGACCCACGCGGGGGCGGAGCAGGTCGCGGAAACGGGCCAGCAGATAGACCTGCTCGTGCGTGGGAAACAGCACGTCGTAACGCTCGGACTCGATCAGATCCAGGATGGCCTGCAGGTAAGCTTCCGGAGCCTTCGAGAACGGGGGACAGCGGTGCCACCGCCGCAGGAAACGCGAGAAGCGGCACTGGCACCACGGATTGGGGTCGACGACATCGATGGTGTGCTGCCGCCCCAGGCAATACAACGCTTGCCGGGCCGAAGTGCTGGAGCCTTCGGTCAGCAGGATTTTCAATCGGCGAGGCCGAGGTTCGGCCGCCGCCTGCGGTTGGGTATCGGAGGCTGCGTTGTTCTGGTTGGCCATCGTTGCGTCCTCAGGGAACCGGTGACGGCGCGTCTGGTTGCGGCAGCCACAAGTGGACGATCCCCAGCAGGCCGCGTCCGGCGATCACGCCTGCCGACCACGTCAGGCAGAACGCCAGCAGCCTGGCGGGCTGCTCCGGCTGCAGCAATAACAGCAACGTGGTCTCGCGCGTGCCCAGGCCGGAAGCGCCGATCGGCAAACCGTCCACCAGCGCCATGATGGGGATCGCACTCAGCACGAGCATCGTCTCGATATGGATGCCGCACAGCCGCAGGCCGGCGACCGCATATCCCATGCCCCAGGCAAAGTAGGCCGTGCGCAACGCGCACAGCTGGAGAATCCGCCGCCAGTTCCAGGTTTGGGACGTCAGCCAGTCGCTCCACCGCGTCTGCCGCAACCGGCCGATCCACGCGGACGGCAGGCAGCGGACCAGCAGCGTCACGAGCACCAGGGCGCTCAAACCGCTGACACAAAACACCGCAATGCCACGGCTGTGCGGATGCACGCTCCAACTGGCGCCGAACAACCCCAAGCCCAGTAACACGTACAGATCGACGTAGACCAGCAACATGCACCGCGACACGGACCAGGCCAGCGTGGCTTGCCGGACCTGGGCCATGATCCACGCCAGGTACCCTTGCCCCAGCCCGAAATTGAAGGCGGTGAAGAAATACGACCGGCCGCGGGCGCTCAAGACCGCGCGGTAGGTCAGGGGATGCTCCGGATCGGCAAACAGGAACCACAGGCCCAACGCGTCCCACAAATACGTGGCCAACACGAGCAGGAGCGTCAGCGGGACAATCGCACCCCAATTCAACCCGGCCAGAGCCTGTCCCAAGGCTTGCGGCGAGACCCGCCAAATCAGCCACGTGATCAGGGCCGCACTACCTAGCAGCGGCAGCAGTCGCTTCCAGCGGTACATGAGCCTTTGCATCCGTTCCAGCCATCTCCTCCAGGAGTTGACAGGTCTGCTCCAGAGGATTGACGCCGTGAAACCGGCCCGCCAATTCCCGGCAGCGGTCCGCGACGGCCGACGAAGTCAATAGCCGCTGCAAGTGCTTGGCCACCAGCGGGCCGCGGAAAGCGCGGTGGCTGATGCTGATCCCGACGCCCAACCGCACCAGCGAGGCGGCATTCTGCGGCTGGCCGAACGTCATCGGCGTGACCAGTTGGGGAAGTCCCGTGGCCAACCCTTGGGCGGTGGTCCCCGTGCCCGCATGATGCACCAGCGCCGCGGAACGCGGCAACAGATAACCGAAAGGAACATAAGGGAAATGGCGGACGCCGTCCGGCAAGGCGTCGGGCAAATCCTCGGCAAACTTGGTGATCAGAATACCGCGGCGGTCCAGCCGGCGGCAAGCCTCGACGGCCGCTCGAAAGAAGCCTCGCGTGTGCTGGTTGGCGGTGCCGAACGTGAACACGAGCGGAGGATCTCCGGCGGCCAGGAACTGGGCCAGTTCCTCCGGCACCGTCTCCAGGTGGCCGCGGTCCCACAGCGGGAACCCGGTCATCACGGTCTGCGGCGGCCAATCCGGTTGCGGCGGGCCAAACCAGTCCGGAAACATGCCGATGACCCGCTGCGGGGAATGCCACCAGCGGCCCACCAAACGGCGCACGGGAGGCAAACCCAGTTCGGCGCGGAAAGCGTTCGTCGGCGGGGCCAACAGGGGATCGGTGAAAAACGTATCCGCCGTCCAGTACTGCAGCCACTTGAACCACCGCGGCATCCAGTCCGCCAGCCACATGGGCGGCGGCATCCGCGGCGATTGGTAGATGCTTTGGAATTTGTCCGAACCCAGGTGCAGCGTGGCCATCGGCACGCCCAGCTTGTCCTGGGCGATCCGCGCCCCGAATGCCCAGCCCGGCCCCACGACGACCGTTTCGCCCGGCACGTACCGCGCGGCGATTTCCGCGTACGCTTGACGCATCGGCCGGATCACGCTCCAGTCCAGCGAGACCTTCCAGCCGCTCCAGGGCCGCCACATCTTCGGATCGCGCCAAAAGCCCTCCAGGTCCTCCGTCGTTCCCAAGGCCACGAATCCCAAATCGGCTCCCCGGATCAGCTTCTCGTAATACGGGTTGGCAATCACGGTCACGGCGTGCCCGCGCCCGCGCAACGCGCTGCCCACGGCCAGGAAGGGATGCAGATCGCCGATCGAACCGATGGGATTTAGTAGGAATTGCATGTGATCGGGGACTCCCTGCGGCTCTACCAAGCCACCATCTGAGAATTCACCCAGTTCTTGATGACCAATTGCCGGCTGCCGTCCAAATGTTGCGAGGCGAAAGCCTCCCGCCACTCGCGGTCCTCCCATTGCCGCAGGGAACCGCCCAAACCGTCCCACCAGGCCATCAGCGGCACGGCCGGCAACAGCCAACACCACAGGAACCGGCGCAGCTTGCCGGGCTTGGCAAACGAGACAATCGGCAGGGCCAGGGCGGGAAACACCACGAACACCGACATCAGCAGCGAAAGCCACGTCTTGCGGATGGGGACGTAGACTAGGACGCCGCCCGCCGAGTCGCTGAGCGTCTTGATCAGGGCGGCCCGCGACTCCGTCGGGATGTGGTGAATCGCCGAACACAACACCAACAACGTTTGCGGGCCCCAGGCGCGCGGTTGGCTGAAATCGACCGACTCGGACAACGTCTGGACCCGCCCCGGGTACCGTTGCTCCAATTCCCGGTATTGAGCGACGGCGGGGATCAAATCGCAGACGACAAACCGCATGTCTTTCGCACGGGGATCGTTGACCATCAGTTGCGTCAACGGAGCATGTCCCGCGCCCAACTCGACGATCGTGGTCAGCCGCTTCTGCCCGGCGTACTCCAACGCGGCGTCGGCGACCTTCTTGTAGTACGGCCGCACGACGGTGTTGCAGAACTCGAAGGTCTCCAGCAGCGTTTGCCGTAATGGCCGGGGCACCCGCGGGTCGGCGTTGAACTGGTAGAGGTTCACAGATTTCATGATAGAACCGTAGGCAACGTCGTGTGCCCCTGACGGTAGATGTCGAAATCAAAACGAGTCCAGTCGATTTGGACGTCGTCCAACAGAACGGGCTGATCCTGGCCAATATCGCGGCGGAGCGTCACCTCTTCCGCCAGGCAGATCGGCAGGCCGGCCGCCATGCCTTCGGGCGGGCAATTCTCGATCAAGCCATAGCAGGCGTAACCGCCCTGCCCATCCAAGGTCTCGCCCGCCCGCAAATCCTTCTTCGCATACGCAAAGACGTTGGTCCGGTAGCCGGCCGTGGGCTCGAGCAGGGACTTGCCGTCCAGCACCGCGTCCGCGACGCACTCCATCGCTTCCACGTGGCACAGGTGATAGGGCCGGTAGAACAAATAGTACGGCCCCGGCCCCATTTTATAGTACTTCATCAGCGACTTCTGGAACGGATGGTCGCAGTAGCCCACGGCGTACACGCCGCCATCGGGTTGAGCCCCCAAGACGTAGTCGACCACGGGCGTGCCGCCGCCCCACATCGCTTCCCAGTCGAACAGCTTGAGCACCTCGCCGACATTCCCGGCGCGGGGCCCATGCATGCCCGGCCGGTCGGTCTTCATGCCCAACGCGTTGGCCAGCAGCGACATCTCGACGTTCAGCTTGGTCCCGTCCGTGTACGCCGTACACATCTTGTAGTCCAAATTGCGCTTGTCGGCTTCGGGAATGATCTTCGTCGGATTCGAATAGCGGTCGAGAAAGCCCTTCATATTGCCGCCCATGACGGGCTGGAAACCCCACAACCGCAGGTCGTCGATCAGCCGCTTGATCACGCCGTGCTGATCGCCGTCGCAGCTGGTGTAGGTCAGCCCCAACTCGTGCGCCCGCCGCATCAGATAGGGACCGAAGATCAAGTCGATTTCCGCGTTCATCAGCACCAGGTGCTTGCCGGTTTCCAACGCTTCGAGGGCAAACCTGCCGGCGGCCGTGATCGCGCTGGTGGACTCGATCAGCACGTCCGGGCCCTCCATCTGCGACAGCAGCATGCCGTCCTCGCAGACGGGCACAGCGCCGGCGCGGACGGCGTCGTGGGCCTCGGCAAGCGATGCGGCCACGCGGGGCGTCAAGCCCATCTCCTGGACGCAACGGACGGCCAGGTCGGTTTTCAAATCCGCGACGCCCAGGCACTTGAATCCGGGCGTGACAGTGCATTGGTACAGCAGGCCTTTGCCCATCGCCCCCATCCCGGTAATGACCACGCGGATCGGCTCGCGACGGGCCTGTAAGCGACTCAACATAACGACGCAACCCTTTCGATGAATGATGTCCAGTCGATGTGGGACGTGCCGGCCCGGGCCGGCTAGGGAGACGAATGGAGATCGCCGTCCGCAGGCCCCGCGGCGCTGCTTGTCGGCGAGGATTCCGTACCCGGACGGGGTGGCAGACGTCCCAGCTCGTCGACGCGTGCCAGCAGATACCTTCCATATTTGTTGTTCAGCGGTTTGGCGAATGCTTCCAATTGCGCCGGCGTGATGAATCCCTTGACCAACGCCACTTCCTCGATGCAAGCCACCTTGAGGCCCTGCCGGCTCTCGATCGTCGCAATGAAGCTGCTGGCCTGGACCAGCGATTCGTGCGTGCCCGTGTCGAGCCAGGCGTAACCGCGGCCAAACGTGATGCAGTGCAACTGCCCACGCCGCAGGTACTCGCGATTGACGTCCGTAATCTCCAGTTCACCGCGCGGGGACGGCTTCAAACCGGCGGCGATTTCCACCACCTGGTTGTCGTAGAAATACAGCCCCACGACGGCCCACGAGGACTTCGGGTGCTGGGGTTTCTCTTCCAGGGACAGGACCTGGCCCGAACTGTCCAACTCGGCCACCCCAAACTGCCTCGGATCCTCGACCAAGTACCCGAAGATCGTAGCCCCTTCCTGGCGGGAACCGGCCTGCGCCAACCGCGGCTGGAACCCCTGTCCGTAGAAGATGTTGTCGCCCAGCACCAAAGCCACGTGGTCCGGGCCGATGAAGTCGCGGCCGATCAGGAAGGCCTGGGCCAATCCCTTCGGTTCGGGCTGAACCGCATAACGGATCGAAATACCGATCTGGCTGCCGTCGCCCAACAGGCGTTTGAAGTTGGGCACGTCGTCCGGCGTGGTGATCAGCAGGATGTCGCGGATCCCGGCCAGCATCAGCGTGGACAAGGGGTAGTAAACCATCGGCTTGTCGTACACCGGCAACAACTGCTTGTTCACGGCGCAGGTGACCGGATACAGGCGGCTGCCGCTCCCGCCGGCCAGGATGATCCCTTTCTTGCAGACACGCGATTCGTCCATTCGAGATGCCGTCCACCTTTGCTAGCGATGTACTTACACGCCCGAACACACACCTATTCAATCCGCGCAAGTTGCTGCTGGAAATACTTTGACGTCCCGGCGGTCCGCTTCGCCCGGATTCTTGCTGGGCTCGCTGGCGGAGACCGTCTCGGTCCGCGGCTGGCGGGCCGCGCCCGGCAAGAACAGTCGCCCGATCCGGCTGTACAACAGGGCTGGAGTGACCGTCAGGTCCGTCACCAGGGCCAGCATCAGGATCGTGAACATCAGCCAGGCGAAGCGTTGGATGGGACCGAAGTCGCTCAGGGCATACACGAGCAGCCCGACCCCGACGATCAAGCTGGTTTGCACCATCGCGGTTCCGCACAAGCGATACGCGAACCGGACCGCCTGACCCTGCGTTTGCCCCAGCGCATACCCGCGTCGGAACCAGGTCACATAGTGGACCGTATCGTCCACGGCGATCCCCATCGCAACCGTCGCCGTCATGACGGTGCCGACCTCGACGTTGATCCCCAACAGCGCCATGGCCCCGAACACGGCCACACACGGCAGCACGTTGGGAAGCATGGCCACCACGCCGGCAGCGGTTGCCCGGAGCACGATCCACGAGATTTCTCCCGCGGAACGAGCCGCCAACAATTCGGGAATCGACCAACCCAGCATCATCAGGACCAGCGCGACCGCGATGACCAGGAACGCGGAGATGAGACTGTTGATCAGGTCCCGCAGCATTTGCTCCTGAGCCTTTTGCACCAGCGGAATCGCCCCGGAGAACATGGTCGACACGCCCGGGAAAGCACCCGTGGCGGCTTGCACCGCCGTGTTCACTTCACGCTCGACGTCATTCAGGACGCGCTGATAATCGGGACTGCGGCTGGCCGCGACGCGAGCGGTGACGCGCCACCAGTGTTCGCCGCCCGCCGCGATCTGGGACGGCTCGACGATGGTTCCATCGCGCTGGACGACACTCAGGTAACCCGCCTGGACAAAGTCGGACAAATGCTCGGTGATCAACCGGTCCGTCGCCTTGACGCGGGCCCGTTGGACGGCCCGAAAGCCAGTCACCTTGCCCTGGGGCAGCGGCGGCGCGAACGTGAGCGCCGACGTGACGGCTTCGACGCCTTCCACGCCCCGCACCGCCGTTTCGACTTGCCGCAACAACTGCATCCGGTCGAGCATCGGCGTCTCGTACGACTTGGCAGACGGCGGCGGCGGGGGAAGCTTGACGACGACCTCGATCGGCACGAGCGGGCCGATATTGCCCTCCAGCCAGTTGTAGTCGCGGATGATCTTGGCGTCCTCGGCGAACATGTCGTGGACTTGGGCCGTGCAACGCGTCTTGGTAACGCCCCAGCAACCCACGATGCAGGCGATGACGGCCGCCACGACGATGGGCACGCAGACGCGCGTGACGCGCGTGACGCGCGTGGAAAGCACCTCCCAAATCCGATCCACCAGAGCATTCCCGTCGAGGTCCGTCGTCAGCCGGGCCGCCCATTTCCGGGACGGCCACTGCTCGAACATGCTCGGGAGCAACAAGAACAGCGTGCCCGTGCCGACCATGACCATCACCGAAGCGTAAACGCCGAACTTCTGGATCGGCACCAGGTGACTGGCGATCAGGGAAATGACGCCCAGCGAGGTGGTGGCGGCGGACAGCAGGCAAGGGACCCAGCCCAAACGAAGCGCTTGCAGCGGAGAGCCCGCCAAGCCCTGTTCCCGGACCGCGTCGCGATAGTAATTCGTCAGGTGGACGCCGCCCGATACGCTGACGACGAAGATCAAGGACGGCGCCATCAACAGCACGCTGTCCATGTGCCAGCCGGTGTAGTATACGGCGGCAAACGTCAATTGCTGGTTGAAAAAGGCGACCACGAAGATCATCACCGTCGTCGACAGACAACGGAAAACCAGGTACATCAAGATCAGGCAGGCGATAAACGACGCAATGCTCAGCGGCAGCAGGGCGGACTGACTGGCCTCGTCGATCGCGACGCCGTCCAGCGTCGTCCCTGCCAGATGGATGGCCGCCGCGGACAGGCCGGGAACGCGGTCGGCACACGCGTAGACAAAAGCCACGGCGCGGTGGCGATCGACGTGATCGGGATCGGCCACCGACATGACCACGCTCGACGTCTTGCCGTCCGGACTGATCAGCAACCCCTTCAACCGCTGGACGGCCTGCGCCGCCGACAACTCCAAGGGCGGCGCCCGCAACTGCTCCACGACCTCGCGTCCCGTCAGCACCCGGTCAAAGAAAATCTCGTTCTGTGCCGCCGGTTTCCGCAGTTCGGCTGCCAACCGCGACTGCCGCTCGTCGTCCAGCCGGCAACCGGGCCAGCTGACCATCAAAAACTCTTCGGCACCGAAATGCCGCACGAACTCGATCAGCCGCTGGGTTTCTTCGAATTCTGCGGGCAGCCAGTCCAGAACGTTGTTCGTGTTGGACTTGATCGCTTCCTGGGCGCCCACCAGGACGAAATACAACGACGCGAGCATCAACGCAAACGCGAAGTATCGGAACCGTGCTGGAATTTGGTTTGCCATCGGTCGCTGTTTGGTTGCGAATTGCCTTCCGGAGGGTGTCTCGGCCAGCGAGACGCCTCAAGTCATTCCATCGGATCGCCCCCCAGCACGAATTGCCACCCGCCGCGCGATTCCTGCAAGGTCGATTCGCGATAGGTCCTTTCTTCGGTGGATTCGGCCTTGACAACCCAAATTACCACAACTGCCCCCGCCGCCACAAAACCGCCTCGACCGCACCCGGTCGAGGCTGGCCAATCAGGGACTCACCCACGGTAACCCGAAGCGCCAGCGAGAGGGAGCCTTGCGTCCTTCAACCGCCTGCCAGCATACCTTGACCGTTGTCGGACTGCAATTCCCGTGTCCGGCCAAAAGCCTTTCGCAACAACGTGCTGCCAGGTTCCGTGGAAGATCGAAATCCGATGGTTCTTCAGAATCACGGCAAGGCTGGCCAGCAGGAAAAAATAACCACGTAGTGGTGACAGCGCATAGCCTTGGGCGTCAGCCCAAGGACCTCTAAGGAACGAGGGCCGTAGCCGCGAAGCGGCGCCAGCAGGTTGCTGCGGTAGGACTTGCTGTCGCCGCTTCGCGGCGAACGGTGGTCAATTCATCCCGGAGCCACGGGCGATAGCTTTCCGGACGCTGTACAGCCGCGCGGCCCATGCCGCCGCTCGTGCGGCTCTTGGGGATAATCAAAGGGAAGCATCACCCGTGGCCGGTAGAGTTAGCGGCTCGCTGCCGAAGGGCTTCCCCCAGCAATTCATACCACTACCGGGCCCGGCTTTCCACAGCCTTGAAGACCGTCCGGCAGAAAAGCCTCCAGGCTTGCGGCTTGGTAGTAAACCCAAACATTGCAGAACTCCCGGCGAACGGTGGGCGTCAGCCCATCGGTGTATTGTCTCGGCGATCACTTTTCCAACCGTCTGCTGATGTCGCCGAAGGTGGCCGCCATCCGGCAGGTAATGGCCTCGTCATCCGGGTGAACGCTGAATCAGGCAAGCCTTACTTCCTCGATGCTCCTACGACCCTGGGGAGGTTTGGCAGAATCCAACGCCCTCCCCCCTGCCAGCCGGTGAGCGTAGCAGCCCGGCCACGATCCGGCGGGCGCTGACCAAGCCGCCTGCGTAACTACGCAGCCCGTCAACCACAGGAGCGGGCCTTGATCGGAGTATTGCGCAAAACGCTAGCAGCGGATCGTCGTAACCAGGAACGCCAGTCTTGAAGTTGCGTATTCATAACCACGTAGTGGTGACAGCATGTAGCCTTGGGCGTAAGCCCAAGAACTCGAAGGAACGAGCGCCGTAGCCGCGAAGCGGCACCAGCAGGCTGCTGCAGTAGAGCTTGCTGTCGCCGCTTCGCGGCTAACGGTTCCCCCTTTCTTGCTATCCTTGGGCTGACGCCCAAGGCTATATGCTGCCATCGCTTCGCGACTACGAAACAGCATGATTTCCCCTCTCGCTGGCGCTTCGGGCTACGACGCGCAACACTCCGATCAAGGCCCAGGATCGCCACCGACGATGCCCCCAGACGCACAGCACGACTGCCTATGGGCCCTGGCCAGTTGTTGTCAGAATGATGGCGCGACTTGGTTTGCTGCTCGCGAGCGAAAGTGCTCAGGTGGATGTGACCTGTGCGCGCAAGGACGCGTTCGCGTCGGCCCGTTTAGGCCGAACTGGTACTTCTCACGTAGCAGGGTCTGAGCCAGCACCACACGGCACCAGTAGTGAGCCATCGCTGGCCCCGGCCATCGCAACGCCGGTCGATGTGACCGACGCACGCCACGTTGCGGCCCTCTGAACCCCTACGGGCATTGGCCATTTGCTCAGACATGTTAAAATACTGGAGTTTCCGGAAACGCCACTCACGAATCTGTGACAGACCCCTGGCAATTGAGATCGGCGATATCCGGTCCTTTGGTAAAGGTGTGACCAATATCGACCATTGGAGAGCATGTCGGCGTTGACTCGCTGCTTGCTGAACGCGAAGCACTCTTAGGCCTGTACGATGTCGTCAAGAAGAAGGGATGCTACGACGCCGTCGAGTGCCAACACGGTAACGCCGCAGAGGATTATTTTCGCACGTTTCTTGCGGCGTTCTTGCCGAAGAAGTACGGGGTCACGAAGGGCTACATCATAACGCCGGGCCTCGGTTATTCAGGCGACCTTGAGGAATGGGACGTCATCATATACGACGCACTGGAGTCGCCGATTCTGTTCGGGCGCCCGTCGCTCACCGATCCAAACGCGATGCGGGCCATCCCAGTTGAATTCGTAAAGGCAGTGCTCGAAGTGAAGGCGACGTTCACGATTGAGCACGCCAAGAGGGTTGTCGACAAGCTACGCAAGCTCCAGCAATTCCGTGAGCCCGCAAGCAGCGAGCCATGGGACAGGGCGTTGCCGAAAAGCTCATTCACCGCGGCTGTGTTCTTTGAAACGAAGGTCAAAGACGCGAGAGAATTCGCCAGAGCAATCGAAGCGTTGTCGCCGCTGTGGGAATCAACGTCCGCGATGCCGACGGCTGGCGTCCTGATTCTTCGCGGTCAGACCCATCCAACGAAGTCTGCCGTGATCGGCACCGAAATCGGACGCGACGTCCCTCCAGACGATGAAACGGTGTTGGAGCACGGCCACGGGTTCAGGTCGCAAGACACGATTATCAGCCGGGACTCATGGGAATACGTTACTTCGTTTGGATTCAGCGAAAACACTTTTTGGTCGTTCTTAATCGACTTGGTGCATCAGCTAAACGGATGGTTCGTGACGGATGGAAAGTTGGGAGGGCCCGCGCGCGCTTACGGCATCAAGCAGCGTACCGACGAGTTCCGAAAAACGGATTGCTGCCGCCTTTTTCCCCCGGCCGTGACGGCTGCTTCCGCCGCAACGAGCGGTTGAACGACTCGCTGCCTTCCACACACCTCGCTAGCGACACACCACGGTCGCTGTGAGCGACGCGTGACTGAAAGCATCGGCGGCACGGATTTCCGAGAATCGGAGACTATGGCGGGCCCGCAGCCTGCATCGTTAGAATGCTAGCGTCCAAAGCAGAGCATCCCTTACAGCACTTGTCGCAGCCTAACCGTCTGCAACGGATCCTTCGGCACCGAGAGTAGCAAGAGACGAGCGTGGTACTCATTCCTGGGCCGCGCTCAGCCCATGCCGCACTGTTCCCGCGGCGGCAAAATCCAACTGAGAGGCCCCTTGCTGGGGTTGTTGGTGAGTTCCTTAATCAGCTCGTCGTTGGCCGTCCCCCATTTTCGAAAAGCCATCATATCGAAGCCCCAGCGAATTGCTGAATCATCGGCTTCCCACTCCTGCTGCTCCCAGCTGGAGTCGTCCCTATTGAAAAAAAGATTGCTTCCTTGAAGCAGCATGCGAATGTCCAAACTCGTGGGCAATCAATGCCTGCATGCGCTGATCGTCTATTGCTTCCAAAACCCGCGAATTGAATGTGAACGAATGCCCTCGCGTATTGGCTCCGGCGAGCGGGCGTCATCTTGAAAAGCGAACGCGGGAGCGCACGGCTCTGCGGTCATCGCCTTCCTCCATACCGCGAGAATCGCTTCACGGTCTTCCGCGAGAATGTGTTCCCAGACCGCGCGCAGGTTGCTGGCAAAGCGTGCCACTGGCCCCGGCCCGCTTGCCGGAACAAAGATTCGGGCTTCGGCGATGACCTCGATGTATTCCTGGTCTTTCCGAGCGCGGTCCCAGTTCTGCTTTACGAACTCGGACCCATGTTGGATGACAATCTGTTCGTGCGTTAGCTTATTCATATCCTCTCGTTCGCCGTAAGCTGGAACTAAGTCCGCCGCGATCCAGATAGAGAGCGCAGCTTCGTCCCTCTTGTTCTGCGCGTTTGCCGATTCTAGTGCCACGCGGACAGGAGGGGAAGTGCTACCATCCATCGTGCGTCGGTCCGACACGCGAATGGCACTAGGTTAAGCGGAAGTGATTACATGGAACACGCTTAAGGATGCTGTCGAAGCATTGCTGTTAAGTCGTCCGGGCCGGGGGCCCCCAGCGTTTTCTGCGAGCGCGGCGCGCCAAGTGAGACCGGTGCTCCGTGCGAGCACTGCTGCGATAGCGATGCTTAACGGGTCAGGCGAAACGGCTTACGCTTAACCTAGTGCCATTCGTCCGACACGCCGACGCAGGTTGGCGAGACCTGCGTAGAACCACATGGCGCCTTCCAAAATCACACCATTTGGGGCTAGTTGCACTTCGTCATTACGGCTATGTCGAGTGCCCGTTTTGTCCGTCTTCGGAGAAGTGATCAGCGCGCACAGGTCTGACAGACCTCCGCGCGCTGCGGCGGGTCGCAAATCGGACTTTCGAACTCCGCCTGACTGGATCGCGGCGTGCAGTCAGAATGATGACAAACACGATCTTGCTTGGGCGTCACCGACGCTCGAAGGTGCATTTTCCTGAACGCGTCGGTCACATCGACGGAGGCTGTAACCGACGGTGCGGTGATTTGTACTACACCTGAGCTTAATTGCCCTGCGCGAACCGCCGACAAGCCACGCGGCGGATGATCTCGGCCCGCTCCGGATCGAAGGACTCCCGGCGCGAAGGCAGCGTCCGGAGCGAAAACGGGCTGCGCGGCACGCCGTCGATCAGGAGCCGGGCTTTGGGCGGCTCACTTGGGCAGGCCGAAGAAATCCTCGGGGTTGATCTGTCCGGGGTACTTCCCCAGCTGCTGGGCGATCATCTCGGCATCGTCGCTGCCGACCTATTTGAGCACCAGGTCGGCGATCGATTTGGCCAGGTCGCCGTGGGGATCGACATTTCACCGAAGGTGATCTTGCGAACTCGTCGCCCCAATGCGCGGTCATGCGGAAAACCGGCGGGCTTACGCCGGCCGTTCGCCTCTTGGCATGCAACCACGATGTACAGGTAACGGAGACAACAGAGTGTCGTATCCGCCTCTGTTGCCTCCGTTGGCTCCTGTTCAAATTTCGTATGTTTGCTTGCGGCCGAAGGCCGCGCTGGGCATGTCGAGCTTCTACGTTTGCCTGGATTCCGTATTTGACAGGCTGGAAGCCTATCCCACTTCCGTGCGTGCCGGGATTTCAGCAGTCTCACACGGGGGGCGGATGGAAATGCATAACACCGACCGGGATTTACTCGTTGACCACATCGCCGTGCGGAGCCGAAGCATCTCGGGCCACTGGTGCGGATTCCTTTGATGCCGAAAGGCGGTGAGCGGCAAGGTGCTAGCCCAATGCCGCTTACTTTGTAGCGGCACGGCGCGAGCCGTCCGGTATTTCGGTCGGAGAACCGGGCGGCTTGCGCCGCTCCGCTAACAAAAATGCCACCAACGGTCCCAAAGTAAGTGGCATTGGGCGCTAGCCGCCGGTTCCTGATCGTCCGGATTGGCAGCAATACCGGCGGCTAGCGCCTTGCCGCTCACTTGGCACCTGACAACCGTTGCTTCCGTTCTTTCCCGCTCGGCATTCACTTGGTGCGGATCGGCTACGGCTAGCGTCTAAGGTGCCGAGTCGTACACAAACATCGCCGTGGCCCGGCAAGGTTTGTCGGCCACAACGCGGACCCAATGGGCACAGAAGCCGTCCGGGAACTCGTGCGTCACCGTCTTGCCGGGCGGGACCGGGAACGTCTGATAGACCCGCCAGTCGGTGTGATCGAAGTTGATTTCGATGGCGACCGCGACATCCTCCGCCGCGTCGTGGGACAGCTCGACCCGCTTGCGGTCGTATCCGTTCATCAGGTAGGCGTCGGAAGGCTGGCCCGGAGTCACCGCCGTGTCGCGCCACGGTCCGCCGCGGCCGACGGGTTTCCCCAGTTTCCACAGGTCGTCGATGGCGCCGAACCACAGGCCCACGTCATCGGCACTGCGGAAATACTGGCCGTCCGGTTCCGCGGTCGGCTTGGTGCCGCTCAGGACCAGCAGACCTCGCCAAGTGCAAAAATCCATGATCTGCCGCCGATGGCTGGCAACGGGCTTGATCTTCCACATGCCGCCCTCGCGGGGCTTTTCGTAAAACGTGCCGTGGATGTTCATCAGATAGCGTTCGGATTCGCACTCGCGGATGCCGCGCGGCCAGCCGGCCGCAAACGGCTGGTCGTAGCAAGCGTCGCACTTGGGCAGCCGGAAACGGCGGCCTTTCTCCGTCACGATGACGGATGCGTCGTCGACTTCGAAATCGCGGCGGATTTCGGCGATTTGCCGCACGTCGTCCGCGCGGCCCGGTTCGGGCCGCGTGAAAGCCATCCGTTCGTCCACCTCGTAATACGCTTCGCTGATCTGACCGTCCTGGTCCACGTGGCGGGCCAGGTATTGCAGGTTGCGATTGTCCTTGCCGGGGCGGATCAAGCCGGCAACCGCGCCGTGGTCCTGCGGATCTGCCACCGCGGCAAACAGCGGCTTGTTATCGTCCGGATCGTGCCCCGGGCTGCTGTAGTGGAAAAACGCCGTCGCTACGCAGTCCTGGTCTACCGTCGCGCGGATCCAGTTGGCCTGGAGCCCGTTCGGGAACAGATGATACACATACCCGCCGGCAGGCACCGCGATCTTCTGGTACGGTGCCCAGCTGCCGTCGCCCTTGACGTCGATTTCGAGCGTAAAGACCACACTGGCCGCGGCAGGTGCAGCCGGGAGCGGTACCGGGACGGGTGCCGGATTGGGATCCGGAACCACGACGCGGCCTTTCAGGTCCGCAGGCACGTCGGTAATGTCGAGCTTGCCGCCATCCGGCGATGCGGGCGATACCAACGCCATGTGAGGCACGCCGTAGTCCGTGGCTTTGTGCGCCACAGGGTGGCCCGGAATCTCCACCCGGCCTTGCGGGAACGGCCGGCGATAGACGTGGTCCGAATAGTCACCCCAGGCCAGCGTCATGTCCGTCTTTTCCCAGCCCTCGCCCAGTTCTGCTGTGGGCCGGTCGTCGACCGCCAGGTACACCACGACGTCCTGGTTCACCGTGAAGGCATAGCCGGGCGCGGGTTGGTGGAAGTCGCCGCGGGCGATCGTTACGCGGGCGAGATTGCGGAGCGATTCCGGAATATCCGTGACGGGAAAACTGCCCGTGCAGCGGTAAACCATTTCGCCGGACCCGGCGTCGGCCAAGCCCGCAGCGCTGCGGCCGCGTCCGACGGCCAAGTGAACGCAACGGCGGTCGAATCCGTTGATCAAGAACGGCACGGAAGGCTCGCCAGCCTTGACCGGATCATTTACCCACGGCCCGCCCCAGGCGGTTCGCGGTCCCCACGTGGCCAGATCTTCCACGCGGCCAAACCACAGATTGGACTGCGACTGGCCCGCCAACGGGTTGGCCATGATGGACGTGTCGTCCGAGGCCAGCACCACGCGCCCGTTCCAGTGGCAGAAGTCAGGGATGTAGCGGTGGTGCGTCGCGATGGGGCGAATCCCGCCGGTGTGGACGGCGCTGAACGTCGCCGGAAAATCCCACAGCATCGCGTGCATGTCCATCATCAGCTTGCCGGGCGCGATCTCGCGGATCCGCGGCCATTCGGTGTACCAGCCGCCGTAGCCGTCGTAGGTGTGACTGGCTTTGGGCATCCGGAACGTGGACCACGCGCCGCCGTCCAGCAGCTTCAGGAGCACGGATCGCCGGTCCCAGCCGATGGCCCAGACCGGCGTGGTGCCGTCCGGCGAGCCGTGGATGCCGCCAGGTCCCGTCACCTCCGTGAACTGGCGCCGTTCGATGATCCGCCATTGGGTGCCGTCCCATTCCGCCAGCACGCCGTTGTCTTCGGGGCCCTGCGGGGGACCGCCGACTTGCAGGTCCTGCAGCGAGTGCCCGCCGACGCCGCTCTCGCCGTTGTTGGCGACGATGTACCGGCCCTGTCCCGTGTACGCGCCTTTCCCGTGCCAGCCCGGCACCGGCTTGGCGAACAGCAGCGCCGGTTTCAGCGTGTGGACATCCACTTCGTAGATCCGGCCTTCCATGTCAAAGTAGTAGACCTTGTTGGCCGGATCGCTCAAGTGCCGCGAAACGGCCGTGGGCCGGCCGGGCATCTGGCTGTAGGGGATCGCGCGGACCTGGCCCGATTTGTCGATGGCGTAGGGGCCGATGAACAGTTGCTCGCTCTCGCGGTGGATCATGCGCCCCGCGGGCGTGCCGCCGATGCTCTCTGGCCGGACCTCGAGGTTCAGCTGCTCGTCAATGGCGAATAGCTTGTCCGTGCTGCCGGTGGGGCAGTGCGGCGAATAGGTCAGCATCCACAGCTTGCCAGCCCACGGCACGACCGCCCCGATGCCGCATTCACCGCCGCTGCCAAACGTCTGGCCGTCGTCCTTGACCACGCTGTTGAACGCGGCCAGGTGCGGATACACGCCGCTGATGCAGACAGGGCCGGCAGCCGGAGGTGGCGGCTGGGAATCTGCGGGTGGGCTGGAGGCGGCCGGCCGATCGGCCGCTTGGGCGAAGATCCCGATCATCAGGACGAGAACCGCGGCAAGGCTGTTTTGTTGAATCATGTGAGGCCCCATCTACGAAACGCTTGGAGTGTAACGTTGGCCGACATATTCCAAAACCAACATCTGGCCGGTCATTAGCGCCGCCCCGCTGTCTCACTTGGCGGTTGCGGCACCGGACGATCCGGGCAGGGATGCTGAAACGGCAACTGGCCGCCGCGCCAGTTGCCCTTGGCCTCGTGCTTCAATTCGGCATACTTCCGCAGCAGATCCACCACCGCGTCTTTGCTCTGGTCCGTGTACAGTTCGAGCCAGTATCCGTCGACACCTCGTTTCGCCACGCGGATGCCGGCGGCCAGGCGGCCGCGATGGTCGCCGCCGGCGCAGTCGCCCGCGACCAGTGCGGCCAGCAGCCGGTCGGCAAGACTGCCTGCGGTGTCCTCGTACGCACGGGCCGTGGCCGCGATGACAGTGCGGCCGGTCAGCGTGTTGCCTTGGCAGCAATAGTAACGTCCCGCCTGGGCGCCCCAATAGAAACTACCCGCCGCCGCGTTGGTCGGGTTGTGATGGGCCGTTTGTCCTGCAGCGCTGACGATCCCCAGTTGCCGCAGTCCCGGCTGGTCGTCGCCCGCGAGCAACTCGGCCAGTACCCCCTGCGGCGATTTCCCGGCGGCCAGCAAGTCCAATGCCCGTTCGCCCCAAGCCGGCACGTGATAATGCTGCGTGCAAAACGCCCCGACGCCGGCGCGGACGTACGGCACGACGCGGCCGACATCCGGATACATGCTGGCCACCGCCGCCCCGCAGACACCCGTTTCCGGGTCCGCCGCACAGATCGAGAACGTGGCCACTTTGCGAGCCGGTAATTCGGCTTGGCCGGCCGGTGTCGCGGCATCCGCAGCGCTGGCGACGAGAATCGAGAAGGACATGGCTAGCAGGCACGAGGCGGAAATAGGGCGCATCGGGAGTGGCTCCTGATCTTGTCTAGACCAGCTTGACGTAAATCACCTTGCCGTCGCCCGGCGCATAAAAATCCTCCAGGACGGCTTCGCAACGGAATTTGAAATGCTCGTAGAAATCTCGGGTCGGCTGGTACTGCGGGCGGCTGGACGTGTCCAGGTACAAGCGGCGGCCGCCTGCCTGGCGAATCAGACGTTCGGATTCTTCCAGGAGGATCCGGCCGTACTTGCGGCCCTGGCAATCGCGATCGACGGCGATCCAGTACAGGTCGTAACTGGTAGCCGTGGCCGGGATCGGTCCATAGCACGAATAGCCCACGGTCCGTCCCGCGACTTCGGCAAATACGAAGTAATAGCCGCTGACCTCGCCTTTGGCCAGCCGTTCGTCGACCAGTTCCACCGCCACGTCGACTTCGGCCGCGGAGAAGAACCCGGTCGACTCGACGATCTCACGGACCCGCCGGGCGTCTTCCGGTTGCGGCTCGTAGCGGAACGAGATGGACGAAGCTGGCTGAGTGGTATCTGCTGGCAAGTCGGTCACTTGGTCACCTCGGGCTTTTCCAAAGTCTTTCGAACAAAACCTCATTTAGCTCACTGGCGCAGGCTTCTCCGTCCTACTATTCCGCGATTTCTTGTTGTCCTGCGCGCATCTTGAACAGGAGCAAACGGAGATAACAGAGAGAGTGCCGCGACTCCGTTCGCTCTGTTCCCTCCTGTTCAATTGACTTCGATTGATTCGGTTGCGGCCGAAGGCCGCGTTGGTTAGCCCGCAGCGGCAGGCGGGAACCGGCTTGTTGGACTCCGCAACGCGTCATTCAAGATTCTCGCCACGGCTGCGTCGAATCCAATCCCAGCCTGCTGCAACGCCGCCGCGAATCCGGCGTCGGGCGACAAGCACGGATTGGTGTTCACCTCCAGGATCCAGGGCCGCCCTTCAGGATCGACGCGGAAATCCACCCGGACATAGCCGCCCAGCCCAAACAGATCCCAGCAGGCCCGGGCCAACTCGCCGATCTGCTGCACCAGCGGGCCGTCGGGCGGCGGAAAATCAAACCGGCGCGGAGTGTTGTGGAACTCGAACGCGGTCGGGTCCCACTTGGCCCGATAGCCGACCAGCCGGGGCTTTCCCGCGGGAAAGGCCGAGAAGTCGATTTCGGCAGGGGGCAGAACTTGGCAGCCGCCGGCATCGGCCAACAGCGAGATGTTGAACTCCCGCCCGTCGATGTACTGTTCGGCAAAACAGGGACGCCGTTGAGTCCCGCGGAATTCCTGCAAGCGGCGCCGCAGATCGAGTTCATCCGCAACGGTGACCAACGAGTGCTCGTCCAAGCCGACCGAGGCATGCTCCGAAATCGCCTTGATCACAAACCGGTCGCCCGGCCGGACCGAGTTGGTGGCTTGGCCTGCGCCAGGCTGGCTCCACGCCGCTGGTGAATCGGAAAACCAGACCGGCGTCGGCAGGCCGGCCTGGTTCAGCCGTTGCTTGGCCAGCAGTTTGTGGTTCGTAAGGAAGGTGGCGACGGTCGGCGAACCGCTGTACGGCAGGTCCATCCTGTCCAGCAGGGCCGGTACGACAAACCCCAGTGCGTCGGAGCCATCCAGCGACTCGACCAGGTTAAACACGACTTCGGGCCGCCGCCGCTGCAGTTGTTGCTGCAGGGATTGCAGATCCAAGTCGCACGGAATCACGGCCCATGGGTGCCCCAGCTGTCCAAGGGCTGCCCCAACGGCCTCGACTTGGACGAGCACGTCGCGGTCCGATTCGGAAGCGTCGTCGGCAACTCGATTGTGAAGGATGGCAACGTACACGGTGGTTGGTTCTCAATGCGGGTCGAGCGGCAGGAACAAAGATGTCAAATCCGTTTGTTCAGTTCGCCCTACTTCCTGCGGCGAGACGCCGAATCCACGATCCGGCCAATCAATGCCTGATACGTCAAACCCACCGCCGTGGCGATCATCGGCAGGTCGGAATGAAACGGGTGCAAACCGGCCAAGGGATTACACTCGATAAAGCTGGGTTGTCCTGCGGCGTCGGACCGGACGTCCACGCGGCCGCCGTCACGGCAACCGAGGGCCCGCCAGGCATCCCATGCCACCTGCTCCGCCCGCCGGACTTCGTCGTCCTGCTCCGCTCGAACCGGCCGGTACTCGACCAGTTCCTCGCACTTCTCTTTGTTGACGTAGGAGTAGGCGTCCGGTTCCGCAGCCTTCAAGAGCACGATTTCCAGCGTGCCCAGCACGGTCGCCTTCCGTCCCGTGCCCAGCACCCCGACGGTGAACTCGCGGCCGGGGAGGAAGGTCTCGACCAAGACCGGCTGCCGGAATTGCTCCAACAAACCGCGGCAGACGAGTTCCAGGCCGTCGCGGTCGCGGATCTTGGACGCCGGCCCCACGCCCTTGCCCGTGCCCTCCGCCACCGGTTTGGCGAATACGGGAAACGGCAGGTCGACTCCGGCGATGTCCTCGGGACGTTCCACCAGCGCAAAGTCGGGCGTCGGCACCCCGGCGTCGCGGACGACCAGCTTGGTCAGCCCTTTGTGCAGGCAAACCCCCATCACCAGCGGGTCCGAAAACGTGTAGGGGATGTCGTACACGTCCAAGATCGCCGGGACTTGGGATTCCCGAGCCGCGCCGCCGTGCAAGCCTTCGGAGATATTCAACACCAAGTCCCAGCGGTCTCCGCGTGCCAGCCGCTCGATCAACCGCTTGGCCGTGCCAATGCGATCCGGGTCGTGGCCCAGTCCGCGGACCGCGGTTTCCAAGGCGTCGATCGTGTCCGGACGATCGAATTCGGCGGTTTCTTCTTCGCCGTAGCCCGCCGCCAGGTACTCGGCTCGCAAATCGTAAGTCAAACCGACTCGCACGGGACGGGCTCCTCAATTTTCATTTCTTCATACAACTGCCGATGCCACTGGCGGGCCTCTTCCAAGTTCATGTCCATTTCTTCCAAGAGTTGCCGCCAAGCACCCAAGACATGCACCGGACAGCCCTGGGCCGGAGTATCGGCAATTCCCGCCTCGTCGAAATCGTAGGGATACAGCCGGCATACAAGGGGCCGCACTTCCAGCGGCAACTCGCAGCCTTGCATCCCCAGGAACAAGCAATCCCCGCCAGACCGCTGCAGCAGAACCCGCCGAGTTCCGTCGGGCCGGATCACGTAGCGCACCCAAGTCGGGTCGTCGTCCTGGTCAAGATAATCCGGATTCACGGGAGCCCGGTACTCGTACACGTCGTCCCGCCCCGTGTGGCCCTCGATGCGCTCGATGTCGCCCCACGTCACGAAAACGTCGGTGTCTTGGCAACAGGTCCTTTGATGGCGGGCGCATTGTGCGCAAAGTGGCAACGAGTCGCTTTCGGGAATGATTTCGAACATTCGAGCATCAGGAGGTCGCCTTCGAACCCCCTCCGTGGGGATGGATGCAAAAAAACGCGAGATGCTGACGAGCTTGGAGCCGCAGCACTCGGTTCACGAGCCATGAGGATAGGTGATGCGTGGAGAAAGCTCAAGGACCATCGGCCGCAAAGCATCGAAGCGACAACAGACGCTACCCGGTGAGCTTGTGACCGTTTCGGGATCGCCCGTTGGAGTCCAGGCTTCAGCCTGTCTTTCGCGGGTTTTCAACCCGCTTTGCAGCCTAAAGGCTGTACTCCAGGAGAAGAATCAACCACCGTGGGTGGCGTCAAGCGCGACGCTCAACGCCACCCATGATCCAGAAAGGCACGTCGATCAGCCACCCACGGTGGCAAGCGGATCCGGATACCGGTACGTCTGGCCTTCGTAGTTGCGGATCAGCAGATCATCGCCGTCCCGTCCCACGACGTAGTTCGGCTGCAGCGGAATTTTTCCGCCGCCGCCGGGCGCATCGATCACGTACGACGGCACCGCATATCCGGTGGTATGCCCCCGCAGCCCTTCGATAATCTCCAAACCCTTGGAGACCGAAGTGCGGAAGTGGGCGGAACCGGAGATCGGATCGCACTGGTACAGATAGTACGGCCGAACGCGCATTAACAACAGCTTGTGGACCAGCGATTTCATGGTTTCCACATCGTCGTTGACGCCTTTCAGCAGAACCGTTTGCGACCCCAGCGGAATTCCCGCGTCGGCCAGCCGCGCGCAAGCCGCATAGCTTTCCGGCGTGCATTCGTCCGGGTGCGTGAAGTGCAGGCTCAGCCACAACGGGTGATACTTCCGCAGCATCCGAACCAACTGCGGCGTAATCCGCTGTGGCAGCACCGCTGGCATTTTGGTTCCGATGCGGATGAACTCGACGTGCGGGATGGCCCGCAGGTTGCTCAGAATCCAGTCCAGCCGGTCCTCGGCCAAGGCCAGGGGATCACCGCCGGAAATCAGCACATCGCGGATTTCGGGCGTTTGCCGGATGTATTCGAACGACATCTGCAACCGCTTCTCGTTGGGCACAATCTCCCCGTGGCCGACCACCCGCGATCGCGTGCAATAGCGGCAGTAGGTCGAACAGAAATCGTGCGCCAGCAGCAGCACGCGATCCGGGTAGCGATGCACCAGACCGGGGACGGGACTGTGCCCGTCTTCGCCCAGCGGATCGTCCGCTTCGCCCGGTGCCCGCTGGAATTCCGCGGTGGTCGGAACCACGGTGCGGCGCAGCGGCTGCAGGGCGTCGATCCGGGAAATCAAGCTCATATAATAGGGCGTAATCCCGACCGGCAGCATCGCCCCGCCTTCGACCAGGGCCTGCCGCTCGTCCGGCGCCAGGATCAGCATCCGATCCAGTTGTTCCAATGTCCGGATCCGGTGCCGCGTCTGCCACCGCCAGTCGTTCCACTCCCGATCCGCGACGTCGGCATAGAACGCCTTGCGAAAAGCGCGGGTCAAGGGACTGGTTTGCGGGCGGCGAGCGGGAACCGGCCTGCTGGGAGGATCCAGCGTGGCAATTCCGGCAGTCAGCCGTTTCGAGCCGTTCGAGCGAGGAGGGGTGATGAGGAAAAGGACTTGATGACCACCGCGGCGCGGTGGCGGGGGTTCTTCGTCGCTAGTCGACGAGAACGCCGCTTCGACACATTCAGTTGTCATTTGAATCTTCCATAAACCTTTTGCCACAGATACGAAGGGCTTATTACGGCAATTCCCTTCGCCGGTCCAAAACAGTACGAAAAATGAATTTGCAAATCAAGTGCCAACTGGGACCCCGGCGATGAAATCGGCGAGAAACGCACAGAGGAGCGGACAACTGCGAGCGACCGGACTCTACGGTTGCCGGATTCGCAACCATTGAGCAATTGCATCGGCGACAGCACTGGCTAATCGTTAACCAGTTTGGACAGTTTCTTCCGCTCGGTTGCCGTCGGGGTCTTGCCGGCCGGGGACGCGGGGCTCATGCCACTTTGTAGCGGCACGGCGCAAGCCGTCCGGTATTACAGTCGGAAAACCGGG
>CAZXYZ010000042.1:51299-81926 GCA_964645045.1 uncultured Pirellulaceae bacterium | reverse complement strand
ACAAGTACCGACGTCGACCGGATCAAGTACGGCTACGACCGCCACGGTAACCGCACCTACCGGGAGAACACGGTGGCTACGGCCGCCGGGGCCAACTTTGACGAGAAGTACATGCATGACCTGATCGACCGCCTGAAGTCGATGGACCGCGGCCGACTCGACGATCCGAAATCTCAAATTCAGAATCTCCAATTCGCCCAGCGTTGGGGGTTGGATGCGACGGGCAACTGGGGGAGCTTTCTGGAAGACTCGGACGGCAACGGCACATGGGATCTCGACCAAACGCGGATCGCCAACAAGGTCAACGAGATCACAGATATCACGGAGAACACCGGTCCGTCCTGGGTCACGCCGGTCTACAACCGTGCCGGCAACATGACCACGATCCCCAAGCCCGCCGATCCCACGCAGTCCTTCATTGCAACCTACGACGCCTGGAACCGGCTGGTCAAGATCGAGGAAGGGGTGAACAAGGTCGCGGAGTACGAACACGATGGCGCGAAACGCCGCACGGTCAAGAAGACCTACGTCTCTGGACAACTCGACGAAACGCGTCACTTCTACTACACGGACCCGTCCAGATGGCAGATCGTTGAAGAGCGAGTCGGCAGTTCGACGAGCGCGAACCGTCAGTTCGTTTGGGGCATCCGGTATGTCGACGATCTGGTCCTCCGTGACCGGGATACAAACTCGGACGAGACGTTCGACGAGCGGCTGCATGCCCTACAGGACGGGAACTGGAATGTGACAAGCCTGGTGAGCAGCACGGGCACTATCCAGGAACGGTACGGTTACCATCCGTACGGAACTCCAATCGTTTTGACGGCCGCGTTCGCGCTGCGGGGGTCGTCGAGCTTCGATTGGGAGACAATGTTTGCCGGGTATCGATTGGATGGAGCCGTGATGTTGTCCCACATTCGTAACCGGAGTTATGCCGCTGTGATAGGCACCTGGCTACAGCGAGAGCCGTTAGGTTTCCTTAGCGCAGGAAGAACCCTCATCGCTGAGGTGGCCGGCTTCTCGAATCCGTATTCTTACGTCGACGCCCGGATGAACTCGATTGATCCCACTGGTCTTGCCATCGCAGGACGCACGCAGTCGAATCAATGGCAGACTTTCCCACCCGGTTACCATGAGTATTGGGTAATTGTACCGTACTTTTGCGAGTCCGACTTCTGCTGGTTTCTGCCGTGCTATGGTGTATGCAAATGCGCGCTGCGGGTGTTCTTTACTGGACAGGGCACTGTTATCGGGGCGGGAACACTACTGCAGACAATGCGTACACTAGTGGCGAAGGCTGTGGATTTCTGTTGTGAGGATACCTGTACGACGCCCGCGATGTCGGGATGGAAGCATTCGGTTGCGATGACATCGTGCGTCGAGGCACAGATCGGAGTACATCCGACTTTGGCCAAGGCTAGCTGTTGGTGTATGTAACAAAGTACCTGCCGCCTTTGGCGCCCTGCCGAAGTGGCGCGTATCGTGAGGTAAGATAGCATGCACGACTTCCGATACAGCGACGTTGTTCAAGCCATGCACCCTGTGCGAGTGCAGTCTGTTCTTGAATGTGGTCTTGTGAGGAAGATCATTGTTCTGGTGAGCGAGGAAGACTTCGCACACGCTCGCAGTCTTCGTCCCTGGGCAGCGGCTTTACTCTGCCGAAACGTGGAAATCTACGCGTTTGAATCCTTCCACGCCACCATGGACGACGCCGTATGGGCTTTCCGTCGGAGAGGGCTTGAATTTTCCGTTTGCTTGCGACTCGTCGAGTACGGGGTGCTTCGTCCAAAGGAGATTATGGATGTGGACGAGACCTTGCTGGCGTCTTGCCTCGACTTATCCGCTGAAGAGGTCAAGGCAATGTTGCAGTCCCTGAGAGAACCCGATCCGCGCAGAGACCAGGAATAGGTGCGTATGCCCAGGGGACGAGAGTAGTTTCTCGAGCGTGGATTTGGGGTCAGGTCTTGAGGAAGCTCGCGAACGTCGAAACGGGGACGCAGCTCGTATTAACTGGAGTCTGGGGAGGGAAGGCGAAAAGGGGACGCATCTCTTTGATTGGAAGGCCGGGCGAGTGAGGAGCTGCCATGAGCAACCCGTTCGATTCAACCGAGTTGCGTGGGCCGCGGCGGGTGCTGGTCCTCGGCGATATCATGCTGGACCAATACACCTGGGGACGGGCGGAGCGGGTGAGCCCCGAGGCGCCCGTGCTCGTGATGCAAGCGGAAACCTGCGATGTCCGGCTCGGCGGAGCCGGAGCCATCGCGGGACTGCTGCGGGGACTGGAGGCCGAGGTGCTGCTGGCCGGAACCGTCGGCGATGACCCGGAGGGCCGAATTGGGCGGCACTTGCTGGATCAAGCGGGGATCGACGGACGCCTGATCCAGACCGACGCGCATCGTCTCACGACGCACAAGCACGGTTCCTGGCAACCGTGGAGCAGCGTCAGCCCCACCAAATCCTGCGAGTGGACCACGAACGGACGTATCCTCTGGCACCGGAAATCCCTGCGTCGCTGGCTGAGGCGATCCTGTTGTGCGCGGGTCTCCGACCCCTCACCGACAGCGACCGAAGGTCTCAAGCATCAGGGAGACCTGCGGTCGTGGTCCCGGCGAGGTCGGGAGACCTGCGCCGAGCGCGGTCGGCGGTTCCGGAGGGTCGGAAATGGGGGAGGAAATGGGGTCGGGTCTGGCGTGTTCAGTTTGTCTCGTTTTCGCTTGAATCGGATTTTTTTCACGTGCTCAATTCTGTTCCGTACTCACTTGCCTGAATCCAGCAAGAGGCCCACGGATGGCAGAGCGGCCCCACGGATGACGAGAACATGCAACTTTCCGCTCCAAGTACGGAACAGAAACGACATCAAGCCAATTGGTCTTGACCAGTACAAACTGAACACGCCAGGACTGGACCCTTTTGCCGGAACTGCCCGGAGGGTGCTTCGCACAAAAGGGTCCTGTCCCCTTTTCGCGAAGCACGAGCTAAATCTCCTCGATATTCAGTCCGAACACCTTGCCGACAAACTGAATCTCGGCGCGGTGATGCCCCACCAGCAACAGGTAATGATGCGACGCCAGTACACTCATCAGACGGTGGCCGTCGCGGACCTTGATGACGCCGCCGTTCAGGCAGTGCGAACCGGGGAACTGGGCGTAGCCTTTCAGCTGGCCCTCGGCCACGGTCATCTTATCCATCGCCGGGTGCAGTTTGGCCAAGGTCGCATTGCCCACCGGCAGCCGGGCGTCGATGGCGACCGCGTTCTCGTCGACGATCGCCAAGACCTTGTTGCGCAGCGTCCACTCGGTGGCAAACCCGGTGGGGATCACGCCCATGTAGCCGCAGTGAGCCACCAGAACATGGTTCTCCGGTTCGGATTCCACGGCCGGAAAACTCTCGATCCGCTCGTGCTTCAAGGCGGCGTTGCCCAGCAGGAACGGATAGAGGTTGGTCATCATGATGGGCGCGCCGAGCGACTTGTGCAGAATGTACTTGGTGGCCATCGACAGCGTGTCGGCTTCGCAGCCCCACAGGATGCCGCGCTCTTGATACAGCATGTTCCAAGCCAGGCAGGGTGTGCTGTCGGAAAAGTGCGATTCGTTCAAGCAGTTGATTCCGACGGCCCGGATCGAGCCGTCGGCGTCGAGATCGCGTTTCACTGCCAGGTAGACCTTGACGGCGCTCCGTATGGCACGCTCCGTCAACCCGGCGGTCGGCAACCGCCAACGCTGCCACGTGTCGTCGGCCAGTCCGTCCGGGATCGCCTTCGCCGCCGCGCCCAACTCGCGAAAGCTCTTCTTGACGACGGTAATGCCGAACTTGTCCGCCAACCGCTGGCTGCACTCGTCCTCCCACCAATAGAAGCGTTTGAAGATCGGCGCTTGGAATCCCTCGCCGGGATCGTCCTGATAGACCAGAAACCTGGTCGTCTGCAGTTCGCGTTTGACGGCCAGCGCCGCACAAACCTTCTTGGTTTGCTCCAGATTGTAGGGTCCGATCGTTGGGACGCCGCTGGAGCGCAGGTACTCGGCGATCTCCCAATCCCACATCGACAGCGTGCCGAACTCGGAGGTGACCAGCAGGATCGGCACGCGGATGTCGCGAAAGGCCGCCGCTTGTCGATAGGCTTCGCCCAGCAGTTGCGGGAAGATCACGCCGTCGGCGTCGGGAACCCGGCCGCCCAGTGGCACGGGTTCCAGGAACTCGGCGTGTTCCGCCAGCAGCGGACGCAGGGCGGCGAGCATCTTGTCGAAATCCTCGTCCCGTCCCGGATCGAAGTACAGAGGAACCAGTCGTGCTTTCATGGCCGAGTCCTTGCTCTTAGACGATCACAATCCTGCCGTCACGCCGGAACACGCGTTGAGGAAATCCTTCCGTGCGGATATCGCCATAGTTGTGTCCCGCGTCGCCCGGATAGATGCACAACGAAATCAACGGCTCGTCGCCCGTGTTGATCGAACGGTGGGCCCAGTACGGAGGCACGTAGACCATCCGTCCCGGCAACATGGACTCCCAACGGCACGCGCCGTCCGCAGTCTTCATCATCATCCCGCCTGCGCCGCGCAAGCACAAGTAAATCTCGCCGGTTTCCAGCACTGTGTGGTAGTGCCCCTTGGTCATGAAGCACTCGTCGCCGACCAGCCCGGGATGCAGCTTGCTGATGCAGTAGCGGAGGTGACCGTACTGTTCCGGGACGGGCGACTCGAACGTCTCGTAATGCACCGGGTCGTCCCCGGCCGCGATCAGCCGCTCCAGGGCCCCTTCGTCGGCATAGTAGCCGCGCATATCCGACGCGCGGCGGGCAATGTGGCCGGCGGGGTTCTCCATGATCCCGGCGGCCAGATCGAACTGCACGCCGAAGGGCTCGATGAACGATGTTGCGGGGTTGATTGGCATGCATGACTCGATCGTTGTTGAAAAGGCGTGGGTGAGTTTGCCGGGCAAGCTGGACTTAACCGGCTGCGCCGGGACCTGAAACCCTAATGTTCCACTTAATCTTTCACCTAATCTCTTCCTACTGCCTTGGAGCCAAAGGAGATTAGGTGAAAGATTAAGTAAAAGATTAGGGTGAGATTCATCTCATCATCATGATTACAAATTCCTGGAGGCTCCAGCTACCGAACCCCGGCCGCGATCCGCGAAATCTCGTCGAACTGCGGGCCGCTGGTCGGGATCTCGACGTGAAACACCTCCGCCATCACGCGCGTCCAACCGTGGATGAAGTAGATCCAACCGTCTTCAATCTGTAAATGCCTGGCGGCCTGCTGCGCGCGGGCCTGGTCCAGGAACACCAGGTTGCCGCGGTAGTTGAAATCCCAGGCGATACCATGCTCCGGCCAGGACGCCGCGTCGCTGAGCGGCGAGCCGGGAGCATCTTTGCCTAAACCGGTTGCGTTGACGATCAGCGACCCCGGCTTGAGCCCGGCCAGAATCGCGTCGGTCGCCTCCGGCGTCGGCGTATGATAGTACTCCAGCGGCACGTCGGCGCCGATCTGCCGATGAAAGCGGCGGATTTCCTCCAGCCGCGGCAGGCTGCGGTTGGTCACGATGACCCGCGCGGGCCGGTTGTCGCCATGTTCCGCCTGCAGCAGGTACCACGTGACGGCGATCGCCGAGCCGCCGGCGCCCAGCACCAACGCGTCCGCCCCGGTCCGCTCCCAATGCCGCTGGGGCAGAAACGCCTCCAGCGCCAACCCGCTGGTGATCGGATCCTTGGCGTGTCCCACCAGCGCGTCGCCATCCTTGGAGATGCTGCTGATTTCATGCATCAACGCGGCGAACCGGTCGAGCCGGTCGAATTGGTCGCGGCACGCGCTCAGCAGGTCGAGCTTGTGCGTGGTCACCAGAGCGCCCAGGGACAGCGGGTCGTCCTTGATGAACGTCACGGCCCGCCGGTAGTTCGCCGGGTCGTCATGCCAGCGGAAATTCATGCCCTGGATCGCGACGTCGCCCAGGTTCAGGTATTCCGCCCAGCGGGGAAAGACCTTCATGATCGACGACTGGTGCGTGGTCACGCCGATGAAGTACATCGTCGGCTTGTCCGCCGGCGGATAGGCATCCTGCGGAGTCAACGGCGGCCGAATCGCGGGGGCGTTCATGGTCTTGTCAACTCCACTCCTGCAACAGTTCCAGCAGCCGCCGATACCGGGCGGCCCGTTTCCGGTAGTGGCCGGCCCGTTTCCGGTCCGGGCGGATCGCGTCACCCGTCTGGACCCAGTCGTTGGCAACCGCGTCCAGACTGCGAAACAGCCCGACGCCGTAGCCGGCCACGAGCGCGGCGCCCAGCGGCGCGCCTTCGTGCCGCTCGATTCTCACGACCGGGACGCTCAGCGCGTCGGCCTTGATTTGGTTCCACAGCATGTTGTTCTGCCCGCCGCCGGTGATCCGCAACTCGCGGATTTTCAATTCCGGATTCAGTTCCTGCAAGACCTCTCGGTAAATACAGTATTCCAGCGCGACGCCTTCCAACACCGCCCGGTACAAGTGGGCGGCGGTGTGGGACCAGTTCAGCCCGGCCCAGCTACCGCGCAGATGCGGCCGGCTCGGCGAAACGCGGCCTCCCAAGTGCGGCACGAACACGGGGTCGTCCGGCGCGGGTTCGAGCTGTGCGGCCAGACGGGTCAATTGCTCCAGCGTCCCGTCCGCCGGCGTCTTTCCCAGGCTGGCCAGTTCGCGGACGAACCACTCCAGATTCATGCCGCCTCCATTGATATAGGCGTAGGGATGCCACAAACGCGGAGTCGCCGACTGGCCCCAGCCCAGCACGCCGTGCGCCGTGTCGGCCTGGAATTGTCCGGTCGTACACGCGAACACGGAAGCGGTTCCGGCCACGTCCACGCAAACGCCTGGGCGAGTCGCCCCGCAGGCCAGGAACGAGGCCGCCGTGTCGCCCAACCCGGCCACAAGCGGCGTGCCGGCGGGGAGTCCGCACCGGCGGGCCGAGTCGGCCGTGACGTGGCCGACGATCGCATGGGAATCGACAATCCGCGGCAACTTGGCGATCGGAACACCAAACATCTCGCACAACGAGTCGTCCCAAGTTCCCTGCCGATTATCGGCAAAGCCGCTGAAATGCAGGTAGCTTTTGTCGACGAACGCCTGCGACGCGTCCAGGCCGCACAACCGCATCACGGCGTAGGAACCGGGCTGGACAAACGCGGCGATCCGGGCGAACGCTTCGGGACGCTCGTGCTTCCACCAGAGGATCTTGGGGCCGTGATTGAAACTGGGCGGGCCGCCCGTCTTGCGGATCACCTCGGCGCCCGCCCGGTCCCGCATCATCGCGATGTACGGGGCGCAGCGAGTGTCCAGCCATGAATCGTACGGCGTCACGTGGCGGCCGTCCGGCCCGACGCCCAGAATCCCCGCCATTTGTCCGTCGATACCCACCGCCGCGACTTGGCCGCGGGTGATGCCGGCGTCCGCGATGCAGGCTCGAATGCACTGACAGACCGTCTTGAACTGACGCTCGGGGTCTTCTTCCACCACGCCCGGCGCGGGCTGATGCAATTGCGACTTGCGGAATGCCGCAGACCGGATCCGCCCCTGGCCGTCGAACAATGCCGCCTTGGTGCCTTGCGTGCCCACGTCGATGCCGATCAGACAGGCTGCGTCCATGATTTCACTCCGCCGTCAGGACCACTTTGCCCGCCGGTCCCGCCAGGGCCGTCTCGTAGGCCCGCTTCAATTCCGTCAGCGGGAACGTGTCGGAGATGATCCGTGTCAAGTCGATTCGCTTGCCGGCCACCAGCCGCAGGGCGATACGATAATCCTGGACGGACCCGCCCGTCGAGCCCGTGACGACAAAGTTTCCGTAGTGGATGGCATTGGTATCCAAGGCGACCGGACCGGCGCTCTTGGGCAACCCGCCGAACAGGCACAAGCGGCCAAACGGCGCCAGCAACTGCACGGCCTGCGATTGCACCTCGGCCACCGGGCAAGCCGTGATGACCACGTCGGCTCCGCGGCCGTCCGTCTCGTGCCGCACGCGGTCCGCCACGTCGTCGCTCGCCGGGTTTAGGGCGACGTCGCAGCCAAAGTCCAAGGCCCGGTCCAGGCGGTCTGGCTGCGGATCGATCATGACCAGCTTTCCGGCTCCCGCGGTACGGCTCAACATCGCGTGCAGCAAACCGATCGGGCCGGCCCCGAAGATGACGACCGCGTCGCCCAGTTCGATCCGCGACACGCGAATCCCGTTGACCACGCACGAAAACGGCTCCAGAAGAGACGCTTCCCGATCCGAGACCGAATCCGGCAGCGGGATCACATTGCCTTGGGTGATGAACCGCGCGGGGATTTCGACGTACGCGGCATGCGCGCCATCGCGGTCGATCCCGAACGCCGTGTAGTCGGGACAGTAATTCGCCTGCCCGCGCACACAAGCATCGCAGTGGCCGCATCCGGCGTTGGGGGCCACCCCGACCCGCTGCCCAACGCGGTAGCCTTCGACGCGCGGTCCCACGCGTTCGATGACGCCCACGAACTCGTGACCCAGCACGATCCGCTGGCCGGGCTGAAGCTTGCGATGACCATTGCGGACGATCTTGACGTCCGTCCCACAGATCGAAGTGGCCGTCACACGCAGCAGGAGGCCGTCGCCGCCGATATCGGGCCGGGGAATCTCGTCGATCGCAAACTCGCCGCTTTGGGTATAGGTTGCCGCCAACATCAAGCGCGACTCCGGCAGAAGCGGGATTAGAGTGCTGGGGTCATGTTGCCGTCCGATTGTATCATGTGTCCGTCTTCCTTGTGCGCGTGACTCGATCCAAACGCTGCTGAAACCTCGGCGAACGGTGGGCGTCAGCCCATCGGTGCATTGCCTCGGCGAACGGTGGGCGTCAGCCCATCGGTGCATTGCCTCGGCGTCTCGTTCCATACTCTGCCGCTGGCCCTGTCTTCAGCGTGGCCTATCCGGCCGAACTTGCCCTGCAGAGCCGACTGCTGAACGCGATGGACAGCCCGGCGGTCTCCGGACTTGGCGCCTGGCAGGTCGAGGCCATCAGCAGCGGCTCGGCTGCGCTCCCCTGACACTCCGCAACGATGACGAGATCAGAAGACAGGGTTTCCGGCAGCTATATCATGGAAGTTTAATACCCCCAACTCGTTTTTCAACGTCAGATGAACTTGGCTCGCGGGGGCGTCGTTGCCGTTGACGGTTCCCGTTACCGGACGATATGCTATCCGTCACACCGGATCTGCTTCTCCATCCTCCCAGTGCCGGTTCCCGGCTGAGGAGTTCGTGTTTGAGTCCCACCTGTCAGATCGAGAATTTGCGTCCTCCGCTCAGTCAAGCGGAAGCCGATCGTCGTGTGTTGCGCGTGTTGGCGCCTTATCGAGTTCCCTGTTGGCGGCGATCCGTGTGGCAACTCGCGACCACTTTATGTGGATATGCGTTGGGCTGGTTGGCCATGTTGTGGCTGCTGCCGTATTCCTACGCGTTCAGTTTGTGCTTGGCGCCGCTGACGGCCGGCTTTCTTGTCCGCTTGTTTATCTTGCAGCACGATTGCGGCCACCGCTCGTTTTTCTATTCGCGGCGGGCGAACGACATGGTCGGTTCGCTGCTGAGCGTCCTGACCTTTACGCCGTACCACACCTGGCGCCGGGAACACGCCGTACACCATGCCAACTCGGGTGATCTCGACCGCCGCGGGCTTGGCGGGGAAATCGGCACGATGACCCTTCGCGAGTACCGGCAGGCCAGCCGCCTGCGGCGGCTCGGTTATCGGCTGTACCGCAACCCTCTGATCCTACTGCTGATCGGTCCCGTGTTTCACTTCGTCGTCCGCCAGCGGCTGACCCTGGGCCTGCCCAAGACGTGGAAGAAGGAACGCGCCAGCGTCCACTTGACCAACCTGGCGATTCTGAGCCTCGTGCTGCTGATGTGCTGGTTGGTCGGTTGGCAGGCGGTGTTGCTGGTCCAAGGCCCCGTGACCGTGCTGGCCAGTTCCTTTGGTGTTTGGATGTTCTACGTGCAACACCAATACGAGGATGCTTACTGGCAGCCGCATGCCGAGTGGGATTACGTGGAGGCGGCGCTGGCCGGCAGTTCTTACTATCGACTGCCGCGCGTGCTCCAGTGGTTCACGGCGAATATCGGCCTGCACCACCTGCACCATCTCGACAGCCGGATTCCTAACTACCGCCTGCCTCAATGCCTGGCGGAGCACCCGGAGTTGCGGGCGGAGCGATCCCTGTCGCTATGGGAGAGCTTGTCCTGTGCGTCGCTCAAACTCTGGGACGAGGAGCAGGGACGCATGGTCGGTTTTCCACGCTCGATTTGAGGCCCGGGATGGACGAGACCGGCTCCGATCTCCGGCTCGCGTTGCACCGGGGAAGCCGTACGGTCGCCGAGGGGCCGCCTGCTTGGCCGGGCCCGGACGAAGCGGTCCGCGCGGCTTTGGAATCGGCCTGGGCCGACGGCAGCTGGGGACGCTACGACGGATCGCACGGCCGGCGGCTCGCGCAGCGGCTGGCCGAAATGCACGGTGTGCAGCAGGCTTGGTGCTGCTCGTCGGGCACCGTGGCCGTGGAACTGGCATTACGCGGTTTGCGGGTTTCCGCGGGCGACGAAGTGATTCTGGCCGGATACGATTTCCCCGGCAATTTCCGCGCGGTCGAGGCCGTCGGCGCCATGCCCGTCTTGGTGGACATTCAGCGCCGGACCTGGTGCCTGGACGCGTCCCAACTCGACGACGCCTGGAGTCCGTGTGTGCGGGCGGTCATCGTTTCGCATTTGCACGGCGGATTGGCGGCGATGCCGGAGATCCGGGCATGGGCCGATCTTCGTGCCTTGGCGGTGGTGGAGGATGCTTGCCAAGTGCCGGGAGCCCGAATTGAAGGTCGGCTGGCCGGCACGTGGGGAGATGTCGGCGTGCTCAGTTTTGGCGGCAGCAAACTGTTGACAGCCGGCCGTGGCGGCGCTTTGCTAACGAATCGTTCCGACGTCGTCCAGCGGATCAAGATCTACAGCGAACGCGGCAATCAGGCTTATCCGTTCAGCGAGTTGCAAGCGGCGGTGCTGCTGCCGCAACTCGAAAAACTCGCCGAGCAAAACGACCGGCGGCTGCAGAATGCGCTGCGTCTACTCGATTTGTGCCGCGGGTTCTCCGCCCTGGAGCCGGTCACCTGGGATGGGGCCCGAAGTTGTCCGAGTTTCTACAAGTTGGGCTGGTTATTCGGAGCCCAAAACGCTGGGCTTCGCCGAGACGAATTTCTGGCAGTCGTCCGGGCGGAAGGAGTCGCCCTGGACGAAGGTTTTCGCGGCTTTGCGTTGCGGAGCGGACGACGATGCCGGCGGATTGGCGACCTGCCAAACAGCCAGGAAGCCGCCCAGCAGACGGTCTTGTTGCACCACCCCGTCTTGCTGTCGCCACCGGCGGAGATCGATCGGGTTGCCAGAGCGATCGGAAAGGCCGAAGCGGTCCTGCTTTCTTCCACAAGACGCGTCCCGCCAGCACAGCCTTATGCAACACCTGTGGATCGGTAACATCCTCCAGTCCGGCAGCGTCAGCAGCCTCGAAGTCGATGGCTGGTTCCCGCCGGATCGTGGCCAGGCCAATGATCTGATTCGGATCCGCGTCCGCCTGAAATCGGATGCTCTTGAAGGTGCCGCCTGGATTGAGCGTTTGGCGTCGGCCAGCTTCCGATAGCACATGGAATCCACAGCTCGGGCGGACCGCCGTTGGGCCTCGAAGTCGTCCCGTGCGGTTCCCAGATTGGCGTCCACTTCGTGAGCGTTGCTACCAGCGGAAGAAGCGGTAAGGGTCGTCCCACTCTTGCGGTTCGTCGGCATACAGGCCGCGGGTCCAGCGGCCTTGTGTGGGGGCCTCGCAAGGCGTCATACAAACGTCGGACAACCAAACCGTGCCGGCGGCGCTGTGCCAAATCTGAAAGCGGGTCTTGGACGCGGCCGTGGCCTTGGCTTGGACCAGGAAGGTGAACTCCTTCCATGTCTCCGGCGGCACGAAACGCTGGTACTCGAACAAGGATTGCCATGTGGCCGTGTTCTGCAGTGCGAGGGTTACGTCGGCGCGTCCAAGTCCGGTCGCTTTGGCCCGCAACGAAATACGATACCACTGGCCGGCTTGGACGGGAACGTCGGGCTGGGCCAGCATGACGTTTCCACGGTCGTTGCCGGCGAATCCCGGACAGGTGATCCGCAGGCACCGCTGGGGCGAACCCGGTTCCGATGCCTCCCGCACGCAAGCCGCTTCTTTCGCGTCGGAACTGAACTGCCAGTGATCCGCCACTCCAGAACGCTGGGTGTCCAAGCGGAAGTCGCCATTGCGGATCGCCGATTCCCCGGCCACCCCGCTGGCCGGTGTGGCCATACGGGACAGCAGCGGTGTCTCGCCGCTGACCCCCATGTTTGCCAGCAGGCGCGTTACCAGAAACGATGCTCGGCGGTACGTCCGCCGCAGGTTCTGCTGCTCGGTTGGCCACGTGAAGAACCACGGCTCCGTGCCGGCCTCGAAGCTCGGGTTCGTGAACAGGTTATTTTCGCTCTGAATCCCGGTGCTCTGGGCGCTGGAACGTCCGGCGACGTAGCTGCCCTCGTACAGTCGAAACAGGTCGACCCGCAAGCGGCCACCCTCTTGCCCGCAATGCAGATACGCTTGCCAGCCTTCCGGGAAGGGCTTTTCCACAGCGAATGTGATGTGCAGCTCGGTCCACTGGTCCGGGCCAACTTGCGTGTCCTCGCCGCGGGCTGCCCGGTCCCACGGACTGCCGGCGCGTTCCACCTCCAGACGCACGGAGACCGGCTCACCGACGCTTCTGACGAACACGGCAAGCGTGTATTCCTTGCCGGCCTGGCCGCCTGCAACCTTCTGGCCGAACTGAGCCCACGGCGCCGTGCCCATGGTCAACAGTGCGGCGTGGGTGCCGTCCAGGGCGACTTCCCTCTCGCGGGCGCTTCGTATTTCAGTCGCTGGTGTTCCCTCGCTAACGCTTCGGGTTTCTGTGGGCGACGGCCCGGTCACGGCATAGGAAGGTCCGGCCCCTTGGGCTTGGCTGACGCGATACGGCGCAAGCTGACAGAAGACGACATTCACGCCCTCGGCCCGGGCGAGGACACCATTGTCAACAACGCGGGCGCCGCCCGTTACCAGCGGCAGTTCCCGCGGCGCGCGGTTATGCACGTCGGCGGGGCCAACTCCGGCTAGCAACGAACCGGCATCCAACGGCGTGAAACAAGCCGCGACGTGCTCGCGGTACGTCGTGCGCGCCGGTGACGGCAAGAATTGGTTGGCCTCGTTGGCGTCCAGTTCCAACGCCAGTAGATGACCTCCTGCCTTGAGCCACTGAGCCACCACCGGCGCGTGCGGGGCCAGCACGGCCCCTCCGCCCGGAGCGACGACCAGGACCTGATCGCCGTTCAACGCGCCGCCCGCGTACGTTCCGAGTGACACTCCGGCGGATTCCAAGTGGGTCCGCCCGCGCGGATCGCCCACGTACAATGCTTGGCGGCGGGGAATGGGTTTCCACGACGATACATAGCCCAGGAGGTTCCGTACCAGCCGGTCCGCGGCAGGATCAGCCTCGGTCCGACCGGTCACATCCAGCTGGCAAAACAGCACCATCCCGCGGCCTTCCCGATATTCCAGCAGCGGGCTGTACTGCAGGCTGTAGCCGCCATCGACGATCGGCAGGAAGTCGCCGCGCGCGGGTTTTTCGATCAAAACCGAGGCCACGTTGCCGCGATTGCCGCAACGCCACAGACGCGGGACTTCGAGTCCACACCACCGCACGGCCGGTGCGCCGTTGTACCGGCCGCTGGCCTCGCAAGCCAGACGGGGCGGAAGGATCGTCGCTTCGCCACGCCAGTCGCGCAAGTGCTGGCCGTCGAGTCCCGTCAGGATGGGATGACCGGCGACGCGCGGCCAGACGTTCCGCAAGCCGTACTCCTGGACTCGGAATCCCAGCCGCTTTTCCAGGGCCTGCGAGGTCTGCTCAAAGACCAGCACTTTGAGGCCATCAGGAACGCGTTGAAGGTCCGGTGCCGGACCCTCGGCGGTCAGCGCCGCCTTGCCGATTACCAGGAGGTCGTACTCGGCCAAATCCGCGCCGGCGGCGACGGATTGGCAGCGCACGCCCAGCGCGGCCAGCCGTTTGCCGGTCTCGCCGTGCGGGTCGAATAAGGCGACGCTTTTGTCGAACTCTGGGGTTGGGGCCTGCGGCAGGACGTGGATCGCGAATCGGTCCTCTTGCGTCTCGACCAGCGTTTCAGCCGCTCCCTCGACAGGACGAAAACGGGCCGTCATGTGCAATTCGTAGGCGCCGTGAGGCAGGTCGCTGGGCAACGGCAGGCTGAGCGGAATTCGCGCTTGCTGCCCCGTTTCGACGCGAACCGTCGCGGTGGGCGCGGGTTTTCCGGCCCCGCCCGCATCCCGTTCGGAGACCGGCGCCGAGCGTTCTGTCGAACCGAATGACCACTTGCACTCACACGTCACCGGCGTGCGGGAATTGTTGATCACGATGATCTGCTTCTCGACGGTTTCGCCGGGCAGAAAGTTGTGATCCTGGCTGGTGAAACTTGCCGGTTTGCCCCCGATGTACGCTAGCAGCGGCCGGTTATTCCGGACCATGGCTTCCGCGGCAGGTGTGGCGATCCAGTCGGTGGGTTCGTAAGCCAGATCCATGCGTTCGTAACGCTGCTCGATGTAATCCGGGCGGAAGCCCGGCCGCTGCAGACGCTCCCAGTCGGTCGCCAGCTCGACTCGCCGATTTCGATCCATGCCGGAGCGCAGCTTCCAGAACACGTTATGCTCCCACGGCGAGATGGCAGACACTCCCCAAGTGCGAAAGGCCCGCCAATTGTCCGTCAGGTATTTGGCCAGCACGGGATAGCGTTCGTCGAAGTCGGTCGAGCCCAACTGGTGCGGATAATCCCAACGGTGCCATAACCGCCCGCTACGGAACTGTTCGGCCTCCCAACGCAGATTCCGTTTCTCCTGCTCGCTGATCCGATAGGCGGCATCGCCGAGGAACTGGGAATTCCATTCCGCCAGGCAAAAATCCCAGGGGACGGCGGCACTGCCGAATTCCCGGCTGCCCTTGAACCAACCGCGGTACATCGCCCAGTCCCAGGTGAACGGCGCGCCGTATTCGCACGCAAAAAACGGCTTGACGCCCTGCGTTGCCCAGTGCTCGAACCAATCGCACAATTCCTGGATTGGGACGAAGTTGGGGTAGAAGTTGCTCGTATGCATCGAACTCAGATTGCCCGACGAGTGGTGGTAGACGATGCGGCTGGGATCCAAACGCCGCACGATGGCCTCCGCCCGCAGGGCTCGGCGGACGTTGTTCATCGCCCACTCGTTGCGTTCGTCGTAGATGCCGTCGATCAAATCGGGGTTCATGTCCTCGTTGTACCCGGTGGCATTGTGGCTGGTGGAGTACATCACGACGGACGGATGAGGCTGAGCCACGCCGACGTAGAACGCCGCGTGATCGGCATAGCCGTTGGTCTGGTCGGCATCCTGCGTTTGCCAGTCGTAATCCGAAAAATGTGGTTGCGACAGGGCCACCAGCATCCCTACGTCGTCGGCGGCCCGCAGGATCTCCGCAAAGCTCAAATGCGAGCCCGGCTGGCAGCTGTAGTTGTGGGTATAGACGAAATTGATGCCGAAACTTTGCAGGCGTTTCAAGCTTTCCCGCGCCCCGTCATACGAGGCCAGCGCGGCGCCGATCTGGGCGTTGTCCAGCGGCACCGCACTCAGAAAGATGCGGCTGCCGTTCAGGTAGAAGTCGCGGCCGTCGATCCAAAACTCGCGGAATCCGAACCGCACGGGATGGCTGGTATCCACGGCCTCGCCACGGGCGTCGAGCAGCGAGAGGCTGAGTTCGTACTGGTTTTGAGGTGTATGCGTGTCCCAGAGCTTATCCGGCCGCCATTTCTCCGTGAGCGAAATGTGGCCTTCACGCAAGTCGCCGGTTCGGAACGGTTTGCTCGTGAATGACTTGACGCATAGGCCGTTGTCACTCACCAACGCGCGGAGCGTATACGAACCATCCGGGGCGAGGTCCTGTAATTCGGCCTCGACAGTAAACTCGCCCTTGCGCACCGACGTTTCGATTTTCGAGCCGGCGATCCGCGGGCCAGCGCGGGTGGCGGTTAGGTAAACATCGCCGCACAGGCCGCGGCGGGCCACGGAACCTTGCACCTCGCGAGCCGCATTGCTGTCGTTGTAGGAAAGCCGGACACCCTGCAGCGGCAGCGCCACGACGAGCGCACTCAGCACGTGGGTAGCTCCGGGACGGCACGCCGAGGTGATGTCTACTTCGCCCGCCGGAAACCGGATTTCACCGGCCCGCCTGCCGTCCACGTGTACCACGGCATACGAGTTCAGGTACGCGGCGTAGACGGCGATGCGGTAGCCGCTCCACGCGGCCGGAATCGTGACCTCACGCTGGTACCAGGCCGCCGTGACACCGGCCAGTCGCTGATCCTTCCAGCTCGGATGCGCATGCACCGTCTGGAAGTCCTTCTGCAGATAGTCGGTGATTCCAGGCCAGGAACCGGGAACCTTGAAGTACCCCCAGCCGCCCTCCGGGACCCGCTCGCTTTTCGGCTCCGCCGGCTGCCACTGCCACAGGCCGTTGATGCACACGCGGTCGCGCGTCGGCGTCGTTTGGCGGTCGGCGTGTTCCAGGTCCCAAACCGCTCGAACGCCCTGTGGCAGCTTCGCTTCAACCTGCGCGTGACCGAGTGCGTCGGACAACGCCCACGCTGACACCACGGCAATGAACATCCAGACCGACGAGCGCTTGTTCATGGCTGGCTCCGAGGTTCCCGGGCTGATGCCGGGTTCGCCGCGATGCCGCGTCCACTGCCCTATGCCGTGGCTTTAGGATATCACCTCGCCGAAGCTCGACATATTTGCCTACGCAGTGCCAGCGCGGAACCGCTTAGCATCGTTCGAGAAACAAGTGGCGTGAGCTTCCAGCTTGCGGTGCCACCACCGACCGCAAGCTGGAAGCTTACGCCACGGCGCAATCGGACAGTTATTTCTCGAACGGTGCTTTCCACCAAGAATGCAGCGGCGGCGGGGGCAATCTCCACCGCAATGCGGTCGTCCTGCTAGGGAGTCCGCTGTGCCTTGGCCCGTCGAATCGCACGCAGCTTTGCACGGCGCTTCGTCACGCTTGGTTTCTCGTAAACCTCGCGTTTCCGCATCTCTTTCTTCAGCCCGGAACGCTCGACAATTTTGCGGAAGCGCCGCACGGCCTCTTGGACCGACTCCCGATCTCGCAAGAATATCTTTACCATCTGGCCTCCATTCAGGTCGACAAGGTCATCACTACGAGGTGGTGACTATACCTGATTTCTGAAGGAAAGGAAGGGATGACGGCGGTTCTCGCCTCCAGATGCGCTTGCGAAGCCACCCGAAAAGCGACCCCCGTTTGAGCTACTAAATGCAGTCTCTGGCTGCCTTTTGGCCTGTTATTTTACGGGAGTAAACATAGGTGGGATAGGCTTCCAGCCTGTCAGAATCGCTCATTTACAAGCAACTATTCTGCGTCATTCTCCCATTCGACAGGCTGGAAGCCTATCCCACGATTAAATCAACAGCCCGCTTGGCCGAGTGAATTTGACGGCTAAATGACCGGGGTAGACTGCACAACTGGTGCTGCCGGTGTTTTCTTTTGCCAAGCTTAGCTGGTTTTTCCGGCACAACCGCGAGGCTCGGCAAAATCGAAAAAAACCTGCTACGCGGAACGGCACGCAACCGACAAGTAATGGTGGAGAACACACCTTTTTTGCTCAGGGAGGGCACTCATGCGACATCAACTTTTGGGACTGGCCTTCCTGGCTTTGGCGGCGGCCACGTTCTCGTGCGCGTCAGCCGACGCTCAGGAGATGGCCGCTGCCCCCGGGGTGGCAATTGGCCAAGTGGTCGGCCCGATGCCGGCGCAGTTGCCTGGTCCAGGCTACGCGGCCATGCCCGCCAGGTACGATCAGCCCAGTATGCCCGGCTACGCGTGGCCGACCTATGCGGCCCACCCGAACTACGCCGCGGTAACGTATCCCAAGCAGTACTCGCCGTCTGCCTGGCCTTACATTGGCCCGTTCTACCCCTATCCGCAAGTCCCGCTGGGATGGCGGAAAGTAACGCTGAAATGGGATGACGGCTGGTGGAATTTGGATTACAAAGCGAAGTAACTTGCCCGCCCAGTGCCTACCTCCGCCGGAGCCTCCGGCGGAGGTTTTTGCGTTTCTTGGGGACCGCAGTTAGCGGGGCTCTTTAGTGGATCGTCGCGCCCGGCAAGGGCATGTCGTCGGCGTCCAATACCTGGACGGAAGAGATTGTCCGCATGTCGGTATGGTTCGCGTAGGACCAGACGATGCGTTTTTCGGGAGTGATTTCGAGCAGATGCGGGGCCTTGCCGAACTGGCCGTGACCAAGCCAATTGCTGATCAACGTGTTGCCGTTGGGCAGACGGTGGAATCCGGTCAGGAACTTCAACGGCCGTTCCGGCAGGTCCGCATTGCTGACTTGCCACACGACTTGAGCCTCGGCGTCGACTTCGATCAGCCGTGGGTCCTGGCGTTTGTCACCGGTGGCGATCAGCGTGTGGCCGTTGGGCAGCCGCGCGACGCTGTGCGGGCCGCCGGGCGCAGCGGCTTCCCAGACCTTGCGGCCTTGGGGATCGTACTCCCGCACCGCTTCCGCGGCGTAATGAGCCACCAGATAGTTGCCATTCGTCAGGCAGCGGGCGTTGCGGATATAGGCATGACCGCCGTCGGTCCCTTCCGGTAACAGGCGGATCGCTTTGACGACCTCGCCAGCCGGCGTCAACTCGATCAGCCGCCCACTGTTGCACTCGCCGACAAACGTGTTGCCGTTGGCCAGCCGTTGGCAGGCGTAGACCTCGCTCTTCGTGGTGTAATCGAACGCGACCTGCTTCTCGCGCGTGATTTCCCGGACGCCGAACCCTGTGTTGAACAGCAGGTTGCCACTGGGCAGGACCCACAGGTCGTTGCAGGTTCCGCTCGAGTACTCCCAGGTGACCTTGCCGTCCGGCCCCACCAGGAACACCTTCTTGGCAGTGTAGTCCGTGCAGGCGAACGGTTTGCCCTCGACAAAAGAAGTGGCCTCGGCCGCCCACGCCTCCGTTCGTCCCCATCCCGCCAATACACAGATCAGCATCAAAGTCATTCGCGTCATGTGGCAACCGCTGCAGGAAGGTTGTGGAAGTACAAACACCCAGACGCTCAACGTAGCTCAGCGGGAGCCGTCTGGCAACGGGCGAAAAAACTGGCGAGAAACACTGCCTGAGTATCACTGCCTGAGTATCACTGCCTGTCGGGCGAGAACTTCTCCCAGTTGCCCACGTCCCTTCACCCCGTGGTTGCATACCGAGAGGCGAACGGCTGGCGTAAGCCCGCCGGTTTTCCACGTGCCCGCACATTTGCGCAACGGGTTCGCAATATCACCTTCGGTGAAATCAGCAGATGGTTGGAAAAGCGGTTGCCGAGACAATGCACCGATGGGCTGACGCCCATCGTTCGCCGGGATTTCTGCAACGTTTGGGTTCACTTGCTCTCCACGGCATACAGCACGACTTCCGGCTGGTCGCCCAGCGCGAGCGTCTGCCGCAGGCTTTCCATGCGCATCTTGGGCTCGCCGGTCAGACGCCCGCCGAAGGTGACGAAGTGGCTGATGGGCGGCGAGTTCTCGATGCCGACGCCGCCTGCGCCCCCACCGGGAGCGACGCAAAATGAACCGGGCTGATCCGGGGAAACCAAGCCCAGCGCGAGTTCCGTCTCGCGATGGAACTTGACAACCCAGCGAGCGCCGCTCGCTTTCACTTGGGCTGTCACGCCGTCCGCCTGTTTTCCGACGGGACCGCTCTGGCCGCTGGAAAAGAGGTACTCGCCGGGTGTGGGGCCGTCGGCGGCAAAGTTGGCGGTGTGATCGAAGTCCCAATAGTACGTGACCGGCTCGTTCAGCATCACTTCCACCCAAGGCGTGCCGCCAAAGCAGTTGATTGTCTTTTCCAGGCCCGTTTCGTCGGTGCAGCGATACTGCACCAGTGCCGGCCCGCGCCGGGTGCAGACCAACGTGTTGGGCAAGTTGCGGCCGGCGTGCCCGGCATCCGCGAACCCGGCCCAATCGCGCTCGCCGGGCTGCGTCAAGTCGCGTCCACCCAGCGATTTCACTTCCCAGCGGTACAAGTGCGCGCCTTCCGGGCCTAGGAGCAGGCGGAGTTGATCGTTCTCAATCCAGCGCATTCCACTCTCGGCTTCGCCGGTGGAAACGGCGGTCGCTAACGGCGGCGCCGGGTTCGGGAGGCCAAAATACACGTGGACGCGCGCCTCGGAGCCCGCGGCGGTCGGGCCGGGAATCACCAGCGTGAGCCGCGTCTTGCCCGGTAAGTCGGAAGGCTCCAATTGGACCAGGATTTCCTGCGTCTCGCCAGCTCCAGCGGCCCAGAATGCCCGCGCGGACCCAGCCGCGATTTCCGCCGGTAGTGCGATGTCCAATTCGATCGGCAATTCGGTCCGCGTGACACCCCCGGTCTTGACCACCAACCCCAACCGGGACTTTGCCTCCGCATCGGCCCACGGCGCGTCCGCGTCCAGCGGCGTCGCTCCGATCCGGTGTGGGCGGGTGCGCCGCGTATACTTGTCGGGCAGAGCGATGCCGATCGTCTCCGGCGTGGGTAGACTCTGGCCGGTTTGGGCAGCTTGGCGGGCCGCAGCCAATTGTCCCAGAACCCCGTCGTACCACTTGACCGTGGCCGCATAACGGGTCATCGTTTTGTCCAGTGTGAATGGTTTGCAGTCGGCTCGCCACAGCCGTTCAAACTCGCGGCCCAGCGCCTCGTGAGCATCTCGGTTGGCTCGGACCAAGGGCTCGATTTGCTCCAGCTTGGGCAACGATTCCCGGGGCGGGAGTTCGACGGCCTGGGCGTACAGCTGCGCCGCTTGGAATCCATCCTGCATCCGCGTGGCGATCAACTCCATCCGCCGCGCGCCGTGCAGGAAGGCGTCCAGCAAGTCGGCATTGACCGTGGCCTGTTGGCGGCACGCCTTCAGGTGCTCGATCGCCGGCCGGACCAGTTCCAGCAACCGGTCCGACGATTTCCGGATGGCCGCGGCACTGCGATTGGGCTGAAAGTCGTTCTCCCAGAAACGCCGGTTCTGCATGCCTTGCATTCCCGGCAACCCGTGCGTTTGGGCCAGCAACTGGATCGCCTGGCCGAAATGGTCGCCCGGCTCGCCAAACACGACGGCCCCAATCCGGCGGTTGAAGTCCTCGGGCGACGTCGTCGAGGCGTTCCACGCACACTCGGCGCCCCACGCGTGGCCGTGCCAGCGGTAGCCCTGCAACGCCTCGCCGTCATCTTCCCAATCGGTATTCAGCATTCCGATCGCGCCGTGCTTGGCGCCGTCGCGGACAAAGTTGCGGATGTTTACCGTCGCCACGCCAAAATCCGGCAGAATCCGGCTCCAATTGCTGATCCCCGGGCAGACGAAGAACTCGTAGCCCGAATTCTTGAACGGCAGGATCTGGTCCTCGAAACTCTCCCGCGGGCCATAGCCCCACGTCAGCATCACGGTGTCTTTGGGAACCTGGTCCAGCTTGTCGGGGTGCTGCAGGATAATGTCGCCCCACATCATCATCCGCTTGCGGTACTTCGTTTGCAGCAGATCATGGACGCGGCGGATGTGCCGCACGTACACGCCGCCCGGGCCGATCTGCCGGGCGAACTCTTGGGACGGCCCTTCGCCCAGCCCCCACGTCTCGTCGCAGCAGACGTTGAACATCTCGAAGGGCAGCAGCGGACAGACCTCCGAGTACATGTCATCCAACAGCTGGTACGTCTCCTCCTTGACCGGGCAGAGCACGTCGCGGTTCTCGCCCAGGGCGGCGTATTGCGGTTTTCGCAGGATCCAACCGAAATGCCCGAATGATTGTTGGTTGCCCAGCACCTCGGTATGCAACTTCTGCGCATGGGAAACCAGGGCCTGCAATTCGGCCGGTTCCAGCGATCCGTCCGGCGGTCCAATCTCGGGATGCTTCGCAAACGCGAACTGGTATTCCATGTAGTACGTGAACATGTTCAGCTTCAACGACGCCCCCAAATCGACCCCGCGCCGGAGCGTCGCCAGCGTGGAACTGGGGCCGCGCGTCAAGTCGTCTTGGGCACAGCGCCATTTCAGCGATGGCCAGTCTTCCACGGCCAGGCAAGGCAGTTCCGTGCCGTCCCGGTTCGCCCGGATCAATTGACACAGCGTCTGCACGGCGTAAAACAGCCCGGCCGGGCCCCGGCCGCAACCCGTGATCGCGTCGCGTTCGATTCGCAACTGGTAGTCTTCGGCCCCGGCGTCCTCCCGGAACCGGCACGTCGGCCGATCGGAGCCCGAAGACACGGCCAACCGCAGCCAGAACGCATCGGCCGCAGCCGGCGGCTGCGCCGTCGCCGATTTCGGCTCAGGCAATCCGGCCCGCTGCATTTCCGCAGCGATCAGCGCCACGTCGGTGTCCCCAACACCCGGCGGCCGTTCGAGCACCAGAGGCCGCTGGAGGTCAAACGTACCCTCGGCGAGCGTGACCTTCTTGGGATACGGCACCAGCCGCAGCCCATCCGCTTCCGCCGCGCGTGTGGTACCTGCGGCAACTTCCAGGCAGATGCTCGTTCCCAGAAGGAACCAGCCCAGCGACAAGAGATGCTCCATAACACACTCCTCCCAGAACGCAGTTCGATCCGGCCTTTTTCGTTTCACCGCCAAGGTGCGAAGGACGTGGCGTGGCCTTCAGCCGCAACCAAGGTCGTTTAACGGCAAGCCGAAGGCGACTGTGTTTACCATCAGCGCCGACGCCTTCAGCTTGCCGTTAAACGAAATGCATGCAGGACGCACACATTTTGACTGTTTGCAGTGCATGGGACTTCGCGTTCTTCGCGTCTTGCCCGTGAGTTATACCGCGCGCGGTTGAGAATTACCCTAATCCGAAGCAAAATCATCGAGCGCTTCAAGTCCGTTCCTGCCCCCCTTTCCTGCATCCCTTGACCGCGTTCCCTCGCGACAAACCTATTCTCCGCCGCGAGTTTCGTGTAAAAAGGAGGCGTTCTCAAGCTGGCTTAGTCCCAAGATCTGAAAGCAATGCAGCGGCGCTGCGACGGCTGACGTCGGGCGCCGACGAGGAATAACGCAATGCCCGTGCGCAATTTGGTGACCCTGTTCCTGGCGGCCGTGCTGTCGCTGATGTGCTATGTCAAAGCGGACCGGAACCGTTACGCGACAACCGTCTCCGAAGCGATGGACCTGATCGCGCTCCACTATTTGGAGGACGTTGGCTATCGGGATCTATACGAGAACGCGATGCGCGGCATGACCGCGGGACTGGATCCGTATTCCAGTTATATCAGCCCTTCCGACTACCAGCGTTTCAAGGAAGAACTCGATCAGGAGTTCGGCGGGATCGGGATTCTGGTCGAATTCAATCGGGAGACAAATCACCTGGTGGTGATGAGTCCCTTGTTCGACACGCCTGCCGCGCGGGCGGGCGTCCGCGCGGGTGATGTCATCCTGGCGATCGACGGCCGGGACACATCGGGCATGTCGTTTCGGGATGCGGTCGAGTTGATCCGGGGCAAACCCGGCGAGCCCGTGCGGCTGACCATCTTGCACCCGGGCGAGCAGAGCCCGATCGACGTGGAAATGCTGCGCGCAATCATTCCGATCGAATCCGTGCTGGGCGATGGGCGGCGGACCGGGGGAGACTGGGATTTCCAGTTGCAGGCCGACCCGCGGATCACGTACATCCGGCTGATCAATTTCGGCGAGAACTCGGTCTCGGAACTAACCCAAGTGTTGCAAGGGCGGAAAACCGAGGCTTTGATCCTGGACTTGCGGGACAACGCAGGCGGTCTGCTCGATGCCGCCGTGGGAACCTGCAACATGTTCCTGGACGAAGGAACGATCGTCACGATCCGCGGCCGCGACGGCGAGGTCCAGAGGACATTCGAGGCCGATGGTTCGCCGTTGCTCCCCAGCCATCTCCCCGTGGCGGTGCTGGTCAACCATTTTTCGGCCAGCGCCAGTGAAATCGTCGCGGCGTGCCTGCAGGACCACGAGCGGGCCAAGGTCGTCGGGCAACGGAGCTGGGGCAAAGGCACGGTGCAGAACGTCATTCAGATCGAGGAGGGCCAAGCCGCTTTGAAATTGACCACCGCCAGCTACTGGCGTCCCAGCGGCAAGAATATCCATCGCTTGAAAGAGGCCACCGACGAGGACGAATGGGGAGTCCGCCCCGACCCGGGATTCGAGGTCCCGCTGACCGACGAACAGGCCGACGGAATCCGCCAGCGCCGCCGCGAGAAGGACATCGGGACGGATGCGAGGCCCGCACCTGAAGCGAAGCCCGCACCGGGTGCGGCGTTGAACAAGGAAGCGGTCGATCCGGCCGGCGACCCCCAGTTGCAGAAGGCCGTCGAGTACCTCCAGCAACAATTGGGACCCGCGAAACCATGACCCGCTGTCTGATCCTCCTGGTGTTGCTGTTGTTGCCCGCAGTCGCCGCCGAGGCCAAACGTCCGGCGCGGTTCGTGGGCAAGCTGCGGGACGGTTCGCAGATCGAGGGCGAGGTGCTGGCGAATTGGCACACGGCGGACGCGATTCCCACCCTGGACGGCCGGCCGCTGCTCGATCCGAATAATCCCCTGCTGTGGCTCCGCGACCGCCAGCTGGTGGCCGCCGAATCGCCGGCGGAATTTGTCGAGTTGTTCTCCGGCGACCGGCTGCCGGGCGTCGCGCTGGAGTACCGCGGTCCCGTGTCCGGCTCGCCCGAGCAGCTCTTTCCGCACTGGCTGGTGCGTCCGGCGATCGCCCAGCGCCGCCCGCAATCGCGCGACGAACCGGCGGTCCGCGTCCGGGCCCAGTTTGTCCGCCGCATCGTGTGGCAGCGCCGCGCTTCCAATCGGTACCGGCCGGGAACGGTATTCTTGAGGGACGGCAGCTCAATCCCGTTCCGTTCGGCGCGGTTCGACGGCGAGCAGGCGTTGCTGTTGCTATCCGCAGGCACGCGGCGCGTCCTGTTGTCGGACATGGCCGAATTGCACTTGCCGGCGCGCGACTTTTGGCAGGATTACCTGGACGAGTTGGCCGTCCTGTGTCCGAATCCGGATACGCGGCTGATGCAGTTGGAAACGGACGACGGCTTGATTGCGACGACCTCCCTCGATCGCTTCACCGTGTTCGCCTGGGGCGGTGCTGAACACTGGCGAAACTGGGCGCACGGCATTCAGCCGGCCTGGTCGCTGGACGTGCTGTTCGTGCCGGCCGCCGGCGTGGTGACGCGCCGCGTGTTCCTGCCGCAGGACGTGCCCCTGTCTCGCATTCCGCCCCTGGAATCCGATCGCAGCGCCACGGCGATTGCGTCCGCTTGGCCGCCGCGGGTGGATCGCAACGTGCAAGGTGGGACGCTGCACAGCGGCGGACGCGAGTTTGGCTGGGGTTTCGGCGTCCACGCGTTCAGCCAGCTGCAGTTCCCCTTGTCGCCGCTGGCCGTGGCCTTGCGGGCCGAGTTGGGCCTGGATCGGTCGGTCGGTGACGGCGGCAGCATTCAAGGCCGAATCCGCGCCGGCGCCCCAGCCTCGCCGCCGGTCTTCGAGAGCAGTGTGCTCGTGGGCTCGAAGAACGTGCAAAGCATCGGGCGGATCGGGCTGTCGGTCAAGCCGGAGGCGCCCGGCGACCTGGTGCTGGTGGTCGATCCCGCGCACGACAAGCGTCCGCCAGGCGCGGATCCGTTTGACGTCCGCGATTGCGCCAACTGGCTGGAGCCGGTGTTGGAGTTGGATGTGGAAAAACTCCGGGAGGAGATCCGCCGTGGCGGCCCGCGCCAAGTCTTCGCTTGGGACGGCTGGCAGGCCGCGATCGGTCCCGCCGCGACTTGGCCCAGCCTGCTCCGCGAATTCCCGAACCGGCCCGCCACGTTTCTGCGTTGCATTAGCACGGCCAAGGAGCCGTTGGTGCTCAGCCGGCGGCTAAAATTTGATCCCCGGGACCGCTGGCTGCTGATGTCCGTCGCCCAGGACCGGGCCCAACAAGGCCGGCCCCGTGTGCAACTGCTCCTGGACGGCGAACTGGTCTTTGACCAGGAGATCCCGTTCAGCGACAAATGGCGGACCGAAGTCGATCCGCTGATCGTGCCTTTGCCGGATTATCTGAACGCCGGCTCTCGGGAGGTCCAAGCCGAGATTCGACAAGTGCCCGGCGAACAGGAAACGCCCGTGGCGTGGCAGGGCATCGTGTCGGTCGAGCGGCTGCCGATGATCCGCACGTTGTTCGAGGATGACGGTCTGTTCGTGGCGCTCCCGCCGGAACCGGTCGAGGCATCCCCGGCGGACGCCGCGAAACCCGCAGACGCTCCTCCCCCGCCCGCCCCACCCGTTACGGCTTCGCCGGCGACGCTGGTGACGGACGACAAGCAATCGGGCACCAAAGCCGTGCGGCTGCCGTCCGGGCCGCGTTATCAACTGGATTTGCGCGAATCGCTGGCCGTCCGCGAGCAGCCCGTCTGGGGCGAGTTTCGTTTCTTGCGTCTTGCGTTTCGCAAAAAGGAGGCCGGGCGAATCTGCTTGCAATTGAACCATCGCCAGACGCAGGATCGGCCGGCTCGCTACGACGCTGGACTGGGCGAACCCTGCTTCCCCCAAACTCGCCGCGTGCAGGACGGAGCTCTGCCGGATCAATGGGTGGTCATCACGCGCGATCTGTTCGCGGATTTCGGCCCGTTGGATATCGAGGGCCTGACACTATCGGCGCCCGACGGTCAACAAGTGCTGTTCGATCAGATCTATCTGGCTCGGACCGTAGACGACTTCCGCTTCATACCCCAGCAACCCGCCACGGACCCGGCGGCCGAAGAATCCAGCCGGGCGGCGCTGGCCGCGGTCAAAGAGCGGGTTCTGCCGGCCACGGTTACGATCGATTTCGGCGACGGGAGGATCGGCACTGGGACGATTCTCAGCGGCGAAGGCGACGTGCTGACCGCCGGACACTTGGTGATCGCTCCCAATCGCAACGCCAAAATCACGCTGGCCGACGGGCGAACCGTCGACGCCCAAACCAAAGGCATCTGCCGCGATTTGGACGTCGGGCTGGTCAAGATCACCGTGCCTGGTCCGTTTCCCGCCGTTGAGGTCGAGAACTTTACCCAGCTGAACGCCGAGGAATTCTACGCCGCCGTGATGCGGCAGCCCAAGTCGGACTCTGGCGTTCCGCCCGTCGTATCGTCAACCCGTGTGCGACGGGTGGTCGGCCAGCAGGTGTGGACCGACTTCGACCCGCCGGACTGGACCGCTGGCGGCGGTTTGCTGAACCGCTGGGGCAAGTTGGTCGGCGTCCACGCCGGACGCAGCCGTTTCGGCGGCGCTGTTTTCGGCCAATTGACCAACGCCCAGAGCTTCCTCGGCCGTTTGAAGAATGGCGAAGTCTGGGGCCGCTGGCTGCGGGGCAGTTCGCCCGTAACGGGAGCCGTATTGACGGCGACGCCCGACGGCCTCAAGGTCCTGTCCCTGTCTGACAATTCGTCCGCCGCCAAGGCCGGTTTGCAGCCCGGCGACATCGTCGTTCGGATCGGCGGCAAACCGTCTCAAGTTCCGGACGATTGGTATCAAGCCGGCGCCGAAAAAGATGCCGGCGCCGCGCTCAGCGTCGAATTCCGCCGCAACGGCACTACCGCCACGGTCCCCGTTGCCTTGTCCCCGCTCACGCCGTAGCAACTTCCCGACGTCGCCAAGATCCGGTCACGCAGATCTCGGAGCGAGGCCCCCTTTCCGTCCCAAATCATCTTCTGAAAGACAGACTTTAGGTGTCCTCGGGCAAATGCCTGGGCGGACAGTCAGGGCTTAGCTTGTCGAATGAAGCGAAGGTGACAGCCACCAAAAAGGGTTGGTTCTTGCTGAACGGACAGCGATACTACGCGGCGCATTTGCGATCTATACCCAAGCCTCCCATACTAGCCAATTTTGGTGGCTGTCACCTTTTGTTTTGTTCTCAGACCCCACCGGGCCGGCCGCCATGCCGCAGTATCGACGGCGTCAAGAGTACATGCCCAGTGACGCCATTTCGATAGAAATCGGCGGTCGTCCGCTTGGCCTCGTCCAGGTCGCCGGACTGTTCGTATGATCCGGCGAACGCCACGTTAGCGTACTGGCCAGGTAACCACAAAATACACCAAACCCACGAAAGTCGCTTTTCCGGACGTCCCTTTTCGTGTCATTCGTGCTTTTCGTGGTTCACTTCCAGCTCGAAACCATCGCCCAAACGCCTGAACAACTCGTCCACTTCGTGTCCGAAGGATTGGGACGCAGGCGACATTTCCCTTGGCCGACGCATCGGGCGCACGATTCCCGTAGCTTCCGCACTCGCGCTCGGGGCAGGTCGGGCGACCTCGCCGAAACCGCCGACCGCAGGTCTCCCGGATTCTTGAGACCTGACGGTCGCCCCAGGTGCGGGGTCGGGAGACCCGCGCAAAACATGCGTCGCGCCGCCGGCCCCGTCAAGACTCGATTCCATCCAACCCACCGCCTCGCCCTCGCCGCCGCCGCCAGCCGTCGCGTTGTTCAGGTAGTTGATGATGATCAGGACATCCTGCGGCCCGATCTCGCCGTTTCCGCTGACATCCAAGTACGGCGGCGGCAACGGCGGTGCGGGCGGAATGGGCAAGGCGCGGGCCTGGCGGGCGTTGATGTCGTTGATCAACACGAGCACGTCCAATGGGATCACGGTCCGGTCGTCGTCCACGTCCAGCGGGTTTCGCGGGTTCTGCCATGTCCGCCACAAACCCGCATCCACGTTGGAATCGTCGTCCGGCCCAGCCAGCACGACGGCGGCCTGGTTGGTGATGGGATCGAAATCGCTGTCGACCGCATCGTCGTTGCCCTGGTGCGCGGTGGCCGGCCGCACCGCGAAGGGGACGTCCAGCGTCAGCGTGTATTGGCCGGCGGCCAAGCCGGGAAACCGGTACGTCCCGGAAGCGTCGCTCTGCGTGATCCGGTTCACCGCGGCGCCGCCCGCCGTTTCGACGCCGTTCAAATGCATCACGACCCCGCCCACGCCAGCTTCACCGAGATTCTGTACGCCATCGCCGTTGTCCCACCAAACCGTGTCCCCCAGCGTCAGCGGCATGCTCGCATCCAAGGCTCCCGGCGCAATCGTGCCGACCGTCCCCGTGACCGTCACGGGGACGCCGGTGTTGTTGGCGGCCAGTTGTGCAGCGGCGGTTCCGGCCGCGCGTTCCAAACGCATCACCGCCGTGCCGCGTTGCTGTAGCGCATAAGCGGCGCTCTGATTGCGGTTGACGTTATTTCCTTCCACCCGCAGATCGACGGTGGCCTGGGACGCATCGGAAGCGTGTTCGACGACCAGCGCACCACCCGCCGTCGCCGTATTGGTTTCATCGAAGACGTTTTCCGCAATCACGGCGCGCACGGCCGCCGTCCCGCCGGCCGCGATCCGCAGACCGTTGCCCGCAACCGTCGAGATGGTGTTATTGAACAGAAACAGGTCCAAGCCGCCGGTTGCGTCCGCAGCCGTCGAAATCGTCAGCGCCTCGTCCGGCACAGCGCCTTGGCCGTCGCCAATCGAGGTAAAGGCGTCGTACTGCACCGCGGCCCGCAACCGTGCCGCAGCTTCAACACGGAGCGACAGCCCGCTGCCAAAGACGTTCTCCCAGGTGTTCGTATCCGACAGCAGCACGCCTGCCGCTTGGCCGCGTAGCGTCAACTGGGCGGCGGCCAGCCCCTGGAAGTTGGTAGCCGAATTGGTTTCCCAGCGGGTCTGCAAGTCCGCCTGATCCTGGACCTGGAACTCGATGGCCGGACCGGCCAGACCATCCCAGGCATTGTTGTGCAGCGTCAGGTCGGTGCGGCTGTCGCCGCCCAGACTCGCTCGAATTCCAGTGACGGTGCTGCTGAACAAAATCGCGTCGCCATAGACCCGGTTGTCGTCGACTAACCATGTCGATTCGTGGCTTCCGCCGTTGGCTAGATCCAGGGCAGCGCCCCGCGCGTCCTCGAAATCGTTGCCCGTGATCACCGCGGCGCCGCTGTGCTGCGACACACGGATGGCGGCATCCGAGCTGGCATCGCCGATGCGGTCGAACAGGGTGGATTGAACCCAGACATCTCCGGCCGCCTCCGCCAATTCGACAGCGGGGTCGGACAGTTGCTCAAAAGCCAACTCCTTCACGGTCAAATCGCCGGCATACTGGGCCAACTGCAAACCGCGGGTGCCCGCCCCGGCTGCGGCTGCGCGGACCGTCAGTTGCTCGAAGGCCAAGTCGCCGGTGAAAGCCGCCGAGTTGAAAAACGCCGCATGTCCCGTCGGCGCGAGAATGATTGCCGCCGCCGAACTGCCGCGGATGATCAGGTTGCCGGTCGGGCCGCCGCGGACGATGCCCATCCGGCTCAAATCCACCGACTCGGTGTACTGGCCGCCGCCGACCAGGACCACGTCGCCGGGCCGCGCCGCGTCGACCGCGTTCTGGATCGTGGCATATTTGGCCCCGGCCCCGACGGCCAACACGGCCAACAACCGCCGATCCTCCAGCGGTTCGAGCGCCAGCCGCCGGGATGCCCGGTTGCAGGCCCCTCCCTTTCGCAATTGGCCTTGTGCCGCTC
>CAZXYZ010000042.1:0-51199 GCA_964645045.1 uncultured Pirellulaceae bacterium | reverse complement strand
GTGCCGCTCACAACCCGAAATTCCGGCCTCGAAGCCGCACGGGGCCCACGCGGGCCTGCTACGATTCTATTTCCTCCTGCCGTTTGTACAACCATTCAGTCGCAGAGGGGCCGGGAATGAACAAATGCTTTGAATATCCGCAAAGCCCGTACGTTGACGATTGACGCGCCCAACGGCTTCAACGATTATCGTTCAGTGAGGTTGGACTTTGTGTCCGTGCGGAAACAACCTGGGCAACTCAAGGTAGGGCAACCCGGCCTTCGGTCTCCAAACGGATGAATTTCAAGATCTGAACAGGAGGAAACGGAGAGAACGGAGAGCAGCCCTGTCTCCGTTATCTCTGTTCCCTCCTGTTCAAAATGCGCGCACGAAAACAAGTAAACGGCAACAAGTCGTCCAAGGAACTCGCCACAGGACAAACGCGTCTGTACGGTAGCGTTATCGATGGGGGGCCGTACGGATTGCCATCCGTTTCGCCAAGGAGTTCGATGGTAGACAAGACGAATGACATCGCGGGGGGCCATTCCCCCAATCGGATTCCCGCACAAAACGGTCAAGCCGCGGCGCCGATTTTGGGCCGCCCCACGGAAGGCCTGCGTTTGCTGCTGGACGCCTATCGTTACGCGGTCGACGTGGGCCACAGCGTTTGGGACTTCGCGGTCGAAATCGAAACCTTGCGCCAAGCCGGCTGGACCAACAACGAATTCCGTTGGCTGATCTGCAAGGGCTTCGCGCGGCACGCGGCCGAGACCACAACGGCCCAGGAGGAAGCCCGGTCCTTTCGTCAGCCCCGCCATGCGTCCGGATTGACCTTCGGCGCGAAAACATGCTTTGCGCTTACCGACGCGGGCTTTCAGTTTGCCGCTGGCGTCTTGGAGTCCCCGTCCACCCCCGAGCGCCAGGCGGCTCTTGCGGCCGTCCCGAGCGGTGCGGAGCCCTCCGCCAACGGCCTGCAGCCCAAATGGGATCCCGAACGGCAGGAATTGCGCGTCGGGGACAAGGTGGTCAAGCAGTTCAAGGTTCCGGCGGCGAACCAGGAGCGGATTCTGGCCGCTTTCGAGGAGGATGGCTGGCCGGTGCGCATCGACGACCCGCTGCCGCCAACCTTGGAACAAGATCCCAAACGCCGTTTGCACGACACCATCAACTCGCTGAACCGCAACCAAAAATGCCACCTGCTGCGGTTCATCGGCGACGGCTCGGGGCAAGGCATCCGCTGGGAATTGGCCGAAGCATCGGCTTAGCCGCGAAAGTTCCTACGTCGAAAAGTGGACCCAAACGTGGCAGAAATCCCGGCGAACGGTGGGCGTCAGCCCATCGGTGCATTGTCGGTACAGCAACTTTTCCGACCATCTGCTGATTACACCGAAGGCGACATTGCGAACCGCTTGCGCAAACTCGCGGGCAGGTGGCAAACCGGCAGGCTTACGCCAGCCGTTCGCCGCTCGGGCAACTGCGAATGACGTTTCGGATTTCCGTTATTTCACATTTCGGTTTTCTTCCGTATTTCGAACTTTGAATTTCGGATTTTCCCCTGTTCCGCCCGCAAATCTTCCCCAGACTTCCACCATCGTGCCTGTTTACAGCCTCTGGCCGCTGGGTTCAAAAGAGCAATGTTGTTATTGGCACCGCCCGTCCCCTCAGGGGCGCTCGTCTTGAAAACCGCGGTGCAAAGCCGAATGTAGCGTCATGCTTGTCGCCTGGACGCACGGAAGGTCCGGCCGGTTGTTGCCAAGAACGGCTGCTCACGATCCAAGGCTGTGGACGAATGGGACTGGCTCCGGGCCAGAACCGCAGAAGCCGCTGGAAATGATCCTGTCTGCGAGCTGTCTGTGCCCATTCTTGCACCGCCTGTACGCGCGGGGTTGTCATGGGAACCTTCAATCCTCCAGGCCTCGGTTGGCATCGAGATCTGCCGGATCCGCGCGACTATACCCGTAAACAGGATACGGTCGCCAAGCTGCTGAATGATCTTCTGCCGGACGAAAGCTCGCCGGCCAGCGTCGATTTACGCGAATACTGTGCGGAGGCGTCAGACCAAGCCGGCCTGGCGACCGCCAGCGTCCACGCTTGCCTGAATCTGGTGCAGTACTTCGAGCGGCGGGCGTCGGGCCGGATGTTGGAGCCGTCCCGAATGTTCGTCTACCACACCGCGCGGCGGCTAATGGGCTGGTCCGGCGATAGCGGGCTCCCGTTGCGTGCGACGCTTCGCGCGATCACCCGTTACGGGTTTCCCCCGGAACGGCATTGGCCGTACGACTCGCAGGCGCTGGATACCGAACCCGACGCCTTCGTGTACGCCTCGGGGCATCGGATTCCAGATGCGGTCTACGTCCGGCTGGATGGACGCGGGGACCGGCCGGAAAACACCCTGGAAACGGTCAAACGGTTCCTGGCCGCGGGCTTTGCGGTTGTTTTTGGCTTCGTGATCTGCACCTCAGTTTCCAACGAGCCCGAAATTCCCTGTCCCACGATCTTCGATGGAATTCGAGGAGGACAAGCCACGATCGCCGTGGGCTACGACGATAGCCGCCGCATCCGATCCGATCGCGGTGCCTTGTTGATCGTCAATTCCTGGGGAAAAAACTGGGGAGACGGTGGTTGCGGTTGGCTTCCGTACACGTACGTCCGGGAGCAATTCGCAGCCGATTTTTGGACCTTGGTCTGCCCGCAGTGGATCGCTGGCGGCGATCTGCGGAGACCGGGGTAGACATATTAGTCAACAATAACGGACGCCAGATCGATTGGAAAGTTCCGCGAAAGTGGCAAATTCAATACTCAGCTGATTGACTTTCAATGGCGTTTTATATTACCATGACATCCTATATTGCCGGATTGTCGTAGTCTGTCAGGACGTATGCATCTTGTGCTATCGTGCTGTTCTAGTGTTCGTACAACTTGTCCGTATTTGTCGCTTCCAGGAACAGGCGAACCGACGTGCCGACCGGACAACGAACGACGAGATTCTTCGCGAAACCGCGCCGACATTGCCTCGAGCGACCGTGGCGTCGCTCCGGCGAGGCGGCTTGCTTTTTTTCCGTAAACCGAATGATTTAAGGCTGCAACCTTTGACGTGGAGGAGCTTCTGATGTTCCGTAAATTCGTGGATTGGCTTTCGAGTGGGACGCAAACGAAGAGTCGCAGTCTTAGGACTCGGCAACTCCGCCAGGACCGGTTCCGGATGGAGATGCGGCGGCAGTTCCGAGTGGAACCGTTGGAGGATCGAAGGTTGCTGGCCACCGTCGATGGCGTTCACGACCTCCTGGGCGGTGACTTGGCGGGCGTGTTCCAGGAATACCTGTCGGCGTCGAGCCTGAGCGAGACGAACGGAGCCGTCGCTACTTTCACGTCCGCTCGATCCGATGATTTCCTGTTCGACGGCAACTCGGTTTTCGTCGAGGTCCGGACGACGGGCGACTTCGACGCGATGCTCGATACGCTCGAGAATTCCGGGTTCCTGACGGCAAACGAATCGCGGATCCACGGCGCAGTCGACGGCTTCTTGCCGATTGCCTCACTGACATCCGTAGCCGCTGACCCAATGGTCTACGTCTATCCCGTGTGGCAAGATGGCACCAACGCGCAGGGCTCGGAGGCGAATGAAGCGGAACAGACGTTGTTGGCGGACTTTGCCAAAACGATTTTCGGCATCGACGGCTCGGGGGTAACCGTCGGCGTGATCTCCGACACTGCGGACTCGGTTGCTGGGGGCCTAGCCGATTCGATTGCGTCGGGCGATCTGCCAGCGGGAGTGACCGTTGTCGTGGCCGATGTGAGTCCCGGCGTCGACGAGGGCCGCGCGATGATGGAGTTGGTCCACGACATCGCCGAGGGCGCGACACTGCAATTTGCGTCCGGGCAACCGTTCAGCGATCTGGCCATCGGTGCCGCGATCGACGCCCTGCGTCTGGCCGGTTCGGATATCATCGTGGACGACCTGATCAGTATCCGCAACCAGCCCTGGTTCCAGGATGGGATCGCGTCCCAGGCTGTGACGGCCGCCTTCAACGCGGGGATTCCCTATTTCAGCTCGGCGGGCAACCGCGGCACGGGCGGCTTCGAAACCCCAACGAACTTCTCGAACGCCACCGTCTTTGGCATCAATTCCGATTTTCAGGACTTTGATCTGGGAGGCGGCGTTGACTATACGCATACCATTTCCCTCTCGCCGGGCAGCAACACGATCTACTTCCAGTACGACCAGCCGCTGGGCGGAGTCACCTCGGATCTGGACATCCGCCTGTATGACATGGGGGGGACGCTGATCGACACCGGCTTGGACGTCAACACCACGACGCAGCGGCCCTGGGAGAACGTTTCGGTATTCAACCCCGGACCTGGTCCGATGAGCGTGCAGTTGACGGTCGACCTGTTCAGCGGCCCGGCTCCGACGCGGTTCAAGTGGATCAACATCGGCGACAGCCCGAACGGCCCCGCCGAACACACCGGTCAAGCGGGGACGTTCGTGACCGGCCACGAACCGGGGCACAGCGGATCGGCTAACGCGATCGCGGTCGGCGCCGCCAACTTCGCGACTCCCACCACGCCCGAAGGCTTTACATCAGTCGGTCCCACGTCGCGGTCGCTCACGCCGGGCGGAGCCCCGATGGCTCTGCAGATCATCCCCAATCCGAACATTACCGCGCACGACGGCGTTTCGACCAGCGTGCCCGGCTTTGGCTCCTTCTTCGGCACCTCGGCCGCCGCCCCCAACGCCGCGGCGATCGCCGCTCTGATGCTGGACATCAATCCCGCCCTGTCGCCGACGCAGGTCGCGGCCATCCTGGCCAACACGGCCACCGACATCGGCGCGGCGGGCTTCGATTTTGTGACGGGCGCCGGCGTCGTCAACGGCGCGCGGGCCGTCCTGGCCGCTAACGGCGGCGTGCTTGAACTGAACGGCGCGGCCGGGAACGTGAACGACGACATCGAGATCCAGGTCAACTCCGGCAACAGCGCGCTGCTGGACGTGATCTACAACGGCACGACGCTTGGCCAAGTCCCATTGGCCGACATTGTGTCGATCGAAGTCAACGGCCTGGGCGGCAGCGACACGTTCCGCGTCGACTTCAGCAATGGCAACCCGGTTCCGGCCGGTGGCATTGTGTACACAGCGGGCGAATCGGCCGGCGATAACGACAGCATGGAACTCGTCGGCTTCACCGGGGGCACGACCAACGTTACGCACACGGGCGCCGAATCGGGCTTCGTCACCGTTTCCGGCTCCGCTGCCATCAGCTTCAGCCAGACCGAACCGCTGATTCTCGGCGGCACGCCTGCCGACCTGATTATCAATCTTCCCGCGGGGCCCAACACCGACGTGGTCATTGGCGACGACAACCTGGTGCTGTTCCCGGATCCTGCGAATGTGGCGAATGATGCCAACACCTCGGCGATTGATGGTTCGACCTTCGAGTTCACCCAGTTCACGAACCCCACGAATACGCTGACGGTGAATCTGGGGAACGGCGGCGATACGATCACCGTTCAAGATATGGACGCGACATTTGCCCCGGCTGCCGCCAGCCCGTTCATCATCAACGGCGGCACGGCAGCCGACTATGTGTACGTACGTTCGACTCGGCAAGCGGACGGCGGAACGTACAATCGCTTGACGGTCAACGCCGGTGCGGGCGACGACCAGATCAACGTCGGCACGGCGGCGGACCTGTCCGGCAACACGCTGGACCAGATCCTCAGCCCCGTCACCATCAACGGCGACGACCTCAACGCCGACGCTTTGAATATCAACGACCAAGGGGACGCGAATGCCAGCACTTACGCGATCACCAGCAGTACGGTCGACCGGACGGGCGCCGCGCAAATCTCGTATTTCACCGTCGAGAGCCTGATCCTGAATGCCAGCACGGGTGGGGACACGATCAACGTCCGCAGCACGCAGGCCGCCACGCCCGTCACCGTGAATGCTTCGGCCGGAGCGGACATCGTCAACATCGGCAACTTGTCTCCGTCGCTGGACAACATCCTCGGGACGGTGCTGGTGAACGGCGGCGCCGACGCCGCGACCGACACCCTGAACATCAACGATCAGGGCGATGGCGACACCACGTTCTACCGTGTGACCAGCACGACGGTGGAACGAGCCGCCGCAGCGATGATTACCTACAACGCTATGGAAGCGTTGACGGTCAACGGAGCCACGAACGCCAACGATTTCTACATCCGCAGCACGTCGGCCATCACGCCCACCACGATCAACGCCGGTGGCGGCGACGACCGGATTTACGTCGACTCGAACGATCCGGCCGGGCCCCAAGGGACGGTTGATAACATTGTCAGTCTGCTGACCCTCAACGGCGAAAGCGGCAATGACTCGGTTACTCTGGAAGATTCTTCCGACCCAACCGCGGACACGGTAACCATCACGCCGACTCAGGTCGGCCAGGCGGTGGGCGACAACTTCTTCGGCCTCGGCGGTGGCGTGGACTATTCCAGCGTCGAGACGATGAATGTGAACATGGGTGACACCCAGGGCGATACGGTCAACGTCACGGCCAGCGCCGGCACCACGTTCAACCTGGACGGAAACAATCCGCCCACCTTCCCGGGCGACACACTGAACTACGACGGCCCGTCCCCGGCCGACAAGACCATTACGGGCGTCGGGAGCGGTTCGATTACGGCCCCCGGTGTGCTGCCGGTGAATTTTGTAGACTTTGAACTCGTCCAGCCAATTGCGGGAAATTTCTTCAACGACGTGATTGATTTCACGCTCATCGCTGGCGGACAGGACGGGAATCCCAATTCGGTGCGTCTGGTCCTGGACACGACGGTCCCGCCGTACTTCGAGGTCTACGTCGACACCGACACGACTGCGGCCCCCGGCGAGGTGCTGTTCCTGCGCCAGCCCTATGCCCAGATCGGCACGATCACCGTGACCGGCGGGACGGATGTCGAGCAATTGATCGTCGACAACGCTAATGGCCTGATCAATCGGGCGATCTTCTACAACGCCAACGGTCCGGCGAACGTGGGCGAACCGAACGGCGATTCGTTGAGCATCCGCAACACGCCGGCGGGCGGATTGGGGCCCAACGCTCGCGAGACCTACGTGGTCGGAGCCACCGAGGACGCGGGCACGTGGGTCATCGACCCGGACGGCAGCCGCGGACCCGGTCTCGTTGGTGCTGGCAACGGGGACGAGATGACGATTATCTTCACCGGTCTGGAACCCGCCGACACCGACACGGTCGTTCCCATTTTCGACGTGATCATGAGCGACTTGGGCGACAATGCCACCATTGAAAACGGCAGTCCGCTGAATGGTGCAAATTCGCTGCGCGTGGTGGATAACAGCGGTACGTTTGAGACCTTCCAATTCGCCAACAAGACGACGGCTCGGATCATGGGCTACCGGCGGTCCGACGCCTTCCGGATCAATTACACGACCGCCGCCCAAGGCCTGACGACGCTCGAGATCTACGGCCACTTGGCGCCGGACGTACCCGCCCCGCCGCTTGTCGCCGACGACAACTCCGCCGAGAGTTTTGAATTAAATGCCACCGACGCGATCACCACGTCCGTGTACGGCCAGAACGGCATCGACACCTTCCACAACAACGGTTGGCCGCTGTACGGCTCCGGGCCGTCCAACATGCAGTCACTCAACGGCACCATTAACATTGATGGCGGTGCGGGTGTTGACGGCTCGTACTTGTCCGACACCAACGACGGCACGGGGCGGTTGGCCACTTTGACGAGCACCCAATTGACCGATATCGCGCCGGCCACGATCAACTACACCAACCTGGAGACGTTCTTCCTCGAAGGCTCGGCGGGCGCAGACACGATCAATGTGCTGTCGACGCAAGCCGGCACGAACTACTACGTGACCGGCAACGGCGCCGGGGACACGATTACGATCGGCAACCAGACGGCCGACTTCAACGCCACTTTCGACGGGACGCTGGCGGGCATTCAAGGCGACATCCTGCTGACCGGTGAATACAACCCGATTTCGGCAGGCGCCGTCGACAGGATCAACGTCGATGCCTCCGGAGACGCCAATCTTGCGGCCTCGCCGGCCACGATCGGGATCAACCCGAATTTCGTCTTCAACAATGCTCCGTTCAACTACGCGGAAACGGGCCCCGCGACGGAACTGCTCGGCTTTGCCGCCGCGGCCATCCGATATCGGCACACCGACACGAACGTCCTGCCGGCCCAGTACAACAACCGCGTCGAGCATCTATATGTCCTCGGCTCGCAGGGCAACGACGTGATTAACGTTAATGCGACGACGGCTACGGTGCAGACGACGCTCGACACGCGTGAAGGGGCGGATCACGTCACCATCGCGGGCGACAACCTGAGCGCGAACAACCTGTTCCTGGGCGAAGGGGCGGGGACGACGTCCGACGGCAATGACCAATTCACGGTCAACATCACCGAGCATCTCGGGCAGACCGCGTTCGCACCGATCCAGAGCCTGGTGGTTGAAGGCAATGGAAACCCGGCGGCGGACAGCAACAACCGGGATCGGCTGACCGTCAACGACAACAATGCGGGATTTGCGCGTAACCTAAACTACGACTACCTGAACGCGGCGGGCGACTTGGACATCCTGGCCAACGCGGCGAATGGCGGCTTGGCCGGCGCGAACAACGCCAACATGGGTGTCAACGTCCGCACGATGGAAACATTGATCTTCAACGGTGGTGGAACGAACGACCTCGTCCGTGTGACGGGGACCGACAGCGACGACGATATGACCGTCGCTTTGCTGCCTACCGGCGCCGTCCCAGGCGTGATTCCAGCCAACCCCGACAGCGCTCGGCAGACCGCCGCCGGGAGTTCAGCCTTGGTGTTCCTGAACGGGAATCCCTACACCGCAGCACCGGGCGTGGCGGTTCCTGGAGATTCGCTGGCGGGCAACCTTCCCGGTCTGGCCGGCGTCACCGGCCGCACCGGGCCTGATATGCTGATCAACGGCATTGCGTCTCCGTCCGGCATCACCTTGGACGGCAGCGGCGTCAGTGGCACCGGCAACCGGGCCATCGTTCAAGCAGCCAGCGAATTGGCCGTCACCATCCCCGCGGGCACCAACGACGTGTTCGGGTTCGGAGTGGGCACGCTGATTCCCGGCTTCGGCGCGGGCAATGGGTTTGACAACATCGCCGTCAATAATGCCGTCAGCCTCGCCAATCGCGTCGGCACTTTCAATACGTCGGCGGTCGGAGGCTTCTTGGTCTCCGTGACCGTAGTTCCCGCCAGCTTTGTGCAGTCGACTCCGCCCACCCCCGCCCGTCCCGGCTTGATCGTCAACGCAGGCGACGAGGCCGGCGTGCGCACCACCGGACCGCAGGCAGGCTTGGTGGCGGACGACATCTCGGTTGATCCGCACTCGCAGTTCAACATTCAGATCAACGGCAACCTGCCGCCCTTGGCGTACAACATTTTCGCCCTCCCCATCGGCGACCAGTTGAACGTTACGTCGACATCGTCGTTCAGCTTGTGGAGCGACAAACAGGTTCCGCCGAACGTATCGGTGGTCGCTGGCAACAACCCGTTCGGAATCACGTTCAGCTCGATCGAACGCACGCGGCTGACGCCGGGCAACGGCGTCATCAATCTGATCGGCGATCAGAACAATCCGCAAATCGACCAGACGGACCACTTCACGGTCGTCGGCCGCAACATCGACTTCCTGCCGGACGCGGACGCGGGCTACCAGGAAGGGACGATCGTCTTGAACCTGAGCGCTCCGATCATGTTCGACGATGTCCAGTTCATCAACAGTTACGGCTTCGACCTGCAAGGCCAGAACCTGGTCACCCCGCCGTTTGCCGCGCCGGACAGTCCCTTCACGGCGCCGATGGCGGACGATATCGACACGCTCGAAGTGACCCCGTACGCCGACAATACGCCGCAGGGCTGGGGCATCCACATGAACTGGAACGAAGGCGTGCCGAACGCCGCGGATCCGGTCCCGGACGGCGACCCGGCCGACCTGTTGATCTACCACACCTCGCTGTGGGGCGGGGCGGTCTCGGAAGGCATTGTCGTGCAGCCCTCGGCCGTCGACGGCGGCCAGCTGTTCTCGAACAACACGTCCACCGGCACGCCGATCGTGGTGATCAACTACATGGCTAACACGGACATTCGCGTGCTGGACGACGACGGCTTTGTGGCCGATACGGACACGCTGACGCTGCGCGGCACGAATCCGGATCCGGCCCTGACGCCGGGAGCCCCGACGGGCCGCGAACTGGTCGTGGCCGACTTCAACGCCGCCGGCAATGCCGCGGACCCGATGGTCTCCGTGAGCGACATGGGGCCGGACGGCTTGCCGGGCACGGGGGACGATATCTATCTGTACCGCGTGCAGACGTTTACCGGTTTCAACACGATCAACTTTGAACTGCTGGCGGGCGACGACGCGATCGGGATCAGCGGCCGCAACAACGGCAGCTTGACGATCAACGTCGACGGCGGTGATCCGGTCGACAGCGATTGGATCGGCCTGGACGTCACCATGGGCGCCGATGCATTTACGATCAGCCCCGGCCCGCTGCCGAACTCGCAACTGATCCAAACCCGGCTGTCCACCGCCACGCAAGGCTCGCCGGACACCGTGATCAACGCGGCCGATCTGGAGCAGGTGGTCATCGCTTCGTTAGGCATCCACACCCTCAGTGGTGACGGCGGCACGGATCGCCTGACCCTGAACGGCACGGGCAACGCGGATACGTTCACGCTGGTGGCTACGTCGGACAACTCGAACGCGGATTCCGGCACGGTGCGAGTCAACGACGGGCCGCAGATCACCTTTGACGATTTGGGCGAGCGCAGCAGCATCTACCTGAACGGCTTGCAGGGCGACGACACCTTCCAAGTGACGCAAATCGAGAATTGGGAAATCCCCGCCGTCTACGTAGACGGTGGCGCCCCCTCGGCCAGCGACAGCTTTACGTTGACCGGCACGGGATCCAATGACGCGATTGTGTTCACCGCGACGGGGGAGAACACGGGGAGCCTTGGGATTACCTCGCCCGCGTCGGGCGGAACCACCACCTCGTACAGCTTGACCGACATCGAGTCGGCGGCGGTCGACGCCCGGGGCCAAACCACGGTCGATACGTTGACCAGCACTCTCGCGCAGTCCTGGATCGTGCCGGATGCCTTCGTGGCCGGCCGAGGCACCGTGGTGTCCACCGACGCCAACGGCGATCCCTTGCTGCCGCTGGCTTATGATGACATCGAAAACCCCGTCGTCAGCGGGACGACCGTGGTGATTCAAGGCAGCGCCGCGGACGACTGGATCACGCTGGGCTACGAGGACTTGGCGGGCGACGGTACGGCGGATCAGATCGTGGTGCGCGTCAGCAGTGTGCCGGGATTGCCCGGCAACCCGATCGACGTGACGGGCTACAGCCACGTGGTCCTGCAGGCGATGGGCGGCGACGATATGATCACCGTCGACCCGGAAGTCTGGAATCTGGACGGGATGTTCCTCACCGTGTTGGGCGGCGATCCGGGCGACAGCGACACGCTGTTGGTCGACCACAGCCTGAGTTTCACCGACCGCAATTACAGCGTCGACTACCCGCCGGGGGGCGCCGACGACGCGGGAGTGGTCGCGGAGAGTGGCAATGGTTTCCTCGACTTCGCGGGGATCGAGAAACTGCAGTTGTTGGGCAACGGCATCGGCGACCGGTTGCAGTTGAATGACGACTTTGGCGACAACGTGTGGCAAATCGGGCCCGGGCCGGCAATCTTGGGCGATTCGGTCCGTTCGCAGATCGATGCCCGCACGCCCGTCGAGTTCCAGGACTTCGATCTGGTCATCTTCAATAACAGTGCCGGCGTGGACCGGTTCGTCGTCAGTCCCGACCGTCTGCCGGTGGATCCCGACTTGGGCGTCGATTACCGCATCGACGGCGTGCTGGTCGGCAATCCGCCGCGAGCCCGCGACGTGCTGGAGATCCGCGGCGCAGGCTTCAATGACGCGGCCTACGTGACGGAAACGACCGTGACCCTGGGCGTCGCCGTGGAGTACCTGGACATCGCAACGCTGGTCGTCGCGACCGGAGAAGGGGACGACACGCTGCAGGTGGACGCCAGCACGGCCGTGGTCACGACGCCGGTAGTGTTCGACGGCGGGACCGGGTCGGACTTGTTGCAGGTCAAGGACGCGCCGGCGCCCGACACGTTCGATCTGCAGATCTACTCGCCCGGTCCGGACGTCACCGAGGGGCGTTTGCAGTACCGATACGATAACCCCAATACTCCGGGCGCCGACTGGATGGTGATCGACTTTGCCAACCTCGAGCCAATCCAGGACAACGTCCCGGTGGCGACGTTGCAGGTCAACGGCACGGGTGCCGATAATGCAATCGACTACGTCCAAGGTCCCAACAGCGGTGTGGCCCTGTCGCTGTTCGGCGGCGCCAATACGGGACTGGTCCAGGTCGACGCCTTCGAGACGATCGAATTCGCCCGCAAGGGTTCGCTGGTCATCGACGCCGGAGGCGGCGACGATGTGATCCATCTGAACAATGCCGTCACGCCGCTCTCCTTGACCGGCATCACCGTCCTGGGCGGCGATCCGACGGGCAGCGACACGCTGATCGTCAACGGCTTGGCTGCGACCGTGGGCGTGAACGTGACGACGCAGGCGATTACGGGCGCCTCCGGTGCCGGTGGGGCGGTGCCGATCAGCTATGCCGCATTCGAGCATCTGACGGTGGTGGCCGGCAGTTCTACGACGCTCAGCGTTTCCGGCACGTCGGCGTCCGAGGGCGTGGACTACACGCTGACGCCGGGCGCTACGGACGACCGCGGAGACATCGAAACGATCGGCGTACCGATCTCCTTCGCGGGCTTCGGTCCGGGCAGCACGCTGAGTTTTGTCGGGGACGTACTGAACGGCACCGACGAGTTGACGATTCTGGGGACGAGCCAGAATGACATTCTGAATGTGGCGGGTACGACGGGCACGGTGTCGTTCGCTGGCCGCGCGACAGTCACGCGAACGGAGATGGACGAGTTGGTGGTCGACGGTCTGGACGGCGACGACCAATTCACCGTGGCCGGCAATCATCCGTATGTCAGCGTCGCGATCCACGGCAATAACCCGGATGCCAGCGACGTGCTGAACTTCAACAGCTCGGGCGGCAACGCGACGGTGGATTTTGCGGCCAGCACGGTCACCGAAGGCCTGTTCGGCCCCGTCTCCTTCTCCGGCGTGGAAACGTTGAACGTGAACGTCGGCGGGGCGGATCTGTTAGTCCGCGGTACGCCGAACGACGACCACTTGGATGTCACCCCCGACGCCTCGGTCGCGACCACGCGGCTGTTTTTCAACAACACCACGGTCAACGCGAACAATGTGGACCAGTTCACGGTGGACGGCGTGACGGGCGACGACACGCTGACGGTGAACGCTACGGCCACGGGCAATACGATTGCCGTTACGGGCACGTATGTGCATAACACGATTCCCGCCCGGCAGCGGATTGACTACGCCAATATCGACGCCCTGCGCGTGATTGGTTCGTCGGGCAGCGACACGTTCAACGTGACGCCTTCGGCGGCCACCGAAATGTTTCTGGACGGCGGCGATCCGATCGGAGTCGTCGGCGACACGATCAACTTGACGGCGCCCGGCGCGACGACGTTCGCGGCCGGTCCGGAAGGCGACGAGGGCGGGTTCAGCTTCATCGGCGCCCAGCCTGTGAGCTTTGACCACATCGAAGGCCTGTCGCTGAATTTGCAGAACAACGGCCTGACGATCACCGGCACCAACGGCGCAGACCAGATCAAGGTGCGCGGCACAGGCGCGAATTCCTACGAGTTTTCGGTGAACGACAGCCCCGCGGTCGTCGTGACCAATTCCGGCGGCCTCACCATCAACGGTCTGAATGGCGATGACGACATCGATATCGACGTGAACAGCCTGGCGCTGCCGAGCTTGACGGTGATCGGCAACAACCCCAGCGTCGACGGCGATACGTTGACGGTCGAGGGCGTGGTGGGTGCTGCCGACGGGGCCACCTGGACGCCGGGGACGTTTGACGGCGGCAGCTTGGTTGTCGGCGCCCAGACGATCACTGTCCAGACCATGGAACGTTTGATGTATGACGGCATGGACGAAGACGAAACGCTGACGGTGATCGGGACGGCCGGCAACGACGTCATCGTCCACACGCCGGGCTCGGCGCCGGACGGCGGGGCGGTGCAAGTCAATAACCTGTTGGCGATCGAGTACCTGTCGTTGGGCCTCACGGGAGCAGTGGCCATCAACGGTCAAGGCCAAGCCGCCGACGAACTGCGCGTCTTGGGCACGGCCGCTAGCGATGTATTCGGCGTCGCCGGCGTGGCCGCTATCACCTTGAACAACCGTGTCCAGCTGACGACCAGCAACGTGGAACGTTACCGGCTGCAGGGCTTGGGCGGCGACGACACCTTCAACATCACCCCGGTCGCGGACATTTTGATTGCCGTCGACGGCGACGAACCGGGGGCCAGCGACGTGTTGAACTACGCGGCCGTCAACGCGACGGTAGTGAACTTGGGGACGTCGTCCATCGACGATACGGTCTTGGCACCGTCACCCAACGTCACGTATTCCGGCATCGAAACGATCAACCTGAACGCCAGCAACGCGGCCTTGACGGTCCGAACCACGGTCGACGACGACACGCTGGTCGTGACGCCTTTCGGCGCCGGTGCCGGGACGTTGCAGAACAACGCCGCCGCACCGGTCGTGAACTACGCCAACGCGCTGGGCAACACCTTGGCGGTGGACCTGCAGGGCGGCGAGGATACGCTGGTGGTGAACGGGACGGCACTGGCGGACAGGATCACGGTCAACGGTACGTCGGTCGATACCGGGGCCAATGGCGGCATCGTCAATTACAGCAATGCCGAGGCTTTGACGGTTAACGGTCTGCAGGGCAATGATACCTTCGACGTGACGCCTGGGGCGATCCCGGTGTTCCTGGACGGCGGCGATCCGACCGGCGTCGTCGGCGACACGGTCAACCTGACCGCTGTCGGGGCGACGAGTTTCGCGCCCGGCCCCGAAGGCGATGAAGGTGGATTCAGCTTCGTAGGCGCCCAGCCGGTGAGCTACGACCACATCGAAGCGATCAGCCTGAACTTGCAGACCAACAGCTTCAACGTGGTCGGCACCAATGCCGACGACGACATCAAGGTCCTGGGTACGGGAGCCACGTCGTACTGGCTGTCGGTCGACACGGGCCCGGCAATCGTCGTGACCAACTCGGGCGGTTTGACCGTGAATGGTTTGCACGGCGACGACGACATCGATATTGATGTTCGCAGTCTGGCCTTGCCGAGCTTGACGGTGGTCGGCAACAACCCGAGCGTCGAAGGCGACACTCTGACTGTCGAGGGCGTGCAGAGCGGCGCGGACAATGCGCGGTGGCGGCCCACCGCGTTCGACGGCGGCAGCCTGATTGTGGGAGGGCAGACGATCACCGTCCAGACCATCGAGCGGCTGATTTACGACGGCGAGAACGAGGCCGAGAACCTGACGGTGGAGCTGCCGGCGGCGCTGGCCGGCAATCTAGTCGCGTTTGAGTTTGACACGTTCACGTTCCTCGGGTCGGTGAACGTGAATCGGGACGGCGGGCAGTTGTTGGGCATCGAGTTCCAGAACATCTCCGCGGCAGGCGGAGCGGTCACGATCGACGGGGCCACCAACGGGGCTGCGGACACGCTGGCCTACGGTGGCCGGGACGAAATCGACCAGATCGCAGTGAATAACGCGGGCATGATCACCAACGCGCCGCTGTCGATTCCGGTATTGACGCCGGGCGTCGAAGACCTGATCCTGCTGGGACGCAACGGCAACGATTTCTTCGATGTCGCTTCGGACCATCCGTACAATTCGATCATCGTCACCGGCGACGGCCCCGATGCGGGAGCTACGGCGGACGCCAATGGGGACTTGATCCTGGTGCGCGGTGTGGCTCGGGCCGAGACGATCACGATCCTGCCGAACCCGTACATCGACAGCGAGACCTACATCACGGGAACGGGCGTGAACCAGGCCCGCAACATCTCGACTTCCGGGGTGGAACGGATCTACTACCTGGGGGCTGCGGACGCCAACGACGTTCGGAACGACACGTTGGTCGTCGATCCGGGGCAAGGCACGCACACGGTACGGGTGGACGGCGGGCGATTCACGGGTTGGCCGTCGGTCATGCCCGGTCCGTACGATCGCGTCACCAGCGACTCGCTGCCGCAAGTGTTCGGCGGTGCGCTGGACATTTTGCGCGTGGCGCCGGCGGCCGGTGCGCCGGGCAATGTTGAGGTGACATTTGTCACCGGCGATTTGACCCAGGCCCGCAACTACGAAGCGGTGCTGGGCGGCGACGACACCTTGGTTATCGAAGGCAGCGACGGTTTGGCTGATCGGCACACGGCGACGCGGCCGGCCGTGGGTTCGGTCCGGGTGGTCGACACCAACTCCGGCGTGATCGTGACGGAAACCAGCGGCGCGCTGGGCCGCTTGCAGATCAACACCTTGGGCGGCGACGACGTGGTCACGATTGACGTGAACGGGACCTCGCTGATCACGGTGCCGATCACGTTCGACGGCGGGGCTAACAGCGATCTGCTGCAAGTTCAGGGAACTCCGCTGGACGGCGCCGTAAGCGCGACTTACCGGCCAGGCCCGGCAGTGACCGAAGGCCGGCTGACGTGGGTCAACGCAGCGACCATGACCGTCGACATCGTCAATCTGGAGCCGGTTATCGACTTGGTCCCAGGCAGCTTGACGGTTAACGGCACCGATGCGGACAACGTGATTGACTACAGCGCGACGGGCGCCAACGGCTTGGTGTCGGTGGATGCCTTCGAGACCATCGAGTTCGCCAACAAGACGAACGTGACGCTCAACGGCGGCGCCGGGAACGATCAGTTCCACGTGGCTCCGACTTCGGCCGGGTTCACGGGGACCTTGTTCATCAACGGTGATGAGCCGACGTTGAGCGGTGACGCGCTGGTGGTCAATGGAGCTTTGGCCACCGTGACCGTGGACCATGCGGCAGGCACCGTGACGGGCGCCGGTCCGAGCTTGATCGACTATGGCACCGTTGAACGGCTGCTGGTGAATGCCAACTTGAGCACGACGCTGGCGATGACCGGGTCGGCGGACTACACGGTCAATCCGGGCGCCGAGACGGATCAGGGCGAAGTGCTGTCATCGGGCGTGCCGGTGACGTTCGACGGCTTTGGCAGCGGTACGACGCTGGCCCTGACGGGCACGGGTGCCGGCACCTTGACGGACAACGGCACGTCGGCCAACGACGTGTTCAACGTGTCGACCAACAGCGTGACCATCGCGGGGCGCGTGACGATCACCGCCACGGCGCTGCCGACGGCGACGCTGAACGCCTACGCGGGCGACGACGTGTTCAATGTCAACGGCAACAACACGTTCACCACCTTGAACGTCAACGGCGGCGACGGCGATGACGACGACGTGGCGAACCTGAGCAACAATGCCGGAGCGGCGACGGTCGATCTGGGATTGCGAACGGTCGCGGGCTATGGGGCCTTGATCAACTACACGGGCCTGGAAGCGATCAACGCCAACGTCAATGCTCAGAACCTGACCGTCAATGCGACCGGCGGCGACGACACGGTGGAGGTAACTCCGCTGACGTCGACCAGCGGCGTGCTGCAGGCCAACGATGCAGATCCGGTGCTGAACTACAGCAACCTGGGCGCGACGTTCCTGGTGGACCTGTTGACGGGCGGTGAGGACCGCTTGGTAGTCTACGGCAATTCGACGGGCGAGACGATCACGGTCACCCCGGCCACGGTTACGGCTTCGGCTCAGCCAATCAACTATGCCAACGCCGAGGCGTTGCGGGTGGACGGGCAGGAAGGCAGCGACACGTTCAACGTCACGCCTTCGGCCGCGACCGAGATGTTCATCGACGGCGGAGATCCGACGGGCGTGGCGGGCGACCGCATCGACGTTCAGGCCGGCGGGAACAATGCCACGTTTTATCCGGGGCCGGAGAGCGATGAAGGGGCGTTTGTAATCGGGGCGAACCTGCCGATCAGCTACGACCACATCGAAGCGGCCAGCGTCACCGGCAATAATTCGGTAGGCCAGTTGCTGACCGTGTACGGCACCAACGCGGACAACGACATCAAGGTCGTGGGGGACCAGGTCGTTGGGACCAACTTCACCGTCAGCGTGGACGGCAGCCCGGCGGTGCAGTACATCAGCTTCCCGAACCTGATCGTGGACGGCCTGGCGGGCGACGACGACATCGACATCGACGTGTTCGCACTGGCGCTGACCAGCCTCACCGTTCGTGGCGGCAACCCCAGTGCCGAGGGCGATACGCTGACGGTTGAAGGAGTGCTGCAGGGAGCGGATAACGCGCGGTGGACGCCCGCCGGTGTCGACGGCGGCAGCTTGGTGATCGGGTCCCAGACGATCACGGTCCAGACGATGGAGCGTTTGGTATACGAAGGCATGAACGAGAACGAGAGCCTGACGATCAACGGCGCCGGCCGATTCGTGCATACGCCGGGCGTCAACCGTGATGCGGGAACGGTCCAGTTGGATAATTGGCTGGCCATCAACTACTTGAATCTCGGCTTGGGTGGCACGGTGACGGCCAACGGCACGGGCCAGGCGGACATGCTGGTCGCGCTGGGCACGGGCGGCAGCGATCGCATCGATGTCGCGTTCACGGCTTCCAACGCGATCGACGTGGATCTGACGAGTTCGCTGGGCACGCACGTCGACCTGCTGAGCGCGGGCGTGGAGAGCTACCAGATCAACGGATTGGAAGGCGACGACGATATTTACATGCGGGCGCCGGTGGACGCCACGGGCAGCTTTGCCGTGTTTGGCGGTGGCCCGAGCGCTGGCAGCGACACGCTGAATCTGACAGGAGCGGCGGGGACGGCGGAGGCCGTAATCATCCGGCCGGACGCGGGCCAACCGGACGACCAAGACGTGCTGGGCCTGGGGGCAATGATCGACGTGACGGGGATTGAGTTGATCACGCTGACCGGTCAGGCAGCCGATCTGGACACGCTGGACGTGCAATTGGGCGACGGCGACAACGTAGCCCGCGTCCAACGCGGTTCGGACATCGGCGGCGCCAATGCCGACTTGGTGACCAGCGATAGCTTGCCCAACATCCAGCTGACCGGCTTGAACGGCTTGACGGTCACGGGCGAAGCCGGCAGCGACGTGGTGACCTTTGCAACTTGGTTCTTGGCGGGCGCCACGAACACGAACTATGTCTTCAATAGCGGGGCGACGGATACCCTGGTCATCGAAGGCGCCGATGGGGCGTTGACCGGAGACGACGATTTCACGGTGACATTACCGGGCGCCGGCAATGTCGCGGTGACGGACCTGCATGGCACCAACGCGACGGTCACGGCCACCGGTGCGGGGCGACTTCTGATGAACACGCGTGGCGGCGACGATACCGTGACGGTGGACGTGAATGGGACCGATCTGATCCACGGCACGCTGCTGACGATCGACGGCGGCGCGAACAGCGACACGCTGATCGTGCAGGGTACACCGTTGTTCGCGGTCAATAGCGTGACCTACACGCCAGGTCCGGCGATCACGGAAGGCCGCCTGGTCTATGACGACTCGGCCCTGATGACGATCGACTTCATCAACCTGGAGCCGGTGATCGATCTGGTGCCGGCGGCCATGTTGACGGTCAACGGGACGGATGCGGACAACGTGATTGACTACCGTGCGACAGGCGCCAACGGCTTGGTGTCGGTGGATGCCTTCGAGACGATCGAGTTCGCTAACAAGACGAACGTGACGCTCAACGGCGGTGCCGGGAACGATCAGTTCCACGTGGCTCCGACTTCGGCTGGGTTCACGGGGACCTTGTTCATCAACGGCGATGAGCCGGCCTTGAGCGGTGATGTGTTGGTGGTCAACGGAGCGTTGGCCACCGTGACCGTGGACCATGCGGCAGGCACCGTGACGGGCGCCGGTCCGAGCTTGATCGACTATGGCACCGTTGAACGGCTGCTGGTGAATGCCAACTTGAGCACGACGCTGGCGATGACCGGGTCGGCGGACTACACGGTCAATCCGGGCGCCGAGACGGATCAGGGCGAAGTGCTGTCATCGGGCGTGCCGGTGACGTTCGACGGCTTTGGCAGCGGTACGACGCTGGCCCTGACGGGCACGGGTGCCGGCACCTTGACGGACAACGGCACGTCGGCCAACGACGTGTTCAACGTGTCGACCAACAGCGTGACCATCGCGGGGCGCGTGACGATCACCGCCACGGCGCTGCCGACGGCGACGCTGAACGCCTACGCGGGCGACGACGTGTTCAATGTCAACGGCAACAACACGTTCACCACCTTGAACGTCAACGGCGGCGACGGCGATGACGACGACGTGGCGAACCTGAGCAACAATGCCGGAGCGGCGACGGTCGATCTGGGATTGCGAACGGTCGCGGGCTATGGGGCCTTGATCAACTACACGGGCCTGGAAGCGATCAACGCCAACGTCAATGCTCAGAACCTGACCGTCAATGCGACCGGCGGCGACGACACGGTGGAGGTAACTCCGCTGACGTCGACCAGCGGCGTGCTGCAGGCCAACGATGCAGATCCGGTGCTGAACTACAGCAACCTGGGCGCGACGTTCCTGGTGGACCTGTTGACGGGCGGTGAGGACCGCTTGGTAGTCTACGGCAATTCGACGGGCGAGACGATCACCGTCACCCCGAGCACCGTGACGGCTTCCGGCCAGCCGGTGAACTACGCCAACGCGGAAGCGTTGACGGTGGACGGCCAGGAAGGCAGCGACACGTTCGACGTGACGCCGTCGGCCACGACCGCGATGTTCATCGACGGTGGCGATCCGATCGGTGTGGTGGGCGACAGGATGAACCTGATCGCGCCCAGCTCCACGACGTTTGCTCCCGGGCCGGAGAACGACGAGGGCGGGTTCGCGTTCGCCAATCAGTTGCCGGTGAGCTATGACCACTTGGAAGCCGTGACGCTGAACCTGCAGAACAATCCGTTGCTAGTGCTGGGCACCAACGCGGACAACGACATCAAGGTTCTGGGGACCGGCGCACTGTCCTATAACATCTCGGTGGACGGCAGTCCGGCGATCGTGACCACGAATTCGGGCCCGCTGACGATCGACGCTCTGGCGGGCGATGACGACATCGACATCGACGTGGACTCGATGACGCTGCCCGCGCCCGGTTTGACCGTGATCGGCAACAACCCGGCGGACGAGGGCGACGTGTTGAGCGTCCACACCACCGCGGCCGGTCCGGACACGGGAGTTTGGACACCTTCGGCGGTCGACGCCGGCACTCTGGTCGTCGGACCGGGACCGTTGACGATCAACGTCCGGACGATGGAACACCTCCTGTACGACGCCCTGAATCACGACGATGCGCTGACGGTGGCCGGCGGCGGACGCTTTGTGCATACGCCCGGCGCGGACCGGGACGAGGGCACGGTGCAGTTGGACAACTGGCTGGCCGTCAGCTACATGGACCTGGGCCTGACGGGGACGGTGACGATCAGCGGCACGGGTCTGGGGGATACGTTGGTGGCTCGGGGCACGGACCTGGACGACACGTTCTCGGTGCCCACCAGTGGAAACGTGAGCCTGTCGAATTCGACGGGCGCCCATGTGGTGCTGATCGACAGCGGCGTGGAAGCGCTGGTGCTGGACGGCTTCGCGGGCAACGACACGTTCAATCTGCAATCGCCGAACGCGTATCCGAACGGCATTATGTTGTCGGGGGGGACGGCCTCACCCGGCAGCGACGTGGCGAACATTTGGACCAGTGCCGTGGCCGACGCGGTGACGGTGGATGTGCTGGCGGAGACCGTGTCCGGGTTGGGCGGCGTGGTCAGCTTGGTGGGCACGGAAGTGCTGAACCTGTTGACGGGCGGCGGTCCGGCGGACGCGTTCGTGGTGAACAATCTGGGCGTGGCGAGCGGCGTGCAGGCGATCAACATCGCGGGCAACGGCCTGGCCGCGGACAGCTTGAGTGTCACCGCCACGGCCGGCCCGGACGCGATCGACGTGACACCCACGGGCAGCACCAGCGGTGTGGTACAGGCCAACGGCCGGACACTCTTGACGTTCGCTTCGCTGGGCACGAGCAACCTGGCTGGGACGTTCACGGTCGACGGCGGCGGCGCTACGGACGCGGTGACGGTGCATGGCTCCAACGCCAACGACGCGATCGTGGTGACCCGGGCTTCCGGGGCCACGACGGTGGATGTGAACGCGTTCAAGCGGGTGACGCTCGGGGAGAACGCACCGGATGCCCTGGCGGTCGACGCCGGCTTGGGAGACGACACGATCACGATCAACCAGAACGGCGTGGCCGGCCAGGCGAGTGGCCCGGCAATCACGGTCAAGGGCGGCGAGCCGACGACTTCCTCGGGAGCCGTGGGCGACTTGTTGATCGTCAACGTGGAGACGGGTTTGACGAGTGTGATTCCGGGGGCCACTCCGGACGCGGGCAGCATCGACGTGCTGAGCAGTGACGACCTGAATTTCTACGGCCTGGAGTTCCTGACGATCAACGGCACGGTGGGTGGCGCGAACACGCTGATGGTGCTGGGCACGCAAGGCAGCGACACGATCGCTGTGCAGCATCGCGGCGGCGCCAACCGGGTGTGGGTCAACGACCGGGCAGTCACGGCCTTTAGCCAGTTCCCGACGGTGACCTTGTCGGGCCGCTTCGGTGACGACCAGTTCAGCGTTACGCCGGTGGGACTGGCGGGCGTAACGACGATCAATGTGGACGGCGGCGATCCGACGGCCAGCGACACCTTGCTGGTCACGGTCACCTCCGGAAACGACACCATCGGCTACAACCCGTCCAATACGTTGGGTGCGGGCAGCGTGACCGTGACTGCGGCGCCGGTGGTGAACTTCACGACGGTGGAAGCGGTTGCGATCGACGGCCAGGGCGGCACCGACGCACTGACGCACACCACGCCGGCCGGCGTACACCAGGTGACCTATACGCCCGGTGTGGCCCCGGACGCTGGAACGATCGGCACCCGCGGCGCCGGCCCCGGTACGGCGTTGGTTCCGTTGAGCTTCAGCCACATCGGCGCCGGGGGCAGCGTTACGTTTGCCAGCGGCGGCGGCCGTGAGGACGTGTTGGAACTGAACGGCACCAACGACAGCGACATCTTCCATGTCACCGGGCCGGCCGACACGATTCAGATCGTCAATCCCACGGGTGGCTTCGTGACGACCGTGTTGAACACGGGGGGCATCGACATCCTCGAAGCCCGCGGCCTGGACGGCGACGATACGTTCAACGTGGCAGGCGTCCTGCCCTATGTCTCGACGCTGGTAGACGCCGGCGATCCGTCGGCGAGCGATGTGCTGAGCCTGAGCGGCGCCTCGGCGCCCGTGGCCCTGTCCCTGGGGCCCCAGACGGTCACGGGCTACGGCGGCACGGTGAGCTTCCTGGGCGTCGAAACCCTCAACCTGGACGCCAACAGCCAGACGCTGGGCGTCACGGCGACCGGGGACGACGAGGACCTGACCGTCACCCTGCTGAGTTCGGCGAGCGGCCGCGTTCAGCGTGGCGCGGCGGTGCAGAAGGCGGGCGAGGTCCAGGGCCCGATCGTGTCGCCCCTGGTGAACTACGCCAGTATCGCCGGCGCGTTGTCAGTCAACCTGGCTGGCGGCGAAGACACGCTGATCGTGGTGGGCAACGCGCTCAGTCAGACGTTCAACGTCAACGCCGGCGCGGTGCCGTTTGTTGTACCGCCTTACGGGGCGGTTCCGGCGAGCACGATCCAGGTTGACGACCTGAACGATCTGACGCTCGACGGGGCGGTCACCTACAGCAACAACGAGTCCGTGCAAGTCTACGGACTGGAAGGCAACGACACGTTCAATGTCGTGGCGGGCGCCATCCCCGTGTTCATCGATGGCGGCGATCCGATCGGCCAGACGGCCGGCGACAAGTTCAACATGGTCACCGGCGGCGGCGCGGTGATCTTCGAGGCCGGGCCGGAGCCGGACGAGGGCGGGATCATTGTTGGGAACAACGCCCGGGTCAGCTACGACCACATCGAAGCCGGGCAGGTGACCGACTTTGACTGCGCCGTGATCATGGGCACCAACGGCGACGACGACATTACGATTATCGCCAGGACCCAGTTGGCCAACCCGACGCGGTACGCTCCGGCGGACGGCAACAAGGACTTCACGTCCACCGTCAACGACGGAATCGAGATCCTGTGGGTCAACAACGTCGCGGCGGATGCGACGGTCAACCTGTACGTCGACGCCCTGGCGGGTGACGACGACGTGGTGTTCCGCACTCCGGCGATCGACCCGATCAGCGGCAATCCGACCGCCTGGAACGTCAACGCTTGGGTCGTCGGCGGCACGCCGTCGGCGGTGACCGGCGACCAGGGCGACGTGTTTGAACTCGAAACTCCGGGCCCGACCAGCGTGGTGTACCAGCCGCTGACCTCGGAAACCGGCACCTTGAGCGTCAATACCACGTCGAACCTGGGTGGGCCGTACGACACGACGATTCATCTTGTGTCGAGTTTCGTGGTGGCATGCACGGTGGGTCAGGTGAATGAGTACGCCTCGAGCGAGGGTGGCTTCGAGGAACTGATCTACGACGGCGAGACGGGCAACGACCGCTTGACGGTGCTCGATCTGGCCGGCAGCGATACGATCGTCCATACGCCGGGCGTCGGTCGCGACGAGGGAACGGTCCGCGTCAACGAGACGCTGGCCATCAGCTACCAGAACCTCGGTCTGGGCGCTACGTTCACGATCGACGCAGCCAACGGCGGCACGGATGAATTGGTCGCCCTGGGCACGGGTGCAAGCGACGAGTTCATCGCCGACCGCACCGCTCCGGCTGTCGGGCGCATCCGGCTGAACAGCCAGTTGCCGATCTTGAACAGCGGCGTGGAAACCTACACCCTGGACGGCCTGGAAGGCGACGAGTTGTTCACGATCCAAGTTCCGCTGGCGACGGGGGTCGCGACCGTGAACACGAACGGTGGAGGACCGGGCGGCAGCGATGTCCTGGAGATTCTCGGCGACGACTTGGCCAATGCGTTTGAGGTCGTACCGGATTGGACGCACGGCGTCGGTGATGTCACGGTGGACGGCCTGGCCGTGGGCTACACGGGCGTCGAGGAACTGCAGTTGGACGCCGGCGACGACACGGGAGACGCGCTGATCGTGCGGACGATCTTCAACACGCAGGGCGACAACCTGTGGACCGTGAATTCGGGGACCTACGGAGATCGCGTGCAGATCGACGCCCGCGAATCGATCGACTTCTGGGGCTTCGACGGCGTCGACTTGATCAACGAGTTCGGCACCGACCTGTTCCGCATGTACCCGACTTCGACGGCTGGCTACAATTCGTTGAAAATCACCGGCGGTGGAACCTTGATCGACGACGTGCTGGAGATCATCGGCACGCCGGCCAACGATACCGTAACTTCCACGGTGGACACGGTGACGGTCAACGGCCGGCCGGTAACCGCGGGAACGGGACTCGTCGAAATCCAGGTGATCACCCTGGCCGGAGATGACTCGATCACGCTCGGCCTGGGCCTGGCCGGTGTCCGCAAGGTCGTGGACGCGGGAGCCGGGAACGATACGGTCAACGTGTCGACGATGGCCGACGCCACGATCTACGGCGGCAGCGGCGACGACAACATTGTCGGTTCGCCCTTGGCCGATTTGATCTACGGCGGCTCGGGGAACGACGTGATCGTGAGCCTGGCCGGTGACGATACCGTCTACGGCGACGAAGGCGACGATACGATCACCGGTGGCACGGGCAACGACAACCTGTTCGGCGGCGACGGTTCCGATCGGTTCATCTGGAACAACGGAGACAACTCGGACGTGGTCGAAGGCGACGAGGGCGTGGATGTCCAGGTCGTCAACGGCAGCACCGGTGCGACCGGTGACGCGTTCCTGCTCCGGACCAAGACCGGCGATCAGACGCGGGCCTTCTTCGAGCGGACCAACCTGGTGCCCTTCACGATCGACATGGGCAAGGTCGAGCAGGTTGACATCAACAGCCTGGCCGGCGGCGACACGATCGAAGTCCGCGACCTGTTCACCACCGACGTGCGGCAGGTCAACGTGGACGTGGGCGCTCAGGCTGAGACGGACACGGTGACTGTCCATGGCCGCACGGTGGCGGACGGCGTGTCGCTAACGGCGCTGACGGGCGGGATCGTGAACATCGCGGGACTGGCTTACGACGTGAACGTTGCCAGCTTGAACTCGCCGATCGACGCCGACACCCTGACCTTCAACGCCAACGAAGGCGACGATTTGGTCTTCGCCTCGGATGGGCTGAACGCCATCTTCGGCACCACGCTGGCCAATGTGAACCACCTGGTGATCAACGGCGGCGAAGGGAACGATTCCCTCAGTGGGTTCGGACAACTGAACGGCAATGCCGGCGACGACATGCTGGTGGGCGGAGCCTATGCCCAGACGATTACCGGCGGCGACGGGGCCGACCAATTGTACGGTGGCGGCGGTGACGACCAATTGAACGGCGGTGCCGGCGAAGACCTGTTTGTGGGCGGGGCCGGGAACGACACCATCAACGGCGGTGACACGCCGGGGAACATCGAATGGGACACGATCCTAGTCAGCGGCACCTCGGGCAGCGACACGATCGACGTGAGCCAGACTTCGATGACCTCGCTCACTCACAAGGTCAACGCGGATACTCAGGTCGATACGCTGGAGTTGTTGGATCCGCTGGGCGTGCCGGCCGACCTGACGCGAACGGTGGACGAGGTCCGCGTCGAGGCGGGCAGCGGATTGGACACGATCCGCGTCTTGATTCGGGACCTGGCGGGCGGCATGGCCGAGGATGGGTTCTACAACGCCCTGGTGACGACGGTCCACGGTGGTTCGGCCACCGGGGCCGGCGACCGGCTGATCGTGATCGACGACGGGCCCGACGACCTGACGATCTACCGCAAGAGCCAGGACGACACGGCCGGGACGGTCTCGATCGGCCCGGCGAACGCGGAATCGTTCGAGACCGTGTTCGACGGTATCGAGCGGGTGCAGTTCCTGGACGAGACCGGCGTGGCGGTGAATGCCAATCCGGGCCACAGCAGCCGGCTGGTCGTCTTCAAGCACGATCCGTACGAGTACAACGACGACCGCTTCGTGGCGACTCACTTGGGTGCCGACGGCGCGATCAACGTCGATCCGACGATCGACCCGGGTGCGATCCTCAACCCATTTGGCGACAACCAGAACGTCCCCGGCGACGCCGACTGGTATCGGGTCGAGGCTCAAGTGACCGGGACGTTGGACCTGCAGGCGTTCTTTGAAGAGATCGCGGCGATTCCGTCCAGCGGGCGGCCGGGTTTGCCTGGCAACGGCAACTTGGACATCGAGCTGTACGACGTGGACGGAACGCTGATCGCCGGTTACGGGCCGAACTTCGGCCGCAACGACGGACCGGCCGAATTGAACGTGGACGGCGATTCGTTCCTGGAAAACGAGCGGATCCGCATTCCGGCGGTGGCCGGCCAGGTTTACTACCTGCGGGTTGTCGGCGTGAGCAACGCCATCAACAACTACGGCCTGACGGTGCTGAGCGAGGCGCCGCCGACTCCGTGGGGACTGGAGTTGAACGATCACGTCAACCTGCTGAACGGGGCGCAGGAGGTGCCGCCGGTGGCGACCACGGCCAACGGCCAGGTGATCTTCGCCTACAATGCCGCGGCGAACACCTTCGACATCGACATCTTTGCGGCCGGGATCGAGTTGGCCAACAAGACGACGCTGCCCGACTTGACAAATGCCCACATTCATCTCGGCGGTCCGGGGGTCAGCGGCGCTGCGATCGTTTCGCTGTACCCGGCCGGTTGGGTGCAGGAAGAGAGCGGCATCCGGTTGCGGTTGACCGGCGCCGCGTTCTCCGCGAACCCGGCGCACATTACAGCCTTGCAGAACAACGGCACCTACGTCAATTTGCACACGTCGGCGTACGGCGGCGGCGAGGTGCGGACGCAACTGACGCATATTGTCGAGATGAGCGATAGCGGGCGGACGAACTGGGACAACGTCACGCACGACAACACGCCGACGGTCTACTTCCGCCTGGACGACGCGATCTTTGCGAACGACCAGCCGGGGAACAACTACACCACGCTGCCGTTTGACGAGGTGATCCCGATTCCGTTGAACACCCAGACGGCAAATGCGCCCAGCGCAGCGTTGACGGCGGGCTATCGCGTGGCGGTGTTTGACGAAGGTCCGCAGCCGTGGGCCGAAAACCCGCAGAACCCGATCGGTTACGCGACGTTGTACGCGCCGGGCGTGTACTTGTTCACTCCCACGGCGCCTCTGGCCGACGGCAGCCATTTCCTGACGGCTCGCGTCCAGATGATCGACCCGGCCAGTATCTCCAACACGGGTGGCGTGGACATGCCGGCCACCGGTTGGGGCGCTCGCAGCCTGCCGCTGGAGATCAACGTCGATACGGCGCACCCGCCGGTCTATTTCGGTGTGGCCAACCATCCGACGGACGGATTGCACCCGGACAGCGATACGGGGATCATCGATCAGCCCAGCACATTTGTGGACCGGATTACGAGCGACACGGTGCCGACGTTGTGGGGCAGCGCCGAGGCCAACACGATTGTCCGGGTGTACTTGGATGCCAACAACGACGGCGACGTCAACGCGGGCGACTTCTTGCTCGGCAAGGCCGTCGCGATCCCGACCGACGGCAACGATCAATTCCCCAATGGCCAGTGGACGTTGACCAGCAACATTGACCTGAACGATCCGATGATCCTGGCGGCCCTGGAGGCGAGCGGGATTATTCAGCCGGGCGAGATCGACGGTCTCCGCCCGCTGCTGGTCACCGCCGAAGACCTGGCGGGCAACTTGACCGCCACCTCGGGCGCCGAGAGCCTGTCGATCTTCCTCGACACCCGCGGTCCGCAGGTGGAAGAGGTGAACATCACCGGCCAGGAAGAGTACGACCTGTTCGATCCCAAGCCGTCGGAAGACGGGCCGACCCCGCTGGCGTGGGCCCTGGATATCGACTTCCTGGACCGCCCGCGGCGCGGTGCCGGCGCTGCGGCGACAGGCTTTGCCGACATCATCGTGGTGATGGACGAGTCGGGCAGCATGGCGGGCGAGCATGCGTTCATCGGTTCGTTCATCCAAACGCTCGACACCCAGTTGTCGGCGGCCGGGATCGGTGGCGGCGCCGACGCCAACTTGTTCGGGCTCGTGGGTTACGGTAACGGAATCGCGGGATCGAACGACGGACGTTCGTTCCTGATCGGCGGGAACCTATGGGGGAACTCCGCCGGCTTTGCGGCGGCCGCGGGCGGCCTAGTTACCAGTGGCGGCACGGAAGACGGGTACGCCGGGATCGATTACGCCCTGGCCAACTACATGTTCCGCGCCAACTCGGAGCGGTTCGTCATTCTGGTCACGGACGAAGACCGCGACAACGAGAACGCCGCGCTCACCTATGCGTCCACGTTGACCGCGCTGGACGCGGCCGAGGTCCTCCTCGTGACGATCAACGACGTGGACCTGCGTGACGGTACCAACACGGTGGCGCTGGCCGTCGACTCCAACACGATCGCCTACATCGAGCAGCCCGGCGGCAACTTCCTGGAGACGGCGGGTGGCTTCGCAGCCTCGGGCGACGGGACGACCGTCGGCGACTACGTCGAACTGGCGTGGGAATTGGGAGGCTTCTCGGCGGACTTGAACCAGTTGCGCGACGGTGGCAACACGGCGCTTTCCTTCAGCAACGCCCTGGTCGACGGGATCGTCGGTTTGGCGGCCGGTGGGTTCCTCTATCCGGCCGTGAACGAAATCCTGGCCACAGCGCCGGGCAACTATCTGCTGGTGGGCGACGCCAATGGCGTGATCCCGATCCAATCGATCGAGTTCATCGACCACACGGTGGCCGGTGACTTTGGGCGGACGACCGTCCGGCTGAACTTCTTCGCGCCGCTGCCGGACGACCGGTACACGCTGACGGTGTACGACCGTATCAAGGATGACGCGGGGAACAAACTGGACGGCGAGACGAACACGATCGAGCCGCAAGAGAATCCGCATTGGCCCAGCGGCGATGGCGAGCCCGGCGAAGATTTCTTCGCCCGGTTCACCATCGACAGCCGGCCGGAGATCGGCACGGTCCACTCGGGCAGCGTCTGGGTCGATACCAATGGCAACTTTACGTTCGATCCGGACAACCTGGACTACACGAACCGGGACATCACCTACAAGCTGGGTTACACCACGGACGGCATCTTTGCCGGCAATTTCTCCGGCCCCGGTCCCGATGGGATCTACGGCACGACGGACGACCACGTAACCCCGGCCGGCAATGCGATTGCGGACGGATTCGACAAGCTGGCGGCTTACGGCAAGGTCGGCGGGAGTTTCCGCTGGCTGATCGACATCACCAACGACGGGGTGCCGGATCCGTTGACTGGCTTTGTCGAATCGATGGGCACGACGGGACTCCCCGTCGCCGGCAACTTCGATGGCAACAAGGACAACGGCGATGAAGTCGGATTGTTGGCGGGTAGCACGTGGTACTTCGACACCAACCACGATTACAAGCTGGACAAGGCTGTGCCGCTGTCGCTGACCGGTCTCCCGATCGTGGGCGACTTTGACGGCGACGGGAACGACGATCTGGGGACGTGGCAGGACGACCGGTTCACGTTCCAGTTGGCGACCGGACCGGGCACGTGGAGCGCCACGGTGCGGAGCATCGACTTTGGCTTCATCGGCCTCCGCGAGAAGCCGGTGGCAGCCGACATGGACCAGGACGGCATCGACGACATCGGGCTGTGGGTACCCGACCGGGCTGGTGTCGCGCCGGAGGAGAACGGCGAGTGGTACTTCCTGGTGTCGAATGCGTTCGGCCAGAACAAGGCCGCGCACTACGGCACGGTCCATTACCTGGATCATCCGTTCACACCGATCCCGTTTGGCAAGGATCTCTTTGCCAGCTATGGCGACGAGTACGCCGTGCCGATCTTGGGCAACTTCGATCCGCCGGTGACCGCCAGTGCGCCGGTGACGCCGGTTGGGGTGACGAACTTGGACAACCGCTTCGACGTCAATGCCGACGGCAGGGTCGACGCATTGGATGCCTTGATCCTGATCAACGACATCAACGCCAACGGCCAGCGTGCGTTGGCGTATGGCACGCTGCAGGCGCCCTTCCTGGATGTGACGCTCGACGGCCAGGTTTCCGCCAGCGACGTGCTGGGCGTGATCAATGTGGTCAATAGCGCCGTCGCCGGCGGCTCGGGAGGCGAAGGCGAGGGAGCGGCGTTCATCGCGGTTGACTTGAGTGCCGACGTGGCACCGGCGGTGACGAGCGCGGTTGCCGTCGCGGATTCGCTGGCCGGCATCCAGTACGCGGACCTGTTGACCGGGCCGCTGCCGGCGCCCTCGGCGGGTGCAGTCCCCTCCGCGGCAGCGAAGGTCGATCAGTACTTCGCTCAGGAAGACGAGGCGGACGACTTGTCTGTCTACTCCACTGACCTCGCTGATGCCGCCCTGGCCGTCACAGGCCGGAGCCGTCAAGCCAGCGGGGATGGCGTTATGGACTTGGCGTTGGACGGCGTGCTGACGGACTTGGCTGCCGACCACGACCGGTCGCAAGAAACGTCGGCCGACGGGGTCTTCGCCCGACTTGGCCGGTTCTTCCGGCGGCTGGCCTAGGGAACGACGTTAGCTGAGAAAAAGGACCGGCACGTGAGCGTGCCGGTCCTTGCCGCACGGAGTCTCATTCCGTCCGGGACGGTGTAAGGGACTGTCCTGTCGTGGAGCTATTCCGCAGACGGTCACAGGCAACGTTGGATAGGCATCTTGCCTGTCTTTTCTGACTGCCAGGCTGGAAGCCGAGGACATCGACGCCTTGACCGAAGTCGACATTCGACTGAATATGAAGCGGGGCGCGAATCCCTGCGAGCAGGCGTTTGAGCGCATTCACCAGGCGGGCATCGCCGTGCTGGGAGCTTTCATTTTCGGCATGGACAGCGACACGCCCGACAAGCTTCGCCGCCGTACGGATTTCATGCGGAACGGCGGCGTCGATGTGATGCAAATTGCCCCAAGCACATCGAGCGGGCCAAACTGTGGGAGGTCATCCGCGAGTGCGCCCAGCGGATGTACGATCCACCCACGCTGAAGGCCAAGGCGAAGCGGACACTGAAGGCCACCGGCAGCTGGGAGGCGATGGAGTTCGCGAACCGTGCCAACGTCGACAACCGCAACGTGGTCATGGCGAATGGCATTATCCGTTGAGCCCGTTTCGGGACGGCCGCCAGCCTGATTACCGCCGCGCTACATTCGGGCGAATCGGGACTTGACACAGTAATACGTATACGTAGGATATTGGCGAGGCGGAACATGGTCGGTGGACACGACATTGCGATGGCGTTGCGTGCGGCCTACTGGGCCATGCACCGGGACGCCGATACCCTCTTGCAACCGCATGGAGTGACGGCCAATCAGTTTGTCCTCATGTCGATTCTTGCCGAGGGCAAGGGATTGACGCAGCAGGAGTTGGTGCGCCGAGCCAGTTCCGATGCCAACACGGTTCGGGCCATGCTCGTCCTGCTGGAACGGAGCGGCTTTGTTTCACGCCGGCCGCATCCGACCGATGGCCGAGCGCGCTGCGTGGCGCTGACCGATAAGGGGTGGAGCATGTACTCCACACTGTGGGCACAGAGCCGGGCCTTTCACGAGCAATTGGTGGCGGTCGTTGGCCCGGATTCGGCTGCGGCGTTTGTTCAGCAGCTTCGATCTTTGGAAAACATGACCACGCCCGAGCAGCACCGCCACCTCGACGGCAAGGTATGCCGGCAATCAAGTCATTCACAGTCGAGGAAATCCTCATCCCGGAGCAGCGTCCCATGAAGCACTTCCTGATCTTCGGCGTCCTGAGCGCCTTCACGATTTCGCCGCTGTGCCGGGCTCAACCCGCCCAGCCCGCGCCCGATGACTCCAGACCCGCATCGTCCAATGTCCCGGGTGCGGAGTATCCCCGCATTCACTCGGACCTCCGGGTGACTTTCCGGCTCAAAGCTCCCGACGCACAGCAGGTGCGCGTGCATGTGGATACGGATTACGACATGACACGCGATGCCGACGGCTTCTGGAGCGTCACGACCCCGCCGCTGGTACCAGGATTTCACTATTATTGGTTCAAGCTCGACGGGGCCAACGTGAGCGATCCGGCGAGCGAGACCTTCTACGGCACCGGCAAGCAGTGCAGCGGAATTGAAGTCCCGGAAGCGGGCGTGGATTTCTATGAACCGCGGGACGTCCCCCACGGCGAAATCCGCGAGCGCTGGTATTTCTCCAAGGCAACCGACGCTTGGCGGCGCATCTTCGTGTACACGCCACCGGATTACGACACCAACCGCGATGCGCGGTATCCCGTTCTCTACCTGCAACACGGCGGCGGCGAAGACGAGCGGGGTTGGGTGGTGCAGGGGCGGGTCAACCACATCATGGATAACTTGATCGCCGAGAAGAAGGCCCGGCCCATGATCATCGTGATGGAGAAGGGATACGCCCGCAAGCCCGGCGAGCCCCCAGTTCCCTTGCGTCCGCCGGCGGTCGGCGCGGGCGCTCAGCCGCCCGATTTTCGCCGGATGTTCAGCGCCCTGGAGGAGGTGTTCATCCAGGACCTGATCCCCATGGTTGATTCGACGTACCGGACCCTGCCCGACCGCGAGAACCGGGCGATGGCCGGATTGTCGATGGGCGGGATGCAAACGTTCGTGATTGCCTTGAACAACCTCGACAAGTTCGCTTGGCTCGGAGGGTTCAGCGGCGCCGGCGGCGGATTTGGCGGCGGCGCAGTCGACATGAAGACCGTACACAACGGCGTGATGGCGGACGCCGAGACATTCAACGAGAAAGTCCACCTTGTTTGGATCGGGATCGGCACGGCGGAAGGCGAGCGATTCTACAATGGCGTCAAGGGCTATCGGGATGCCCTGGAGCAGGGCGGCATCAAGACCGTCTTCTACGAGTCTCCGGGCACGGCACACGAGTGGCAGACCTGGCGGCGGTGCCTGAAGGAGTTTGCACCACGTTTGTTTCAGTCGGTCGCCGCTGCACCAACCGCAGCCGCACCCGTCGCGGACGCCCCGCCGCGTCGCGGGCCTCGTGGTCCGGGCGGATTCGGCCGATCGATCAACCTTGGCCCTGATGACAAACAGGCGTTTCCTGACCCGCCCGCTGGATTTGACGCCCAGCGGGAAGGCATCTCGCACGGCCAGTTGGAAATGATCACTTACGATTCAAAGTCCGTTGGCGTTACCCGCAAGATGCAGGTCTATACGCCGCCCGGCTATTCCAAGGACAAGAAGTACCCGGTGCTCTATCTGTTGCACGGGATCGGCGGCGATGAGACAGAGTGGCAGCGTTTTGCCACGCCCGACATCCTCCTCGACAACCTGCTGGCCGATGGGAAGGTCACGCCGATGTTGGTCGTGATGCCCAACGGCCGGGCGCAGAAGAACGACCGCGCGGAAGGCGATGTATTCCGGTCGGCTCCCGCGTTCGCGGCCTTCGAGGACGACCTGCTGAAGGATGTGATCCCGACGATCGAGTCGCGCTACTCCGTTGAAGCAGGCCGCGAACACCGCGCGTTGGCCGGTCTCTCGATGGGCGGCGGACAGTCGCTCAACTTCGGACTGGCGCATCTCGACACGTTCGCCTGGATCGGCGGCTTCTCGTCGGCCCCCAACACGAAGCCTCCCGCGCAGCTCGTGCCGGACCCCGCCGCCGCGAAGCAGAACTTGAAACTGCTGTGGCTCTCCTGCGGCAACAAGGATGGTTTGATCGGTATCAGTCAGGGCATGCACGCCTATCTCAAGGAACACGATGTGCCGCATGTCTGGAACGTGGACTCCAATGCCCACGACCCCACGCACTGGCGCAACAACTTGTATCACTTTGTGCAACGCATTTTCCGCTGATCTCGTGGCGAACTCGTAGCACCAAGCGGTTTTCAACGCCAATCGCGTAAAGAATGAGATTTATGGTTCTGTGAATTGGATGCCGCGGGCTTGCCCCGTGGAGGCTCCCGTTTCCAGCTACACAAAGCGGTCCCCCCGCGTAACCTCTGCCCCGTTTCGCCCGCGGCGGCGAAGCCGCCGCGGGCGAAACGGGGCAGGAACGAGTGAAGCGTTGCGTGCGTGGCGTGTGTAGCGAGAAACGTAAGCATCCCTCGGGCAAGCCGAGGGCATTCGTTAAACGGCAAAGTGAATACCGACAACTGGAAAAACTGTCTGGTGCGAGCAGCGATGAACTGGGAGTCTGATGCCCCGGCCGGATACCCTCTGGGTGCGGGGGCGCGTCACGCTCGCCGCTGCAAAGACTGACACCCCTAAGCATCTGGAGAGCGTTATGAGGCAAAGCGCAAGACTGTGCGGGATCCTGTTGGGTCTGGTGGTTTCGGCCACTGCCTGGGGACAGCAGGCGACATTAAGCGTCCAGGTGAACCAGCCGGGGTTCAAGGTGAGCCCGACGCTGTACGGCATCTTCTTCGAGGAAATCAACCGGGCGGGCGAGGGCGGACTGTACGGGGAGTTGCTGCTGAACCGGTCGTTCGAGGACATGTCCGTTCCGGCCGGATGGACGCTGGTCGTCGGCGGCGATGCGAAGTGCGCCCTGACGCTGGACCGGGACCGGCCGCTGAACCCGAACAACCCGACGTGCCTGAAATTGGAAATCGCCGGCGTGCCGGCGGGCGGACGGGCCGGCATTGCCAACGAAGGGTACAAGGGCAGGGGCGGACGCCCGCGAGGCAACATCCCGGAAGCGAGCCGCGAATTCCTGGCTGGTTTTGAACGGGCCGCGAAGGCCATGCCCAGCGGACTGGCAGTGGAACAGGGCCAGGAGTATCGCCTGTCGCTCTACGCTCGATGCGAAACCGGCTTCTCCGGCCCCCTGACGGCGAGCATCGAGCAACCGGATGGCACGGTCCTTGCGACGCAGAACATCCGTGACATGGGCGCGGAGTGGAAGAAGTTCGAATGCGCCCTCACGGCGAGTGCCAGCGACGTCAACGCCCGCCTGGTGGTGGCGGCGACAACGCCCGGCACGCTGTACTTCGATATGATCTCGATGTTCCCGAAGGAGACGTTCAAGGATCGTCCGAACGGCCTGCGCCGCGACCTGGCGCAGTTCATCGCGGATATGAAGCCCGCCTTCGTTCGCTTCCCCGGCGGCTGCTATGTCGAAGGCGATTCGCTGCCTAATGCTTTTCGGTGGAAGAAGACGATCGGGGACATCGCCGAGCGGCCGGGGCACTGGAATCTGTGGGGCTATTACTCCAGCGACGGACTGGGATATCACGAGTACCTTCAGTTCTCCGAGGACGTCGGCGCCGAGCCGCTGTTCGTCATCAACTGCGGGATGAGCCACGTGGAGCAACGGGCCGACGACCGCCGCGAGCAAGTGGACGTGCCGGACCTCGATGCGTACGTGCAGGACGCGCTGGATGCGATCGAGTACGCCAACGGCCCGGTCGACAGCCAATGGGGTTCGCTGCGCGCCCAGGCGGGGCATCCGGCGCCCTTCAACCTGAGGTACATCGAGATCGGCAACGAGAACGGCGGGCCGCTTTACAACCAGCGCTACGCCCTGTTTTACGACGCCATCAACGCCAAGTATCCGCAGATGAAGCTGATTGCCAACGACTGGCGCGGCGTCCCCAACTCGCGCCCCGTCGAGATCGTGGACGAACACTACTACAACAATCCCGACTTCTTCATGGCCCGCGCCGATATGTACGACCGCTACGACCGTGTACGCTACCAGGTGTATGTCGGCGAATACGCTGTCACCCAGGGGTGCGGGCAGGGCAACCTGATTGCCGCCCTCGGCGAGGCGGCCTACATGACCGGCCTGGAGCGGAACAGCGACGTGGTTGTCATGGCCTCCTATGCGCCACTGCTGGTTCACCCCGCCTGGAAGGCATGGAACCCCAACGCCATCGTGTTTGACGCTGGTCGCGCGTATGGGACGCCCTCGTATCACGTGCAGGCGATGTTCGCCAACCACCGGGCCGACACGATCCTGCCGCTGACGTTGGACGCGCCGCCGAGCCCGCCGCCGACCAAGCGCGGCATGGTCGGCGTGGCCACCTGGAGCACCCAGGCGGAGTTCAAGGATGTCAAGGTCGTGGGCAAGGATGGCGCGGTGCTGTTCCAGTCCGAATTCTCCCAGAACATGCACGGGTGGAGGACCCGTGGCGGCACATGGGAGGTGAGGGATGGCGCCCTGCGGCAGACCGGCAACGGCCAGGGCGTGCGGGCGCTGGCCGGCGACGCCTCATGGACGGATTACACCCTGACCCTCAAGGCCCGGAAGCTGGGCGGGGAGGAAGGCTTCCTGGTGCTGTTCCGGAACGCCCATGCGGATGAGAAGCACTGGTGGAACATCGGCGGATGGGGCAACAGCCGGCACGCGCTGGAATGTGCCGGGGTGTCCGATCAGGGCGTCAACGGGCGCGTTGAGACCGGCCGGTGGTACGACATCAAGGTGGAACTCAACGGCCCGACGATCAAGTGCTACCTCGATGGAAAGCTGGTCCACGATGCGACTCGCGGCGGGTCGAAGTCGCTGTTCGGCGTGGCGGGGCTGAACGCCGACCGGAGCGAAGTGATTCTAAAGGTGGTCAATACGGGCGAGAATGCGCTGCCGACGGCGCTGACGCTGGAGGGCGTGGGGCAGGTTGAGCCGACGGCGCGGGCGATCGTGCTGGCCGGCGAATCGCCCGAGGTGGAGAATTCGTTCGAGCAGCCGAGGATCGTGGCGCCGACCGAAGCGACGATCGCCGGAGTGTCGGGTAAATTCAAGCACACGTTCCCAGCCTACTCGGTGACCGTCATGCGAGTGAAGCTGAAGCAGTAGGAGCTACGGTGACAGCGATGACAAGAACAGCGACTCGGGCCGTGCTATGCCTTTTGGCCTTTGCGGGCTTCGCGCCGATGGCACGGGCGCAGGAAGCGGCCGTCACAATTCCGGACCAGCACGGCCCGACCATCAAAGACGCCTACAAGGCTCACTTTCGGATCGGCATGGCGGGCGATCTGCCCGGCAACTATTCCGACCAGGAACTGGGTCTCGTCACGGAGAACTTCAGCAGCGTGACGCCGGAAAATTGCATGAAGCCGGCAAATGTTCATCCCCGAGAGGATATGTGGCGATTCGAGCGGTCCGACGCCCTCGTGAAATGGTGCATTGACAACAACCTTGCCACCCACGGCCACACCCTCGTGTGGCATGCCCAGACCAACGACTGGTTCTTCCGTGAGGGCGACAAGGCAGCCGTCACTCAACGCATGAAGGACCACATCCACACGCTGGTCGGCCGCTACAAGGGGAAGATCCGGAGTTGGGACGTCGTCAATGAAGCGATCGGCGACGGCGGCAACGCCCAGACGGCCCAGACCGAGAACCTCCGCAACTCCTCGTGGTTGCAGGCCCTGGGGCCGGAGTTCCTGACGCTGGCGTTCAAGTTCGCCCACGAGGCCGATCCGGACGCCGAGCTGTATTACAACGACTACGGCATCGAGGCCGGTCCTAAGCACACGAGTTCCATGGCGCTGCTCCAACGGTTGATCAAGGACGGCACTCCGATCCACGGGGTGGGAATCCAAGGCCACTGGAGCACCAGCAATATCCCCTATGCTGCTCTCGACCAGGCAATCTCTGACTATGCCTCGCTCGGGTTGAAAGTCCGCATCACGGAGCTGGACGTGACGATCCGCGGCGCCTCGGGGGGCCAATTCGGCCCCGGCTTCGGTCGCCGCAGGTTTGGCGGCGGCGCGCCGCCTTCGCCGCAAGATCTCCAGGCCCAGGCGGACGCCTATGCGCGGTTGTTTGCGATCTTCATCAAGCACCAGGACGTGGTGGAATGCGTGACGTTCTGGGGTCTCAGTGACCGCCGTACATGGCGATTCGGACAGCACCCGCTGATCTTCGACGCGAACAACCAGCGGAAGCCGGCCTATGGGGCAATTGTGGACGCGGTACTGGACCCGAACCCTGATCCGGCAGCCGCGGCCGAGCCGGCGGCGTTAAGTCCTGCCGCCACGCAGGCGGTGCCGCTCACCGGACCCTTCAAGTGGAAGTCCAGTGGAGTCCTGATTAAGCCCGTGTCGGACGACACCCATCAGCTGGTTTCCGTGAAAGACCCCACCGTGGTCTATTACGGCGACAGGTGGCACGTCTACGCGACCACGGCCAACGACCAGGGCAACTGGAGCATGGTGTACCTGAGCTTCAAAGACTGGTCGGAGGCGGCCGACGCCAAGCCCTATTACCTGGACGCCAATCCGAACCTGCGGGGCTATCACTGCGCGCCGCACGTGTTCTATTTCCGGCCGCACAAGAAATGGTACTTGGTTTTCCAGTCCCAGCAGCCGCAGTACTCGACGACGGATGACATTTCCAAGCCGGAAACCTGGAGCAAGCCGGATGACTTCTTTGCCACCAAGCCTCCCGGGACGCCGCGGCTTTGGATCGACTACTGGGTCATTTGCGACGACACGCACGCTTATCTGTTCTTCACGGGCGATGATGGCAATTCCTATCGCAGCCGGACGAAGATCGAGGATTTCCCCAAGGGCATGAGCAATCCGGAGGTCGCCATTCGGGAGACGCGAGAAACGCTGTTCGAAGCCAGCATGACATACAGGATCAAGGGGACGGGAACGTACCTGACGTTGATCGAGGCGTTGGGCCCCAACCGGTACTACCGGGCGTTCACGTCGGATCGGCTGGACGGCAAATGGACGCCGCTGCCGGACGCGGATACGTATCAGAAGCCGTTCGCGGGCATCAGCAACGTCACGTTCGAGGAGGGAGTTGCGGCCTGGACCAAGGACATCAGCCACGGAGAGTTGATCCGCGACGGATACGACGAGACCATGACGATCGACCCCGCGAATTTGCAGCTGCTGTACCAGGGGCGCGATCCGACGATCAGGGCGAATTACGGCTTGTTGCCGTACCGCCTTGGGCTGCTGAAGCTGATTCCGGCCGGAAATTGATGCGCGAGTGAAAGATGAACAAACCGAGCATTTTTCTTGTGGTTTTCGCCCTGGCGATCATGTTGATCCGTCCGCTGTTCGCGCAGGTGGACGGCTCCGCCAACCTCGCCCGGAACCCCATCATTTGGGCGGACGTTCCGGACCTCGCGGCCATTCGCGTGGGCGACACCTACTACATGAGCAGCACCACCATGCACCTGAGTCCCGGGCTTCCGATCATAAAGTCCAAAAACCTGGTGAACTGGCAGCTGCTCGGCTACGCCTGCAACACCCTCGGCGACAACGATGCGCTCACGCTGCAGAACGGGAAGAACGCCTACGGCGCGGGTTCGTGGGCGAGCAGCCTGCGCTATCACGACGGCACGTTTTACGCGACGACGTTCTCCAGCACGACCGGCAAGACGCACGTCTACCGGACGAAAGACATGGAGAAAGGTCCGTGGACCGAAAACTCGTTTCGCCCCGCGCTGCACGACCATACTCTGGTCTTCGACGATGACGGGCGCGTGTACATGATCTGCGGTGGAGGGAACCTGCGGTTGGTTGAGCTGACAGCGGACGTTTCCGGCATCAAACCCGGTGGCGTGGATCAAGTCATCGTCACAAATGCCAGCCGAGTGGCCGGACCCAACATCGGCCTGCCGGCGGAAGGTTCCCAGATGTGGAAAATCAACGGCAAGTATTACCTGTTCAACATCACTTGGCCGCGAGGCGGCATGCGCACCGTAATTGTTCACCGCGCGGACAAGATCACCGGCCCGTATGAAGGCCGCGTGGCCTTGCAGGACAAGGGCGTGGCGCAGGGCGGCCTGATCGATACGCCCCAGGGCGATTGGTATGCCTACCTGTTCCGCGATTATGGCGCGGTGGGCCGCATTCCCTATCTCGTGCCCGTCAAGTGGGAGGATGGATGGCCGGTGCTGGGCGTGGACGGTAAGGTACCTGATACGCTGAATCTTCCTGCCAACCAAGGACTCATCCCCGGCATCATCGCCTCGGATGAATTCGAGCGCCGCGCTGGCGACCCGGCGCTCTCGCTGGCCTGGCAATGGAACCACAACCCGGACGACAACAACTGGTCGCTTACCAAGCGTCCCGGCTTCCTGCGGCTGACTACCGGCAGGGTCGATAGCGATTTCCTGTCGGCTCGAAACACGCTCACTCAGAGGACGTTCGGCCCGGAATGCTCGGGCACCGTCTGCATCGACGTGAGCAACATGCGGGAGGGGGACTTCGCCGGCCTGGGCGCGTTGCAGAAGCAATACGGCCTGGTCGGAGTCAAGCTGGCCGGGAATGCCAAGGCGATCGTCATGATGAGCGCCGAATCAGGTTCCCCGCTGGAGGTGGTAAGCGTGCCACTGACTCATGACATCGTGTACCTGAAGGTGGAATGCGATTTCAAAAACCGGGCCGACATCGCCCGCTTCTTCCACAGCATCGACGGCCAGCACTGGACCGTGATCGGCAAGCCGTTGCGGATGACGTACACCTTGCCGCACTTCATGGGTTACCGCTTCGCATTATTCAACTATGCGACAAAGGCCGCGGGCGGCTTTGTGGATTTCGACTACTTCCGCGTGAGTGACGCGCTCAGTACCGCGAACTGATCGATTGAACCGGGGCTTGAATCGGCGGTCGCGATGGCCTTCGTGGAGCGGTAAATCAGACCATGCAGCAAGAGTGCCTTGACTGCTGGATCGCGTTCGGGCCTGCCGGCGCTTAGCAATCCATCCTACGACGATCGGGTAATTCTTGACAGCGTCTAACTGCCGCTAACCCATCCGGGACAAGGCCTGATCCGCGTCGCGGCGGCGGCTGCGGGTGAAGATCTCCTTCTTTACCCGGCGGATGCGCAGGCCTTCGACCGATGCCACGAACCGGCCGTCACCGGTCAGAATATCGATATCCGCGGTGACGGATTTTCCCGCTTTTGTGTTAGATGTGATCCGCGCACGGCTCCAAACGCAACTCTCGCCGGCAAGATAAACTCGCATTTGATCGATACCGACCGGTAGCAGCGCCGAACTGATGTCGTCCACCTTCAGCGCCGCCGCCAATGTCTGCAGGCAGGCGTCCAGGAGGGCGGGGTGCAAGAGATAGTCCGCCGCCTGTTCAGACAATCGGTCTGCGATCCGTACCTCGCCCAACGCTTGGCCATCTCCCGTTCGAAGGCTGCGAACCGCCTGGAAGTGAGGGCCGTACTCCAGCCCACGTTGGTGACAGGCTTCGTACAGCTCCGTTGCTTCGACCGTCTCGGTCAGCATTTCTTGGAGCGGCTGGAGATCGACTCGGTCCGGCGGCAAGCCCGGTTCTTGTGCGATCAGTTTTCCGGATGCATGTTCTGACCACAGAGACTCGATTTCTTTGTCGCGATCCGCCGCACTGCAGATTCGGAAACTGAACAGATCTTGCTCTTCGCGAGTCAGGATGGTCCTGACAACGCGCGTTACGCCGGGCTCAAGAGCCATCGCTTGCTGAATGGCCATGCCTTGCAGGATCACGTCTTGGCGCGGGCAAGCATCCGTCCCCGCGGCGATGGCCATTTCCGCATAGGCCGCAGCGGGAACCACCACGGAACCGTAAATACAGTGGTCCTCCAGGTACGCTGGCCTGCGGCCATTCAAAGCCGTTTCGTGGACGATTCCCTTGCCGGCAACATCGGTGCGGTTACCGAGAAGCGGATGCGAACGTCGGGTAGCCCCGACCGGTTCTTCCACAATTGACGAAGGTTGTCGCACATCTTCCGCCGGGTTCTTCGATTCCTTGCTCATCAGGAGCCTCCTCCCATGCAGGCACGCGTATTGGCTGCACTCACGCACTGTCGCCGTTGACCGTAACTTACTGAGGATTTAGGTTAAAACAAATGCGTCCACCCCAGACAAATGAGTCCCTTCTTGTCGTAGGTCGTATCGGTGATCGTCAAAATCGTCAAGACCCGCACGGAATGACGCCCATTCAATGGTCCCTGTTATGTCCAGCCGAAATCCTGGCCGACGTATTCGTACAGTTCCTGGTTCAGGGGCGCAAAGAAGTCGGCCAGCCGTTGCCAGGTTTCGGGGTCCATCTTTCCCGGCGGGGCGGCGTTGCGGACGGTCAATTCGACCGGTTGGTAGTCCGGCAAGCCGAGAAAACGATAGACTCGCCGGGCCGTGCGGGCTGTTGATTTAATCGTGGGATAGGCTTCCAGCCTGTCGAATGGGAAAACAGCGCAGAATAGTCATTTGTAACCAGGCAATCCTGACAGGGTGGAAGCCTATCCCACGTATGATTGCTCCCGTAAATCAACAAGCCGTAGGGCTGGTGGGTGACCGGTCGACGATCGCGACCTTCGTCCGCCGCCGCAGTTGCCCGCAGCCAACCAACGAGCGGCTCTTGCTCGATCCGTCCCGAGCGGGCACGATCCGGTCGCCTTCCAACGCCGCGGCCACGACCTCCTTGACGATCGGCGGAGCCGCTTTCCAGCCTCCGGTCACCATCAGCGTCGCTTCCGCCAGCCCGTAGCAGGGAAACAATGCCTCGCGGCGGAATCCGCAGGGAGCAAAGTACTCGGCAAACCGGTCCAGCGTCTCCGTGCGCACCGGTTCGGCGCCGCTGTAGGCCATGCTCCAGGAACTGAGGTCCAGCTCCGCCCGCTGCTCGGGTTTGATTTTCCTCACGCACCGATCGTAGGCAAGGATGGGTGCCCCCGCATGCGTCCCGCGGAAGCGGCTGATCGCCTGCGGCCAACACATCGACTTCTGAACGAACTGGGCCGGCGGTATCACGAGTTCCGCAACGGAATGATCTGACGGATACGGAGCAAGTGTCGTTTCCCGCCGGGCAAATGCATGGCGACGGCCACTTGATAGCGTCCCTCCAATCGCAACTGGGCAAACTGCCACTGGTCGGCTTGGCCCAACTCGGGATCGCGAAACTCAACCCGCGGCGGTTGGCCGGCGGGAAAATCGAAGGCAAAATCTCTCAACGGGATGGACAGTCCCTTACCCTTGGCTTTGATGAAAGCCTCTTTCAAAGTCCACAGCTGAAGGAACCGCAATTGCCGCTGCTCCGGGGATGCGAGTTCCAACCAAGCGACTTCTTCGGGGGCGAAGTAATTCGTGGCAATCGCCGGATCCGCCGCACGTCGCATCAGATCTTCGGCATCCACGCCGATCTCGCCGCCCAGTCTGACGGCGCAGACCACCAAGCCCGTTGTATTGGACAGGTTGAACTGCAACGGACAGCCGCCAGGCCGTATGACATGGGGTTTGCCGAACCGATTCGCCTGGAACTCCCACGCCGCAGGCGCGTCGCCCGTGTAAGAGGAGAGCACGGTCCTGACCAGTATGCGGCTGGCCAGGCACTGGCGACGCCCCTCCGGGAACGCAAAACGATCGCAGGCGAAAGCTTCGTCCGACGGAAGGAAAGCCCGATACTCCGCCTCCAGGCCGAGCGCTACGATCGAGTCCAACAGGACGTACCACAGGTCCACGTGGTCGGGGCCGATGGGCAATTCTCGTTTGAGTGAATCCATCGCCGCCATGATTCGATGTGGTCTCGAGAAACGGTTCCGATCGGAGACGAAGCTGCGGACGGCCGATGGCGGCATCTTACGCCGCCAGGCGGGCATCCACAATACCGGCAAGGTTGCCGGTGGGAACGTGCCAGGAGTCGCCTTGGACGCGGAGATCCGGTAGAATGGCCGTGATGATGGTCTCGAAGTGGACCGGACGGTCGCCGGCCGGAGCTGCTGACAGGCAGCTTGCGGCGGGAGGAAAGTCCGGGCTCCGCAGGACAGGGTGGTCGGTAACGCCGACCGGCCGCAAGGCTAGGGAAAGTGCCACAGAAAACACACCGCCGATGGCCGCGGCCGGCGTTTGACGCCGGCCGCGGATCAGGTAAGGGTGAAATGGTGCGGTAAGAGCGCACCGCAGCCGAGGCGACTCGACTGGCATGGTAAACCCCACCCGGAGCAAGACCAAACAGGGAGCAGCTCGCTTGGGCGGGCGCGAGCCGGTCCGGTTCGCCATCGACTCCCGGGTAGGTTGCTGGAGGCGCCGGGCAATCGGCGTCCTAGAGAAATGACCGTCCTCTCGCACGTCGAGGGACAGAACCCGGCTTACAGGTCCGCTTCGAGGCTTTTTATTCGGTGGTTCCCCTGAACCTGCCTGGTGACATTGGCGTCTGCAAGCAGTAGAATGCGGGATCAGGTAGGCTGATACCATGTAGGCTGATACCATGTAGGCTGATACCATGTAGGCTGATACTCTCTCTCTTTGACCGCCGGCATTACGCCGGAGGCCGTATTCACAGGAAAGGGTTGCGTGGCGAAGTCCAAAACGAAATCCAAGGCGGCTGTCCAGGCAGTTCCGCCGCAAGGTCAGGAATTGGCGTTGGCTGCTGCGCGGACCGCGGCCGAGAACCGCGGTCGCGATCTGGTGGTGCTGGACCTGCGCGACCTGACTGCTGTTTTTGATTACTTTGTAATCGCCACCGGCACCAGCCGTAGGCAATTGCATGCGATCAGCGAAGAAATCGACCGTGTCCTGCAGGACGACCTGGGTGACCGGCGGCTGGGAATTGAAGGCTATTCCGAAAGCCGCTGGATCGTGCTCGACTATGGCAACGTCGTGATTCATCTCTTCGACGACGAGGCCCGCAGCTACTACGATTTGGAGAATCTCTGGGCCGAGGCCAAGCGGGTCGACTTGAACGCTACGCTGGCCGGGATCCGGTAGCCACCACGATGAACACGCTTTTGGAATTGAAACGCCGGTTTCGCGACGCCTTGAGTTCCCTGGTCGACGATCCCGGCGACTTGCTCGAACTGATCCGGCCGGCTCAAGATGCGCGTTTCGGCGACTATCAGGCCAACTGCGCGATGCCCTTGGGCAAGCGGATGGGACAGGCGCCGCGCGACGTCGCGGCGGCGATCATCGAACGGCTCGATCTTCACGAAATCTGCCGGACGCCGGACATTGCCGGGCCGGGTTTCATCAATCTGCGGCTGAAAGACGAGTGGGTTGCCGCCGAACTGGCTCGGCGCGCGGACGACCCGCGGCTGGGCGTTCCCCCCGTCGGTCAGGCTCGAACCTACGTCATCGATTACTCGTCGCCCAACGTGGCCAAGCCGATGCACGTCGGCCATATCCGCTCGACCGTGATCGGCGATGCGCTGGCGCGGACGCTCCGGTTCCTCGGTCACCGCGTGATTACCGACAATCACCTGGGCGATTGGGGTACCCAGTTCGGCATGATCATCTATGGGTACAAGCACTTCCGCGACCAGGCGGCGTACGAGCGCGAACCGGTAGCGGAATTAGGGCGTCTGTACAAACTGGTCAGTCAACTGGTCGACTACTACGAAACGCGCCGGACGCTGCCGGATTTGGAGGCTCAAGTCGCCGAGCGGCAAGCGGCCCTGGACGGCCAGCGGGCGCTCGCGGCTGGCGACGACAAGAATCTGCGGAAGAAAGCCGAAAAGGCCGTTCGCAAACTGGAGTCGCAACTGCAGGAAGCGCGCGGCGATTTGGCGGCTGCGGGCCGGAAACTGCAGGCTGTTGAAACCTCGCCGGTCCTTGCGGCACTCGCCGCTCAGCATCCGGACATCGCCCAAGCCGTCTTGCAGGAGACGGCCAAGTTGCATGCCGGCGACGCCGGGAACCTGACGCTGTGGCATGACTTCTTGCCGCGCTGCCGGCTGGACATCCAGCGGATCTACGACCGGTTGGACATCCGCTTTGACTGCGAGTACGGCGAGAGTTTCTATCACGGCCAACTGGCTGGCGTGGTCCGGGAATTCCGCGAGCGCGGCTTGGTCCAGGACAGCGACGGGGCCGTGTGCGTGTTCCTGGACGGATTCGACGCGCCCATGATCATCCAGAAACGCGATGGCGCCTATCTGTACGCAACCACCGATCTGGCGACGATCGAGTACCGGATGAAGACCTGGAATCCGGACGCCATCCTGTACGTCGTCGATCATCGGCAGAGCGAGCATTTCGTGAAACTGTTTGCGGCGGCCCGGCGGTGGGGCTGCGCGGCGGTGGAACTGCAGCACATCAGCTTCGGCACGGTGATGGGCGAAGACGGCAAACCGTACAAGACGCGTTCCGGCGACACGGTGGGCCTGGAGGGACTGCTGGACGAAGCCGTCGCCAAAGCCTACGGCGTGGTGTGCGCCAACGACGACGCCAAACCGGGCGGGCCGGAACTGGGCGAAGAAGACCGCCGCCACATCGCGCACGTGGTCGGACACGCGGCGATCAAGTACGCCGATCTGGCGCAGAACCGGACCAGCGATTACGTGTTCAGTTTCGACAAGATGGTCGCGCTGGAGGGGAATACGGCGACGTACATGCAGTACTCGTATGCCCGGACGCAGAGCATCTTTGCCAAGGGCAAGGTGGATGTTCCAACGCTGCGGACTTCGCCCGAACCGTACGCCGTCGGGCATCCTGCGGAACGGGCGTTGGCCTTGAAACTGCTGCAATTCGCCGAAGCGCTGCAGGACGCCGTGGCGGACTACCGGCCCAGTCAATTGACAAGCTACTTGTTTGACTTGGCCAAGTGTTTTTCCGAGTTTTACCACCAGTGCCCCGTGCTGACAGCGGACAATCCGGCGCAACGCATCAACCGCCTGCGGCTGTGCGATTTGACCGGCCGCACCATCCGGCAGGGCTTAGACCTGCTGGGCATCCACGTGGTCGACAAGATGTGACGGCCACCCCTGCCCTGCTGCAGCAGATCGTCACGGCCTGGAAACGGCCGCGGACGCACCGCCCAAGTCGTCCGGCAGCACCTTGCTCAGGGCTTCCCAAGCTGGTCCAATCCGGGCTTTCCTCATAGTCGAATGTGGGGTACGAGGCCCCAGATGATATCGGCGTCGTCTTTGCCGTTGGGGAACCGCACGTTTTGGGCGCCAAGAATGCCCGCGGCGTGGTCTGCCTCGGTGACCGGCCGTTCTTCCAGGACCTCATACGCCCTGTTATCACGCAGACGGCAGACGCAGCTGGCCGCCTGCTTGTGCTCGGCAGTGTCCATGCGGCTGAAGCAACTACGGTTCAAGACGGCCAGCATCGCCTTCTTCAACTCGGCCTGTTTCACGCGACCATCCAGTCCGCAAGTCCCTCGAAATCGGTTTTCAGCCTATCGGTCGAACGAATCGCACGGCAACCGATGGCAGTAAGTACCGATGCATAAGTTTCCAAGTCCTTGTAGGACGGAATGCCATTCCGTCCTGGACGGTTTAGCAAACCATCTTACATGGAAACGTATGACGGGGTACTCAGCTTAGCTGGCTCGAACGGGCTGCGATTGGCACTCCTAGCGTTCTGCGCAACGCTCCGATCAAGGCCGACGTGCCGGACGGGCGGTTCCATGACCTGGTGCCCGAGTTGGCGGAGTTGGATCGCGTGCTGGATGAACTCGTCGGCGACGTCGCTGGCGCCTGGCTTTCGAGTCTCCGTCCGTGGATTTCCGGGTAGGGGGATTTACACACCGAATTCCACGGGTCAGACTCACAACCTGCCGCTGCGGGGGCATTCAAAACACAGTCGGTTTTATTTCTGAAAAGGTGTCCGATGTTGCGTACAATCTGGAAGCAAGCACGGCGTCGTTTTCTCGGCCAGTATGCACCTCGCGCCGTGTCGGACCGGCGGCGACTGGCGGTCGAGCCGCTGGAACACCGGCTCTGCTTGAGCCTGTTGGTGGCTAATACGGAAGATCATGAGGTCTTGCGCTACCACCAAGGCACTGGGGCGTACGTGGACGCCTTTGTGCCGGCATCCAGCGGCGGACTGAGCAGGCCGATCGGCTTGGCCTAGGGCCGGACGGCAACCTGTATGTCAGCAGCGGCGAAGGCGACAGCGTGCTGCGTTACGACGGCCGGACCGGGACGTTCTTGGACGTGTTTGTGGCGTCGGGCAGCGGGGGGTTGGATGGGCCGACGGATTTGCTGTTTGGCCCGGACGGCCATTTGTACGTCAGCAGTTTCCACAACAGCCGCGTGCTGCGATACAACGGCGGCACGGGTGCGTTTCTGGACGAGTTCGTGGATCCGGGCAGCGGTGGGCTGGTGAATCCCGAGGGGCTCGTCTTCGGGCCGGACGGCGAGTTCTATGTCAGCAACTCGGCGCCGGGCGTGCTGGACAGCGTGTTGCGCTACGACGGGACCACCGGGGCCTTTCGGGACGAATTCGCCGCCGTCGGCAGCGGCGGGCTGGACGGCGCCGGCGACCTGCTGTTCGGTCCGGACGGCAATCTGTACGTCGCCAGCGGAGAGACGGACAGCGTGCTGCGGTACAACGGGACGACGGGCGCGTTCAGCGACGCCTTTGTGGCGGCGGGCAGTGGCGGATTGGACTTCCCGTTTGGCCTGGCTTTCGGTCCGGACGGCAATTTCTATGTCAGCAACCGTTTGGGAAACAACGTACTGCGTTACCACGGCACCGGCGGTTCGTTCATCGACGCCTTTGCGGCCGGCGGCGGCCTGAACCAACCGGCCTATTTCCTGTTCACGCCCGCCGATCAGCTGGAAGGCAACGCCACGCTGGCTTCCGCCACGCCGATCGGTGCGGGGCCGGGGGTCCATTTGCCCGACTTGACGATCCACGACAGTTCGGACCAGGACTGGTACCGTTTCGAATTACTGCGGGGCGACAGCCTCGATGTGGCGGTGGGCTTTGTGCCCGCCTCCGGACCGTTGGGTTTCGAGGTCACCGACGGATCGGGGGCGGTGCTGGCGACGGGGACGCCCACGGGCTCGGGCGCGGAGGCGACCCTGACGAATCTGGCGGCCGGAAGCTACTACCTGCACGTCTGGGGCGTGTCCGGGGCGACGAACCACTACGGGGTGGCGGTCGAGCCGGCGGCGGCGAGCACCACGCGGGTGTTCTATGTCAACGACGGTTCCCGGTACCAGGACTACTACACGTTGGCTGTCGGAAATGACGCGAACGACGGTCTGACGCCGGACACACCCAAGGCGACCCTGCAGGACGTGCTGGCGGACTACGATCTCGGGCTTCACGATTTGGTGGTGATCGACACCGGGGCCTACGGCGAACCGACGGTGACGATCCGGGCCGAGGACGAGGCGGCGGCGTATGCCGGCACGCCGTCCGGCAGCCGGTTTACCTACGGGGGCACCCGCGGGACCTGGTGGACGCGGACTTCAACTTGCTGTGGGGATTGGAGTTCGCCGGCGGCGGTGGGACGGGCATTGCCCTGCGTCCCGACGGGACGAGTCCGTCCACCGACAACGAGTTGCGGGAAAACCGGTTCCCCGGCACGGACACGGCGATTTACGTCGAGGGCGGCGAGCGGAACACGGTCATCGGCAACGTCATCTCCGGCGGAGGCGGGGCGGGCGTCTACATCACCACTGCGGCGGAGGTCACGCTGTGGGACAACCAGATTTCGGACCGCTGGATGGCCATCCAGGTACACGGCAACAGCAGTGTGCTGCTGCAAAACAACAATCTGGGGTCGGGCGGATACGGTGTGTATGCGCCGTCCGTGCAGAGCTTGACGGCGCTGGGCAACCGCATGCATGGGCACACGCAGATGGGGTTCTACCTGGGCGGCACCGCGGCGGTCGTCCGCGGCAACGAGATCGACGGCAACCACATCGGGCTGTACTCCTACATCACCAACTGCAGCGTGTCCGGAAACGACGTGCATGACAACGCCATCGGCCTGGAGGGCTATGGCACCTTCGGCGGAGCGGACTGGTCCACGGGGCAGCCCAACGAGGTGTACGCCAACACCACGGGGATCGTCACCTGGAGCGACTCGGCAGTGCGATTCAACCGGATCCATCACAACGAAGTGGGCGTCCGCGCCGGCAGCCGGACGGACGTGCATCACAATCTGATCTACCGCAATTCGAGCCGCGGGGTCTTGATCGACGGGGCGGACGAGGTGTTGGTGGAAAGCAACACGATCTACGCCCCGGCCGGAAACGCGGTGCATTTGCAGAACATCAGCAGCAACGTAACGCTGCAAAACAACATTTTGTGGGCTCAAGGCGGTTACTGGGGCCGGCACGGGAATCGCCCGCAGTTTCGGAACGGGCGTGACCCTCGGG
>CAZXYZ010000041.1:0-83224 GCA_964645045.1 uncultured Pirellulaceae bacterium | reverse complement strand
AATCCCCCATCTCCATCGCGGACGCCGACGTACCACCGCCCGAGCCCACGAGCCAGTTCACGTCGCCACCCCAGACCCGCGCACCCGATGGCACGAAAAACGAATAGCGATCTATCCGACTGTACTCGGCCGGACAGATCGTGCGTTGAACTGAGCCGCTTCGCGGGGATCGGCCTCTGCGGATTCAATTCCCGCGGAGCTTCCACGGGTGCAGTTTAGCAGCCCTGAAATGCTCACCGCAAGAGGACGGGAGCGGGCGGCGCGGGGCCGAAGTGGCCGACGGCGGGGGGATTGGCGGGGGAAAATGGCCGGTTTTTCCGCGTCCGACCAGACCCTGAGCGGGGCAGGCGGCTGACGAAGCTCGCGACAGGAAGAAACGCGGCGGTGCGGGGGTAGGGTGGCAATGTCGGCTTGGCCAAGCCCAGCGTTCAAGCCCAGCAGCACAAATGCCCGCTGGTGGACACTGGCCAGCTTCAACAGGTCGAAAACTTCCTCCCGCGTAAACAGCCGCTCGCCTTTGGCGGCCCGTTAAGGCCGGGGCGTTTTCGCCGATGGCTTCTTGAAGTCGCCGTAACGCGGTAGCTGGGGGATCTTCCCGTTCTCGTATCCCCACTGGAACATGCTCTTGATGCGTTGGATTTCGTTCGCAGCCCGAACCGAACCGCAGCGCTTCGTGATCGCCCGCCGTACCTTGGCGAAGTCATCCGGCCCGATGTCCGCAGCCAAGCGGGTCTTGCCCAACACCTTGCCCAACTGCTGACCAACGCGCCACAGTTCCGTAAGCGTCCGCTCCGATCGTTCGCCCGACTCGACCAACTCCCGCTTGGCGTTCAGGAAGTCATTGACAAGTTGCTGAAGGGTGGCTCCCTCAGTCGGCTTTGATGCGACGATGCCGGCCCGCAAGTCTTCACCCATGCGGAGCCATTCCGCCCACGCTTTAGCGCCGTCGGGATCGTCTGCGATTTTCCCCAGGTAGATCAGCCGGCCTTTGCACTTCTTGGCCTAGTAGCCGGAACCGTGCGGAAAGGGGCGGGATTCCTCGGAAAGGGGTTTCCGGTTGCGATTGCGCGGGCGTTTGCTAGACTTGCCCATAGATGCTACCTCCGCGCTAAGGTTAGGTGGCGTCTGACGCCCGCCAGTTGCAACCGGGCGGGTGTCACTTTTTCTTAGGGTAGCAAAAGCAAAACGGGTGTATAAGGAAAACGGCCGAAAACGGAGTGAGAAGATAACACGGTAAAACACCGTGCGGAAGTGCTTGGCGGGCTGGTGCCCCCCTCGGTCTTCAAAATCGCTGGGCCGCCGGTAAAGCCGGCGGCCGGTGGGTTCGATTCCCATGCACTTCCGCCATTTTTATCGCAGCTTGGAAATATGGAAAAGACCCTCGTTACCTGGCACGCACATGCGGTGACTCGGCAGCAGCGCGAGCGGCTCAACGGCCACTGCGGTTGCGTGGTCTGGTTCACCGGCTTGAGCGGCAGCGGCAAGAGCACGATTGCCAATGCAGTGGACTGCAGGCTGGCCGAGACGGGTGTCCACAGTTTTCTGTTGGACGGCGACAACGTGCGGCACGGGCTGAACGCCAGCCCCGACATGCTGCGAGATCAGGGCGAGGCGTACGCCAGTCGGTTCGGGCTGGGGTTCTCCGCCGCTGACCGCCAGGAGAATATCCGCCGGATCGGTGCGGTGGCGCAATTGTTTGCCGCGGCGGGGATTGTGACGCTGACCGCTTTCGTCAGCCCGTACCGCCGTGACCGCCAAGCCGTCCGGGCCTTGGTCGAGGCGGGCGGCCGTCCGGGCGATTTTGTGGAGGTGCTCGTCGACACGCCGCTGGAAATCTGCGAACAACGCGATCCCAAGGGGTTGTACCGAAAAGCCCGGGCGGGCGAACTGACAGGCTTCACGGGAATCGACGATCCGTACGAGCCTCCGGAACGGCCTGAATTGGTTTTGTGCGGCGGCACGCGGACGCCCGAAGAATTGGCGGAAACGGTCGTCTCGTATCTGCAAACAAAGGGCCTGATTTTTGCCGGCGGGAAGCCGTGACACGTGGCATGTACGCGGCATGTATGCTTGCATCCCCGAGCCGATTTGTTAGGCTAAGATGTGGGTTTGGACGTAAGTCGGCTCTCCAAAGGAGGCGGGCCCATGTTAGTGCAAACGCAGGATGTGGCGGTGCAGAAAGCGAAGACGGCGCTGGCAGCCAGTCCGGTCTTTGCCTTGCGGGAACTGGATGTGGACATGGTTGGAGAGAGGTTGCTCCTGTCGGGCCAGGTCAATTGCTTCTATCACAAGCAGCTGGCCCAGGAGGTCGTCCGCAACGCGGTGGAAGGCGTTCGGGTCATCAACGCGATCTCGGTGGTCGACAAGTGGAGTCGATCCGGTCAAGTCGATGAGCCGTCCTTTATCGGATGAGTTCCCAGCCCAAGAGCACTCGCCGCCAGTTTCTCCAAGGCCGGGCCGCGGTGAACGCCCTGCAGGCGCTCGTCGAGGCGGGGGATCCGCCGGTCAGTCCGTCTGCGCCCTCGTCCGCGATCGCCCAATCGTCGGCGGCTCCGACGTATCTGCTGCAGATCAGCCGGCGGGCGATGGCGACCGACTTCGAGATCTATCTGAACGCCAGTCAGCAGGGACAGGCAACCGAAGCTGCCTTGCGGGCGTTGGATCTGGTCGAACAGTTGGAGGACCAAATGACGGTCTATCGGCCCGGCAGCGAGGTCATGGATGTCAACCGCCGTGCGGCCGATGGGCACGTTGCCGTGGAGGGCCGGCTGTTTCAGATCCTTCAACGGGCCGTCCAGTTGTCGCGGGAAACCGGCGGCGCGTTCGACATCACCTCGGGGCCGCTATCGCGAACGTGGGGATTCTACCGGCGCGAAGGCCAATTGCCCGACCCCGACGCATTGCAGCAAGCCATGGCGCGAGTCGGCTATGGTTTGTTGGAACTGGATGACCAGCGTCACACGATTCAATTCCTTCAGCGGGGCGTCGAGATCAATCTGAACGCGATCGGCAAGGGATACGCGTTGGATCGGTGCGGTGAAATGCTCCGCGAGGCGGGCGTCGAAGATTTTTTGATTCACGGCGGGCAAAGCAGCGTGTTGGCCGGCGGGTCGCGCGCGGGCCTAGCGGCCGGCACGCGAGGCTGGTCGGTCGCCCTGAAGCACCCTCTCAAGCCCACGCAGCGGTTGGCCGAGATTTGGCTCCGCGACAGGGCTCTGGGTACTTCCGGCTCGGGCGTCCAGTTCTTCCACCACCAGGGCCGCCGGTATGGACACGTCTTGGACCCGCGTACCGGCTGGCCGGCCGAAGGCGTGTTGTCCGCGACGGTCCTGGCGCCCAACGCGGCATTGGCGGACGCCGCATCGACCGCCTGCTTTGTGCTGGGGCCCGAAGGAACCGGAGAGTATTGCCGCAAGCACCCCGAGGTAGCTGCGATCCTGGTCTGCCCCGGACAACGCAGCGGCAGTCTCGACATCCAGACCTTCGGGCTGCAAGCCGACGACTGGCAGCGGCTGGACGTGCCCGCCGCGCCGGCGCCCGCAGAGTCGCCTGTCGAGTAGAAATTCGAAATCCGAAGCACGAAATCCGAAACAAACCCAAAACTCAAATGCGAAAAACTCGACACAAGAGGTGCGGTCGTAGCGTTTCCAAGCGGCTTCGCCCGCGACGTTTGGAATCTTCAGATTTTGCATTTTGGATTTGTTTCGGATTTCGGATTTGAGATTTCGGATTTGTTTGCAGCCAGCGGCCGCGTTGAGGTTTCAATCATCAAACCAAGGATCTACCGACATGAGCGACACAGACACTTTCCCCGTGGAACCGGAAACGCGTAAGGCATTTGGCCAACCCTTAGCGGGGCTTTACGACCGGCCGATTATCACGGTCGAACAGCACATCTTGCAGGAGCAGCGGCGGTTTCCCGGCGCGTCCGGCGAGTTCTCCTGGCTGCTGTCAGGGATCACGCTGGCGACGCAATTGATCCAGGCGCAAGTGCGTCGCGCCGGGCTGGGCGATCTGCTGGGCTCGCACGGCCGCACCAACGTGCAGGGGGAAACGCAGCAGAAACTGGACGTGTACGCCAACGAAGTCCTGCTGCACTGCCTCAGCTTGCGGGACAGTATCGGCCTGCTCGCTTCGGAAGAGAACGAGCACCCGGTCGTCGTCAATTTTCGCTCGCCTGCAGCCAATTATGCCGTTGTCTTCGATCCCTTGGATGGTTCGTCCAACATCGACATCGGCGTGAGCGTGGGAACGACGTTTTCGATTCTGCGCCGGCCCCCGGACGAGGATGCGGCGGATGTCGAAAAATGGGTCCTGCAACCGGGCTGCCGGCAAATCGCCGCCGGCTACGTGGTCTACGGCTCGTCGACGATCCTGGTGTACACCGTGGGTAACGGCGTGCATGGTTTCACGCTCGATCCGGCCGTTGGGGCCTATGTGCTCAGTCACGAGAACATCCGCATGCCCGAACAGGGCAAGTACTACTCGGTGAACGAAGCCTACGCCGAGCATTTTCCTCGCCCCGTCCAGGAGTACTTAACGCGGCTGCGGACCGGCCGCCTTGGCCGCCATTATGCGTCCCGTTACATCGGCTCGATGGTGGCCGATTTTCACCGCACGCTGCTCAAAGGGGGCGTCTTCCTGTACCCGCCCACGACTGACAGCCCGAAAGGCAAGCTCCGGTTACTGTACGAAGCCAATCCCGTGGCTTTCCTGGCGGAACAAGCCGGCGGATCGGCCACGGACGGGCGGCGGCGGATTTTGGACATCCAGCCCGACGCCATCCACCAACGCACGCCGCTGGTTGTTGGCAGTCGGGTCGAAATGGACGAATTCCGGCGATGCATGGAAGAAGCCTAGGTAAATAGCAATACTTGGGTAAACTCGCGACCGCCATCAAATTGCGGTTGTGAACGGCGGAAAAGTCTTTATGATATGGTCGTTACATTCGCTACCCGGTGGTGTAATTGGCAACACTAGGGATTTTGGCTCCCTCATTCCAGGTTCAAGTCCTGGCCGGGTAGCTCGGCTTTTGTGTAGTTTTCCGGCCGTTTCTTTCTCCGTGGACCATTCGATGGTACCATTCACACACGGAGAACCGGCCATGCCTCGCCTAAACAAGCCCTGGTACTGGAAGGCTCGCGGCGAACGGTGCGCCGACGCGCGAAGTCATGGAACAGCTCCTCGCCTCCGGCGCGCCGAGTTGAAACGCGCCGTCCCGCCGTGCCTGCGGCACGGACGCATTTGGACTCGCGTGGCGGAGTCGCGTCGTTGCTCCCCACGGCGACCAGCCGTGAGCGTCGTTCCGCTCCGCGGTGAGATCAGGCCGCCGGGCCTGCGAGCTGTTGATGACGGTGGCACCGGAGCGTGCGATACTGACGCCTCCGTGTTTTCGTTCCTCGTTCCGCAGCTGAATCGCGGTCGCGGCGCCGCAGTCAGCTTCGGCGGGTTGCCGCCAGACTGACCCGCACCCCGTTCGCCATGGAGGCACCACTATGAACTGCAGAACATCCGCTGTGGGGCACGAGTCCAATCGTGATTTACCCCGTCCATGGCTACATGGAATAACGACGCTAACTCGTACCATTGCGGCCCTCGCTTTGTCACTGGGTGCCACAACGTGCGCATTATCAGCGGAATTGAGCCGTGTACCGAACATCGTGCTAATTCTTGCGGACGATCTCGGGTATGCGGACGTGCAATGCTACGGTGGCAAGATCCCGACCCCGCACATCGACCGGCTGGCGGCCGAAGGCATGCGGTTCACCGACGCCCACAGCAGTTCATCCGTCTGCTCGCCGACCCGCTACGGGCTGCTGACCGGACGGTACAACTGGCGGTCGAAACTCAAGCGGGGCGTGCTGGGCGGGCTCAGCCCGCGGCTGATCGAGCCCGGGCGGATGACGGTCGCGTCGTTGCTGAAGGAACAAGGCTATCGCACCGCGTGCGTCGGCAAGTGGCACCTGGGCATGGACTGGGCCGTCAAGCCGGGGACGGAAGTTACGGAACTGAACATCGAGCCGCGCGAGCAGGTGTTCAACGTGGACTACGCCCAGCCGATCGCCAACGGCCCGAATAGCGTCGGATTCGATGACTACTACGGCATCGCCGCATCGCTCGACATGGTGCCGTACACGTTCATCGAGAACGACCGCGTGACAGTGCTGCCGACGGAGGACCGGGATTTCCTGATGATGCACGGGCGCGCGCAGGGCGGCAAGACCCGCACCGGGCCCGCAGCGCCCGGTTTTGACGCCGCCGATGTGCTGCCGGCGCTGGTCCGCAAGTCGTGCGAGTTCCTCGAACGCGGTGCTGCCGGCGCGCAGACGGGCAAGCCGTTTTTCCTGTACCTGCCGCTGGCGTCGCCCCACACCCCGATTCTGCCGACGCCCGAATGGCAGGGCAAGAGCGGCATCAATCCTTATGCGGATTTCGTGATGCAGACCGACGGGGCCGTCGGAGAAATTCTCGCGACGCTGGACCGGCAGCAATTGGCCGCCAACACGCTGGTGATTCTAACTAGCGACAACGGTTGTTCCCCGCAGGCCAAGTTCGAGGAACTGGCCGCACACGGACATCATCCCAGCGGCCCGTTGCGCGGCCACAAGGCCGATGTCTTCGAGGGAGGGCATCGAGTTCCGTTCGTGGTCCGCTGGCCGGGCCGCGTCGCGGCACAAACGGAGAGCCGGCAGATCGTCTGCCTGACCGACATCCTGGCCACGGTCGCGGAGATCCTCGATTGCCCGCTGCCGGACGGCGCCGGCGAGGACAGCATCAGCTTCCTGCCGGCGTTGCAGGGAGCCGCAGGGGCGCGCGACCACCTGGTATCGCATTCCATCAACGGCTCGTTCGCGATCCGTCGCGGGCCGTGGAAACTCGCCCTGTGTCCGGATTCGGGCGGCTGGAGCGCGCCGCGTCCGGGCAACAAGCAGACCGCGAGTCTGCCGCGCGTGCAGCTGTACAATTTGGCCGAGGACCTTGGCGAACAACACAACCTGCAGGACCGCGAGCCGGAGCGGGTGCGCGAGTTGACGGCGTTGCTGGAACGTCTGGCCGCCGATGGCCGGAGCACGCCGGGCAAGCCCCAGCCGAACAACGGGCCCGTCGACATCGGGCCGGATTCCCGTCCGCGGTAAGCGACCGCGCAAGAGAACTTACTTGGGGTCCAACACCCTAATCTTTCACCTAATCTTTCACCTAATCTCTACTCTGCCTTGTACGAGTGACGCCCCATGCCCCAATACTTCCCTCACGAAAACCTGGAAGTCTACGTGCATGCCCTAAGCTTCGCGAAACTTACCGCCGCGTTGCTCGATTCCTGGCCGCCAGTTTTCGCGGTCTGCGACCAATTGGACCGAGCAGCGGAAAGCATCGTGACTTTGGGACACGACATGACGGCCCGAAATGGGAAGCCAGCTACCGTGTGGCTGAGGCGGTGGTCACTCTGGATCGCATCGCGTTGGATTGGATCGAGCACGGTGTCCGGTATCACTTGCTGGCGCACTCCAAAGATGGCGGGCTCACGTACCAGGGCAACTACGGCATGTTTCGTCCCGAGGAGCAGTGGACCATCGAGCTTACCCGGTACACGGCTGTCGATGGGTCGGTGGTCTTGATGGCGAACTGGTACGAGAAGGACAGTGGAAACATTGGAGCCTCGATGTTCCAGTTGAAGTCATCGTAGGAGTCGATCACGCTGACCATCGCTGGCTGGACCCAAACGCTACAATGATCCTGGCGAACGGTGGGGCGTAAGCCCACCCGTGTATGGTCTCTGCGGGCCTTTCACCTTCCGTCAGCTGTTTTCACCGAAGGTGAGATGGACAACCGCTCGCGCAAACGTGCAAGCATACGGAAAACCGGCGGGCTTACGCCAGCCGTTCGCCATTCGGTAACCAGTCCCTAGGCCGGAACTTGCCCATCTTAGGCCTCGAACGCCAGCAGCATTTGCCGCGTCTACGGAGCATCGGTGCGTCGGACTGACGCGCACAATCACGCACAGGACGACTGCGCGTAGGCTCTGGCGGGTGTCGTCAACATGATGGCGCGACCGGTCGGTGCTGCTCCCGAGCGAAAATGCTCACGTGGATGTGACCTGTGCGCGCAAGGGGCGCACTCGAAATGAACCAGACGTACCCGCGTCATGGTATTCGATACCACCAGTTAGTTGTGTAAGCGAGGGACGCGCGGAGGGAATCGGCACGCTCCACGGCCTTGCGGAGCGAGGAGTCGGTCACGGCCCACTGACGGACCTTCCACTCGTAAACGGGACCATGAAACGAGCCCATCATCCACGACTGGATCTCACGCCACCGCTGGCGGGCCTGGTCGATCGCGCCCCGGAAGCCGCTGTAGTTCGTCTCGCTGGCGTCCAGCAGGAACACGCACAGCGGCAGGTCCAGATTCACGGCGAGGATGCCGAGCAGCATCTGCGAGTGCTCGAAAAATTGCGGCCCCGGCAGCGTCGGGACATGGCTCGAATCTTGAACAGGAGAAAACGGAGGCAACAGAGCGGGGGGAGTCGGCACTCCGTTCTCTCCGTTTCCTCCTGTTCAACAATCTGGATTCCTTTGGCTGCGCCGAAGGCCGCATTGGATTAACGTCTTCAGCCGGTGGCCTTCTTGCGACTCGATCCCGCCGTCCCGATTCGGCAGCGAGCAGAGGTCTCCGTCGATAACGACGTGCTGGAGCGTCAGCTTCTCCAGGCCGTGGAAGTCGAGTTCCTGCTGGTCGTCGCAGGCTTCCGGTGACCGCGCCCACTCGGCCCAGCGGTAGCCGTTCACGTCGTCGATGCCCTTGTCTCCGCTGTCGCTGTCCAGCACGAAGCCGCGGCCCACGACGTTGGCGATCAGGCGGCGGACGCCCTGCCGTGCGTAGGATGCACGGATGTAGGAAATACGAAATCCGAAGCACGAAATAAGAAACAAATCCGAAATCCGAGTATTAAGAACTGAAATACGACCCGACAAAGCGGCTCGGTTTCGTATATCGGGATTTCGAATTTTCTATTTGTTTCGAATTTCGGATTTCGACATTCGAATTTGGCTTCGGCCACGCCTTGCCGTCGGCGTTTTACAGTCATCCTCGGAAGTTCTCCATCGACAGGTAACGGACCTGCCCGCTGCCGCTGCCGGTGGTTGCGGGGTGGGCGTCCTTCCACCGCTGGGCCGCTTCGATTTCGGCTTGCAGGGATTCGCGGGTGAACGTCTGCGGGCCACGCCCGGCGGACAGGGGCAGCCGGTTGCGCAGGATGCGACAGGCAGTGATGAAGGCGTCGGCCTTCGCGCGGCTGTTTTCCTCTTCATACGAGGCGTTGTCGTCGTATGCGGCAAGGACTTGGGCGTCGGTCGAATTGCTGCTCAGCGTGGCCATTCCTGGAGCATGACCGAATCCGGCGGGCAGGTAAAGGCAAACGGGGCGTATACCGGAGGTATATTCGACGGCGCCGGACACGACGCGGACGAACGTGGGGCCAAATATTCACGCCCCGCTGCAGAGGGGGTGGGAATATCGCGAGAACTTGCACTTGCTTGATAATCGGCTATTCTGATCCGATGTAGAGACAGTCGGTCAGCGGTGTGCCAGAACATGGCTTACTGACGGCTTCTTGGGGATTTGAATGGCGGGATGGCTTTTGGGACTCCGGTGCCCACAGGATTCCCGGATGGAGATGGTCCGGGCATCGCGCACGCGAAAGCCGCCCCGTTCCGCGACACTTTTCTGTCTCCTGTGGCGATTGAGTCGCTTACAGAGGACACTACGCGGAACTTAGCCGCGTTGAGAAATCGGATACACCGTGGAGCACTCCACCGCCAGCATCGCAGGCTAAATTGTGGTCCAATAGGTACCGGGACCGCCGAGGCCGGCCAAGTCCGCCTCGATCGTGCGGGCGCGGAGGTCCGTCTGGACGCCGCTGCGGGCCGAGTCGCGGGTCTCCGGGTCGTCGATGATCACCAGGTCGGGGCGTTTCGTGCCGACCAGCACGCCGCGGATCGCGGAGTCGAGCCCGCGGGTGGTGATGACGGCCCCGCTGCCCAGCGACGGCTGGCCGGGCCGCAGCCGCTGGTCCCAGTGGTCCGGCACGCGCACGGTCGGCAGGACGATGTAATCCTGCGCCCACTTCAGGAACGTCCGCTTGCCGTTGGCCGTCTGCGTGGCTCCTAGCGGCCGACGGCAACGCCCTGCGAGGCAACCAATCGGTCAGAGGGCGACGCGGTCCACGATCCTATGCGAGGCTGACTGGCGGCAGATCCGGCGGGAAGGTAGAATTCTACCGTCGGGTGTCCGCAACGGTCGCTCCGTTTCGGACTTCCAATCGAGTCAGGGGACGCCGGCGGCGGCAAGAATCGCACCTACCTACCGCGGCGTCCTCTGCCTCGGCCCGATGTCACGTGAGTGCTGCCAATGCTAGGTCTTCACGATACGCCGCTGGGTGAGTCCGATAGCTTTGTCAAACGTGCAAACGCCGGAGACATTCTTTATTCCGTGTCGGCGATGGAGGGTTGCAGACGGCCTTGAACAGTGTCTGCCCCCAACACGAAACAATCTGGAGAGGAACCAACAGATGAAGATTCAGTCGATAAAGCCCCAGTTGACCCCACTCAGCACCTTCTGGAACGAGGAAGCCTACACGCTACGAATCCCCACGATACAACGGCAATTTGTGTGGGATGCCGAGGACGTGCGCGACTTAGTAGATTCCATCGTCAACGGCTACCCCATTGGTGCGATCATCATTTGGGAGCCGTCTTCCGAATTCCCAAGCGCTCCACTCATCGGCAAAGATGTGGAGGGACCTCATCGCTATGTGCTGGACGGGCAGCAGAGACTAACAGCTCTATCGTTGATGATGAATGGAGGTTGGCAAATTGAGCGAGGCGACAAGACTATTCGTACGTCGGCTATCTCCTACGTTCCGGAGACTGGGAAGTTCTACCTCAGCGAGAAGAAAGGCATCGATGTCTCACTAATCGTGAGGGCGGCCTTGGCAGATACTGACAGCCTCCTGAAACTCCAGAAGGATTACAAGGCTGTGTGCAAAAAGGTCATTGATGAGGTGGGACGCAAAATAGTTGGCTATCAACTTCCGATGTATGTGTTGAAAACCGACTCCGCCGACGACGAACAAGCTTATGAAAAGATCGCCGAGATCTTCACCAGGGTAAACTCCGCCGGCGTCAAGATCGGTAACTTAGAAATGTTCCTTTCGTTCTTTGCAGCCGTCTTTCCCCGCAAAGAGAAGGACCGTATCATACAGTTGCATGAGGTGCTGTCGGACTCGTTTGAACTTGACCTTGAACCATTAGTCCGTTTCGTCTTCTCGCGATTGGGCTTATCTCAAAACCAACTTACGAAAATCACCTCTTTTCGACGGGCGATGCAGAATCTCAAGGAACGTTACGCCGGGAAGACGCCGCAAATCGGAGAAGCCTTATCCCAGGTTGAGACCGCGACGGGGTGGTGCTCGACATGCTCGGGAAGGAATTTGGCATGGCATCATCGCAGTTCGTGCCATCGCAGAACACGCTACTGCCACTTTTTGATTTCGCGTTGACGCGAAAGTTTTCATCAGACAAGAAGATCCCACCCAAGGATCGCAGGCGGATGCTCTATTGGTTCCTTGTGGGGTCCTTCAATGGAATCTATTCCTCATCGGCCAATTGGAAAATTGAGGATGACTTGGCATTGATCCGCTCGGGCAAAGGCTACTTTCCCCTAGATGCAATGCTCAATGCCATGAAGGGCCGGCCCCCGCGCGCCAACAACATCAACAAACGGGATATTACGGATGAGCGTTTTAACGTTTTGCGCGGGCGCACCGGTAAAGGGTACCTTATGCTTCTCGATGTGCTGCTTCACCGCAACGATGCCACCGACTGGGCGGGCAAGAATCTTATCAGCGAGGACGCTGCTGTGCATCACATATTCCCAAGAGAATTCCTCAAGGAACATGGCGAAACTCGCGATGACTTTATCAACTGCATCGGTAACCTGACCCTTATCGCTCCGTCCATCAATTCGGGGATCGGCGATGCGCCGCCAGAAGAATATTTTCAGGAATTCAAGGATTCTGAAATCTTCCTTCGGCATATGATTCCAAACGATCCCAAGCTCTGGAAATTTGAGAGTTACGATAAGTTTCTGGAGGCCCGCTTGAAATTGATGTGGAAACGTTTGTCGGAAATTCTCGAGGAACTTCAGAACTAGACGGATCCTGGAGACACGCCGTTGACCCCGTGTGCGAAGCAGTGTTTACAGCCAGATGTGCATGAGTCTCTTCTCGGCCGATTACAAGCATCACCACCGCGCCGTCAGTGACGCATTCATTTGTGTACGAGCGGATGGGCAAGTCCGGTGTATGCGTTATCCCCGACCGCTGGCCGTGCTAGAATACGTTGGGTGAGACCCTGGAATTCAGCAAGGGAAGCGGTATGTCAACAGCAATAATGACGAGCCATGTATGGCTGGACGAACGCGGCGTGGCTTGGCTGGACGACACAAACATCAAGGTGCTAGAGGTTGCGATGGAGCAGCTGGCTCATGGGTCGTCTGCGGAAGAGATCTATGAGCAGCACCGGGGATACCTGTCGCTGGCTCAAATCCACGCGGCGCTGACGTACTACCATGACAATCGAGCCGCCTTGGACCAGGAGATCGACCAACAGCTCGCGGAGTTCGATCGGTGCCGCAGGGCGTCGCTGGATTCGCCAGGGCGACAGCGTCTGCGAGCCTTGGGGAGACTGCCGTGAGCGTTGCCCTGTACATGAATGTGCATATCCGCTGGGCGATCACCGCAGGGCTTCGGCGACGCGGTGTGGATGTGCTGACCGCGCAGGAAGACGGGGCCGCCCGATACGAAGATCCAGCCCTCCTGCATCGAGCGACGCAGTTGGGGCGAGTCCTTGTCAGTCAAGATGACGACTTACTGCAGGAAGCGGCCCGCCGACAGGCCGCCGGTGAACGCTTCAGCGGCGTGGTGTATTCGCATCAGCTGCGGATTACCGTCGGACAAGCCATCCGCGACCTCGAACTGCTGGCTTCCGTCTACGAGCCGGTGGACATGGAGAATTGCGTGGAGTACCTGCCGTTGTAGGGAACGGCTGGCAGGAGCTGGTAAACCAAAACCGGGTTACCATCTATTACCATCCGCGGGAATCGGCGTCTCCATCAGCCGGCACGATCAGCTCCGGTTTCGTCTGCGGTTTTCGTTGGCGTTGAACTCCGCCACCTTCGTGCTGCCATAGGTGGCGACCAGTTTTGGCTTACGGTCCTCGCGGACGATCGGCACCGTGAACGAGGCGGGCAGGGGATCGCCGGTGCGCAGGTAGGGGGCGATCTGCTGCAGGGCCAAGCCGATCGAGTATTCGTCGCTGCCCAACTCGAACTTGCCAAGGTCCTGCGGAATCGTGTCCAGGTCGCTGCCGGTCTCCCGCTTCCAGACCTGGCGAACCACGTCCACCATGCCGTCGCGGAATTCGTCGCTGGTGGCGTCGAACCGCTGGACTTCGCAGCGGCGGACGAAGCGGTCGGTCAGCTTGTGAAGGTTGTTCGTGGTGAACACGACGACCACCTTGGCCGGCAGCTTTTCGAGACCATCCAGCCACATCACTTCGGCCTGCGGGGTCATGCGGTCGGCTTCGTTGATAGCCCTCATCCACGCGCGGAAGCCAGTGGCCCGGCTGGTTTGGCGGAAGCGGAAGCCGTTGGACATGATGGCGACCAGCCGGCCGCCGGCCTTGACGTGATTGAAAGCCTGCCGGACGTGGGCCATGTCGGCGCCCTTCTCGAACGGCGGGTTCATCAGCACGCGGTCGTACTGGCGGCCGTTGCCGTTCCAGGCGGTGAAGTCGCGGCCGACCACGGCGTGGCCCTTGGCGACGAGGATCTTGGCAAGCGAGTCCCGCAGTTCCACGGCGTCGAGGTCCGTGTGAGGGAAAGCCTGCTTGACGCGGTCGCAGATGGAGCCGATGCCGGCCGAGGGTTCGAGGACCGTCTGGCCGTCGTGCATGTCGGCCGCGGCGAGCATCATGTCGATTACGGCGTCGGGCGTGGGGAAGAAGCCTTCGATGTCCACGTTGCGGAGCTGGTCGATCATCCGCTTGATTTCCAGCTGGCGGGGAGAATTCACCGGGGGGCTGACGCCGCCCCGTTCGCCCTGCTGGTCGGGGGACTTGGCGTTGTCGGCCAGGGCGCGGACGGCTTCGGCGGCGGGGCTGCTGTCGATCCACTCCGGCCCGTCCACGTAGTAGCCGTGGTAGCCGTTGCTAACCATGACTCCCTTGCGGGCGGCGATTTGCAGGAAGCGGTCTTTCGAGGGAACGAAGCCGGCGGGGGCGGCGGGGCGGTCGCCGGTAATCTAATTTCCACCAAAGGAAGTAAGCAAGTGTCCGATGTTCCAGTGCTCGGACAAAAATGAAACGTGTCGTAAATCGACAGGTTTCGGCACTTATCGCGGAAGCGGAGCTTTGATGGCGCTATTTCGCCCCACTGTTTTTTCCAACCGTCCAGGGCGGATTGCAGATCCGGCCCACGTATACCCTTCATATCGCCGCTCGCCTTGGTGGCTACGGTGCCGCCAGCGCCCGGATCACCAGCAAGGTGCCGTCGGCTGCGGACACGAGCAGCCGGCTGCCGTTGGCAAAGGCGACCGGGCCGGCGCCAAGCGGTTCGCCGACCTCGGCCTTGGTCAACTCCTTGCCGTCCTGACCGGAGATCATCCACACCGTCCCGGACAGCGACGCCAGCAGCAGGTTGCCCGAGACCGGCAAAGGCCGGCCGACCAGCGGGCCATAGCTTAACGGGCTGGTCCAACGCTGCTTCTGGCCCGCCTCGAACGCCAGCAGCGTTTGCCGGTCGGTGGCCACCAAGACCAGATCGTTCAACGTTTCCGGACCCCAGACAACTCGGCCCTCGACCGGCCACTCTTTGCCCGCCGCCAGATCCGTCGCCCCGATCGACAGGATGGTGTCGCTGTTGGTGCCTCGGACGACGGCATAGACCGTGTCACCCACGGCCGCCAGCGGCGAGACAATGTCGACTTCGAGCTGGACTTGAGCCAACTCGGCCAAGTGCGGCTCGGGTTGATCTTTGACGCCGACGCGAAACAATTTGCGACGGTTATCGGCGATCACAAATTCGCGCTGCTCGGTCCCGACCACGACCGCCCTCTGCCAAGCGACTTTACTGCCCGCTTCCACGGTCGGCTGGAACGGCAGGAGTTTGTTGTCTCCGGTGGTGGGGTCGAGCAACAGGACCTGTCCGTTGTCCAGGGGTGCGATGAGCCCGCCGAGGCCAAACGCGGGCGTGGCGGCAACTTGGGCCGTGCCTGCCGCCTTGAGCAGCACGTCCCGCAGCCGTGCATCGGGCGTGGCGGCGTTCGGATCGTACACCACCACGTGCCCGCGTTCCCGGGCACTGGCCAGCGCCCATCGTCCTTGGTCCATCGCCTGAACCTCGGTGAACGGTTTCCCGCGGGCCGCGGCGCCGGCCGCCGCAGCGGCCTGGTCGACGACCCCGACCTGAAAGACTTCCGGGGTCAGTTCGAACAGCTCGGCCTGCGCGGAAACGGAATGCACTTGCTTGCGCTCCATGTCGACGGTCAGCAGCGACGCGGGCACCGCCAGGTCGACCTCCCACAACACTTTGCCGTCCTCGCCGACAATGGCGGCAGCCGTGTAGGCCGGCGAGTCTTTGCGCCGCCGCAAGTGATAGACGGTGTCGCCGATCACCTGGGGCGGGGCCACGAACACATCCCGCTCGTCCTTGATCCACTGGCGGATCAAGCGGTTCCGCGACGTCTGCACGTCGTACTTCGTAAACCGCTCGTCGCCCACCCACAGCCGGCCGCTGTCGAACACCGGATACCCGATAACGGCCGTCTTGTACGATGCGACCACCGCCTCGACGATGTCGGCCACCGGGTTCTTGGCGTTGGCCGTGTTGACTTCGAACACGCGGATGGCCCCGAGGTCCGTGACCACCATCACGCGGGCGGCGGCCAAGATTAGGGGCACCTGCACGCGGCCTTGCAAGCGGATCGGTTTAATCGCCGGCTTGAGCGACAGCCCGTTGGCGTCCGTCGCCAGCACGTGCAAGTCGCTGTAATCCGCCCCGCTGTTCTCGACCAGGAACAGGTGGCCCAAGGCCAGCACGGGGGGCGCTGCCACCGAGCCGGGCTTATGTCCCAAGTAGTAGACTTCCTTGCACTCCAGGGTGACTTCGTCCAGCACGTACACGTTGGAGTGCTCGCCGACCTGGTACAGGTGCCCCTTGTCGCTCAGGCCCGGCCCGAGCTGCAGGGTCTGGGGGATTCTGACTTGTCCCGTGGCATTGCCCGTCTCGGCGTCGATACCCAAGACCCGCCCGCCCTGGGTTGCGACCAGGATCTGCGCGCCCTTGACGATCGGCTCGGAGAAACGCTCGCCGAGCGGGGTCCGCCACACCAGCTGGCCGGTGTCGCCCTTGAGCCGCAGCAGTTCCTGGTGCTGGCTATCGACGGCGATCACGTCCGCCCCCGGCTGCCTGGCCAGTGGCTGCGGGTTGGCCAGCGTGTCATAACCCACGCTGCGGCGCCATTTCAGCTGGCCGGTCGAAGCCTGCAGCCCATAGACGGATCCGCGAGCCAGGAAGCACACCATCTGCTGGTCGTTGCCGGGCTTGCCCGTGCCCCGGCGGCTGGCCAAGGCGACTCGGAACTCGGCCACCGACGGGCGGTCCTCTTGGGCGGCCACGACCGGATCTTCCACGGCCTTGACCAGATCCCGCTCGCGCTGAGCGATCGCCAGCACGGCTTCTACCAGTTGGGCGTTCTGGTCCAAGCCCGGATACTCGCCGAGTAGTTTGCGGCGGACCTCGTAGGCCTCGACCGTCTTGCCCGCTTGGACAGCCTGGCGGATGGCCGCCACGGTTTCCGCCAGCCGCTTGTTCTGGTTGATGTTCCGCTTGGCCAGTTCGATATCTTCGGTGATCTTTTCGATGCGAGCTTCGACGGGCTTGCGCAGCGAGGTGGGAATATATCCCGGATTGTTGACCAGCTTCATGGCCTGTGCGGCCAAATCGACCAACGCCTGTGCCTTCTTCATGTCCGCTTCGGTCTTGGCCGGCTGGGAAAATCCTTCGGCGATTTCCGGCAGGATCGAAGCCAGTTCGGCCCGGGCCTCGTCGAACGCCGCCTCGTTCTCGATCGTCGGCAAGGTTTCTTCGACGGCCTTCAGCGCCGGTTGCTTGTCCTTGGAACCTTCCAGCACCTGCCGAATCCGCGCGGTCCCGATGCGCACGCGGGCCAGGCTCACGTTGGGATCATCGGGGTAACTGGCCAGGAACCTTTCGTAGTTAGGAATCGCCTGGCTGTACGACCCGGAACGATACGCCTCGTCGGCCGCCTGGAGCAACTCGGCCGCGCTGCCGCGGGTCAGCGTGTACCAGAGGACCAGACCGATAATCAGCAGCAGGAGCAGGCCCCCGCCCCCGGCATACATCAGGGTGGAATCCCACGGGCTGCCGGACGGCCGTTTCTTAGGTGCCCGTCGAGCGCCCTTCTGCAGCGCATCCGATGGTTCCTGGAGACCGCCGCTCGACAGCGCCTGTTCGTCCAGGGCCTGGAGCCCGCCGGCATCAGCCAACGGCTGCAAACCGTCGGCCGCGTCCAGGGGCTGCAAGCCGCCGAGGGACTCCAGCGGCTTTAATCCGCTGACGGGTTCGAGCGGCTTGAGTCCGGCGGGTTCGCGCAGCGGCCGCGGGACCGCCGGTCTGGCGGGCGCCGGCGCTGTTGCGCTGGCATCCTCCAGCAGCACGACGTCCTCGTCCTCGGCCGGCTTCGCCGGGGCGTCTTCCGGTAATGGCGCCAAGCCCAAGTCCGGCTCGTCTCCCAGCGGCGCCAACCCCAGTTCTTCGTCGATCGAGGGCGCCGGCTTGGCCTTGCCGCGGCTGTCTGCCGATTTGCCTGAGCCGGCCGCTGGCTTCTTGGGCGTAGCCGGAGGTTCTGCCGTGTCGTCCTCCAAGTCCGCGAGCAGCTTCGCTGCCTGCAGCTTGGTCAGGTGCCCACTCCGGACCAGCCGTTTGGCAATCGAATCGGCCGTAGGGGGCGTCTTGGACGACGCCGTCTGATCCCGCAGAGTCTGCAGGAACCAAGCCTCCAACAGGCCGGTTTGTTCCAGTCGATCGAGAAAGCGGTCCGCGGACATCGGCGTCATTCACTTTCCTCAATAGTCATAAGCTGGACCTGTTCCATCCCCACTTCGGTCCCTGCGTCCAGGGCCGCGACCACTTTTTCGTGCAGCGAATCCCCGTGCGCTTTGACCAGCAGCTTGCTCGGCGCCACGCCGCCGCTGCCGGCGTTACGGGCCTCGCGCAGCTTCCGCAATAGTTCCTGTTCGCTCGGCGCTTCCACATCCCAATCCGGAGTCACGACGCGATACGTATTGAACTCGTCCACATAGACCGTGACGTAGGCCGGATCCTCCTCGGGATCCTTGGCGACGACCTGCGTGCTGGGCGCGTCCTGTTTCGGTTTGGGGATTTCAATCGATTTCTGCATGGCAAAAGCGGCGGTCACCATGAAGAAAATCAGCAGCTGAAACGTGACGTCGCACATCGGCGTCATGTCCATCTCGGCTTCCGGAGGCTTGAATCTCTTGGTCGGGATCAGGGCTTCCTCGGCCGCTCCGCGGTCCCGCTCCTCCACCACCCGTGTCTCGGCCGACGCCGCTTTCGCCTTCGCCGGCTGCGGCACCACGATCGCCTGCCCGCATTGCCGACAACGGACGCGGCGGCCGATCAAATGGTCCGGCACCGAGTGCTGGACCTGGCAGGATGGGCAGAGAAACGTATAAGCCACCGCGTTATTTCACCTCCGTCACCGCGACATACAACTGCTGGACGCTCTCGTTGCGTGTCGCGGCCTTGGCAATCCGCATCACTTCGCGCGTCTTGATCCCTTTGGCCGCCTTGATCAGCACATTCTGCTTCGCCCCGGCCAGGAATTCCTGCTCGACGTAGCCCGCCACCTTTTCCTCCTGCGCCGCCAAGTCGCTGCCGCTCACGCGATTTTGATCGACGATGCCATTGCCGCAGTACACGACCGCCTTGCCGTCGTCGCCCGCCGCCAAGGTGACAATGATCGACGATTTCTCGACCACCGGCATCCCGTACCGCGCGGGCGGCAACTGAAGCGCGCCCGACGGATCCATTTTTCCGGCGACCAAAAAGAAAATGAGCAGCAAGAACGTCAAGTCGATCATGGACGTGATGTCCATTTCGGTTTCTTCAAACGTCTTGGAGCGGATCAGCGGCTCCATCAACGCTGGGGAGGATTTATTGTCCGACATGCCAACGGTCCTTCATTCCCCGCTCTCGACTCTGGACTCTCGACTCTGGACTTCCCCTACCCTCCCCGCCCCGGCCGGCTCTCGAGCCCGCCGCGCAAACTCTCCAAGACGTGCGTCAGCCCCGAGATCGCCAAGTCTTCCATCTTGCGGATCCGGACGTTGATCGCCGCCATCGAGATTCCCAACGGAATAGCAATCGCCAAGCCGATCGCCGTGGTAACCAGGGCCAAGCTGATGTCGCTGGCCAGTTCCGTCGGCTTCACCGTCTCGGCGGCCGCCAACTTGGCAAACGCGCCCATCATCCCCAACACCGTGCCGAACAGCCCCAGCATCGGCGCGCTCTTGATGACCATATTGATCCAGCTGATGCGGTACTCGAGGTCCGCCATCAAGTCGCGCTGGAAGCGGTCGATCACAATCTGCCTCAGCTTGGCGAACCCGAGGTTGCGGTTGGCGATCGCCAGGTGGGCTAGTTGCGGTACGGCCCGCGAGTCGCCTTCACAGATAGCGCTGGCCGCGTCGTAATCGCCCCGCTCCAGCGGTTCCTCGATAGAGGTCAGGAATTCGATCTGGGCCTCTTCGTCCCGGAACCGCTTTTGGGCGATTCGGCGCCAAACCATGACCACGCAGTAAGCGCCCCACATGGCGACGATCGCCTGCGCGCCGTACGTCGCGTTTCCAACGTAGGTAACCAGTCCCTCGTAGTTCATATCCCTGTCCGACGTGTGTTAAGCGATGAGGAAAAAGTAAAAACCGCTTCGGCCCTATTCTAATCAAATTGACCGCGTGCGGTATGGCCGCGCCGCGGTCGTGCTAAATCGTCGGCGGCGGGCGGAAGAACTGGTCAATCACGAAAAACTCGTAGCCGCTCCCCGCCGGCCGGACCCCGAAGATCGTCTTTAGGAACTCCCGCGCATCGCGGCCTTTCGCGTTTTCAGCCTCCAACCGCAGCAATTTCAGTTCGGTTTCCTTGGGATAGAACTGCAGCACCATCCGGCGCTGCGTGCCAATGCCGGCTTTGGCCAGCAGCTGCCGGTCAAAGGCCGCCAGCGGACCGCCGGTGTTCTGCCAGCTCATGTACATCCGCTTCTCGTCGTCCGGCTTTCCCGTGCGGCGGTCCGGTTTCGCCTTGGCCAAATTGAAGGCATAGTCCACCAGCGGGGTCCCGCCGGCCGCGGCCAATTCGATTTTGAAGAAATCCAATTGGCGGGCGTAAGGGTCCAGTCCGGAAGTCGTGTACCGGATTTCCCAGCGTTCCCACGGCGGAATGATGTCGCTGCGGCCTTCGCCCTCCGGCCCGGGGCCGCGGCTGTCGCCCATCCCGCCGCCGCCCTTGACCGTGGCCTCGGCCGCCGTGGCGATCGCATCCAAGGCCGCGGTCTGCGTCGTCACGACGTCGGTGACCGCTTCCAGCGTGGCCTCGACTTGCGGCTCATACATCTCCTCTTCCAACTCCTCCGGCCCCGGCGGCTCCAAGTCGCGGGCAAAGCCGGCCGCATGGTCGCCCCGCCCGGCAAACTCCACCAACTCGACGGGCACTGTCTTCTGCGTGAACATCAGGCGGCTGGTCAGCCAGATCACGAACAGCGAGCCGACTGCGATTCCCACGATCATCAGCAAGGCGATCAGCAGACTGGCCACGGAGTCATAGGCCCCCGTCCGCATGCTTTTCAGGGCACGGGCTTCGGCCGATTCGTGCTGGGTAGATTCTGTCATCGTACTCTTTGGTCCCGCTTCCGGAGGTGCCCGGATTTCGTCATCCGCCCCGCTTGGAGTGATCAGTCCAGCAGTTGCCCGTCCGGCCGAATCGCCAGATACCACTCTTTCCACTTGTCCCGCGCGGCCTGCACCTGTTGTTCGGTGGCTTGCGGCGGCGGACCGTAACCTTGGAACTTGCGGCTGATGAAGCACAAGCCGTCCCGTGCGGCCTCCACCACTCGCCAGTCGGGATCGCTCAGGGCGTAGATCAGCGCCGGCACGTTGTCCAGTTCGCGGGACCGGGCCAACGTCTTGACCGCGGCCAGCCGGGCTTCAAAGTTCTCGTTGCTCACCATCGCCCGCAGCCGCTCCAACTGGCTCGTCCGCTTGGTCAAATCCGCGTCCAGCGACAGCCCGCCGGGCAGGGACTTGGCGTCGAACTCCTTGTTCTCGGTACTGTTGAGCAATTCCAGCAGATCGTCCACGTCGCGGACCATTTGCGGCGTGATGACTTGGCCGTCCTGGATGCGGGCGTTCGTCAAGTCCTTGGGCAGGCCCATGCCGCCGACCAGAATACCTTCGTCCACCGTCGCTTTCTTGATCGACTTCTGGCTGCTGCGGGTCAGGAACAACATCGCAAAAGCCGTGTGGACGGGCGTGCCAATGGCACCCGGAGTGTGCCACGAGCCATCGGACGCCTGGGTTTTCTGCAAGTATGTCACGCCGTCGTTGTACCAAGCCGGCTCGGGAACAACCTTGCCTTCAATGAGTTCCTGGAAACTCTTGTAGCGTTCCAGGGCATACATGTAGTAGTGAGTCCATTCGGGGACATCGTACTTCAGGTTCTTGTCAAACCACGCATTGCCGAGCGCCGTCGGACCGGCGACTTGTTGGGCACTGGTGCTGGTGGCCGGAAGGTAGATCAGCCGCTTCTTTTTCGTCTCTTCGCTCTCGATCTTCTGCAGCGCCGGCGGCAGATCGGATTTCACTTCCCGTTTGGCGGTACGCTGGGCATCCGCCCCGAATCCCAGCAGGTGGGCACAAATGTAGACGCTGCTCAAGCCTGCGGCTGCCATCGAATGCGTCGTCTGCCCCTGATTGATGCGCTCCATCTTTCCGGGATCGCGCGGCGCGTACACCCAACCGCCGTCGGTATTTTGCGTGCGCATCAACCACAGCAGCACGGCTTCAACACCGGCGGCAGGCACCTGCATGCCCGCTTGGTGCCCGGCCCAGTAACAGAGGACGCCATACTGTGTCTGGGACGTGTCATCGTAGCTGTGCGGATTGTAGCCAAAGGCGCCGTTGGGACGCTGCCGTTTCGCCATCGCTTGCAAAAAAATGTTGATCTCGGGCGCATACGCCTGCGGATCGAGGTCGCACAAAAAGACGCACGCGATCGCTTCGTTGTAGAGATAATTGGGAATGCCTTGTTTCGCGACCGTTTGAGCCAGCTTCCGCGAATTGGCGATCGCTTCCTGGACGAGTGGGTGGCTCATGGTCTTGCCTGACTTCAGCAGCGCCATACCGACCAGGCAATCTGCGCCCACGCCTTCCGTGGTCCGCCCATGCTTCTCCAAATACGAAATAGACTTGTCCAGCATCTGCTGAACTTCGGGACTCTCCACGGTGTAGCCCCACGCCCCTCGTGGCTGGCTGCAGGCGCACACCAGCAACGACGCCCCAACCAACACCTTCAGGTAACCTGGGACGAAACGACGCAGCCGAATCCAACGCCCGCGCAGCAGACGTACACCTTCGACACTTGGCATCCAGTGCTCCGGGTTCAACGACAATGTGCTCGACGACAATGTGTTAAACGACAATGTGTTAAACGACAATTTGCCATCCTCAACCGCGTCCGTGATACCAACCATCGCAGCACCGTGGATGTTAACAGCCGGCCCCCCCCGTTGTCAACCAGCGTGACGACGGAAGTCCTTGACCAAAGCAAAGTTGCAACATTCGACCCACGCCTATTCCCGAACCGCACCCGACGGTCCCAAGCCCGAATGGCACGAGATTAAGCGTGTTGGCGGGTTTTGCCGCCATTGTAACCCGAAGCGTAAGCGAGGAACGAGGCTGAAAAACGGTTCGTCCTCGCTTACGCTTCGGGTTACGATAAGCGGCTTTGCCGCCTAACCTCGTGCCATTCGTCCCAAGCCCCCGCAAGAAACAAGTGGCGTAAGCTTCCAGCTTGCGATGCCATGATCTCCCGCAAGCTGGAAGCTTACGCCACGGAGAAATCGGACAGTTATTTCTCGAACGGAGCTTACCCGATCTCCGATTTCCCCCCGGACGTGAATTGACAATCCCCTTGGGAGAATTTAGGATGCCTCAAAGTTGCTTCGCCCCGTCAGCAACAAAGACAAGATTCGGTCAGGTAGCTCAGTTGGTAGAGCAACGGACTGAAAATCCGTGTGTCGCCAGTTCAATCCTGGCCCTGACCACTTGCAAAAGCATTACCGTTAAACGCTTTACGTCAACGCTGCCGTCCGTTGGCTAAAGCGTTTTTTGCGTTTACGCGAGCGTTTTGTACGTTCCGCGCGGTGCGCATTTTGAACAGGAGGGAACAGAGACAACGGAGAAATCGCTTTCCTCTGTTCCCTCCGTTTCCGCCTGTTCAGATCTTTGAATGCGTTTGGTTGCGGCCGTCGTCGCCGTTGGCTCCGGGTGAAACGACCATGGTCCTGCTGCTCCAACTGGTCTCGGTGGGCGTCCTCGTCGGCAGTTGTGCCGGTTGGGTGGTGGTGTTTCGGCGGATGGTGCGAAGACAGCCACTCCTGCCACGCATTCAGCGTCCGCCGGCCCCCTGGGGACTGCTCGATCTACTGTTGGCCACCGTGGTGCTGATGACATTCCAGCTGCTCAACGCCTTCGTGCTGACGAAGGAACTCGGCACCGATCCGGCGCGAGGCTGGGACAAGCTGCCTCTGAACGACGTGGCACTCGTTCTGTGCTGTGAACCGGCCGCCAATCTGGTTGCCATTGCCGTCGCCTTGGCGGCGATTGGGCTGCGCACCAGGGCTCGCCTGCCGGATTTCGGCATCTCGCTGCGGCAGGTACGGGAAGATCTGTGGTTAGGCACCGTCGCGTTCGTGATCCTGGCGCCGCCGGTTTACGGGCTGCAACGAGTCCTGACGATTTGGTTTCCGTACGATCATCCGTTGATCTCCGTCCTGCAGAAAAACCCGCAACCGATCTTGCATGCAGCCGTCTTCTTCTCGGCCGTGGTTGCGGCGCCGGTCGTCGAGGAATTATTTTATCGGGTTCTCTGGCAGGGCTGGCTGCAAGCCTTCGCCCAGCGGCGGAGCGATTTCCTGCAACTGGTGCTCGGTAACCCCGTCGCGCCGGTGCCGATCTCGGGCGACGGCCCAATCTCGGACGGCGCGAACGGTGCGGCGCCCGCTAGGCCACAGCAATTCTCCTCGGAGATGTTCGCGATTCTGGCCAGTTCGGCGTTGTTCGCCTCGATGCACATCTCGCAAGGAGCCGCGCCGATTCCCCTGTTCGTACTGGCCTTGGGACTGGGCTACCTGATGGCGAGAACCGGTCGCGTGCTGCCTTGCATCGTGGTCCACGTTTTGCTGAACGCCTGCAGTCTGGCGATGCTGTGGACCGGCGCATCCGCAAGGCCGAGCCCGTGACGACTGGAAAATGAGCCGCGATGCGTTACGCTGGGGGAGTATTTGAAAGTGTCCCCCCGACAAGGAGCTTGCTATGTGGGAAAGCCGTTACTCTGGAACGTCCGTGTCAAGGCGTTGGCGGCCTCAGTTGGAACGGGCTGTCCGGTGGACGATGTACGGGCTGGCTTGGGGGCTGTTGTGGGGTGTGTCGAGTGCCGCGGGGACCGCCGAGGATTGGCTGCAGTTCCAGTTCGATGCGCGGCGGTCCGGCGATGCGGCCGAGCGCAGCGTCAGTACGCCGCTGGGACTGGTCGCGGCAGTGCCGCTGAGTGACGCCATCTTCACCGCACCGGCGGTAGCCGAGGGACGCGTCTACGTGGTCGACGGCGCTGGGACGGCGTGGTGCCTGGACGCGGCGACCCTGCAGACCGTCTGGACGCGGCCGACGCCAGGCGGCGCAGCCAACTGCAATAACCTGTCGTCGCCGGCCGTCGTCGGCGCGTATCTGCATTTCGGCACTACGGCCGGATCTTACTTCGTCTTGGACCGCGCCGACGGACGTGTGGTCCGGGAGATCCGTTGCGACGGGCCGATCTTTACCGCGCCGACGGCTGCCAACGGACGGGCTTACTTCGCCACCGTCGGTGCCCAGGTCTACGCAGTCGAAGCGGACGGCACGGTCGCCTGGACGTGGGATTTCGTCCGCGAAGTGATCGGCTTGCCGGGCGACCGCTGGAAAGGCGAAGACTGGCTGAAGTTCAAGCAGGGACGCGTCACCTGGAAAGACCATTTTTGCTGTTCCCGCGATCTGGCGGCACATGGCAAGACGCTGGTAATTCCGGCAGGCGGACGAGTGGTGTTCCTGGAAGACGCCGGAGACCAGCCGCGGCTGCGCGTCACCGGCTTGATTCCCAACTTCAACGGCAGCGAGTATCCGGCGGCGTTTGGCTTGAGCCTGGGACCGGAGGGAGAAGCTTACGTCCAGTGGCACCGCCGCGACAACGCCGGGCGCGTCGAGGTACTGCGTCTGCGGGACGACGAGACCCTGGAAACGAGCTTCGTGCCGGGAACGCAAACCGCGATCAATCTGCCGGGCCTGCTCAGCTTCTGTTCCGTCAGCGTCCGCGGCCGCGATGTGTACCGCTGCCGGCCGGAAGAAGGTTGGGGATTCTGCAAGCACGGCCCCGACGCGGATCGGCCGCAGTCGCTGGGGGCCTATCCGTCGATCGCCCCGCCGGTCCTGCTCCGCGATCAAGCTGTCATGGGCGGACTGGACGGGCGGCTGTATGTGGTGCCGCTGTCGGGCCAGGGGCCCGCTTGGTCGTTCGCGACGGCGCAGGGCAAGCCGATTACGGCCCCGGCGGCGGTGTGCGATGGGCGGATCTACTTTGGCTGCGAGGACGGATATCTGTATGTCTTGGGGCCGGATGGAAAAGCGGACTTGCCGGATCGCAACTTGGACCTGTCCCGGATCCGCAGTCCGCTGAGCGGCCAGTACGCCGCCGCAAAATACGATTGGTACACGAACTACGGAAACGTCCAGAACACGAATGCCACGGACCAGGCGTTGGCGCCGCCGCTGCGGATCAAATGGCTGCGGAGATACGAGGGCACGTTCAAGCACTTGCCCGTGTGTGGCGGAGGCCGGATGTACACGCACACCTCGGAAGGGCAGGTGTTCGCCGTCGAGCAGGAGACGGGACGCCTGTTGTGGCGGCGATACTGGCCGGGCGTTCACCTGTCGTTCACGTCGCCGATTTATTATCGAACCACGGGGAGCGATGGGCGGGCATACACCGCGGATACGGATCGAACGGATCCGAGTCAACCCCCGATGTTGGAACGGCTGCTGGTTCCGCAGGCGGGCATGGGCGAGTCCCGATTGCGATGCGTGGATGCGGCGACCGGCGAGCTGGTGTGGGAGGCGCCCTTCACGGGCTCGCCCAGTTGGAGCCGGCAAGCTCCGCCGGTGATCTGGGAGAATCTGGCCATCTACGCCTCGGGCTCGGGGCGTTATGCGGCGCAGGGAACGGACAAAGCGTTCATCTTCCGTGGCGACCCGGAGCCGGCGCCGGGCGGCGAGGAGGTGATGAGCTTCATTTACACGCACGACAACCCCTATTACCCCAAAGACAACCGGCCGCTGATTTGGGCCTGGGACCTGAACACTGGAAAACTGGTCTGGCAGCGGGATTTTTCGGAGCACGGCGCCGGCGGCAACGACTGTGGGCTGTGCCTGATGGACGGACGGCTGTACTACTCGACGTTTTTCGGCTATTCGGCCAGCCAGCGAAAGCGTCGCGGTTTACCGGATGGGCCCAACGGGATCACGGCCGCGTTGGATCCCAAGACGGGAGAAGTCCATTGGCTGACCGGCGCGCACCATGTCACGGCCGGGTGTACGATTTCGGCGGCCGACGGTCGGCTGTACCTGGGCGGTTACAACCAGCCGGACGAGAGCGGCCGGGAGCGGTTCGTGTTCTGCCTGGACGCGCGGGACGGCTCGCTGGTCTGGCGAAGTGAACCCGTGCGTTCGGCGGTCAACGTGATCTCGGTCGGCAAGGATTTTGTGTTCTCGAATGCGTCGGGAGGCGACGGGCACGTATTCGACCGCGCGACGGGCAAGATCGTGTCGCGGTTTAACCTCGGCTACGCCTGCACGCGTTTCACCTGCGCCGGCCCGTTCGTGATGGGCGCCAACATGGACATGATCGACTTGGCCGACGGCAATCGCTTGGTGGCGACCGGCCCGTCGGTGGATTCGCGGGAGTGCTTGGGGGCCGTCGTTTCCAATGGCCGGATGTTCTACACCTCCCAGGCCAGCGGCCTGCAGGTCTGCCAAGTGGCGGGCGAAGAGGCCCGGCAACCGGCAGCACCGTGGGAGCGGCCGTAGCGGACCGAGCGTCCGCGCATAAATAGCCTATGGGACTTCGGAATGCTCGCACGGCTGCTCCAGGTAAGGCACACGTGCCGTTGCACGCAGGCACCACCCAGATGAAGTCTGAGCCCAATTGGTCGTTTCCGGCCGCTGGCCTTAGCCCGTCGTCCATGGCCTTTGCTCGGCGCAGGTCTCCTGACCTCGCCGAAACCGCCGACCGCAGGTCTCCCGGCTCCTAACGCCTCGGCTCCGGCATCTTCCGTCCGATCCGCTGCACGCGGCCGATGGTCAGCAGGATTACCAGGAAGCCGATCGGATACATCACGCCGGCGGCGACGAACACGGGGACGAAGGAGAACCGGTCTACGACCAAGCCCACCAACTTGGTCGTGAAAAAGCCGCTCAATCCGCCGGCACAGCCGCACAGTCCGACAACCGTGCCGACTGAACGCGGCGGCAGCAGGTCGCCGGTCAACGTGATGTAGTTGGTAATCCAGAACCCATGAGCGAGCATCTGTACGCTCATCAGACCCACGGCTACGTCCATGCGATCGACGTACATGGACAGAATGGAAATCGGCGTCAGCATCGCGGCGACGCCCATCACGGTCTTGCGGGCCGCGCCGATCGACCAGCCCGCCCGGACCAGCCGATCGGAGACGAAGCCGCCCAGCATGTTGGCAATGTCGAGTGTGAGGAAAGGGATCCACGCCAGACGGCCGATATCGGCGAGCGTCGCGGAACGTGCTTCGCTCAAGTACTGGGGGATCCAGAACAGGTACAAGTACATCACCGGGTCGAGCAGAAACCGGGTGAGGATCAAGCCCCAGACCGGCCGCAGCCGGAGCAATTCCGGCCAACTCAAGAAACCGTCCGATTCCGCCGCCGAATCAAGGCCGGCGGGCGCGTCCTCTTCAATCACCGCCAACTCGGCAGCCGAAACAAACGGCGACTGCCGCGGCCGGCGGTAGAAAATCGCCCACAACAAGACCCACGCAGCTCCGAAGCCTCCGGTGACCAGAAACGCGCCCCGCCAACCGACGTGCCCCACCATCCAGGTTGCCAGCGGCGGAGCCAACACCGCGCCGATCGCTGCGCCACCGATGGCGAACCCGATGGCCCGCGACCGCTGGCGCAGCGGAAACCACTCCAACGCCGCTTTGGTCACCCCCGGAAAACAGCCGCCTTCGCCGGCGCCGAGCAAGAAGCGGAGCATTCCCAGTTGCCACGCGCTGCGCGCCCAGGCGTGCGCCGCGCTGGCGACCGTCCACACGGACACGCAAATCAACATGCCGCGGCGCGTCCCCACCCAGTCCAGGAACCGCCCGCCGACGGCAAACATGATCGAGTAGCTGAGCACGAACGCAGCCACGACGTTCGAGTACTGCGTGTTGTCCATCCCCAACTCGGCCATCACCGTTGGGGCCAATACCGACAGCACTTGCCGGTCGAAGAAGCTCAACGCCGTGCCCAAAAACAGCAGGCCCGCAATCCACCAGCGAAAAGCGGGCACGGTCCAACGCGAGTCCCGGTGCAAACCCGAGCCGCCGCGCTGTCCGTCGCCGCTGGCAGCATCCGCCGAGTTTCGTTCTTGCGTCATGATGGTGCGTTCCCTTTCGCGACAACTCGCATCAAATCGAGCGGCTCTCGATCCGCTGCTGCAACCACGCGCCATCGGCTTGCCGCAATGGCGGATCGAGGCTCGCCGCGTAGTCCAGCGATAGACCATAACGGGCGCGGTCGTAGACCGTCGTGAATACCGCTTGCAGATCCAACATCACGTCGGGATCGCCCTTGTTCAGCGGGATGGGAATCGCCGGCAGCGGATCGCGGATCGTCCAGACATAAGCGTCGGCTCGCGGCCGCCGCTGGCTGCGGCTGACGATCGCGCAATAGTCGGCCGACGGCAGCGGCGTTGCCGTCGGCATTCGTTGGCCGCCGCGCAACAGATCCAACTCGACCAAATGCGTCTGGCTCTCCAGGATCTCTTCACGCTTTTTCAGGTACTCGCGGCGGCCATCGCTGCCGGGGCGTTTGTTGCCGGGTGAGAGTGTTTCCAACACCGTCACCACCTCGCGCGTGTCCTGCAGGCGGATCACCAAGTACGTTTCCCGGTGTTCCTCGGGCATCGGCAGGAGGCATTCCACTGGTGAGAGCACACCGACCGCGGCAGAAATGGGCGCCCACGCCTGCGCCGTTTCGTGCGCCACGAAGACGGCCACGTCGGCGCGGCGAAGCGGCGCGCGGTCGTCCGTCGTGTGCTCGACGTAAACTCGCCGTTCGATCCGGACGAGATAACGCGGTTCGAGCCGCGGGGATAGGTACTCGCGAATCACGGTGTTGAAGGTGGCGTGAAAATCCTCCCATTCTGCGCCTTCCAGGAACGGATCCATGCCGGGGAACGGAGATGGCATTTTCGACCTCACGTGTCACAAAAATTGGGCGGATCAGCTGTCGCTACGCGATTAGCGTCGTTCGCGAAATAAGTGGCGTAAGCTTCCAGCTTGCGAGACCACGATCTACCGCAAGCTGGAAGCTTACGCCACAGGGAATCCGGATGCACTCGCGCCGTGGGTTGAAACCCACGGCTATTTTCATGACATCGCTCCGCGACTAATCCTATTTCGTCTCTGGTTGAGGACCAACCGAAAACACGTACTGGCCCGAGCCGACGGCGAACACGGCGTAGCCGTTTTCGTGACGCAGGAACTTGACGCCGGTCACGCCGTCAATCGCTTGGCCTCCTTCCTGGACGCTGGCGGGGTCTTGAGCCGGCACGCACACGGTGGCGGTCGTGTTGGCCGGAATGGTGACCTCCAGCCGGAATTCATCCTGGCTGCGGGTCCATTGGCTGGCGATTTTTCCTCGAATCGAATCGTAGGAACCCCGCGCCGATGTGAGCCCCTGTCCCGCGGAAGCCAGTTTGGGGCGGATGGTGATCCGGGCAAATCCGGGGCCGTCGGTGTCGATGCCGGCTACCGAGCACTGGAGCCACTCGCCCACACAGCCCAGCCAGTAGTGGTTGAACGAATTCATGCCGGGATCCTGGAATCCCTTGTCCGGCGTCCAGCCGTCCCAACGTTCCCACATGGTCGTCGAGCCCAGCTTGACTTGCAGCAGCCACGAGGGATAGGTCTGGTTCAGCACCAGCCGATACGCCAAGTCCGTCTGGCCGGCTTTCTCCAGGGCGAACAGCACAAACGGCGTGCCCAGAAAACCGGTGGCCAGGTGCCAATCCTGCTTCTTGATCTCCTCGACGAATTGCTGCGCCACCTGCGTCTGCCGGTCCGGCGGCACCAGGTCCAGGCCGAACGCCAAGGCGTAGAAGGTCTGGCCCGTTTCGCCCTTGGCGTCCACAATGCGGCCGTCGTCTTTCAGGAAGTTCTTCACAAACGCGGTCTTGATATTCGCCGCCTGCTGGCGGTATTTCTGCGCATCGTCGGACTTACCGATTGCTTCGGCTAACTCGGCCATCAGCCGCGTCGAGTAGAAATAGTAAGCCGTGCCGATGGCCTCGGAATGTTGCGGACCGGCCAGCCGCAGCCAGTCGCCGTAGGCTCCCGTGCCGCGCACAAAGTCCCTGCTGGTCTTCGCCAGGTAGTCCATGTACCGCACCAACGCCGGGTAATGCCGCCGGACCACGCGCGTGTCGCCGTACAACTGGACCATCTGCCAGTTGCAAACAACGCCGGCGTCGGCCCAGCCCGTGTTGCCAAAGCCGACAATGTTGACGTGCGGGGCAACGTCGCCCAAACCGCCGTCGTCCCGCTGCGAATCCTGGCACAGGTCCGTCAGCCACTTGGTGAAGAACGCCGCCGAATCCAGATTGAAACAGGCCGTCTTCATGAACACCTGAGCGTCGCCCGTCCAGCCGGCGCGCTCGTCGCGCTGCGGGCAATCGGTCGGCACATCCAGCCAATTGCCCTTCTGGCCCCAAATGGTGTTTTCGACCAGCTTGTTGACCAAGGGTTCCGAGCACTCAAAGAATCCCGTGCGGGGCAGGTCAGAATGCACGACAATCCCCGTCACGTCCGCCAATTCAGGCCGGTAATCCAAGCCCGTCACTTCGACGTATTGGAATCCGTGGAACGTGAAATACGGTTCGTACGCACGCTTCGGCCCGCCGTCCAGATAGTAGGTGTCGGTAGCCTTGGCCGCACGCAGGTTGGTCGTGTAAATCGTCCCGTCGGGATTGAGCATTTCCGCGTGCCGGACGACGACCTTGCGGCCCTTATCCCCTTGGGCCGACAAGCGTGCCCAACCGACCATGTTCTGGCCGAGGTCGAACACATAGACGCCCGGCTTGGGCTCGGTGATGCGCTGAGCGGCCAGTTCCTGAATCCGGCGGATGGGCATGCCGGGATGCGGTTCGAGATTCGCTTTCACGTCTTCGTCGACCGTGGCTGCCCTCCACGCCGATTGGTCGAAGCCAGCCGCGTTCCAGCCTGGCATTTCCAGCCGCGCGTCGTAGACGCAACCCATCAACAAGTCGGCCTCGCGCACCGGGCCATAAGCCGCTTTCCAGCTGCCGTCCGTGCCGATGATCTGGCTGGTACCATCCGCAAAGTCCAATCGCAGGTGGGCGATCAACCGCGTCTTGTCGCCGTAATAATGACGCCGGCCCGAGAAAGCCAAGTACCCGGCGTACCAGCCGTCGCCCAGGATCGCGCCCAGCACGTTATCGCCGGACTGCAAACGGCCGGTGACATCGTAGCCGAAGTAATGGACTCGCTTGTGATAGTCCGTCCACCCCGGCGAAAGCACGTCCGTGCCGAGTGGTTTGCCGTTGAGGTGCAAGTCGTACACGCCCAGCGCCGAGGCGAACAACAGGGCTCGGCGGACGGGCTTATCGACCGCAAAGGCTTTCCTCAAATAAGACGCCGGCAGGATTCGCGGCACATTCAGTTTGAGTTCGCCCCACGGTGCATCGCCGTGCCGGCCGATTACACTGGACGCGGTCCAAGCGGCGTCAGCAAAATCGGCCCACTTCCAGCGGTCGCCCGGCGTGCGGCTGCTTCGCCAGGTTTCGTCAATCGCCACCACCAGCGGCTCGCCGGACTCGAACACGACCACCAACTTGCCCATCAGACCCGCCGGACTGGGCGCCGTGCCGCCGTTATTCACCTGAATGCCCAGCGCGTTTCGGCCTGGCTGCAGCCGGCCGGCCACGTCCAGGCCGGCGGGTGCCTTCCAGTTGCTTCCATTTCCCGAATCGTGGCCGTTGATATACAGCGTGAAACCATCGTCGGCGGCGATCAAGAATGTGGCCTGGCTGATCCGGCGGTTCGCTGGAATATCGATCACGGTACGGAAATACGCCGGACCGGCCGGTTGATTGCCAGCCCGGGCTCCGCCCGTCCAGATCCAAGGGCTGCCTTGGAAGGTCAGCAGGCCGCGGAGCACTTTCGCTAGTGCGTCTTCCGAGTCCGGATCGCCGTCGAACCCGATCCAGCCAGCTTGCCAATCCTCCGGCCGGAGCAGCCCCATCGTCCAACGGCCGACCGGACTCCACGGCGACTCCTGGCCGCTCTGGTCCCAGGCTCGAACCTTCCAGAAACAATCCTGGGCCGACGGGAGTTCCTTGCCCGCGTATTCGATGTTCACCGACTGGGCGGAAGCGACCTTGCCGCTGTCCCAAAGATCGCCTTGGCCGGCGTCGAGTGCGGCGGTTGAACTGGCCACCAGGATCTGATAGGCGCTTTGCATCAAACCTCGCTGCGACGCGGTGACGGGCGCCAGCACCCAACTCAGACGCGGCTGCACGACGTCAATTCCGATCGGGTCGGTCTTGTACTCGCACCGCAGCTTGTCCACCTGCAAGCTGCCCGCCGCCATCGCCACGGTGGTTGTGGTCGCAAGCATGAGAACTCCCAAACCGGATCGAACGGACGTCGCAAACATGGTTAGCCTCCTCAAGTGGTTTTGCATTTTCGTTGACGTCGGTGTAACACAGCGCGAGCAGGGCCGCAAGTCCTGCGGTCGCGCAAGTGTGCGGGCAGGCGGGAAACCGGCGGGCTCACGCCCAATGCCACTTACTTTGGGACCATTTGGGGGTGTTTTTCTTAGCGGAGCGGCGCAAGCCGCCCGGTTTCCCGACTGTAATACCGGACGGCTTGCGCCGTGCCGCTACTAAGTAAGCGGCATTGGGCTTACGCCGGCCGTTCGCCTTTCGGTGTGCAACTGCCGGGCTCAGACGTACAGAATTCAATTTTGCCGGGCAATCCGCCAACCATGTGGTAAGCCCGTGTCCGGCAAAATTGAATTCTGTACGTCTGAGCCCTTGGCTGCAAACGCGCGTCGCGGTAGGTTGGCCACAGCCGGCCGCTGAACATTGGCGTCCGGACCTTGGGACCACCCGAATGTCAGCCTCAACAGACAACCCACACGAGACCACGCGCAGCGGCAAACCGCTATCGCAGGCCGATGTCCACGTCGCGGTGTTGACGCCGCCGGGACGCGGCGCGGTGGCGACGATCGCCGTGGCGGGGCCACTAGCCACACAGTTCGTTGCCTCCCATTTCCTCGCGGCTGCGGGCCGGCCGCTGACCGATGTCCCCCTGCAACGCATCGTCTTTGGCCGCTGGAACGCTGCACAGACGCCGGGCGAAGAGGTCGTTGTGTGCCGGCGCGCCGCCGACGAAGTGGAAATCCATTGCCACGGCGGACGGCTAGCAGCAGGGACCATTGCCGGTTCCCTGGTGGCCGACGGCGCGCGGGAGATTTCCTGGCAGGAGTTTGCAGCGCGGCACGAGTTGGGCACGTTGGAAACCGAGGCCCGTGTGGCGTTGTCGGCGGTTCGGACCGAACGTGCGGCCGCGATTCTACTGGACCAATGGCGCGGCGAGCTGCGTTCGTTGTTGGGGAGAGCGGTCGTATGCATCCACAGCGGTCGAGCGGCGGACGCGGCGGCGATCTTGAGCGATCTGGAACGTTCGGCCCGGGTGGGACTGCATTTAGTCGATCCGTGGCGAGTCGTTCTGACTGGCCGGCCCAACGTGGGGAAGAGCAGCCTGATCAACGCCATTCTCGGCTTTGAACGCTGTATCGTGCATGCGGCCCCAGGCACGACGCGCGACGTGGTGACTGCCCAAACGGCGCTGGACGGCTGGCCGGTCGAACTTGCGGACACCGCCGGTTGGCGGGACAGCGGCGACGACATCGAGGCGGCCGGACTGCAGCTGGCCCGGACGCAACTGCACGAGGCAGACTTGATCGTGTTGGTGTTCGATGCTTCGACCGGCTGGACCACCGAGGACCAATCCCTGCTGGCGGCCTGGCCCGAAGCCGTCGTGGTACACAACAAGTGCGATCTGCCGCCGGCGCCACCGCAGGGCCGGCCGCCGGGATGGATGGTCAGTGCCGCCCAGCGCACCGGTCTCGATGTCCTGATCCGTGAACTCGGGCGGCGAATGGTTCCCGAACCACCGTGCGCGGGAACTGCGGTGCTGTTCACCTGGCCGCAGGTACAGGCCGTGCAGGCGGCCCAATCCGCGCTGGCCACGGGCGACAATGGCAGGGCGCTGGCCGTGTTGAACGGCCTGCTTGCAGGGCAGAGGCATGTCCGATGACAGGTGAGCGGCACGGCGCTAGCCGTCCGGTATTACAGTCGGAAAACCGGGCGGCTTGCGCCGCTCCGCTAACAAAAACGCTCCCAATGGTCCCAAAGTACGTGGCATTGGGGGCTAGCCGTCCGGTAAAGCCTGGCCTCGCGTTCCCTCCACAACTCGCGGCTAGCGCGTTGCGGCTCACGATTTCCGGGGGCAACGCAAGCGGCATTGCTCGATCAGGATGCTTTCCTTCGGTACTGCCACCAGATCGTGGTTTGCCACGGAAAGACCACGCAGACGACGATGGCCAGATAGGCACAGGCAGCTCCCGTCGGGCCGTAGCGGCTGCCGAACCACCAGACGCCACTGCCAATCAAGAGGCTTGTAACTACACTCAGCAGGAACAGCGGATCTCGCTTGTGCGCGCGAAGATAGAACGCCTGACAATTCGGAAAATGGAGGCAGACGATGGCCAGCAGAAACAGTGCGGTCGGGAGCGGTTCGAGCAGGCGGTGGGCGAGTCGGAATTCGCAGACGTACAGCCCCCAGACGGCCAGTCCCAACGCCGCCGCACCGGCCACGACGACCGCCAGCGAAATCCACGTGAGCCGGAAGAACACGCGATCGAGTTCCCGATAGTCCTGCTTGGCCACCAGACGTCCGAACAGCGGCGTTCGCGCCTGCACCCAGGCCAGCGCGACCGCTTGCACGACGGTCACCAGCTGCCAGGTCATGCCCATCTGGCCCGCGACAGCCGGCCCGTGATAGTCAAACATGACCGGGGTAAACAACGAAAACGCAAAATAGCTTACGACGCCCCCGATAGCCAATCGCCACTGCATCGGCCAGAGATCCGTTTTCCAAGCCAGCTGAGCCGTGGTGGGAACGTGCCGAAGGGATTGAAAGAACCCCCGATAACGCACCACGATCAAGATCAAGTCCCACACCCAGCGGCCCGCCGCGACGGCCACGGCGGCCCACAAGCCGACTCCCAGCAAGATGCTGGTCCACACGGCCAGATTGGCGGTCACGGCCCCGTACAGCCGATAGCGATTGACGATTGCCATCTGGCCGCAACCCTCCAGCAGCACCGTAAATGGCAGCGACCAAAGCATGCCGGATTGGATCACGACCAGCCAGACCCAAGCCCCGTGCCAAGTCACTGCCGGCGCCGCCTGCCGCGACAGGAAGACTTCGCCGCCGCTGCCCACCAGGACGAGAAACAGCAGCGCTACGATCCCGTACCAGCGGAATAACAACCACGCCAGACCCGCCAACCGCGACAGGGCATCTCCGTCGCCGGCGATTCGCCCGCGATCATCCAACCGCAAATGCAGCCACTCGTGGCTGCTGACGTTAATGACAACGATGGAGAACCCGAGTTCGAAGAAGCTCTGCAACGCCATCAGGCTGGCGAAGGTGTAATAAAATCCTTGCGTCTCGGGGCTGAAGTACAAACCGATCAGAACGACGCTGACCGGTCCGGCCAGAAACTGCCAGCCCCGTAGGCACAGCGCGTAAAAGACGGCCTGGTCGACTTCCAGTCGATTCACGAAACGGCGTAGGGGGCCGCGCGCGGCAGGTTCGGTCACGGTTGCGCCTTCCTGGCTGGGATTGCTGTGCCGCCACCGATCGTCTCCGGCGCGCGGCAGCCGCCATCGCCACGGTAGCTCAACAGCAACAAGGCCCGGCAGGCCCGTGGCAGACGCCGGACGTTGCGGCCCCAAAAGGATCGCCTTGATGGGGCCCCCGGCTCGGGTCCCAACACGTAATCCCAGAGAACTTGCCAGCGGCAGGTCCGCCGCCAGCGGCGCACGTAATCCTCGGGAAACCGCTCACGGAACTCGGCGGATCGCATCCAGTACTCCGCACGGGCGATGATGTCGAGCAGTTTCCGAGGCTGGGCGACACTCTGCTGACTGAAGCTTCCGGCCAGCTTCCGGAATTGCACGACTTCGTCGGCCAAGTAGCACACTCCGTATTTCAAGCCGATGGCCCGGAAGGCAAAGGTATCCGACCACGAGCCCAGATCGGGGCGGTAGCCGCCGGCCTCCTGCAACGCTTCGCGGCGGTAGATCGTACCGCTGCACAACGAGTGGGCCGGCAGTTCCACCATCAAGTATTCCCGCAGGAAACGGTGCGGATCGGCGTACAGCGGTTCTTGCCAGCGGCGCACGTCGATGCGTCCAAGCCGGCGTCCGGCTTCGTCGATCATGCCCACCGCTCCGAAGACCAAGCCCGCCTGCGGAAACTGCTCGGCCATCTGCACGGTTCGGGCGAAGAATCCGGGCAGGCGGACGTCGTCAGCCGCAGCGGCAAACAGCAGATCGCCGTGGGCTTCCGCAAACAGCCGCTCGTGGGCCGCAATCACGCCGCAGTTCCGCGCGTGCCGGATCAACCGCAGAAACGGAAACCGTTCCAGGTACGGCGCGATAACGTCCAGGCTGTTGTCCGTGGAACCGTCGTCCAGGATCAAGAACTCGTCGGGCGGCCGGGACTGCGCCGCGATGCCCGTGATCGCGTCCGCCAGGTAGCGGGCGTGGTTGTAGTTGGGCATGACCACCGACAGCGTGAGGGGCTTCATGGCTGTGACTACTCCGGTGGCCTGCCCAGAGACCGTGGAAACGACGCTTCAAATATGGCATAATCTGCTGGCGATAACAAGGGTTTGCCGCAGCGGATTGCGGATGCACCCCGGGGCTGACTTGCGGATGCACCCCGGGGCTGACGCCACCGGGTTCGCCGCAGCGGATTGCGGATGCACCCCGGGGCTGACGCCGCCGGGTTCGCCGCAGCGGATTGCGGATGCACCCCGGGGCTGACGCCGCCGGGTTCGCCGCAGCGGATTGCGGATGCACCCCGGGGCTGACGCCACCGGGTTCGCCGCAGTGGATTGCGGATGCGCGGCAGGTTCGGTAGATTCAGCCGTTGCGTGAACGCCGATGGCCTCGTCGCTTCCGACACAGGACTGTCTTTCGCGTCCGGATAGGAAATATGCCCCTGAGAGAAGTGACCAGCGAAGTGTTTGTGGCCGACGGACCGGTCGTCTGCGTGTCGCAGCGCGAAATCGAGTTCCTCAAAGAGCGGATTCGCTGTGCGCCGCGAGGACGCGTGCGGCTGTGTGCCCACGCCGGCCCGGAATCGCCCGTTCACGAGATGCTGCTGGTCTTGTCCGGGAACAGCTACGTTCGGCCGCACCGGCATCCCGGCAAGAGCGAGTCGTTCCATATCGTCGAAGGCGTCTTGGACGTGGTGCTGTTCGATGACGATGGGACCGTTCACGCGGTAGTCCCGCTGGGCGATCGCGATTCCGGCCGGCCGTTCTACTATCGGCTTGACGAACCCCGGTTCCATACGCCGATCGTCCGTTCGGATCTGGTCGTATTCCACGAAACAACCACCGGGCCGTTCCGGCCGGGCGATGCCGATTTGGCGACATGGGCGCCCGCCGAGGACGAGACGGCGGTGGAACTGTACTTGCAGGGACTGGAAACCAAGATCCTGAACTTCGTCGTGGCCGACGGCGTGCGCCGCGGCAAGACGCAGGCCTCACACCCGTGCGCGCACAGCCTGATCGTTGGCGGCACGCGAGGGATTGGCCGCGAATTAGCGCGGCTCTTTGCGGCGCAGGGGCATACCGTGTCGGTGTTGGGCCTCCACGCTCCGGCCGAACCGGACCGATCGCTCGCCCGTGTCTCCCATTGGACGGTGGACTTGGTGGACGAGACCGCAGTGGCTGATGCCTTGGACGACATCGTGGCGCGTCAAGGCCGACTGAACCATCTTGTCTTCCTGCAGCGGTTCAAAGGCGACGGCGATCCGTGGCTCGGCGAATTCGCCACTTCGCTCACGGCGACCCGGTTGGTGATCGAGCATTTGGCCGATCGCTTCAACCCGTCCGGCGACAACTCCATCGTGGTCGTGACCTCGATCGCAGATCAGTTCGTGGCCGAGAGCCAGCCCGTCGGCTACCACGTCATGAAGGCGGGCTTGCACCAAATGGTCCGCTACTACGCGGCGCGGTTGGGACCGCAGGGCATCCGCGTGAACTGTGTGTCCCCGGGTACCGTGCTGAAGGAGGAGAACCGGGTCTGGTATGCGCAGCATGAGGAAGTTGGCAAGCTGTTTCAAGACGCCATTCCGCTCGGCCGCATGGTGGATGCTCGCGACGTGGCCGAGGTGATCGCGTTCTTCTGCAGCCCCCAAGCGGCGTCCGTTACCGGCCAGAAGCTGATCGTGGATGGCGGCGTATCTCTGCTGTCCCACGAAGCTCTCGCCCGAAAAATGACCGGGATGTAAAGGGCTTTTCGCGAGGATTTGTTCCTGACCGCCCAGCGGGAATTTGAGGAAGAACGCATGGCAGGAGGGCTCCCGGTATCACGGCTGGCAACGGTGGCCGGAACCAGCTCGCCATCTATAATGCGACATGACAAGAATGACCCATCCACCAATTCTGCGACAGCCGAACGAAGGGCAGACCGTGGCCGTCGTCGGCGATGTCTACCGCTTCATGGCGACCGGCGACGATACGGACGGCCGCTACGCCATGTTTGAAACCGTCGTGCGTCCAGGTGGCGGTCCCCCGCCGCACATCCACAGCCGGGAAGAAGAATCGTTCTACGTCGTGGAGGGGGAAATCACTTTCCAGGTTGGCGACCAGCGGATCGTGGCCAAGGCCGGCACCTTCGCCAACATGCCGGTCGGCAGCCTGCACAGTTTCAGGAACGACACGAACAAACCGGCCCGGATGATCATCTCCGTTGTTCCTGCGGGCCTGGAAAAGATGTTTCTGGAGGTCGGCCAGCCGGTGGCGTTTGGGCTGCAGGCCCCGCCACCGTCCCAGGCCGAGATCGACAAGTTGCTGGCGGTTGCGCCCAGCTACGGGATCGAGATCCGGTTGGCGTACCATTGACGAGGAGCAGGCATGAGCGACAACCCCAAGCATCATCGGTTCCAGGCGGCCTACGAAGGCACACCGTCGTGGGATCTCGGGCGACCGCAGAGACCGTTCATCGAAGTTGCCGCCCAGATCACCGGATCGGTCCTCGATGTAGGCTGCGGCACCGGCGACAACGCTTTGTTTTTTGCCCAGCGGGGACAGCCCGTGGTAGGAATTGATTTTATTGAATTCCCGATCATGGAAGCCAAGCGAAAGGCTGAGGAGCGCGGCGTGGAAGCCGAATTTCTCCAACTGGACGCCTTGCAGCTGACGAACCTGGATCGCCAGTTCGACAGCGTGATCGACTGCGGACTGTTCCATGTGTTGTCGGATGCGGATCGTCGTCCCTACGTCGCAGGCTTGGCCCACGTCACCAAATTGGGCGGCAAGATGTTCTTGATGTGTTTCAGCGGCCAGGAGCCGGCAGGCCCCGGCCCACGCCGGATCGGACAGGACGAGATCCGGGCAGCCTTTGCTGACGGCTGGACCGTCGAATCGATCACGCCATCCCACTTCGAGCCGAATCCAGCGTCCAACGAGAAGTTCGTGGACGGTGGGCCGAGGGCTTGGCTGGCTGTTATTCGACGTGGGAGTTGAGGCGTCCGACCAGCCCCGCAACATCAGCATCCGACGGTTCGCATTCTTTTACCACGTGCAGCACCCGTTGGCGATGCGAGTCGAAAAGAGTACGCAGCCAGTATTGACAGCGGGAAGTGCGTTCGGCTACCCGGGCCAATGCAACATCGCCTCTCATGCGGCTCTTCCTCCGAAGATCCGTGTGCGTCCGTCCGTGTGCGTCCCGCCCTCCGCCGCCGCTCTGCGATCCGTGACTTGCTTTCGCCCACGGATAGAAGCACACGGACGTGGAACGAGTGGTCGCCCATGTGCCGATACACCCCGCCTGAATTCCCTTGACCATCCCACACGCCATCCCAAACACGCTTGTTTACGCGATCGCGACTGACGGATACAATCCCGCGGATACCACCAAGTCGGAGCATACCGGAGATCGCGCACGCGGATGAGCCATCATTTCACATCGCTGGACTGGGGCGTACTGGCCGTTTATTTTGCGGCCACCATGGGGATCGGCTTCTACTTCCACCGCCGCAGCCGGTCGCCGGAGGGATTCACTGCGGCCGGGCGTTCGCTGCCCGGCTGGGCGTGCGGACTATCGATCTTCGCGACGTTCCTCAGCAGCATCAGTTTCCTGGCCATTCCCGGCGGAGCCTACGCGACCAACTGGAATTGGTTCGTCTTTTCGCTCTCGCTGCCGATTGTCACGTGGGTGGCCGTGCGTTGGTTCATGCCGTATTACCGCGCCAGCGGCGAGGTCTCGGCCTATGCCCATCTCGAGCGGCGATTCGGCCCCTGGGCCCGTGTCTACGCCAGCGTGTTCTACCTGCTGACCCAGGTCGCGCGCATGGGCACGGTCCTCTACCTGATGGGGCTCTCGTTGGCGATGCTGGTCGGTTGGGACATCCGCACGATTATCGTGGTGGTCGGCGTTTCGGTCACCTTGTACTCGTTCGTCGGCGGGATCGTCGCCGTCATCTGGACGGACGCGGTTCAGGCGATTGTCTTGATCGCCGGGGCGCTGCTCGCCCTGGGCGTGATGGCAATGGGACTGCCCGAGGGACCGGCGCAGATGTTCCGCATCGCCGCCGCGCACGACAAGTTCTCCCTGGGCGGCTTCGGGCCTTCGCTGGCCGAGCCGACCTTTTGGGTCGTGCTGATCTACGGCACGGTGATCAATCTGCAGAACTTTGGCATCGACCAGAACTATATCCAGCGCTACATCGCTTCGTCGTCCGACCGCGAGGCCCGGCGGAGCGTCTGGCTGGGCGGTCTTTTGTACATCCCGGTCAGCGCCGTCTTCCTGCTGATCGGCACGACGCTGTTCGCCTGGTATCGGACGCACCCGGACGATCTGGCCGAGGTTCGCGCTGCGGTAGCGAGCCAGAAACTGGCCAGCCAGGGCATCGCGCCGGAGGCCGTCGACTATGCGGCGCGACTAGCCCAGACCGAGGCTCAACTGACCGACAAGGACCTCGGCGACAAAGTCTTTCCGCACTTCATCGGCAAACGCCTGCCCGCCGGGCTCACGGGACTGGTCATCGCCGCCATCCTGGCCGCCGGCATGAGCACGATCTCGACCTCGCTCAATTCCTCGGCCACGCTGATCCTGACCGACTACTATCGCCGCTGGGTCCGCCCCCGGGCGACCGAGCGGCAATCGATGCGGGTACTGTACGGCGCGACGATCGCTTGGGGAGCGATCGGCACGGGGGCGGCGCTGCTGATGATCGATATCCAAGGCGCGCTGGATACCTGGTGGAAGCTGGCTTCGATCTTCAGCGGCGGCATGGTCGGGCTGTTCTTGCTGGGCAGGATCAGCCGTCGGGCCGGCAATCCGGCTGCCGCCACGGCCGTGGTCCTGGGTCTGCTGGTCGTGGCGTGGATGAGCCTGTCGCAGATGGCCGTTTGGCCCGCGTCGCTCGCGGCCCTCCGCAGCCCGCTGCACAGTTTCCTGGTCATCGTGGCGGGCACGTTGACGATTCTGCTGGTCGGGCTGGCCGTCGGCCGATTCGGCCAACACCGAAAGCGGTGACAAGGCACCGCACTCCAAGGCCGCTACGCCGCAAAATACTCGACGGCATTCTGGAACAGACGCAGGCCGTCCCCGGGGGCGGTGCTCTGCCGCCGCGTCCATTGGGGGTGATGAGTTGGATCGATGTTCCGCTCGGGATGCGGCATCAGGCCCAGGACGCGGCCGGTTTCGTCGCAGATGCCGGCCACGTTGGCTTGCGAACCGTTCGGGTTCGCCGGAAACGGGACCTCGGCGGAACCGGTGGGGCTGATGTACCGCAGGACCAATTGACCAGCGCCAGCCAAGCGATCCAATTCCGTTTGGTTGCGGGCGACGAATTTGCCTTCGGCGTGGGCGACGGGCAACTCCAACCGCTGCACGTCCCGCAAGAACACACACTTGTCGCCCTCGGCGGCCACATGCACCCAGCGGTCCAGGTAGCGGCCCGAGTCGTTCAGGCACAGCGTCGCCGGGGCTCCCTGCTCGTCGTCCGCCAGCAAGACGCCGGACTTGATCAATACCTGGAATCCATTGCAGATCCCCAGGATCAGCTTGCCCGCCGCCTTGAATTCGGTCATCGCGTCGTTCAAGTGGTGCTGGAACAGGTTGCCCAGGATCCGGCCAGCCGCCACGTCGTCGCCATAGCTGAAACCGCCGGGCACGCACAAGATCTGGTATTCGCGAGCCAGACGCGGGTTCTCCAACAGCCGATTGACGTGCAAGACGTCGGCAGTGCCGCCCGCCTGCGCAAAGGCGTAGGCGGTCTCCTGGTCGCAATTCGTTCCCGGTGCTCGCAGCACCATCACTCGGGGTTTGGCCATCGGTATCCTCACCAGCGCAGGGGCTTCTGCCACGCTTTCTTCAAGTCCGCAAGTTCCGCGTCGATCACCAGCGTGCCGGCGGCGTCCGTGCCGGCAATCTGCAGCCGGGAACCGGATTCGGTCCGGCCCACAACGGCGCGCGGCACGCCGTCCAACGCCTGCTCGAACTGCTCCCGAGCCGCCGGCGGCACTTCGCACAGGAATCTCGTGTTCGACTCGGAAAACAACAGATACGCATCCAATTCGGCCCCGGCGATCGCATCCGCGGTATCAGCACCGAAGTCTCGCGGGACATCCGCCAACTGCAACGACACGCCAACTCCGCCCGCAAAGGCCATCTCGGCGGCGGCCACGGCAAGACCGCCTTCGCTCAAATCGTGGCAGGCGCGGACACTGCCCGCGAGAATCGCCGCGTGGATGGCCGCAAACGTCCGCTTGGCCGCCATGACGTCGACCGTGGGCACCTGGCCGCCGGACAAGCCTGCGACCAGACTCAGGTGCGAGCCACCCAACTCGGCTTTCGTCACGCCGACCAGGTAGATCAGGTTGCCCGGCTCTTTGGCATCCATCGTGACACAGCGGCCCACGTCGTCCACCTGCCCCATGGCGCTGATCAGCAGCGATGGCGGGATCGAAATCGTTCGCTTGCGGCCATCTGCGTCGGTGTAGCTGAACTCGTTGTTCAAACTATCCTTGCCGCTGATGAACGGCGTCTGCAGGACCACGGCCAAGTCATGGCAGGCCAACGCGGCGCGGACCAACGATCCCAGCGTCTCCGGCCGGTCGGTATAGCCCCAACAGAAATTGTCCAGGATCGCAATCCGCCGCGGGTCGGCTCCGACCGCCACACAGTTGCGGATCGCTTCGTCGATGGCGCTGGCCGCCATGTGGTACGTGTCAAAATCGCCGTACCGCGGGTTCATTCCACAGGCGATGACCAGTCCTCGCCGCGACGACAACAACGGACGCACGACCGCCGCGTCCCCGGGGCCGTCGTTCTCGACTCCCACCAGCGGCTTGATCACGCTGCCTGCCTGGACTTCGTGGTCGTACTGACGGATCACCCACTCCTTGCTGGCAACGTTCAGCGAACCAAGGATCTGCCGCAGCGAGCCGGTCCAATCTCGAATCTCTGAGCCGGCGCCGGACGGCTGCCACGGGCCGTCGGGGCTAGACAGCGGCTGAACCGCGGGCGGTTCGTACACGGCTTCGCGCACGATCGGCGGGCGGCCGTCGTGCAGGAACTCCATCCGCAGGTCGGCGACCACCTGGCCAGCGTATTTCAGTTCCAGCTTGCCCGTGGGCACAAACTTGCCGATGATCGTCGCCTCGACATCTTCCGACTTGCACAGCGCAGCGAACTCCGGCCACTGCTCGTCCGAAACCGACAGCACCATCCGCTCCTGGGCTTCCGAAATCCAGATCTCGGTATAGGACAAGCCTTCGTACTTGAGCGGCGCTTTTTCCAGCCAGACTTCGGCTCCGATGTGCTCGCCCATTTCGCCCACGGCGCTGGAGAAGCCGCCTGCGCCGCAGTCGGTCACGGCGTGGTACAGGCCTCGCTCGCGAGCGGCCAGCAGGACATCCTGAAGCATTTTTTCGGTGATCGCATTGCCGATCTGCACGGCACCGCCAGAGACGGTTTCGCTTTCGCTGGTCAATTCGGCCGAACTGAACGTGGCTCCGTGGATGCCGTCCCGGCCGGTGCGTCCGCCGATCGCGACAATCCAGTCACCGGCCCGCGGTTCTTTGAAGCTCTTATCACACGGCAGGATTCCGACCGTGCCGCAGTACACCAGCGGGTTGCCCAGGTAGCGAGGATCGAAATAGACCGCACCGTTGACCGTCGGAATGCCCATGCGATTGCCGTAGTCGCGGACGCCCGAAACGACGCCCTTCATGACGCGCCGCGGGTGCAGTACGCCGGGCGGGAGGTCTTCGGGCCGGGTGTTGGGCGGGGCGAAGCAGAAGACGTCCGTGTTGCAGACGGGTTTGGCGCCCATCCCCGTGCCCAACGGGTCGCGGATCACGCCGCCGATCCCCGTATTGGCTCCGCCATAAGGTTCCAGGGCCGACGGGTGATTGTGCGTTTCGACTTTGAACACCACATTGTACTGGTCGTCAAATCGGACCACGCCCGCATTGTCCTTGAACACGCTGACACACCAGTCGTCCGTTCCCAAATCGTGGCGGATCTGCTGCGTGGCGGCGAAGATCGTTTCCTTGAGCATATTGTCAAACCGCCGCGGGCCGTTCGGATCTTGATAGGCGATTCGGCCTGCCAAGGTCTTGTGGCTGCAGTGCTCGCTCCACGTCTGGGCCACCGACTCCAGTTCCACGTCCGTCGGATCGCGGCCCAGTTGCCGGAAGTATTCCTGGATCGTCTGCATTTCGATCCGCGTCAGGTACAGTTGCCGGCTGCGGCTGAGCGTCTCCAATGCGGGCCCGTCCAATTCGCGGATCGGGACGGTCACCAGCCGGAACTGGTAGGGGGCGCCGACGTGCAGCTGGTCCAAATGCAGCGGCCCGACAACGAATTGCTCGATGGAATCATTGGCCAGCACTTTGGAGCACAACGCCCGGACCTGCGCGTCGTTCAGCCCTTCGATCCAGTACTTGCGGAACGTCCGCACTTCGTCCGCCTGCAGGTGAAAATCGGCGATGGCTTGCTGGGCGCTGGTGGCCACCGGGTCCATCACGCCCGGCTTGGGCAAGACGTGGACCGGGCACGCGCCGGCGGCGGCGTCCGGCGGCGGCTGAGCCAGCGCCAGATCGCCTACGCGGGCCACGGTCGTTCGCTCGACGATCGGGTCCGACAGCAGCTCACGGGCGAGCAGCAGCACCTGCTCGCGGGTCAATTCGCCCTGCAGCAAGTAGCCGTACGCGGCGTGAATGGTCAGGTGGTCACCCAGTCCCAAATCGGCCGCGTCGGCAGCCACCCGCCGACCGGCCAAGTCCGGCCGTCCGGCAGCCGGATAGATGTCAACTTCCCAAAGTGTCACGGTTGCGCTTTCCTGCGTCCAAGAGCCGCACGAGTTCGGCTGAGTCGTTTCCTTCCAGTGCCTGACGGAATGCCGACAGCACTTTCTCAAACTTGGCGAGCGACTGCAAGACGTGGCGGCGGTTCTCGGTGAAAATTTGCCGCCATAATTCCACGTCGCCCGACGCCACCCGCGTGGTGTCCCGCCAGCCTTTGGCCGCCAAAACCAGGTCGCGAGGATCGGCGGTTGCCGCCAGTGCCGAAGCCAATAAATGGGGCAAATGACTGATTTCCGCCACCGCCCGGTCGTGCTCGTCCGGCGACATCCGCACGACGCGGGCGCCCAGCCACTGCCAGAACGCCTCCACTGCCAATACGGGGTCGTCGGGGCACGAGTCGGGCGGCGTCACCACGGTAACGCAGCCCTCGAACAGGTTCGGATCGGAGAATTCCGGCCCGTTTTTCTCGCTGCCCGCCATCGGATGACTGCCCACGAACGTGCCGCGTCCCGGCAATCCAGCGGCCAGCGATCGACAGATTTCGCCCTTGGTACTGCCGGCGTCGGTGATCAGGGCATTGGCCGGGCACGCGAGGCTGGCCTGTTGGACGTGGTCCACCACATGGCTGACCGGCGTGCAGACGATGATCAGGTCCGCATCGGCCACCCCTTGCGCCACGTCCGTCGTGGCCCAGGAGACCGCTCCGATTTCTTCCGCGATCCGCAGTCGGCTCGCGGTCCGGCCGATGCCGACCACGGTGCGCGCCAGCGCCCGCTGGCGAAGGGCCAGGCCGAGCGACCCGCCGATCAATCCCACGCCGATGATCGCTACCGTGTCCCAATGTTTCATTTTGGAGTGCGGCGACTTGTCGCCGCTTTGTGTAAGAGTTGGCGTTGAGGTAAAGGGTTGGCGTTCTAGAATCACTGCAAAAGGTGCGATTCTCTGGGAAATCCGCCGAGTCGGGCTTTGTTGGAGTTCACGCTTTAGCGTGTCAGGCGGGCCATGCCCGCCGAACAACACACGCTGAAGCGTGAACTCCAACAAGCTGAAACCGGAAAACGTGTGCGATGCGGTTCCGGGCCTCGATCCAAAGCGGTGACAAGGCACCGCACTCCAAGATTCTTGCGTCTACTTGTCCCGCCCGCGGTACGCCAACCGTGCCGCTTCGTACACCTCGGCCAGCGGCACTCGATGTTTACCTGCGATTCGCCGACAGTCTTCAAACTCCGGCGAAAATCGCACGTTGCCGCCCGCGCCGGTCGCCAGTTTTCCCGCGATCGGACCCCAGGGTGTCTCGACTTGGCAGGGCTCCCGGTGCAGTTTATGCCGGCTGGCCGGCCAGCGGCGGATGCCCAGAGCGGTCGTCTCGCGGAAGATGATTTCTTCCAGGCGGGGCACGTCTTCGGCCTGGCAAATCACGCTTAACATCACCGCCGGCCGGTTCTTCTTCATTTGGATCGCCGTGGTGTACACATCCAGAGCGCCGGCATCCATCAACATCGCGGTCGTGTGTCCGATGACCTCGCCGCTGACGTCGTCCAGATTGGTCTCCAGGATCCAAACTTGGTCCGATTCGACGTGATCCTCAGTTTGGCCGACGATCAACCGCAGCAGGTTGGCTTGCGACTCCAAGTCCCGCGTGCCCGCTCCATAGCCGATGCATTCGATCCGCATGGCCGGCAGCGAGCCAAAACTTTTCGCCAACGTGGCCACGATCGCCGCGCCGGTAGGTGTCGTCAATTCAGCCTGAATGGCGGACGGCGCAATCGGGATGCCCTGCAACAACTCCGCCGTCGCCGGCGCAGGGATGCTGACCCGTCCGTGGGCGATCTCGATGAAACCGCCGCCGGTCGGCACGGGCGAGCACATCAATCGCTCCACGCCGAGGAGATTCAGCCCGATCGCGCTGCCAACGATATCGGCAATCGAGTCGACCGCTCCGACCTCGTGAAAGTGAACCTTTTGAATCGTCGTACCGTGGACCTTGGCTTCGGCTTCGCCCAATCGCGTGAAGATGCGTTTGGCCAGATCCTTCTGCGGCGCCGACAATTGGCTGGCGTCGATCATGCCCGTGATATGATGCAAGTGACGGTGCGTATGTTCCGGCTCGTGCAACACGTGTACTTGGATGGCCCGGAAGCCCTTTTTCTTCACTTCTTGCGATTCCAGGCGGCAACTGGGCAGTCCCAGCGAATCGATACCGGCCTGGATTGCCGCCAGATCCGCGCCGGCATCGACCAACGCGCCCAGCATCATGTCGCCGCTGACGCCGCTCATGCAATCCAAATAAGCGATTCTCATCCGCTGGAGCCCTTGCTGATCGGGTGGGTTGGGTGTCGTTCTTCGTCAGAATGCCTACCATGCAAGCTTCTTCGTTTAACGGCAAGCCGCAGGCGTCGGCGCAGGGGACACTCCGTCGCCTGCGGCTTGCCGTTAAACGAGTTGGTTGTGTTCGGTAAGCCTACCGATTCTCCGCCTCGCAGCCAAGCGGGCAGGCGGGCTGCCTCTTCGCTCCAGTGGCAACTTGACGTATACTATTGGCGGTATGCATTACCTTGGAAAACAGGGGCTTGCTCATGTCCACCGCCACCGCACCGCGATTGGAGACTCGATCGGCCCCGCCGATTCCGCCGCTGCAAGCGGGCGATCGGTTGACGCGGGCCGAGTTCGAACGGCGCTATCGCGCGATGCCGCACGTTCACAAAGCGGAACTCATCGAGGGAGTCGTCTACATGCCGTCGCCGGTATCCAACGAAGGTCATGCCAGCCCCCACGTCCGCTTGTTGACCCTGTTGGGGGTCTACTGGTCCAAGACGCCCGGGGTGGCATGCGGAGACAACGGGACGGTACTATTGGACCTGGACAACGAACCACAGCCCGACATCTTCATGCGGATCTTACCCCAGTACGGCGGCCAGTCTGGAGACCGCGGCGATTACGTTTTGGGCGCTCCCGAGTTGATTGCCGAGGTGGCAGCGAGCAGCGCGAGTTACGATCTCCACGACAAACTGCGTGCCTATCGCCGCAACGGCGTCCGCGAGTACATCGTGTGGCGTGTGTGGGATCGGGAGATCGACTGGTTCGTCCTCCGCGAAGGAACTTACGAGCGATTGGCGCCGACCGCCGAAGGTGTCTACCGAAGTGAAACCTTTCCCGGCCTGTGGCTGGACGCGGCGGCTCTGTTGGCGGGCAACCTGGCGCAAGCGATTCAAGCCGTCCAGCAAGGGCTGGCCGGTCCGGATCACGTCGAGTTCGGCGCCCAACTGCAGCAGGCCCAGAGTCAGCACCAAGCACAGGCACCCCAAGCATGATCGCCGAAATCACGTCTGCGGAACTCGAGGCCTATCTGGATGAAGCGTTGGACGCCGAGCGGATGGCGGAGATCGAGCGGGCGCTGCGAGCCCGCCCGGAGTTGCTGCAGCGTTTGTCGCAGATCAATGCCCGCCGCGATTGCGGGGTCCACACCGTGGGGGAGATCTGGCGCCGGCATCAGATCGGCATTCCCTCGCGAGAAGAACTGGGCAGCTACCTGCTGGGCGTGCTGCCCAAAGCGCATGCGGCCTACATCCGCTTTCGCATCTCGACGCTGAAATGCCGCTACACGACCGCCAATTTGAACGATCTCCAAGCCCGGCAGAAGGAAGCCGAGGCGCAGGTCTCCGCCCGCCGCCGCAAGTATTTTCAATCCAGCGTTGGACAGCTACGCGAGTGAACGCGGGCGGCGGAGAAAAAGTAACCCGAAGCGTAAGTGTTGAAGTTGCGCATTGCGGCGTGTCGGTTTCGAACGGGCGAAAGCGGTTAGGAAAGAGGGCACCGAAGGCAACCTCGGGACACCGTCCGTCTTCTGCACGCCCCCGGTCGATCTGCTGCAAAGACAAGGACGCCGCCATTTACGAACGATCAATCGCACTTATCCCACGATTAAGTCAACAGCCCGCTCGGCAATCGGGCGACCATTTGCGGACCGCCTTCTTGACGCACCGGGACGCATTGCGATACTTTTATGTTGCTCGAATCCTGTTAGACTAGCGTCTGGCTGGCCCACTTGCGTGCCTGCTACCGAATGAGACTGAATAAGATTGAACCGCCCCGTGCTGATGCCGTTTACCAGTTGGCTGGATCCCTCCGGCCAAATGAGAGCATCGTTCCTACCTGCCGCGGGATTGGGGCACGAGACGCCTTGGAGCCCGCTCTGAAAACGGAGAAACGACGTGAAGTCATCCGGCCTGTTTTGCGTTCTGGCAGTCGCGTCGGCAGCGGCCGCCGCAGACCGATCGATCCAGTACAACCGTGATGTGCGGCCGATTCTGGCCGACGCTTGCTTCAAGTGCCATGGGCCGGACAGCGCGTCCCGCCAAGCCGATTTGCGGCTGGACCAGCGCGATGCGGCCATCGATGCCGGGGCGATCGTGCCCGGCAAGCCGGACGACAGCGAGGTCATTCGTCGGGTGCTCGCGACGGATGCCGAAGAAGTCATGCCGCCGCCGGATCAGCAGCATCAGCTGACCGCGGCCCAGAAACAGCTGCTCCAACGCTGGGTGGCGGCCGGCGCCGAGTACCAGCCGCACTGGTCGTATATCGCGCCGGTGCGTCCGCCGCTGCCGGCGGTCAAGCAGTCGGATTGGGTCCGCAATCCGATCGACGCCTTTGTCCTGGCCAAATTGGAGGAGCACGGTTTGGAGCCGGCTCCCGAAGCCGACCGCCGCACGCTGGCCCGCAGATTGAGCTTGGACTTGACCGGACTGCCACCGCCGCCGGAACTTGTGGAACCCTTCGTCAACGATGCCGCGGCGGATGCTTACGAAAAGTTCGTCGACCAGTTGCTGCAATCCGAACGCTGGGGGGAGCACCGCGGCCGCTACTGGCTGGACGCCGCGCGTTATGCCGACTCGCACGGCATCCACTTTGACAACTATCGCGAGATCTGGGCCTATCGCGACTGGGTGATCGCCGCCTTGAACCGCAACCTGCCATTCGATCAATTCACGATCGAGCAATTGGCGGGGGACTTGTTGCCGAACCCGACGCTGGAACAGCGGATCGCCAGCGGCTTCCACCGCTGCAACATCACCACCAACGAAGGCGGCGTGATTGCCGACGAGTATGCCGTGCTGTACGCCCGCGACCGCACCGAGACGACTTCCTGGGTGTGGTTCGGACTAACGATGAACTGCACCACGTGCCACGACCACAAATTCGATCCGATCACGCAGCGCGAATTCTATGAAATGTCGGCCTTTTTCAACAACACGGCCCAAGCCGTCATGGATGGCAACATCAAGGATACGCCGCCGGTGCTGATGGTGCCCCTGCCGGAAGACCGGGCTCGGTGGGACGCGATCGGCCCGGAAATCGCCGCCGTCAAACAGCAAGTCGAACAGCGGCGCAATGCGGCGCGAGCCGACTTCGACCGTTGGCTGGTGGAAGCCAAGCCGGCGGACTTGACATCCGCCGTCCCCACGGACGGTTTGAGTTTTCATGCTCCCTTGAATGACGGCGCAGCCGACCACGTGGCCGTGACGGTCGACGGCCAGTCCAAATCGCTGCCGCTGCCGCTGCCGGCGGCCCTGGCGTCCGAGGCCGGCCACGTCGCCGCAGCCGCATACAAATCCGCCCCCGGGGTCACGATCGAAGTGCCGGAAGCCGGCGATTTCGAGAAGGATCGAGGTTTCTCGTTCGGCGCGTGGGTCAAACTGCCCAAAGCCGATGCCGGCGGAGCGTTGTTCGCGCGCATGGACGACCAGATGGATTATCGCGGCTGGGACCTGTGGCTCGAAAACGGCCGGCCCGGTACGCACATCATCAGCAAGTGGGACGAAGATGCATTGAAGGTCGTGGCCAACGAGCCGTTGAAAGCCGGGCAGTGGAGCCACGTCCTGGTGACTTATGACGGCTCGGGCAAAGCGAGCGGCGTGAAGGTCTTTGTGAACGGCCAGCCGCAGGGCGTGCGCGTGTTGAAGGACCAACTGAAGAACACGATCCGCACCGGCGTGCCGTTGAAAGTCGCTCAGCGGAGCACTCAGTCGCGGTTGGACGATGTGGCGTACCAGGATCTGCGGATCTACGGCCGCACGCTTTCCCCGCAGGAAGCCGGTCAGCTCGTGACCGGCACGCGAGTCGCTCACCTGGCGACCAAGCCCGCAGAACAACGGAGCGACGCCGAACGGGATGAGCTGTTCGCCTGGTGGCTGGACGGCTTGGACCAGCCGTACCGGGATGCCGCCCACAAGCTGGCCGCACTCGAACAAGAGCAGGCCGCGATCAAAGGGCGCAGTACGGTCGCGCACGTACAACAGGAACGTAACGAGCCGGCGATGGCGTATGTGCTGTTCCGCGGCGAGTACGACAAACGCCGCGACGAGGTCCACCCCGACACACCGGACATCCTACCGCCGATGCCGCCGGAACTGCCCAAGAATCGTTGGGGATTCGCCCAGTGGTTGCTGCGCCCGGAGCATCCGCTGACCGCCCGCGTTACCGTGAACCGCTACTGGCAAGAACTGTTCGGCACCGGCATCGTCCGCACCACCGGCGATTTCGGCGTCTCCGGCGAGCTGCCTTCGCACCCGGAACTGCTGGACTGGCTGGCCGTCGAATTCCGCGAGGGCGGCTGGGACATCAAGAAGTTTTTCAAGTTGCTGGTCACGTCGGCGACCTATCGCCAGTCGGCGGCCGCGACGCCGGAAAAACTCGAAAAAGACGCGGAAAACCGGCTGTTTTCGCGCGGGCCCCGCTTTCGCATGGACGCCGAGATGGTCCGCGACTATGCCTTGGCCGCCAGCGGCCTGCTGTCGCCCAAGATCGGCGGCCCGAGCGTCAAGCCGTATCAGCCCGACGGCGTGTGGGAAGCGGTGGCCATGATCGGCAGCAATACCCGCGAGTACCGCCGGGACGCGGGCGAGAACCTGTACCGTCGCAGTATGTACACGTTCTGGAAACGAAGCGCCCCACCGGCCTCGATGGACATCTTTAACGCGCCCAGCCGCGAGGTCTGCACGGTCCGCCGCGAACGGACCAACACTCCGCTGCAAGCCCTGGTCACGCTGAACGATCCGCAGTTCGTCGAGGCCGCTCGAAACCTGGCCCAAGCCGCGCTTGTCCACGGCGGAGACTCGGTCGAAAGCCGCTTGGACTATGTGGCGCAACGCTTGCTGTGCCGTCCGCTCCACGCGGCCGAAGTGCCGGTCGTGCAAGGGTCGCTGGCCGACCTGTCAAGCTATTACGCCGCCCACGTCGAGGATGCCCGGCAATTGCTGACGGTGGGCGAGTCCAAACCCGATCCGGCACTGGACCCCGCCGCTTTGGCCGCCTGGACGATGTTGACCAACGAATTGCTGAACCTGGACGAGGTATTAACGAAATAGCCCGGACTTCCTGCCCCCTGGTTACGAGGCTCTACCTCGTAAGCTACTGACCTGACTGCCCCTTCAAGGACCGCCCCATGTCCCCGTTCCAAGAACACGGCCTGAACATCACCCGCCGCCACTTCTTTGCTCAAGGGTCCCACGCCCTCGGCTGGGCCGCCCTCGCCTCGCTGTTGGGCCCCGACCGCCTGGCCGGTCAAGCCGCCGCGTCCCCAGCCTCCGTCCCTCCGACGCTGGCCCACTTTGCCGGCAAAGCCAAACACATTATCTACTTGCACATGGTTGGCGGTCCGTCCCAGATCGACCTGTACGACTACAAGCCCGTGATGCAGGAATACTACGACAAGGACCTGCCCGATTCGATCCGCATGGGCCAGCGGTTGACGACGATGACATCCGGCCAGAAACGGTTCCCGATCGCGCCGTCGAAGTATAAATTCGCCCAGCACGGTCAATGCGGCATGTGGGTCAGCGAACTGCTGCCCTGGACCGCCAAGATGGTCGACCAGATGTGCTTCGTCCGCAGCATGCATACCGAAGCGATCAACCACGAGCCGGCGATCACGTACATCCAGACCGGCAACATGAACACCGGCCGGCCCTGCCTGGGCGCGTGGATGTCCTATGGATTGGGTTCGCTGAACGAAAACCTGCCGACGTTTGCGGTCCTGGTCGCCAAGCCGACCAACACCGAGCAGGTCCAAGCCATCTCGGCCCGGCTGTGGTCGTCCGGCTATCTGCCGGGCGAACACGCCGGCGTGGCTTTTCGGTCCGCCGGCGATCCGATCCTGTACATCAACAACCCGCCGGGCGTGCCCGCCGAGATCCGCCGCAAGACGCTGGACGGGATCAAGGCCCTGAACGAAATCAACTACCAGAGCCTTCGCGACCCCGAAACCCAGACCCGGATTGCCCAGTACGAATTGGCGTTCCGCATGCAGTCCAGCGTGCCGGATCTGGCGAACATCAACACCGAGCCGGAAGCGACGTTTGCGTTGTACGGCGACGCCGCCAAGACGCCCGGCACGTTCGCCAACACGGCCCTGCTGTGCCGGCGGTTGGTCGAGCGGGGCGTGCGGTTCGTCCAGGTCTATCACAACAACTGGGATACGCACTCGAACGTCGCCGGCCGCTTGCCCGACCAGTGCCGGGACGTCGATCAAGCGTGTTACGGCCTGATTCAGGATCTGAAACAGCGCGGCCTGCTCGATTCCACGCTGGTCATCTGGGGCGGCGAGTTTGGCCGCACGATTTACTCGCAGGGCGGTCTGACCAAAGAAAACTACGGCCGCGACCACCATCCCCGCTGTTTCACGATCTGGATGGCGGGCGGCGGCGTCAAGGGCGGGACAATCTACGGCGAGACCGACGATTTCTCGTACAACATCATCGCCGACCCCGTCCACCTGCGCGATTTCCACGCCACCATCCTGCATCTGCTGGGCTTTGACCACCAGCGGTTTACCGTCAAGTACCAGGGACTGGACCAGCGTCTAACCGGCGTCGAGCCTGCGCGGGTGATCACAGAACTGCTGGCATAAAGCCCCGGAGCCGCATGCCGAGAGGCGAACGGCCGGCGTAAGCCCGCCGGTTCTCCCCATGCGTTGGGGCACCGGGTGTACGAGATCGCCCCGCGGCGCGCGTCACGCGCACCTGATGCAATCGGAGGCACTAACGAGACGGATCGCCTCGCGCAAAGTCGCATCCAGGACCTCCGGGCTCACGAGCAAATCTTCGCGCACTTGAGGCAGAAGGCGCGGCAGGTAGGCAAATCCACAAGTCGACGCCATGGCCCAAAAACAGGGATTAACGCCGCGGTCTCCGTGCAGCTCGACAATCGCGCAGGGATTGTCGCAGAACACGATATTGGACAATCCAGCGCCGTGGGCGCCCACAACCAGTTCCGCCTGCGTGAAGAGTGCAATCTGTTCAGCGACTGACAACTCCTCGGAAACAACGGTTTCCACGTCGTGCGCCGCCAGGATCCCCTGAATCTCTGCTTCGTTGGCAACACGACGGGCCTTCGCATGTCGACGGGACACGTAAAGTCGCCGGCGTTGTCCGGAGACTGGCAACCGTTGCCGAACTGCCGGGCGCAGCGACCTTCGCAGAAACTCTCCGACCCAAGGCGGCATGTTGCCAGTGGTACCCGGGATCGAAGGCACCAAGAGCGTCTCGGCCTGTATGTGACGATGAACGTGAGTGGAAATGATTTGATCATCGCGAATCCCGAACATGCGGAGCGTGTCGCGCTGGAAAGCGTGCTGGACGAACACCGCGTACCGGTCGACTTTTGCACCAACCAATCGCAGTAGTTCGATTCGAGGCAAGATGTCGACAAGCCAGTGATAGTAGTTTCCGCAGTGGCGGACCCCGAGCACGGCGACGGTTCCACTCCAATTTGTCACACGCGGCAACTGCAGCCATGACATTTCGCGAAACTCTTCCAGCGGCTTGCCCCGACGATCACTGACGTCCATCAGCAATCGTCCATCCGGCGTCAAAACGAGGCCATCGACGCCCAAGGTCCTTCCTCCGGGTATCGATGCCACGTACGTTTCAGCGGTGCGATACAAGCCTACCGGAAAGTGTCGCAAGACGGCCGAATCAACTCCCGGCAGGTCGCGGTTTACGTCGCACGGCGGATGGACGGGAACATACGTTGCACCGATCTGCTTGCCTTGCGAGTCGACCCAGAGTCCGGTCGTCGGAACATGACCGGTCAGACGTCGATTCGGAGGCACTAACGGTGATTTCCTCACGGGGGCAACGGCGGCAACTGCCGCACGTCTCAGCATGCGTCGCAATGATCCCCGAAACTGCCTGTACCAGATACTCGACATGAGAGGTCCTGCAATCGAGGAGCGTTACGAATTGTCTTCCGATGAACGACGTGAACGTCGTGTAGCTAAATCAATGGACTGACGTCAAGCCCAACAGGCTCGCTAGCGGAGAGAAACAACAGGAAGACGCTTCTTCGCCACAGGACTTAGGCTAAACACGGAAATCTGGTGAACCAAGGGGGGTTGGCCGGCGCGTGGCTTGCCCGCTTGCCCCTTCGGACTCCATCCGCCACTTCGAAGTCGTTCTCTGCGGTTCATTCTAGGCAGTCAACGGACGAACCGCCATGCCGCGGGGTGTTGCAAGGGAGGCACCGCGCGCATTGGCACCCGACGCCTTTGGCCACGTACGGATTGCTGCCCCCGGTTTCTTTTCGTCTTGCCACCCCCGATAATCCGCTACAAAGGAGCCAATGTCATGCGTGCCAAAACGACACAACACTTGCCGTCCCGTCAGAACTGGTCTTTGTCCCGCCGTCAATTGCTGCAGGCCGCCGTGGTCCAGGCCGTTAGCCTGCCTCTGCTGCCGTGGCTGGCAGCCGACGAAGCGTCGGCCGCCGAACCGTCGTCGCCCCTGCCGCCCCTGAATCGTTTTCCGCGCATGGTCCAGGAGTACTTTGTCGCGCAGGTGCGGACTGCCGAAGCCAAAGGAGTGGCCGCTAAACAGGCACTACAAACCAAGGCGGACGCGGAAGCTTACGTCCAGTCCGTACGGGCCAGGATCCGGACATGCTTCGGCCCCGAACCCGGACGCACGCCGCTCAAGGCTCGCGTCACGGGCGCTGTCGAGCGGGATGTCTACCGAATCGAAAAAGTGATCTTCGACAGCCGGCCCGGCTTTCCCGTGACGGCCAATCTGTACCTGCCGACGGGCCGCTCGCAGCGCGTGCCCGGCGTCGTCGGCACCTGTGGGCACTCGACCAACGGCAAGGCGGAGAAGGCGTACCAATCGTTCGCCCAGGGACTGGCCCGCATGGGATACGCGTGCTTGATTTACGATCCCATTGGCCAAGGCGAACGGCTGCAGTACGTCAAGGAAGACCTGACGCCGCGGTTTGGAGCGGGTGTGACGGAACACCTGATCGCGGGCAACCAGCAGTTCCTGGTCGGCGAATTTCTGGGCATGTGGCGCGCGTGGGACGGTATCCGCGCATTGGATTACCTGCTGACCCGGCCCGAAGTGGATCCGCAGCAGATCGGCGTCACCGGCAATTCCGGCGGCGGTACGATGACCACCTGGCTGTGCGGCGTCGAGCAGCGTTGGTCGATGGCGGCCCCGTCCTGCTTTGTCACGACATTCCGGCGGAACATGGAGAACGAACTGCCGGCCGATACCGAGCAATGCCCGCCGCAGGCCCTCGCGTTGGGACTGGACCACGACGATTTCCTGGCGGCCCTGGCCCCCAAGCCGGTCATCATCCTAGGCAAGGAGCGGGACTATTTCGACGCCCGCGGCGTCGAAGAAGCCCACGCGCGGCTGCGGCGGCTGTACGAATTGCTGGGCGTCCCAAATCAGATTGGTGTGTTCATCGGCCCGACGACGCATGGCTATACGCAGGAGAACCGCGAAGCCATGTATCGCTGGTTCAATCAGGTCACGAAGGTCTCCGAGGCGACCGCGGAGCCGCCGCTGACGCTCGAAGAGGACCAAACGCTGTGGTGTACTCCGAAAGGCCAGGTTGCCGAACAGGACGCACGCACCGTGTTTCAGTTCACGCGCGAAAAATCCCGGGCTCTGACGGCGGCACGAGGCGACGTGTCGGGCGAAGCCTTGACTCGAGCCGTGACGGACGTTTTGAAGCTGCCGCCCCGCGCCGGAACGCCCGACTATCGGATTCTGCGCTATCTGAGCGCCCGCCGTTATCCGCTGCCGCAGGCGGTGGCGTACGCTGTGGAAACCGAGCCGGGCATCCAGGCGCTGGTCTATCGCCTGTACCGGGAGTCGTGGGTTTCGCGTCCGCCGCGCACGGGCACGCGGGCGATTCTGTATGTGGCTCATTTGTCCAGCGATGCCGAACTGCGCGAGGAGCCCTTGATCCGCGAAGCCATGCAAGCCGAACCGGATTCCCCCGTGTTCACGTGCGACGTGCGCGGGATCGGCGAATCGCGTCCGGAAACGTGCGGCGTCAACACGTTCCACAGCCGCTACGGGAGCGATTTCTTCTACGCCATCCACAGCTTGATGTTGGACCGGCCGTACCTGGGCCAGAAGACGCACGACGTGCTGGGCGTACTGGACTGGCTGGCCAGTCTGGGGCACACCGACGTCCACTTGGTTGCCAAGGGCTGGGGCGCATTAGCCGGGACGTTTGCAGCAGTACTGCACCCGTCGGCCAAGCAGGTGACGCTGAAAAACGCCTTGACTTCGTATCGCGACATAGCCGAGTCGGAGGTGTACGACTGGCCGCTGTCGGCCTTGCTGCCCAATGTCCTGGCCCGCTTCGATCTGCCCGACTGTTACCGTGTGCTGCAGGCCAAAGGACTGCGAATCATCGAACCGTGGAACGCGATGGCAACGGGCTCCGCAATGGGTTAGACGTTTTCGTCCATCCCAAGGACTTCGACGCACGGAATCGGGGAGCGGAGGAACCACGCGACCGCGCGCGGCGGGGCGGCTACTTGACCAGCCCACGTTGGCGCAGGTAGCTGGAGACGAGTTGGTCCACGGGCGTCTGGGTGCTGGTCATCAAGTAATTCATGCCCCGGCGGGTGCAGAATTCCCGGGCGCCGTCGATAAAGGCGGCCAGCGTGCGGCGGTAACGGTCCAGCAGCGGCCGGCTGACCGTGATTTCGGCAAAGTCCCGATCCTCGCAATCGACCAGCTTCAAGTCGCCCTTCAGTTCCGGCTCCAGTTCTTCCGGAGACAGGACGTGAATCACGTACACATCCAGATCCTGAGCCAGCAGAAACCGCAGTGCGGATTCGTAACCGTTCTTGTCCATCAGGTCACTGATCAAGACCAAGATGCCTTTGCCGCTGTTCTGCAGGCAGAAGTCCTTGACACTGGCCGCCAGCGGCACGTTCAATCCCGGTCCCAGGGCCTCGACGTATTGCAGCATCCGCCACAGACTCTGGCGCCCCCGCAACACAGGGCCGGGCCGCGCGCGGGTCGCGCCCAACGCCTCGATCTTGACCCGGTCCGCGCGGCACAGGCCGATGAAGCCCAGCGAGGCGGCCAGCTGTTTCGCAAAATGCAGCTTGGTCGGCTCGCCAAAATCCATCGACGCGCTGACGTCAATCAAGGCGTAGAAGTGCAGGTCCTCTTCCTCCAGGAACAGCTTAAGGAAGAGCTTTTCCAGCCGCGCGTACAGGTTCCAGTCGATGAACCGCAGATCATCGCCCGGCACATAGTTGCGGAAATCGGCAAACTCGACGCTCTGCCCCCGCCGCCGGCTGCGGCGTTCGCCTTTCATCCGGCCCCGGAACACCTTGCGGGTCACCAACTCCAGACGCTCCAACTGCGCCAGCAGTTCGGGACTGAGCAACGTGGATGGGGCGGTGCGGGAGGCCATACTCAAGGTGCCTTTCGCCTACGACCAGGGGAGCAAGGAAAGGAACAATACACAGCGACGTAATCCACAGGCCGGTTATCACGTTGGAGTCCAGCCTTTAGGCTGTCCGGACAGCCTAAAGGCTGGACTCCAACTTGCGCGAACGCGGCTCGTATCCTCCGAACTAAAGACTCGGAGCGTCTGCCAGCTTGGCGGTCACTACCGCGGTGTCCGCTTTTTCCGGCAGCTTTTCCAGGATCTCCAACAGGACGTGGTCGGTGTCGATGGACTCGGCCTGGGCCTCGAAATTCAGGATCACGCGGTGCCGCAGCGCAGGCAAGTACACTCGCCGCACGTCTTCGAAACTGACATTGTAACGGCCTTCGAGCAGCGCCCGGACTTTGGATGCCAAGGCCAGGGTCTGAGCGGCCCGCGGACTGGCGCCCCAACGCAGGTACTGGTTGGTGATCGGCACGGCAAACGGTCCGCCGGGGTGCGTCGCCAGCACGAGGCGGACAATGTAGTCTTGCACGTGCGTGGCCAGGATGACTTCGCGGACCAACTGCTGCCACTTGAGGATCTCGCTGCCGTCCATCACTTTCTCGGCGGCGACCGTGATGCCGCGAGTCGTGCGTTCGACGATCGTGGCCAGTTCTTCGCGGCTGGAATAGCCGACCTGCAGCTTGAAGAAGAATCGGTCCAGCTGGGCTTCCGGCAGCGGATACGTGCCTTCCTGCTCGATGGGATTTTGTGTCGCCATCACGAAGAACGGCCGCTTCAATTCGTAACGCGTCCCGGCGGCGGTGATCGTGCCTTCCTGCATGGTCTCCAACAGGGCCGATTGCGTCTTGGGCGTAGCGCGGTTGATTTCGTCCGCCAGGCAGATCTGCGTGAAAATCGGCCCCTGCTGGAACTCGAACACACGTTTGCCGTCGGGCGTCTCCAAGACCATGTTCGTGCCCAGGATATCGGCGGGCATCAAGTCGGGCGTGAACTGGATGCGGGAAAAGTGCAAATCCAGGGCTGCGGCCAGCGTCCGCACCAACAGCGTCTTGCCCAGGCCCGGGACGCCCTCCAGCAGGCAGTGGCCGCCCACGAACAAGCAGGTCAACACGCCGTGGACGATCTCGTCATGCCCGACGATCACGCGTCCGATCTGCTCGCGCACGGCCGTGTATCGCCGCCGGAATTCCTCGGACCGCTGCTGCATCGATTCGCCAATACTCATCTGCTCTCCTTCTGGGGGCGCAACGTTGGAGTCCAGCCTTTAGGCTGCCACGCAACACGCTAAAGCGTGGACTCCAACTGGACCGCCTAACTCTCTTTGTCCTTCCAGGCTTTCTTTTTCGCCTCCAACAGGCGTTCGGTGTACGATTTTCCGGCGGGTGTTCCCGGCGGGCCTTGCTCGGCGGACGCGCGCGGCGGTGCCGGCTTGGGCGGTGCGCCGCCGGTGTCCTGCAGAACTTCTTCCAACGACGGGGGCTTGCCGCCGCCCGCTTCGTCCACTTGCGGCTCGAACCGCGCCGCCGCTCGCCGCTCGTCCAGTTGCCCGCTGACCTCGGCCTTCCGGCTCCGCAGACGCTCCATCCGCTCGTCCGGACCCGACGCCTGCGGACGCCGCAGGGTGCGCGCCCATAGCCACGCCAGTGCCGGACCGATCCAATAAAAATGGATCGTCACGCGGCGGACCAGGACATCGGCAAAGAAGACGCAAGCGGTGATCAGCAGCACCAGCGGCCAAATGTCTTGCCGGCTGATCGCCTTGGCCAGATTGTGCCGGAACGTGTTGAACGCGACGAGTCCCTGCAACTTGCCCCGCTCCAAATCGCCTTCGATCAATTGGCCCGCCTGGCCGCCTTGAGGCGTCTGCACCGCCAGCTTGCGCAACAGTTCGACATTCGTCTCGCGATCGCGGAATTCGGACGAATACGGCACCGTCACGCCAGCCAGGATCGGCGCCTGGCCTGGCCCCGGCACGATGTTGACAAAGTAGCTGCCCGCCTTGTCTGCCGCGAACTCGCCCACGTAACGGCCGGGCGCGGTTTGTTCGATCTTGACTTCGAAATCGTCCAGATTCGGATCCACGGCCCCAGCCGACATGTTCAGGAAGTTCAAGAATTGGTCGTCCTTGTCCAGCGCCGTCACGACCACCCGCACTTTGCCGTCCCGGACGTTGGTGGCGACGGAGAATTTCCCCTCCTCGTTCATCGGCCGCATCGCCCAGCGGATCATTTGCGAGAAGAACTTGTCGTAGTTCTCCCAACGGGTCCAGGCATTGGCCCAGCGATGACCAGCGTCGGTCGTGAACGCCACCGTGCGCCCCAGTCCGTAGGTCCAGCTGGCCAGGACCGTCGCGTTCTGGCGATCGGGCGGATCGGGCGAAAGCAGGGCCACCTCGACCAGCGGATTTTGCTTGACCGTAGTCATGACGAATCCGCGCAGCGGCGGCAGGGGCTCGCCGATGCCTTGCAGCATTTCGTGCGGATACGCCAACCGCGGCGGCACGTCCTGCAGGTCTTTGATCAGCGGACGGGCGACGCGGCGGGCTTCGATCTGAAAGATCCGCGGCAGCGCTTTGGCGCTCTTGGCCACGTAGTACTGGCCCCCGGTGGCCGTGGCGATGTCTTGCAACGTCTTGTGCCCCGCCGGGCCGTGCGATCCGACCGCGACCGTCGAGATCTTGATCTTTTGCCGCGTGAAGCCGTTCACGGTCGTGAAGCTCGGCGGCGACGGGTCGCCGTCACTGATGATGATCATGTGCTTGACCGAGGCGTTCACCTGGTTGAAATCGCCCAGGGCCATTTTCATGGCCGGATCGAATTGCGGCATGTCGCCCGGCGTCATGCGATCGACGGCGGCCATCAGCTTGTTGCGGCGTTCGCCGATGCGGACCAGGCCCCGGTTGCCTTCGCGCCACAGCCACTCCTCCTTGCCCGGTCCCCAATGGATCAAGCCGCAGTAGTCCATCGGACCCAGCGGTTTGAGCGCTTCGCGGGCGATCACCTTCTGCCAGTAATTGCCCTCGGCGATCTCCGACGCATGCATGATCATCACCAGCGCGCCGACCGCCCGGATCCGCGCGTTTTCGATGTGAAAGTCGACCGGCATGGCCTTTTCCAGTTCGGTGTTCGCCCAGCCGCCCGCCCCAAAACTGTTCTCGCCGCCGAGCATGACCAGCCCGCAGCCGAACCGCTCGGTATTCTGCACCAGCATCTTGATCTGCTCGTCGCTGAAGCTGGACACGGAATTCGCGTCCGCTCCGCTGCTGCGCGGCACGTTGCCGAGCACGACGCAATCGTAGGCTTGCAGTTCCGCCAGGCTGGTGAACAGGGCGTCGCTGCTCTGCTGGGCCACTTCGATATTGTTCGCGCGGAGCCGGCCGGCCAGATAGTCGAAGCTGCCTTTGTGGTCCGCGTCTTCGATCACCAGCACGCGGCCCTTGCCGCGCACGTGGGTAAACGCGGTGGCCTGGTTGTTCTGCGGCACCCGGTCGTCCTGCGGATCATCCGGCGCGAACACGGCTTTGTACGTATACACGCTCACTTCGTCGATCTTGTGCTGGAACGAGAACACGTTCTTGCCCGGCTTCAATTCCAAGTCCTGGCTGTCGGGATTCAGCAGCTCTTCCTGCCGGCCCGACTGGCGGATCAGCTTGAGCTTTCCGCGGACCGTGCCGCCAGCCCCGTCGTCCGCTGGCGGAGTCAGATTATCGATCACCACACGGGCCTCGATCGGCTGGCCGCGGCGGATGTCGCTGGGCAAGACCACTTCTTCGACCTGCACTTCGCCGCGGCTGGCCAGCCGCACGGGCACCGCGTCAATGCCGACGCCCTGATCCGCCAGCGAACTGGCGATCGAGCGGGCGTCGCCGATGTTCTCGTTGCCGTCGCTGACGACCACGATGCGTTTGGCGCTGTCCTCCGGAAACGTCGCGCCGGCCATCTTCAGGGCTGCGGCCAGGTTGGTGGCGTCGGTCCTCAGTCCCAGCGTGCTGTCCAGATTCAAGAAGGGAATGTCGTCGTCGAACGGCGGGACTTCGATCACGGCGTCGTGGCCAAAGACGATCACGCCGGCGCAGTCCCGCCGATCCGCATCGCGGTGCCGGGCCACGGCCTGGCGGACGTAATCCAGCATGGCCTGGCGTTGGGCGAGCGGAATGCTTTCGGATTGATCCAGCAGGTAGGTCACCGTTACCTTCTCGCTGGTCCGCAGCGTTTGGACTTCGGCCAGGGCCAGTACGATCAGGACAAAGACGAGCGTGCGGAACCCCAGCGCGAACAGCCGCCGGTACGGGCCCAAGCCGGACAGACTGCGGAAGCTGCAGGCCCACAACAAGGGCAGCAGCAACAGCAGCGCCAGGTACCAGGGGTGGACGAAGCCGAAGTCGATCCCAAACATGAACGGTTCCCAATGGCCGGGCCAACGGCAGCACAAGACCCCAGTATCTTAGCCGCCAAGCCCCTTCGGCTGCAACCAACATGCGCTGGCCCGCCGTTTGTCCACTTCTCTCCTCCCGCACGCCCCCCAGCATCCCGGCCAGCCGTTGGTTCTCCCCGATGGGACCACCGCCCGAGCGGCTGTGGCAACTCGCAAAAAGTGAAACGCAGAGGCACCTAGGACACGGCGTTACCACGCCCGGTGGATCTTGATCCCTGCGGCGAACGTAGCGGCGTCAGCCCCACGGTATTTGAACTGCGGACGATTCACGCGAATGAAGCATTTCTTCGGCGCCAAATTATTAACGAATTTCAACGCTCTGAGACCGCGTATTCTTCTTGCCAAACCCTATAAATGAGATAGAATCTTCGATATAGACGGGAGGATCGGGATTTTCGCGAGAATCCTTCTTTTTCCTGCATTCGGAATGGACTTCCAACGGAACAGGAACGTCCAACACGCAGTTTCACCCCTTGGACAGCGGCGCACAGCGAACCGCGGCTTGGCAATGAGTTCGTGCGCACGTCTCGCCAATCACCACAACGAGGCAATTTGCAATGTCGTTTCGAGGACGGTTGGAGTCAGTAAGAGTCCGCCCCAACAAGCGGAGAGCCGCCAGCCCAACGCGGCGCCGGCGTCCGCTATTTCTAGAAGCACTGGAAGACCGGCGGTTGTTGGCATGCGACGCCATCCCCGCCGTATCGCTCAATTTGCCGGCGGAACCGTTCATTGGCCAGAACGTCAACTTTTCGGTGGTCTTCGACAACACCGGGACCGATCCCGGCTACGGGCCGTTTGCGGACCTGGTTCTGCCGCGTAACGGAGCGGACGGTGCCGCCGGGACGGCGACTCCCGACGGGTTGACGTTCGTAAGCGCGACGTATCTGGGTACGTCCGTGACATCGACCGTATTTCAGTTCCCGGATGACGACGGCCCCGGGCCTGGCACGACGGGCACGGTCGAGCATCCGTACGCATTGGACAGTTTGGGCGATCCGTTGATGGTCACGGGCACGGCGGGCGATCAGCTGGTGGTTTTCCAACTGCCCTTCGGCTCGTTCGTCCCCGCCCAGCCGGAGGCGGCCATCCAAGTCACGGCGGCCATGTCGAACTGGGCGGACTTGAACACGCCGCTGACCGTACGGGCCCGCGGCGGGTTCCAGTTGGGCTGCGACGAGTTGGACAATCCGGCGACGGACCCGTCGATCCTGACGCCGGGCAGCACCGGCAGCGACAGCAGCACCTGGGCGGAAACCGAATCGACAACGCCCGTCGTGATGCGGATGACCAAGACCTACGGCGGCCCGGAAGACGAGACGGCGACGGGAGCGAACTATCCCCGCACCTGGACGCTGACCACCAGCATCGCGCCCGGACAGACGGTCACCAATCTGGACATCATCGACGGCCTGCCCAACAACGTCGTAGTCACGGGGATCAGCTCTTCGCCAGCGGCCATTCCCGCCAGTGTCCTTGCCACTCCTTTCGGTCCAGCGAACTCGACGTTTCCGTCGCAGCGGCTACTGGGAACGGTCGGCAGTGTCCTCGGCACCGGCGGGGCCGATGTCACCGTCGTGCTGACGTATTACGTGCCGGAGTTCGACGCCAACGGCGACCGCGTGATCCCGCTCGACGGCGAGGACGATTTCGGTCCGGTCCTGGGACCGCCGCCGCCAATCGGCTCGACGTCGCCCAACGATGCCCGGTCGGTCGGTGACTGGGATCCGCTTGATCCGCGCGATCCGGCGGGAATTGACAACGCCGTCGCCGAGCCCGATCCGGTCAATCCGGACCACATCCTGGACGACAAGTCGATCGCGATTCAGAAAGACGCGGCGGTCGTGGTCGACGTGCCTGCGCCAGGGACCTCTCCGGGCGATACCGTCGAGTACACCCTGGACTTTCAGATCTCGGACTATTACACGTACGGCGACTTGATCGTGACCGATACGATCCGGGACGGGCAGGACTTTTTATTGTCCTTTACCCCGACCTTCGACCTGTGGGACCGGAACGGCAACGTCGTCGGGTCATTCGTCGCGGGCAGCACATACACGTTCACCGACAACGACGCCGTGAACGGCACCGAGACGCTGGAGTTCAACGTCTCGCAGGCTCTGATCAACGCCGGGGCCGCGGATGGGATCCTCGAAGGCGGCTGCACGCACGGTGAATCGGATGCCGGCCGAGCCGCGGCGGCCATCGGCGTGATTCGCTTTCGCACGGTCATTCAGGAGAGCTATGCGCAGACGCCACCCAGCGGCGACATCAGCGTGGACCAGGGCGACTCGATCAACAACGACGTGGTGATCGCGGGCAGCGTCCGGCAGAACGCCGAGGACGGTGATATCAACACGGTCTTGCTGGCCGAGGAGACGGATGATAGCGCGGCCGGGCTGACGATTGTCACGGGCGAGGTCGACAAGTCGATCTACGCCGTCAACGGCAGCACGGCGTTCTCGCCGTCGAACCTGGCTCCCGGCGACAACGTGACCTACAGCATCGAGTACACGCTGCCGATTTCGAACTTCGAGCAGTTGCGGCTGACCGACTTCCTGCCTCTGCCCGTATTCCGCGTCTGGGACGCCGACGGCGACGGCCTTGTCGGGCCGGCGTGGGTCTTCGACGCCGCTGCGCCCAGCGCGGCCGTTCCTGCCGCCGGGCACGCCAAACTCGGCCCTTTGGACACGTTTTACAATTCCAGCCCACCCGGCTCGCAGTTTTTCCCCGCGCTGACGGCCGACCCGACGTCTCCGCCCCCCGCGAATCCCAGCCCCAACAGTCTGGAGTTCTACTACGGGACCTACGACAGCGCCGTCAGCACGGCCACCCGCGTCCAGATCCTGTTCACCGTCACGGTCCGCGACGATCCGTTTGCCGATGAGCTGTTTCTTACGAACATCGTCCGCGCGGAAGAGCAGAATTCGTCCAACGTCGGTGTCAACGACGACCAACTGGTCCAGATCCAACTGGGCCAGCCCGTGCTGGACATCACCAAGGGCGTGGTGTCGACAAACCGCACCAGCGGTTTCACGTTCACTCCCGCGGCCGTCGGCCCGGCCGGGGTCACGTTCAACTTGCCGGGCACATCGCCCGGCTTCACAGGGACCGTGACGTCCGATGGCCTGGACGATCAGCCCGTCAACAGCAATTTGTCAGGCATCGACGCGGGCGACCTGGTGCGGTTTGCCATCGTTGTGCAGAACACGGGTACCAGCCGCGCCGGGGCGTTCGACGTCAGCATCCGAGACACGCTGCCGGCGGGGTTTGCCGTGCCGGGCGGCGGCGGGCTGAATCTGAGCGTTGCGGACGGCACCGGCGCGGCGATCGGCTTTACCACTCTGGGCAGCGGATTGTTCGATCCTGCCGGCGGAATCGAGTTGACCGATCCGGGGCCCACGACGACCGCGGGAAACCCGCCGGGGGACAACACCAACGCCGGAGCGTTGGACGAGTACGATCCGGCCGACGGCCGCAACATCCTGGTGATCACCTACGATCTGGTCGCCGTCAGTCCGCCGGATGCCAACGCGGTCCAGCCCCGGCAGACGCTGACCAACACGGCCACGCTGTTCAATTACGCCGGTGCCGAGGGCGGGCCGGACCACACCGCAACGGACCTCAGCGACGACGCCCGCGTGACGACTCGCGATCCGGCGCTGACCAAGTCGCTGGTGGGCACCAGCGTCAATACCTCGAACAACGATCTGCTGACGGAAGTCACCATCGGCGAAACAATCCAGTATGAAGTGGTCATCACGTTGCCCGAAGGCGTAACCGACTCGGCCCGGATCGTGGACACGCTGGACCTGGGGCTGGCGTTTGTCAGCCTGGACAGCATCGTGCCGTCGAGCGGCGACGTGACGTCCTCGATCGATGCCTTTGCCACCACGGCGTCGTTCAATCCCACTGTGACCGGCGACGGGCTCGGCGCCGCGCAAGTCCTGGAGTTCGACCTGGGAACACTCGCCAACGTCAACACGGTCAACACCGCCGCCGAAACCCTGACGCTGACGTACACCGTGGTGGTATTGAACGCGGCGGGCAATCAAAGCGGCGGCGTGCGCGACAACCTGGCCCGGTTCGAGTGGGTCGTCGACGGCGATGCGGAATCCACCCCGGAGGACAGCGCCGACCCCGTGACGATCCTCGAACCCGTCTTGCAGGCCGACAAGTCGGCCGTGGTCGACGGTGCGGGCACGGTCGGCCAGGCCGGCAGCACGGTGGTGTACACGATCGTGATCAGCCACGCGGGAACCAGCAACACGGACGCCTACGATGTGACGTTTTCGGATCCGTTGCCCGTGGTTCTGCTGACGCCCAGCTTCACCGCCACGCGATCCACGCCGGGAGATCTGAACGGCGTTTTCGAGATCACCCCCGGCAACGTCCTGCAGACCATCCCCGCCTCGTCCTTCGACCTCTTGGAGGGCCAGACGGTCACCGTGACGGTAACGGGCACCTTGGCGACGAGCGTCGAGCCGAACGAGACCATCGGCAATACGGTGACGATCCAATGGACCTCGCTGGACGGCCCGGATGCGAACGAGCGGACGGGGACCGGCGGCGTCAACGACTACGGCGCCGGCGACGGGGCCGACATTACAACGCGCAATTTGGCGCTGACCAAGTCGATCGCCGCGACCTCCGAGCCGCACACGGCCGGGTCAAACCTGGCCATCGGCGAGATCGTGCGGTATCGGCTGGTGACCCAAATCCCGCAAGGCACCATTCCCGACCTGCGGCTGACTGACTTGTTGCCCGCCGGCCTGCTGTTCCTGAATGACAATACCGCCAAGGTGGCGCTGGTGTCCAACAATCCGGCGCTGATCACCTCGACGGCGCTCAGCGATCCGTCGCCGGGGTCGCCGCCCGATTTGAATCTGGCAGGCGACCAAACCACGTTGTCGGCCATCGTTCCCGAATTCGTCGTCCCGGCCGGCCTGATTTCCGGCGGGCCGTTCGGCAGCGGCACCGATCCGGTGTTCAGCCTGGGGACGCTGACCAACGGCGAAGTGGACGGCAACCAGGAATACGTGATCATCGAGTTCAACGCCCTGGTGGAGAACCTCGGCACGAACAACAACGGCAGCATCCGGAACAACCGGTTCCAGGCGCAGATAGGCACCGATCCGGCGCTCACCTCCAACACCCTCGCGGCCACCCTGCGCGAGCCCTCGATCACGGACGTCGACAAGGTGCTCTTGGCCCCGGTTCCGGCCGACGCGGGAGATCCGGCCTACTTCCAAGTCACGTTCAGCAACGCGGGCACAACCACGGCGTTCGACGTGCGGGTGCTGGACGTCATGCCGCCGGAGCTGTCCCTGGTCGTCGGGAGCATCGCGGTCAGCGGCGCGGCGATCGGCAGCAACGCGTCTGCGCCGGGTCAGTTGGATCTGACGCTCGTCAGCGTGCCCAGCGGCGGCAGCGTGACGATCGGTTTCACGGCCACGCTGACGGTCGAGGTCGGTCCCGGCGATACGGTCACGAACACGGCCGATGTGACGTACACCAGCCTGCCCGGCACGGGCACGCCCTTGGGGCCGGACAATCCGACCGGATCGACGACGCCCGGCGGCTCGGGAGCCGCCAACGGGGAGCGAGATGGCAGCGGCGGACCGGTGAACGACTATGCGGACAGCGACAGCGTGACGCTGACCACGCCGGGAGTGATCCAGACGAAGGCACTGGCGGCCACGTCGGAACCGCATACCTCGGGCAGTTCGCTGGCCGTCGGCGAGATTGCCCGCTTCCGCCTGACAGCCCCCTTTCCGGAAGGCACGGTCGTGAATCTTCAGTTCGTGGACCAATTGCCGGAGGGGTTGCAGTTCCTGAATGACGGCACGACCCGCTTGGCGTTCGTCTCGACGGACCTCAACAGCATGAGTTCCAGCGTGCCAGGCATCGGAACGACACCGTGGATCGCGGGCGACGAGACGACGGTGGCCGGCATTACGCCGACGTTCGTGTTGCCGGCGGCCCAGATCGGCGGCGGCCCGTTCGGCAGCGGCACCGATCCCGGGTTCTCGCTGGGTACGGTGGTCAACACGGACAACGATGCGAACCGCGAGTTCATTGTATTGGAGTTCAACGTCCTGGTCCTGAACACGCTGGAAACGAACGACGGGGATGTGAAGACGGACACGGCGACGGCGCTGGTCGATGGGGTCTCGTTTGGCACAACGAATCCCGTCGACGTGACCATTGCCGAGCCGCGCATCGAGGACGTGAACAAACAGATCGTCGCACCGTTTCCCACCGAGGCCGGCCAGCCGGTCTACTTTGAGGTGACCTTTACCAACACCGGCTCGACCGCGGCGTTCGACGTGCAGATCGTCGACGTCATGCCGGCCGGCATTGCCTATAACGGAAATCTGGTCGTGACCGGGGCCACCGTCGCTACGGACGCCTCGAACGCCGCCCAGTTGAACGTGACCCTGGCCAGCGTCCCTGTGGGTGGCAGCGTCACGCTCACTTTCCAAGGCGTGACGACGATCGCGCTGCAGCCGAACCAAACCATCGTCAACGCTGTCGGCATGACCTACACCAGTTTGCCCGGCGCCGGCACACCCCCGGGGCCCGACAACCCGACCGGCTCGACAACCCCGGGCGGCTCCGGGCAGGCCACCGGCGAGCGGGACGGCTCCGGCGGGATCAACGATTACCGGGACGGCGACAACGCCCAGTTCAGCACGCCTCCGCTCACCTTTAACAAGACGATTTTGGCGACGTCCGAGCCGCACACCCTGGGCGGCGACGTGGCGATCGGCGAAATCATCCGCTATCGCTTGATCCTGCCGATCCCCGCCGGCACGGTCCCCGTCGTCGAGTTCCGTGATGCGCTGCCGGCCGGACTGCAGTTGCTGGACGACGGCACCGTCCTGGTGGGCTTTGTGTCCGACCTGCCCGGTTCGATTTCGTCGGACGACGTGAATCTCGGTTCGTCGCCGTGGGTGGCGGGCAACGAGACCACGCTGCCGGGCGTAACGCTGACCTTCCCCATGCCTGCCGCCAACCTGCTCGGCGGCCCCTTCGGCGACGGCACCGACCCGACGTTCGACCTCGGCACCTTGGTCAACGGCGAAGCGGATGCCAACGAGGAATACGTGGTCGTCGAATTCAATGCGCTCGTGCTGAATGCCTCGGCCCTGTCGACCAACGACGACGGGGACCCGCTGGACAATACGGGGACCCTGTACAGCAACGGGAGTCTGGCGGCGACCAGCGACACCATCACGGCGACGGTTCGCGAACCGCTGATCGACGACGTGGTGAAGACGTTCGTCGGTGCGCAGCCGGTGGATGCGGGGGATCCGGTCAGCTACGAAGTCAGCTACTCGAATACCGGCAGCGCGACGGCGTTTGAGGTGCGTTTGCTCGACGTGCTGGATCCGCAGTGGTTTGCCAGCGTAGCCGTGGATTCGATCACCTTCGGCGGCGGGGCATCGGGAGCCACGGACAGTACCGCCGGCACGACGGTGGACGTGACGATCGCGACCGTCCCCGCCGGCGGGACCCTCGTCGTCCGCTACACCGCGATCTTGTCGGTCAACGTCCTGCCGGGCCAGACGATCCCCAACACGGCGAACGTGACCTACACGAGTTTGCCCGGCGCCGGGACCCCGGTGGGGCTGGACAATCCGACCGGTTCGGCAACGCCCGGCGGTGCGGGCGATCCCAACGGTGAACGGGACGGCTCGGACGGGTTGGTCGGCGTGAACGACTATGCAGACAGCTCTCTGGCCGACGTCACGCTTGCGGGCCAGCCGCTGTTCGTCAAGTCGCTCTCCGGAAGCAGCGAGCCGCACACGGCGGACCCGCAATTGACCATCGGCGAACTGGCAACCTACACCTTGGTGTTGACGATTCCCGAGGGAACGCTGCCAGACGTGTTGATCGAGGACGCGATGCCGGCCGGATTGGCGCTGGTCGCCTTCGACAGCATCACGCCGTCCTCGGATGCCGTGACGACCAGCGTTGCCGGCGACTTTGCCCAGATCCTGACGGACGCCAATGACGCCCTGATCCTCAACAACACCAGTTTCTCGTTGGACTTCGGCACCTTGACCAATTCGAACACCGACAACTTGGTGACCGAAACGCTGACGATTGTCTATCGGGCGGTGGTGTTGAACGTTTTGGCCAACGTCAACGGCGAAACGCGGACCAACGACGCCTCGTTCACCTGGAGCGGTGGGACGATCGACGATACGGTCACCATCGAGATCGTGGAACCCGATCTGGTGGTTACCAAGGTGGCCAATCCCACGTCCGGAGACGGCGGTGACACGATTACCTTCACCGTGTCGCTCGACCACACGGGGGACTCGACGGCCGACGCCTTCGACGTGGCGATTTCCGATCTGTTGCCCGCGGGCATGACCTACGTGGGCAATCTGCTGGTCACCGACGGCGACGCGCCCGCGGTTGCGCAGAGCGGCCAGCAGCTGACATTTAGCTGGGACGTCTTTCCCCTGGGGGCCGGACCTTACACGTTCACCTTCGACGTGGTGCTCGAAGCTACCGTGGCCTATGGCCAGACCTTGACCAATACGGCGGAGGCCACCTGGACGTCGCTGGAGGACGACGCGCCGGACAACGGCGAGCGGACGGGCGACGACGGACCGGGCGGGCTGAACGGCTACTTTTCGGAGGACCCGGCCGACGTGGTCATCACGACGACGGCCCAACAGCCGCCGCTGGATCCGGCCAAGTCCATCGTGGCCACCTCGGAGGCCCACACGACGAGCACGAATGTCACGATCGGCGAGATCGTCCGCTACCGGCTGCAGGTCGAGGTGCTGGAGGGCACGGTCCGGAACCTGCAACTGGTCGATACGCTGCCGGCGGGGATGCAGTTGGTCGACGTGGGGCGCGTCACCGTCTCGTTCCTGTCGGATGTGGACATGACCGTTGACGCGGACCTGGCGGGCGCCAACAACGACGCCATTCCGCCCACGTTCGTGCTGTCGGCGGGCCGGGTTTCGCAAGTCGGCCAGGTCGTCACGTTCAGCCTGGGCGACGTGCAAAACAACGATTCGGACAACGGCAACATCGAGTTCGTCACGATCGAGTACAACGCCCTGGTGCTGAACACGGCGAACCCGACGCCTCCTCCCACGGCTCAGAACAACCAAGGCGACGCGCTAACCAACAGCTTTGTGATCACCGCACTGAACGCAGACACCGGCGTCCAGGACCAACTGGCGGGCCCGTTCACCACCACGGTGAACGTGGTCGAGCCGCGGATCGACAACGTGACCAAGACGGCAATCGCGTTCGTCGGCGACGTGGTGACGTACCAGGTGGCGTACTCGAACACGGGGGCGGCCACGGCGTTCGACGTGCGGTTGGACGATGTGCTGCCGGGCGGCCTGGTGCTGAACCCGGCCAGCATTGCGGTCACGCTGGGCGGAGGCGCCGCCGGGGCCAACACCAGCGGCTCGTCCGGCAACACGGTCGCTGTCCTGGTGAGCACGATGCCCGTGGGCGGTTCCGTCACGGTGACTTACAACGCGGTCGCGGCCAATAACGGGCAGAACACGCTGAACACGGCGGACGTGACATACACGAGCCTGCCGGGTCCCAACGGCACGCTGGTCAACCCCACCGGCTCGACGACGCCCGGCGGCAGCGGCACGGACACCGGCGAGCGGGACGGCTCGGACGGCGAAGGCGGAGCGGTGGATGACTACGCCGACAGCGACTCGGAGTCTGTGGCCTCCGTCTCCGGCCAGAAACGGGACACCGGCGGGACCCCGCTGGCTGGCGTGACGATCTACCTGGACGTGAACGACAATGCGGCGTTCGACTTGGGCGAGCCGTACGACGTCACGGACGCCAACGGCAACTACGTCATCGCCTACGTCTCGGGCGGCGTCCACACGCTGCGCGAGTTGGTGCCCGATTATTATGTGCCCACGTCGCCGGCCAGCGGGGCACAGATCGTCGATTTCACATCCACGAACACGGTCACCGGCGCGGACTTCGTCAACGAAGCGGTCGAGCCCGTGATTCTGGACGACGGCGATCCGGGGTTCTCGATGATCGGCGAGTGGACGCGAAGCACTTGCGAGTATTTCTACGATTCGGACGCCCTCTATTTGTGCAACTCTGCGGGCGGCACGGGCGAAAACTCGCTTCAATGGCTGTTCACGGGACTCGTTCCGGGGAACACCTACCGCGTTTCCACGACGTGGGACGGAACCTTTACCCGGCCGACGGACGCCGAGTATGTGGTGGGCGGCGGTGCGGAGGCGGTGACCAGGATCGTCAATCAACGGCAGAGTCCCAGCTCGTATCCCGGTTCGTTCGTCGAGCAGGGCGTGATCTGGGCCGACCTGGACGCGGCCTACACCATTATCGGCACCACGCTCGTGGTGCGGCTGTCGGACGACCACAGTGGCGGCTGCGTCGTGGGCGACGCCGTGCGGATCCTGCAAGTGACCACGCCGGAAATCACGGTGCTGGACGGCGGGACGGTGCTCTCCCACGGGAACGCGGCGCCGCTGGACCTGGGCGGTTCGCCGGTGGGAGATACCTGGACGCGGACCTTCACGATCCGTAACGACGGCGGCTCCACGCTGCACCTGGGCACCTTGAGTGTGCCCTACGGCTTCAGCATAGACACGGGGCTGGGAGCGACCACCTTGGCGCCCGGAGCTCAGACCACGTTTGTCTTGCAGTTCGACGCCTTGCCGGACCAGACGACTTACACGGGCGACGTGGTGCTGGGCAACAACGACAACAACGAGGCGCCGTTCCGCTTTGCGATCACCGCCACGGTCGGCGACGGCCTGGACCAAGCCGGCCAGACGCCGGCACCCCCGGCTCCAGATCCCGGCGATTTCGCCGCGGCGATCGACGTGCTGGATGTCACGGCGGCGCCCCCGACGGTGCTGGCCAACGATGCCAGCAGCGTGGCCTACGGCGCGCACACCGCCCCCGCGGATGTGACGCGGGAGTACCAGATCGTCAATCCGGGAGCGAGCGCGTTCACCGTGAGCAACCTGGTGGTTCCCTTCGGATTCAGCGCCGCAGGTCCGAGTCCGGCCACCGTTCCCGCCGGTGGCTCGGCAACGTTCACCGTCACTTTGGACATCGACACGCCAGGGATCTACTCCGGCGACGTGGTGCTCGAAAGTGCCAGCGGCGTGTTGTTCCGCTTCGAAGTCACGGGGCGGATCACGGCCGGTCTGCCGCCGCTGACGGCGCCGCTGTACGTGGATAATGGAACCTCCGGCGTGGACGGCTATACGGACACCGCCGGGTTCGCCCGCAAGACGGGCACGGGCTATTTGGGCGATTACGAGCAGGCCAACGGCGACAACAACGGCGACTTCGCCCAGTGGACATTCACCAACCTGCCTGCAGGCACGTTCAGCGTGGCGACCAGGTGGTACCAACGGAGCACCCGGACCACGACCGCCCAGTACACGGTGGAGATCAATGGGACGCCGTCTGCTCCCTACGTCATCAACCAGAAACTGGCGCCCAACGACTTCTACGACCAGAATATGTGGTGGGAGTACTTGGGAACGACGTTCTTGCTGCCGGACAACTCGACGCTGACGGTCCGGTTGACGGATTACGGCGGTTCCACGGTGTCTGCGGACGCGGTGCGGGTCGAGCAACTCAATCCGCTGCTGGCCCAGGCTCCGGATTCCGGCGGAATGGCGACGGAGGTGATCGCCTTGGACGCCGTCCCCACGCCGCTGGTCCGGCATGCGGCGGGCTTGTGGTCGGCGGTCGAACCGCAGGCGGCGGAGCGACTGGCCAACGTCGAGGTAATCGTGGCCGATCTACCGGGCGAAACACTGGGCTTGGCGTCCGCTTGGACGCAGACCATCTGGCTGGACGCCGATGCGGCAGGCTACGGATGGTCACTGGTCACTGATTATTCGTCATTCGTCAGTGGTGCGGGGAACAGCGGTCCCTCCTCCCTCTTCCCTCCTCCTTCATCCTTCGATCTGCTGACCGTGATCGCACACGAGTTGGGGCACGTGTTGGGGCTGGGGCACAGCGCGGATGAGCAAAGCCTGATGGCCGAGACGCTGCCGCCGGGCACGCGGCGGTTGCCGCTGCCGGCAGAGGGAATTCCGGGCGAGGGAAGTTCCATTCCGGAGAACCTGGTTGTCGAAGCTCCGTGGCTGCCTCTGGACGAAGTTCGCGGGGTTCGCGTCGAGCCCCGGGACGAGGCGGGAAGGCGAGCGGATGCGGGGTTGACGGCCCTGCTGGCCGAACAGCCCGGGGCGCGGGCTCCGGCGGACGAAGAGTTGTCCCGGCTGACGGCCTCGCCGCGGAAGCGGACCGACGATCAGGAGCAGCGGCTGGACGATGTCCTGTCGTCCGTCAGCGATTGGCTGGACCCGTTGGACCGGGTGCTGAGTTTCGCAAAGCAGTCCCGCTGATTCCCGGGTGTGGGAGAATTGGATTGGGGGTCAAACTAACAGGAGGTAGCGGAGTCAACAGAGGTGAAGCACCACCTCGGTTTGCTCTGTTTCCTAACTGTTCCAGATCCTGGCGAACGGTGGGGCGTCAGCCCATCCGGTTAATGCGAGCGGTGGGGCGTCAGCCCACCGGTGCAGAAATCCAGGCAAGCGGTGGGGCGTCAGCCCACCGGTGGATGGTTCTCCGGTCCCTTTACGTCCGTGAACTGTTTTCACCGCAGATGAAATGCGCAAACGGTCGCGTAAGAGTGCGGGAACGGAGACCACCGGCCTGACCCGGACCACCGGCGGGCTTACGCCGGCCGCTCACCCGGCTGGCCGTGATCGCGCACTTCCTCTCGGGGAACGCTCCGTAACCACGCGATCCGAGGTTCTTGGGCAGTGGGCCAACGCAGCAGCCCGGCTCTTTCGAAAAGCCGGGCTTTTTCTCCGCAGACAAGTTCTGATCGCATGCGACCGGAGGCACTGCAGGAATTCCGGTCGCGATTTGATCCGGTCTAGCCCTCGCCGGGTTCCGCATCCACGGAGACGCTGACACAGGCCGCGGGTAAGCCCGGCTGGTCCACGTCGGTGGGGATCCCATTGACGTTGTCGCAGAAGTCCATCGTGTCGGCGAACAGGCTCCCGGCGGCGGACGCGGAGTGCCCCGTCATGCCGGAGAACGAGTAGGCCTGTTCCGATCGGCTGAAGGCAGCCGCCACGTCGGCCAACTCCTGGACGACCTGATCGCGGAGCGTCACCAGGCCGACCGTCATTCCGATGACGAGGATCGTGGCGACCAGAATTAGTTCGGTCGAAACAACAAAGGCCCGATCGTCGGACCATAATACTCTAAGGGCAAGGAACATAGTAACCTCCAAAAGACGCTTCGTCAGGCCATCTCGGCCGCCATCGGTAGGTGGCGGCCATTACCCTGTTCTCGTGAACTCCAGACGCGTTTCCGGCACGCGTTGGAAACGCGGCATGGCGGTTCTTCCCGATGTCATGGGCCTGTATCTTCGCCGGCCTCCGCCTCCACAATCGCGATACACGCCGGTGGCTCTCCGGGGGTCTGCGCCGAGGCATCGTCGCAGAAATCGAGGAAATCTGTGAACGCGGACCCCGCCACGCTCGACGAGTGCCCCGTGATTCCGGAGAACGAGTACGATTGATTGATTTGCCCGATGGCCAAGCCCAGATCGCCCAGTTCCTGCACGACCTGATCGCGGACCGTCGCCAGGCCGACGATCATCCCGATCACCAGGATCGTCCCGATCAACACTAATTCCGAGGAGACGACGAAACCCAAGTCATCCCGCCACAGTTGCGTCAAGACCTTCATGAGATACCTCCAGTTTGGAAAACGAGTGAGACAACGTTCGTAAACCGAGTAGGCAGGGCCCGGGCAGGCCTGCCGAGATCGCTCGGGGACGCCCCGCAGATTCGACCTGCGTGGCCGTCACAGTTGGCAACCTTCAGACGAAACTAATTGCACGACGCGAGGGCACAAAGGGAAAAGGCGGGCGAATCGCTTCAGTTTCTCAACGGCCGATGGAAGATCCGCGAGAATTCACCGGGAGCGTGTTTTCGCGCCGATCGGCGGAACGTACACGGCCGCGCCCAGTGTCATTTCCGGAACGGAATAACACGCAGGGACGGAAGATCTGTTGTAACGTTTCGCTGGCGACTTCACGGTCGGACGCATCGTCCCACCGCGCAGGCGGGCTGTTGATTTAATCGTGGGATAGGCTTCCAGCCTGTCGATTGGGAAAACGGCGCAGATTAGTCACCTGCAACTGGGCAATCCTGACAGGCTGGAAGCCTATCCCACGTATGTTTGCTCCTGTGAATCAACAGCCCGCAGGCCGGTCGGCAGCAGCGTCGCCCGCAAATGGCGCACTACAATTAGCTGCGGGGAAATCGGCTGGCAGTGTACTACGTTGTGTGGGAAGGGGCGAAACGTGCCTTGCGATGAGAATCTGGCGATGAACGAGACGCGTTGCGGGAACGGTGCGGTCCCCGTTTTCCTACTCGCCACCGCCCTGGTTGCTGCAGCGCTGTTCGCCTATGCAGGCAGCTTCACCGTGCCGTTCCTGCTCGATGACTACCGCTGGATCGTGGAAGATCCCGCCTTGCGCGAGTGGAACTCGTTGGGGGAGCACCGCGCGATTGGCGATCGCCCCTTGGTGGTCTTGTCGCTGGGTGCCAACTACGCGTTGAGCGGACTCGACGTCCGGGGATACCATGCGTTCAATATCGCCGTCCATGCCCTGGCCGGCTTGCTGCTGTTCGGAATTATCCGGCGTCTGATGCTTCAGGTAAACCGTCGCTCGTCCCGCCCGTGGCCTGCCACGGGACTGGCCTTTGCGATCGCTCTGGTCTGGCTGCTCCACCCGCTGCAGACGCAGAGTGTCACCTACGTGATTCAGCGGTGCGAGTCCCTGATGGGGATGTTCCTCTTCCTGTGTCTGTACAGCATCGTGCGCGCGTCGGAGGCGCGTCGAGCCTGGCCCTGGTATCTGCTGGCGGTCGCTGCCTGCGGTCTGGGCATGGGCTGCAAAGAAGTGATGTTAACGGCCCCGGTCGTAGCGCTGTTGTTGGATCGGGCTTTCCTGGCCGCAAGCTGGCAGGATCTGTTCCGGCGCCGGGGCGTGCTGCACGCCACGCTTTTGGGCCTGACGTTGACGCTGCTGGCCATGAACGTGTCCAAGCTGACGGGGGACGGCGACGTCTCGGCGGGATTCGACTGTGCCGTGGTGACGCCCGTCGCCTACTTGCGGAGCCAACCGGCGGTGATCCTGCACTATCTGCGGCTGGCGTTCTGGCCCCGCCCGTTGTGCCTGGACTATCATTGGCAGGCGGCGGACTCGGCGTGGGAGATCTATCCTGCGGCGGCGGCGGTTATCGCCCTCCTGGCCGCCAGCGCCGTGGCATTTCGGGTTTGGCCAGGCATCGGCTTTCTGGGCCTGTTCTTCTTTGTCGTGTTGGCGCCCAGTTCGAGCATCATGCCGATTGCGGACCTGGCCTTCGAACACCGCATGTACGTCCCCTTGGCGGCAGTCGTGACACTGACCGTACTCGCCCTGTACGGACTGGGACGGGCGTGCCTGCGGGATCCTCGCGCCAGGGGGTTGGCGGGCGCCGGCGGACTGGCGGCAGTGGCCGTCGTGCTGGCGCTGCTGACTTGGGAACGGAACCGTGATTACCGGGACCCGGAGCGGTTGTGGTCCAAGGTGCTTGCCGTCGCACCGCACAATCCCCGCGCTCACTTTTCGCTGGGGCAAGCGCTTCGAGTCAAGGGCGATGTGAACGCAGCGCGGCGTTGTTACGAGCGTTGCCTCCACCTGGACCCCAACTTCGCGCGGGCCCACGGCGCCCTGGGATATATTCTGTTGAATGAAGGTCAGCTGCCGATGGCGGCGGAGCACCTGCGTCGGGCCGTCGAATTGAAGCCCGATTACTTGCACGCCCTGATGAATTACGGCAACCTGTTGACGCAGCAGCAGCGTTATGCCGCCGCCATCGTGTACTACCGCCGCGCGCGGAATTTAGCCCCCACCAACGCCGCGATTCACTTGAATCTGGGAACGGCGCTGTTGAAGTCAGGGCGGCCCCGGGCGGCCATCTCGGCCTATCGTCTGGCCGTGCGTGAGGATCCCCAGTTGGCCGTAGCGAAAACCCAACTGGCCTGGGTTCTGGCGACAACCGAGGACGGCAACTTGCGGCACGGCGCCGAGGCGGTACGCTTGGCCGAAGAGGTGAAGTCAGAACTCGGCGAGAAGCACGCTCGACTCCTGGATGTCCTGGCGGCGGCCTACGCCGAGGTCGGTCGATTCGACGACGCTTGTCGAATGACCTCGATCGGCATCGGATTAGCCGCGTCCAACGGTTTGATGGAACACCTGGAACCTCTTCGCGCCCGCTTGGTTTCCTATCGTCACGGTAAGCCCTATCGGGAAGCGAGCGGCGCGGAAGCCGTAGAGACCGTTTCCGGAATCCTGGACGACGGTCCGTAGAGAGTTCTCCTTCGCCCCACCAAAATGCCAGAACACGTGTTCCGCCGTGGTTGCATACCGAGTGGCGAACGGCTGGCGTGAGCCCGCCGGTTCTTGGCAAGTCCGCACGCTTGCGCGAGAGGTTGACCAGATTACCTTCGGTGAAAACAGCAGACGGAAGGCGAAGGGCCCACAGAGACCACACACCGGTGACCATCACCGGTGGGCTTACGCCTCACCGCTCGCCAGGTTTCTCGCCGCGTTTGAATCCCGTCAATTCGTGTGAGAACCCGCTGGCCGTTTACCGAACACGCTGGTGCCGCTAGAATTCGGCCAGCGCAGGAACCTTACTTGACGGAGTCTTCGGCTGCAACCAAACCATCCGGATCTTGAACAGAAGGAAACGGAGCAAACAGAGGCGGTGCTCCCTCTCTGTTGCCTCAGTTACCTCCTGTTCGAAGAACTTGTGCCGGGTGCGCGAGTTTCGGCCGTCTGCAGTCCAGAGGTAGGATGAGTCATGTCCAAGTACATCGCCAGCCGCGAGCAGTGTGGGCACCACGTGATTTTTCCGGGCGTTGCGGTCCACACGTTGCCCGGTCAGGGGGTCATGCTGTCCCTGGTGGAATTCGAACCAGGCTCGGTGGTTGAGTGGCACAGCCATCCTCACGAACAAATGGGCTTGCTGCTGGAAGGCGAACTCGAGTTCTTCATCGACGACGAACACGACGTCGTTCGCGCCGGCCAGATGTGGCGGATCCCCGGCGGCATCCGGCACCGGGTGGTCGCCGGAGACAAGCCCGCGAAAGCCTTGGATGTGTTCTGCCCGATCCGCGAGGATTACCTGTAGCGGGCCTTCGGGTCGGGGGTAAGCCGGCCATGCGGAGATCCATGCGGAGATCCGATGGACTGCAGCAATTAAACCTTCGCCGGAGGAATACGACGTGACCACCTACGAGCACGCGATGCTGGGCATCACCGGAGTGCTGGCCGCCGGATTGAACCGCCGCTATGGTTGGCCGATCGTGGCAATGGCCGCCGTGGCCGCGGTCAGTCCCGATTGGGACGGGCTCACGATCGTCGCCGGCCCTGCCGCTTTTGCCGCCGCCCATCGACTGTGGGGGCACAATGTCTGGGCATGTGTCCTGACGGGAGTGTTGATCGGATGCCTCGACTATCGATTCGACGCGGTCACACGCTGTGGCCGGTTTCTCGTCCGGCCGCTGCACCTGACCATGCCCGGAGGGCCGCCGCGGGTCCGCGAAGCGCGGTCCCTTGGTGGCCTTGCGGTTTGGATCGGCGCCGCCGTGCCGGCGGCCCTCAGTCACTTGGCGGCGGACTTGGTCTTCTCGGGCACCACGACGTTACCCGATTGGCAACTGCAGTTGTGGTGGCCGGTTTCGAACGCGGGTTACGTTTTTCCGCTGGTTCCTTGGGGTGACGCGGGGGTGTCGATCGTCTTCGTGGCCGGGATGTTCGCGATGTGGAAATGGCCCGACCGTTTGCAGATGATTTCGGCCGTCACGTTGGCGGCCGTCGCGTTCTACGTCGCCGTTCGCGGCGCGTGGACCTAGCACTCACCCCCTAATCTTTCACCTAATCTTTCACCTAATCCCCGCCTCATTCCCCTCCAAATACCCCCTTAACCCGCCCAGCATCGCCATCACCTCACGTAAGCAAGCCTTAGCGGCATCCGATTTCATCAACGCTGCCGCCGCCAAGTCTAAATAAGCGGCCAACTTCGTGCCTGCATCCTCCGCAATCGACACGAACTTGCCGTGATCTACCTTCGAGAAACGTCCATTCCCTTCGGCGATGTTGATCGTCAGGCTTGTGGACAGTTCGTCGATTCTCCTGGTGTACCGCTCCCGCTTCCGTTCAGATTCCCACAACTCGTCCAGTGCTTCATGCATCTGTAAAGACCGTTGATAGACCACTAACGACTCGTGCAGGAAATACGGATTGGTGTTGGTGCCGTAGGACTCGGCTTCCTCCTTGACGCAACAGCCCCACGACTGCCGAAGTCCCACCTCCATTCTGGCGATGCGCTGCAGCAGTTGCTTCGCCTCATGCAACGGGGCAGCCACAACAAGATGTCGGCGACACGCCACGTCAAGACATGCCGCACACTCCAGTACCGAACCAAGCGAGCACTCCAGGCAGTAGATCCTGTTCTGTGTTGCTTGCAGACGCGCAGCCTTCGCCAGATTGGTCACTGGGGCGGCCCGAATTCTTGGAGACTGAATTGCCGCTGGAGTCTCAGATTCGC
>CAZXYZ010000040.1:0-83653 GCA_964645045.1 uncultured Pirellulaceae bacterium | reverse complement strand
TCGGCTGGCTGACCGGCAAGGAGGTCGAGAAGTGGGCGCCGGCTACGGAAGCCGACCTGCCGGAGCAGGTGCAGGGACTGGTCGCGTACCGCAGGGCGGAGTCGGCGGAGGCACAGGCCCTGATCCTGGGCAACCTGTCGGTCCGGTGGGACTTGCTGGCTGACGCGGCCCTGAGACCGCTCGTCTGGAAGGCGATTGCCCGCCAGATGGGTCCGCAGGCCCTGCGCATGAACCTCAACACGTTGCTGCGACACGAAGTGTTCAGCAACGGCACGAAGGACAGCGCGATGGTGGATTACGTGGCGGGTCGGATCGCCGACGCCGGCGAGATCCGCCGCTCGCGGCAGTTCCCGTACCAGTTCCTGGCTGCGTACCTGAATGCGGACGAGAGCGTGCCGCAGAAGATCAAGGCGGCTCTCCATCAGGCGGCCGAGATCGCCTGCGGGAACGTGCCGGAGTTGCCGGGCCCGGTCCTGATCGGCTTGGACACTTCGGGGTCGATGGGCGCAGCGGTCACGGGCAACCGGGGCCGGGGTGCGACCAGCAAGATGCGGTGCGTGGACGTCGCGGCATTGTTCGCCGCGGCCATCCTGCGCCGGAACCCGGACAGCGTTGTGGTCCCGTTCGACACGGCGGCGTACGAGGCGAAGGTCGATCCGCAGGACACGATTTTGAGTCTCGCGGAGCGACTGGCCAAGTACGGTGGCGGTGGCACGGACTGCTCACTGCCGCTGGCTCAGGCCAACAGCAAGTACGCCAAGCGGCGGTTTGCGGGCGTCGTGCTGGTCAGCGACAACGAGAGCTGGGTGTACGCAGGTCGTGCCTTCGGTTACGGCCGACAGGGCGCCACGGGTGTGATGCAGGAGTGGCAGAAGTTCGTCGCCAACCAGCAGCGGCTGGGTAACGACGCTCCGAAGCTGGTCTGCATCGACCTGCAAGCGTACACGACCACGCAGGCCCCGGAGCGGGAAGACATCCTGAACGTCGGCGGCTTCAGTGACGCCGTGTTCAGCGTCGTGGCGTCGTTCTTGAGTGGCGACGCCGGCCGCTTCGTGGCCGAGGTCGAGGCCGTCGAGCTGTGATCAAAATGCCCCTGGTTTCGGGTCATCGAAGCTTTATCGCTGCTGGAGCAATTCGGCGACCCGAGGCCCGGCCACCGGTTCGGGAAGAACACTCTGTTCGACCAGTCGGCGCGCGGCCAGGGCAGCGGTCGCCGGCACGTCCTTCACGTGTTCTCGGCACCACCGCTTGAGGATGGCCTGATGATTCGCATCGGCGTAGCTCCACTGGAACGGCTCGTCACCGGTCCCGCCGCCGACGTAGCGGTGGAGTTTCCACCAATCGACCATCGCGGCGATCCCTTCGGCCAAGCCCACGGCCGCCTCCGCCGTTGTGGCGGGCACCGTCGCGTTGACCGAGAGCACGCGAATCCGTGACTCGACTTGCGCGGCCAGGATCGAAAGATACCGGGCCGGACCGCCAGGGATGAATTGGGCTGCCTCGCCAGTGAGCGTGGCCGTCCGCAGTCGCTTTGGCAGATCGGCCGGCAGGCGATCGAGCCCCAGCCGCAGGCAAGACCACGCTGGCACGAGAAGTTCGGGCGGCCCGCCGAACAAATCGGCCAGATCGGCCAGGACTTGTTCATCCGGCCGCGACAGATAGGACGGCTCGGCGGCGCAGCGGGCATAGAAATACAGATTGGGAATCACCATCACCGGCTGTTGGGCATTGCCGAAACACCCGCGCGTGACGGCTGCGTGGGGGAGTTCTTTCCGCAGCATGTTGCGGATCAAGTCGAACTGGAGCACGGCGGACGGGAGCGAAGGCTCGAACTCGATGGCCTCGTAGGTCAGGAGCGTTGAGCGTTCCAGCAACCCGGCTGCTGCGGTCAGGTCGATGTTGACCCGCTTGTTGGCGTGCCCTTCGGCGCTCCGCCCCGGAAGCAGTTCCCAAGGTTCGGGCATTCCCCGTTTCAATTCCGCCAGCGTCGCCTGGACGTAGGGCTCGATCGGCTCGACCCAAACGCCTTTCGTCCCCCAGCCGGACCAGATCCAAGGGATCAGTTTCTGCTTTTCCGGTCGCTCGCCGGCCCGGTCGAGCGTCTGCCGATCGGCGAGGAAGACCTTGAGGAAGTCGCTCGGCTTCGCGCCCGGATAGGAGCCCGGGTCCCCGTCGATGGTCACGTAGCCGTCGGCGTTGTTCAGGATCGTCATCAGGTCCGCCCGGTGCTGCAGGTATACGCTGGCCTGTTCGGGATCATCCAAGCGGACTGTCTTCATGAACGAGTAAAGGCTGCGTTCCAGCCAAGGCTTGGCAGCGATTTCCGGCCGGGAGGTGACAACGCACTGCGTCAACCAACATTCGAGGCCAGCCTTGCGGGCATCTTCGATGATCGGCCGAAAGGAACGCACCGCCTGGGCATCCTGGTCAGAGAGCGGCGCCGGCACCGCCTCCAAGACAGGCCAGAGCATAACGCGATCGAACCCCAAACACCTGAGCAAATGGAACATCGCGTTGTAGTCTTCGCGCTGCCAAGACCTCACCGCGAAGGGGTAGCTGTACTTCCAGCAGCCGTGCAGATAGAAGCCGCGATGCTGGAAACCGGAAGCGGGAGCCACGGCGGCGGATAAATCCTGGGCAATGCACCGAGACGCCGAGGACGCAAAACAGATGGCCAGGGACAGTACGGCCAGAGTTCGCAGCATGTGCATCGTCGATCTCTTCGAGGGACACCATTTTAGGCCTGAGCCACGCCAGATTCAGTTCAGCGACGCTGCCTAGAGTCTGATGGCACGGCCAGGGGAAATCAAGTCAGCTCGCCGGTGTTCGATGAATCCTGGCTGCGAGTCGTTTGGGCATCCACGGCTGAATCTGTGCGGTCGCGAGGCGTATTGTAGCATGGCTACCGGATCGTCAAAAGCCACTAACCGAGACGAAGCGGTCGCGAGTCGCTGTCCATCCGTGTCGCCTCCCGCAGTCGGGCGCGGTGCTTCCTGGACGGCTCCGGCCCACCGCTTCCGCTCCCCGTTGGTCGCGAGACCCCCGACGTCAGCAAACACGATGGCAGACGCGTTTCCGTTCGCCCTCCGTCACCGGCGTGCGGGACGGCAGTTGACGACTAGATACCAAATGGCATATAGTGGTGGCAGGTGGGGACATGTATGCAGATTCAGCGGATCGTTTGGGACCCTGACGAGGATCCGGACGGCAATGTCCAACACATCGCCGAGCACGGTGTCACGGTCGAGGAAGTGGAGGACGTGTTGTACGGCGCCGAGGAAGTCGTAGCCAGCCACTCGTCGGGGCGGCCGATCACGTTTGGCGAGACCAGTACGGGGAAGTACCTGGCCGTCGTCTTCGACGTCGTCGAGGAAGATCCGCTGTCTGTCTATCCTGTGACCGGTTACGAAACGGAGCCGTGAAGACGGCGGGGGAAAGGTATGGTTGATCGCATTCGACGCGACCGCAAGTTGACTGCAGAAGAAGCGGCTCGGGTCCGTGAAGCACGAGCCGAGTTTGCCGGACGGCCCTCGAAGACGCAGCTGCTGAGTTCCCCGATGTACGTTGGTCCGATGAGCCTCGAGGAATACCTGGCCTGGCGGAAGGGAGCCGGTGAAGTTCCGTTGGCGCGGCAGCTTCAGGCCGCCATCGCGGCCACCGGAAAGTCGTTGTACGCCATCGCCCAGGCCAGCGGCGTGGCCGCACCGGTGCTCCAACGTTTCGTCAACGGCGAGCGCGGGATTACTTTGGAAACGGCTGGCAAGCTTGCTGCTTACCTGGGCTTGGCGTTGTTGCCCGATCCATCCGCGTCCGGCTCGCAGCAGACGGCTGCGTTGTAACACCGCCGATTCACGGCGATTCGAGCAACTCGAACCTCGCATCGTCCAGCGCCAGGGACGCGTCGAAACGCCCTTCGAGTGCGTCCTTTTCGATCGCCAAATGGCCGGCGGCCGTGTTCGGCGTCGTCTCCACAAAGGCGACCAAGTGCGGCCATGTGCCCGGCCTGCCCAGGTCGTAGGCATTGGTCTGGACGTCTGTAAGACACTTCCCCGAAGCGTCTGCCAGACCGATATTCAAGTACGGCGCAGGGGCCTTGGGAGTGATCTTATCCAACAACACCGGCCTGACCGACTGCGCCCATGATAACGGCCCCGTAGTGACAGGACAGCCCAGACGAACAACGCAACCATGATCAAGCGATTCATCAACACATCCTCCCCGCGGCCGGCACATTCCTCGGCAGTTGCAGGCTCCCAGACTTTGCGATCGGCTGATTCACGCGGGGAATCAGGGCATCACGGAGTGGCTCGACCCACTTCTGTTTCTTCATGTCATCCACGATGAAGTCGCCGTCGAACTGCCAGTAGGCCCAACTCCAGCCAAGTTTCTCTGCGGACCTCGTCACGAACGACGTCCAGCGCACCCGCGAGGCCCGTGTCGCCCTTGTCGTAGGCCCCAGATTCGCCCAGGTACAGCGGCCGGTTGTACTGGCGAGCCCAGGCCTGAGCCTTGTCCAAGTCCCGGAGGACGGCCTGCTGCTCTGGTTCCGTGCCGTTCCATGACACCCCCACTTTGTCTCTGTTTCCAGTCCACGGAGCACCCTGGTGCGTGAAGGCGAACGGATTGTACATTCTGTTGCGTCGTTCGACACATGGTTTGTTCTCTCCAACTTGCGGCAAACACAAAAGCTGGGACGACCTCGAACCTACCGAAGCGTGTTATCACTCGCACCGCAGGAGAAATCAAGCACCGCTCTGACTTTCACCGGATGCTGGACTGGCGTGGGCGCCGTGGATCAGCATCCGGTCTGAATACGGCGCCGCTTCGCAGTAAACGGTCTTCAACCTCCCCACCCTTTCGCATGCCTATTTGAAAGTGCATTCAAAACGATTAACCCATCGATTGCGAACGGCGATTCACGTCAGAACGGTTGTCAGCCGCGGGAAGCGGGCACTGGCCAATCGGGTCCCGGTGGTGTCAACTACTTGGGTTGCAGATAGGAGTGACAGCCTGTCCCACAAGTGTCCATTACGTCAGGAGGTGGTCCCATGCGATTCTTGCACGCCGCATGCTGGTTCGTTCTGTTGTCCACGATCGTCGCCTCGGCTGGGGAGCCGCCTACGCTTCAGGATGGCCGTCCGCGGATCAAGAAGCTGGGTACGATCGACGTGGACAAGGTGGAGAACGCACCGATCCTGTTTCGCGGCAAGCTGTATCGCTGCGAGTGGTACCGGAACAAGGGCTGCTTCCATTTCGTCGAGCACGACACGGGCCGAACCACCCCCGAATTCGCTCAGGGCTGGTGCTTCGCCAACGCCTTTGTTGCCGGGGACATCGTGTACGTGACCGGCAGCCAGCACGGACCGAAAGTGCAGATGTTCGTCTCCCAGGATTTGGAGCGTTGGGACACGTACACCGCGTTGGACCTGCCGGGACACACGATCTTCAACACGTCGATCTGCAAGGCCGGTGACCGCTACGTGATGATGTACGAGATCGGCGAACCGGCGGAGGAGGCGGGCGCACCGTTTACCGCGCGGTTTGCCACATCCCCGGATCTCCGGCAGTGGTCGGTCACGCCGCCGGAGTGCAACTACGCCAAGGACCGCTACACGGCCCCGCACTGTCTACGGTATCTGGACGGCTACTTCTACAATTTCTTTCTCGCCGCCCTGCCCGGCAGCTACGAAATGCACGTGGTGCGGTCGAAAGATTTGATCCACTGGGAACTCAGCACGCTGAATCCGGTCCTGCGGGCGTCGGACGAGGACCGGCAGATCGCCAACCCACGGCTCACGGAAGCCCAACGTCAGCGGATCGCGACCGCACGCAACATCAACAACTCGGACCTCGACTATTGCGAGTTCCAAGGACGGCTGATCATCAACTACTCTTGGGGCAATCAACAGGGCGTCGAACACTTGGCCGAGGCGATCTACAAAGGAACCGGAGAGCAGTTTCTTCGGGGCTGGTTCCCGCGTTGACCAATTCGATCTTCGCTTGGGGAAATGCCTCGCGCCGCCATTGGGCCAGCAAGCTGCCGTAGTTCTTTTCCCGCGACCTGGCTCCCGCGCCGGCCGTAATCGACCCACCGATGACCGCGATCCTCTCCCAGGCCACGTGCGAAGCTCGCGCGGGGTTCGCCCATCCGCAGAATGTTCACGCTCGTCGCCGCCGCCTGGAACCACCGTCCCGTAACGCCGCGTCCGGAAACCTCGCCACCGCGCAGATCCTCAACCGATTCGCCCCGCGCCGTCCACGCCTCGAACCGCCATCGGCGTGGGCCGAACGAGCCGCTCCTCATTTGACGTCATCCACCGCAGCAGGCGGACCCTTCGCCACGCGAGACGCTCCGAGATCCGCCGGACAAGGTGCTCAAAAACCACGTCGCCGAGGCTGCGGCTGCTGACGCCTGAACCCATCGAGCCGCGGCCGACCGTGCTTGGCGCCAGACTGGCGATCGCGCCCGTGCCAGCTGAAATCCCTCAGGCCCCCGTCCCAGACGTGCCGACGATCTGCAAGGATGCTTTTCCGCTCGGATCGCGACGGGCCTCCCACGAGCCCCCTCCGCCGTTTGACACGCCCGCCTCCCCAAGCCTGGCCCTGCTTGGCCGCCGGTCCTCAAGCCCCGGACGAACGACTGCCAACGACGCCCAACACCGATCCCGCCCCGACCACCCCCGTCCCACCATGGGATGGTGCTGATGCGCGCTCACCAACTGACGACTGACGAGTGACGAATGCCTGCTGACCGCGATCCACGTGCATACGCGTTTCGACCGCCAGCTGCTGGGCCAGCTCTGCACGTGCGCCCGGACCTGTATCCAGGCCGAAGTCCGACGGCTGCTGGGCCGCGACGACGTCGTGCCCGGCATGGTGGCCGCACTCCATCGAGGCACCCGCTCGCGGGTCGCGGCGGACTCCTGCACTGGCACCCCCACATAAACACGCTGGTCACCTGCGGCGTGTTTACCCCGAACGGCGAGCTCCCGAGTCGTCCATCTCCTCTGATCGGTCAAGGTGGCAGCAGGCAACCAAGTCCATGTTAGCTCCGATCACGCTTGTACGATTAAAGGGGTCATACGATTACATACGATTAAAGGAGTCAGGAGCATATATTGACGAATCAGGGGGCTGTGGGCAGGATGCCGCCGTGCCTCGACAACGTTTCGCTCCCGGGGAGAAGGTGTTTCACACGCTCAATCGCTGCGTCGGGCGGATGAAGGTATTCTGGTCGGAACGGGACTGTTTTGCCTTGAAGGAAACAGTCCAGGTCCAGCAGGCAACGGCATGGCAACGGCATGGCAACGGCATGGTAGTCGACGTGGGCCGAGAATCGAGCTAGACTGGGCGTTCCGAGTTGGAGAATCCTCGCCGCTTGCCGGCGACAGTTTCAAGTTAGCACCGTTCGAGAAATCACCGTCCAATCTTCCCGTGGCGCAAGCTTCCAGCTTGCGGTAGATGGTAGCACCGCAAGCTGGAAGCTTACGCCACTTGTTTCTCGAACGGTGCTTAGCTGGCCGCGAAAGCCCGCCTCGGCGGCTGGAGCACGAACCCGCTTGCCCGACATGATGCACGTTAACTGCTGCTGGCTATGTTCGCTCGCTGCCTTTGCGGTCATCGCATCGAGCGCCTCGGTAGTGCATGCCGAGCCTCCCGCGGGCCAGCCACCCGATGGCAAGGCTGCTTTTTTCGATCGCCGGACGCTGCCGTTGGAGTACGCCGGGCCGGGACGGGACGCTCCCGAACCGGAAAACGTGGCCGAAGTTCGCATCGGCTACTTCGGCCCCGATGATCCGGCGCATCCGGAGGCCGGCGACCTGTGGTGCGCTGCCGTGCTGGCGATCGAACAGGCCAACGGGCAGGGCGGCTACCAGGGAAAGCCGTTCCGGCTGGTCGCCCGCTGGTCCGACAATCCCTGGACGGGCGGCGCGGCTCACGTGACGCAGATGGTCTACGCGGACGGTGTCTGGGCGATTGTGGGCGGGATCGACAGCGCCAGCACGCACCTGGCGGAACAGGTGACGACCAAGGCCCGGTTGCCGCTGGTCTGTGCGTCCAGCAGCGACCGGACGGTCAACTCGGCGATCGTACCCTGGATGTTCTCGCTGTTGCCGGGAAACCAACTGCAGACACCCAGCCTCGTTGCCGAACTGGCCCGCCGCATTGGCCGCAAGCCGTTCATCGTCATCGCAGGCGAAGATCATGATTCGCGCAGTTTTCAGAGTGAACTGAATCGCAGCCTCGCCAGGCACGGACTCGCCCCCCAGTTCCAATTCGTCCACCGGCCGACGGACGAAAACGAAGCCGAACTGGCTCGGCGGGCGCTGGGCTCGCAGCCGGCGGCCGTGGTGCTGGTTGCCGACGCCGGCGGCAGTGCCCGGCTTGTGCGAGCGATTCGTGCCGCGGGCTTCCCGGGCGAGATCTTCGGCGGCCCGGCGCTGGGACGCAGCCGCTTCCTGGCCGAGGCCGGCCCGGCGGCCGAAGGCGCCGTGTTTCCGGTGCCCGTCCAGTCCGGCGAGCCGTGGGCCGCGCTGGAGGCGAGGTTCCAGGGGCGATTTCAACGCCGTCCGGACTTTGCCGCCGCTGGCACGTATGACGCGGTGCAACTGCTGGTGGCCGCCGTCCGCAAGGCGGGCTTGAACCGTGCCCGGATCGGCGACGCCCTGCGGGAACTATCGCCGTGGAACGGCGTTGCCGGCCTCGTCTGCTGGGACACACTGGGCGGCAATACGCGCCCCGTGCAACTCGGGACGATCAAGGGGGGCCGCCTCGTGCGTCTGGAGGCACGGCCTACCTCCAGCCCATAAGCATTTGTAATGTTGGAGGGTCTGGGCTGGTTGGAATGGAGAGTCCCCTGATCTTTCACCTAATCTTTCACCTAATCTTGCTTGGATCCAGGGCAGTAGGAAGAGATTAAGTGAAAGATATAGGTGAAAGATTAAGTTTCAAGTCCCGGCGCAGCCGGTTAAATTGACTCCCTGACGAGCGTGGCAGAGGCTTGCTGTCTCGATTGGGAGATAGCCAAGCAAGTCACGATGAATTGATGAAAACTATAGCCGAAACGTTGGTGGCGAAGGTGGGCGAAGCGGCGCCGGAGTTTGCTCTGGCGTGCGTGGATGCGCGTGACGACGCACGTCGCTCGGTGACCTTGCATGACTATACCGGACATTGGCTGGCACTCATTTTTTATCCTCGGGACTTTTCCTTTGTGTGCCCCACGGAGTTGACGTCGTTCAGTGCCCGCTGGCTGGACTTCGGCCGGCGGGGTTGCGAGTTGCTGGGCGTCAGCGTCGACTCGGTCGAGTTGCACCGGGAATGGCTCCGGACGCCGCCCGCCGAGGGCGGTCTCGGTCCGCTGCAATTCCCGCTGGCTTCCGACCCGGATGGTGCGATGGCCCGCGCGTACGGTGTTTGGGTGGACGAGAAGCAGGTTTCGACGCGCGGCCTGTTCATCGTCGATCCCGACGGCATCCTGCAGTATGCCGTCGTGCATAATCTGAACGTCGGCCGCAGCCCGGACGAAGTGCTCCGCGTGCTGGACGCGCTGCAGACCGGCGGGTTGTGCCCGGCCAGTTGGACGGCAGCGGACGGGACGATCGATGCCGAGCGGGCACTGCAACCGGGGCGGATTTTGGGCCATTACCGCATTCGCCAGAGGCTCGGCGGCGGCACGTTTGGGACCGTGTTCGCCGCCTGGGATCTGCGGTTGGAACGTGTGGTGGCCCTCAAGGTGCTGAAACGCAACGTGTTTGAATCGCGTGACGCGGTGCTGGCGGAGGCCCGCGCAGCGGCCAAGGTGAATCACCCGCACGTCTGCACGGTCTATGCAGTGGAGGAAGAAGACGGACTGCCGCTGATCGCCATGGAGTACCTGGATGGCCGAACATTGGCGCAGGTGATCGCTGAGGGCCTGTCGCGCGACGTGGCGCAGAATCTCGCCGCGCAAATCGCTGCGGGCCTGGCCGCCGCCCATGCCCAGCGCGTGGTTCACGGCGATTTGAAGCCGGCCAATGTGATCGTCAGCGGCCCCGGCACGGCGAAGATCCTGGATTTCGGATTGGCGGGGCCTCCGCACGCATCCCCAACGGCAAGCGTTAGCGCGCATCAAGACGATCCCTCAGCGACCCTGGTGGGCGACCCGACCAAGGTTCCCGAAGCGGGCGAAACGCTGGACTACGACGGTTCGGCGTCCGGCGAGGGTGGCGGAATCCGGGGCACGCCGGCCTACATGTCGCCCGAACAAGCCGCCGGAACCCGGGCCACGCCGGCCAGCGATGTGTTCGCGTTCGGCCTGACGCTGTTCGAGATGCTGACGGGCCGCATGGCCCTTCCCGATCCGTCGCTGGCAGCGATCCTGGCCCGACTCCAGAGCCAAGAGTTGGGACCAAGGCTCGCTCCGCAGGTGGATGAACCGTATCGGGAGTTGCTGGCGGCGATGCTCGCACGCGACGCGGCCCGGCGTCCGTCCATGCACGAGGTCCTGAATCAACTGACTGCGGCAGTTTCCTTTGCCGTGTAGGTTCCAGTCCCGACGTTACACCGGCCCGGTGGCAGGCAAGTCCGCGGAGGCGAGCACCCACGAGGTCGCTTGCGACTTGTTCAGCACGTAGAAATGGATGCCGGGAACGCCTCGTTGAACCAACTCGCGGACTTGGCCGGTGGCATGTTCCACGCCCGCCTGAAACTGCCCCACGGAATCATCGTACGCTTGCAGGGCGGACACGAAACCGCTGGGCAACCGCGCGCCGCACATCGACGTAATGCGCTGAACTTGGGACAGATTCGTCACGGGGAGGATCCCGGGCACGATGGGGACGCGGATGCCGATTTGGGTACAGCGGTCGCGGAAACGGAAGAAATCCTGGTTGTCGTAGAACAATTGCGTTACTACGGTGTCGGCGCCGGCGTCGACCTTGCGTTTCAGGTTCTGCAGATCGGCCTCAAAGCTGGGCGCTTCGATGTGCTTTTCCGGATACCCGGCGACGGCGACGTCGAACTGGGGAAATTCGCCGCGGATCAGCGTTACCAACTCGTTGGCATGACGCAAGCCTCCAGCGGTGGTGATGAATTCCGCTTCGCCCTTGGGTGGATCGCCGCGCAGCGCGACGATGTGGTCCACTCCCCGCCGCGCGGCCTCGCTCAGATAGTCGCGCAATTGGCCGACCGTCGAACCGACGCAGGTCAGATGCGAAGCCACGGGCACCTGGAAGCGACGTTTGACCTGCTCGACGATATCCAGCGTCCTCGCTCGGGTGGATCCGCCGGCGCCGTACGTACACGTGACGAAAGCCGGCCCGAATTTCACGAGTTGGTCCAGATGCGCGAACAGGGCCGCGTCTCCGTCGGCCGTTTTGGGCGGATAAAACTCAAAGGACAGGGCGAATTTGCCAGGACCGTAAATTGCTTTTAGGGACATCCACTTGCTTTCCGTTTACGACAAAAGCCCCCGCGAATCCTCTATCGCGCGGCGGGCGAGGCAAAAGCATAGCAACAAGGGGCCTTGATCACCAGGACCTGACCGCAGGACTGGCTCCAGGGACAAGCATTGCCACACTTACGCCGACGTCCTATATTGTTTCTAGCCATCGCCGTTGTGGCGTGCGGCATTTCGCCCCGGGGGCTCTCCATGAGTGCGTCGTTCGTTTTGATTCCCGGCCGTACCAGCAAGCAGGGAAGCGGTATCAGCGAAGGCAAGTTCGGCCCGTCGTACCAGTCGGAAATCACAACCCTGCTCGTGTCGCCGCACGATATGGAGCAACTGGGCTTGGCGGACGGCGACCGCGTGCGCATGACCAGTCCGCAGGGACATGTCGAAGTTGCGGTGGCCGCTGCAAAGGCCGACGAACTGCCCCCGGGACTGCTGTTCATCGCCTACGGCGATCTGTCGAGCCGCCTGATGGGCGCCGACACGCACGGCTCGGGAATGCCCACCAGCAAGGGCTTGGACGTAGAATTGGAGAAGATCGCCCACTGCCCACTGACCACTGACAATTGACCAATGACAATTGACCCGTGACCAATGACCAAATCCAAGAAACCAGCCGCCGAATCCCTCAAGATCGTCAACGACGCCGTCTGCACATTCTGCGGCTGCGTCTGTGACGACATCGAACTGCACGTGGATGGATCGAAGATCGTCGAGGCCAAGCGGGCCTGCGTGTTGGGGACCTCGTGGTTCTTGAATCACGAGATCGAAGACCGCGCGGCCTGTTACATCGAAGGCCGTCCGGCAACGGTCGACGAGGGGATCGAACGGGCCGCCCGGATTCTGGTCCAGGCCAAGTACCCGCTGATCTACGGCATGAGCGACACGACGGTGGAATCGCAGCGGGTCGTCGTGGCGATCGGCGATTGGATCGGCGCCAACGTGGACACGACGACCAGCGTCTGTCATGGGCCATCCGGCATGGCGTTTCAGGGCGTCGGCGAAGTAACGGCTTCGCTGGGCGAAGTCCGCAATCGGGGCGACTTGATCATCTTCTGGGGCGCGAATCCCGCCGAGAGCCATCCGCGGCATTTCACGCGTTACAGCCTAATGCCCAAGGGGATGTTCGTTCCGGGCGGCCGCAAGGACCGGACGTGCGTGCTGATCGACGTGCGCAAGACCAAATCGGCCCGCACGGCGGACATTTTCCTGCAGATCAAACCGAGACGCGACTTTGAAGCGTTGTGGACGTTGCGGGCCCTGGCCAAGGGCGTCTCGCTGGACCCGCGGCAAGTCGAGGAGGATACCGGACAGCCGCTGTCGGTTTGGCAAGACTTGATGGATCGGATGAAAGCGGCCAACTTTGGCGTGATCTTCTTCGGCATGGGTCTGACGATGACTCGCGGCAAGCACACCAATACCGAGGCCCTGCTGGCGTTGACGCGGGACATGAACAAGTACACCCGGTTCGTGGTCCGCGCCAACCGCGGGCACGGGAACGTCTCGGGAGCCGATAACGTCGTGACCTGGCAGACGGGATATCCGTTCGGCGTGAACTTGGGCCGCGGGTATCCGCGTTTCAATCCCGGCGAATACACGGCGTCGGACGTGTTGGCGCGAGGCGAAGCCGACGCAGCGCTGATCGTGGCCAGCGATCCGCTGGCCAACTTCAGCGAACCTGCGCGCGAGCATTTGAAGCGGATCCCGTACATCGCCATGGATCCTAAGGAGACACCCACCACGCGGCACGCGACGGTGGCCTTTACCGTGGCCGCCTACGGGATCAACGTACCGGGCACGGTGTACCGCATGGACGACGTGCCGATTATGCTGCGTCCCGCCTTCGAATCGCCTCATCCCAGCGATTACTCGATCCTCAAGGGGATCGAACGCCGGGTCCGGGAATTGAAAGCCGCCGTCCTGCCGCCCGACCGCCGCGCGTCGCTGCGGCCGGCGTAAGCATCGTTCGCGTGTCAGGTGCCAAGTGAGCGGCAAAGCGCTGGCAAGCCACCCTGGCGGCCATCCTGACGCTGGATCGAGAACGCACCCCTGTAAAGGTGCCAACGTCGCTGAAGTCCACGCTTTAGCGTGTTTTTGTGGCGGGCATAGCCCGCCTGTCACGCTAAAGCGTGGACTCCAACAAGACCCGGCACTGCGGATTTACCAGAGAATTGCACCTTTACAGGCGTGGATCAAGAACGCTAACCGATTCTCGCCTGCTCGTCGGCGAAAGTCTCAGGCACATGGCCAATCGGCCTGAGGGACTCGCCGGCAAGCACCTCAGACCGCTGCGCGGTCCCGTAACGAGCAGCAGGTTCGGGGACGGCGAAAACCCAATCTTTCAGGCTGCTGAAATGCGAACTTCCTTGGCAACGGCAACGCTGAAGTAACCGCGAGGCGTGAGGAAGGAAGCGAGGAAGAACGGTTGCGTCACAGGGCACTTGAGGATTAGAACTATTATCATTCAATGATTGCCGTCGTTCGCCAAATCGAATGCGTTGACCGGGAGGCATGCTAATGCAACAGAGTCATTTGCGATGGTTCGTGGTATTCTCCGTTATTTCCCTGGTCGCCGGCCTCAAAACAGCGGGAGCCGGCGATCTGCAACTGCAACTCCGCTACCGTCAGGAAACCGGTCCCGGCAGCGGCCGCCATCACACGCTGGTCCGCAGCGAGACTTGGAATCCGGCCGAGACGGCGATCATCGTCTGCGACGTCTGGGACGCGCACCACTGCCTGAACGCTGTCCGGCGGGGCGAGGAGTTGGCGCCCCGGCTGAACGACGTGCTGAAGCGGGCCCGGCAGCAGCAGGTTACCGTCATCCACGCGCCCAGCGGTTGCATGGCGGCCTATGCCGACCATCCCGCGCGGAAACGGGCGACCGAAACGCCCCGGGCGGCCCAGCTGCCCAAGGACATCGGCTCGTGGTGTACCAAGATCCCGGCCGAGGAAAAGGGCGTTTACCCGATCGACCAGTCGGACGGCGGCGAAGATGACGATCCGGCGGAACATGCCCAATGGGCGGCCAAACTGACAGACATGGGCCGCAATCCGCGCGCGCCGTGGACAAAACAGTCCGACTTGATCGCGATCGACGCCGAGCAAGATTTCGTCACCGATCAGGGCGAAGAAATCTGGAGCATCCTGGAGCAGCGCGGAATCAAGAACGTGATCCTGACCGGCGTACACACGAACATGTGTGTGCTGGGGCGGCCCTTCGGCCTGCGGCAGATGGCCAAGAACGGCAAGCACGTCGTCCTGATGCGCGACATGACCGACACGATGTACAATCCGCAGCGTCCGCCGTACGTCAGTCACTTCACCGGCACCGACTTGATCGTCGCCCACATCGAAAAGTACGTCTGCCCGACGATCACCAGCGGTCAGATTCTGGGCGACAACGTGGAATTCCGTTTTGCCAAGGACCGCCGGCCCCACGTGGCGATCTTGATGGCCGAGGACGAGTACCAGACGGAACGGACGCTGCCGCAGTTCGCCTTGGAACAGCTGGGCCGGGACTTCCGCGTCAGTTACGTGTTCAGCAGCGATACGGATCGGAACGACATCCCCGGATTGGAAGTGCTGAACGAAGCCGATGTCGTGGTGATCAGCGTTCGGCGCCGCACGCCCAAGGCCGAGCAGTTAACGCTGGTGCGGAAATACGTCGCAGCGGGCAAGCCGGTGGTCGGCATCCGCACCGCTTGCCACGCCTTTTGCCTCCGCAACCAAACGCCGCCGCCCCGCTGTGCGGATTGGCCCGATCTGGATCCCCAGGTGTTTGGCGGCAACTACACCAATCACTACGGGAATACTCTGACGGCCACGATTAGTATCGGCGAGGGAGCGGACAATCATGCCCTGCTGAGCGGCATGGCGAAGGAACCATTCACCTCCGGCGGATCGCTGTACAAGGTCTCGCCCCTGAGCGCTGGAACGACGGTCCTGCTGACCGGCCGCGTCGAGGGCCAGCCGGCCGAGCCCGTCGCTTGGACATTCCAACGCGCCGACGGCGGCTGGTCGTTCTTCACCTCACTCGGCCATGTCGGCGATTTCGCGCAGGCGGCATTCGTGCGTCTGCTGCGGAACGCCATCGGCACGGCCGCCGGACTGAGCGGCGCGGCCGAAGCCGGCGGCCAGTGAGCGGTAAAACTGGAATTACGTTCCCTCCAGCGCGATCCAGGTGCGGTTCTGGTAGCTGCACTTGCAGCCGGATGACGCGTCCGGCAGCAGGACGAGGCCGCCGACGGGCAAGGCGTTCACCCAGCAGCCCGGCCGCACGCCGCCATAGTTCTCCGTGCCGGCTTGCCGCGTGAAATCGTGGTAGCCCAAGGTCGCTGACCGGAACAGCAGCAGGTGTTTGGAGCCGGACAGCTGACCGCAGCCATACGACTTGACGAACTCCAGCGGTTTCGATTCGCCGGTCAACAAGTCCACGGCCGAAGGATACGCGATGATGGTGCCGGCATTCAACAGCGGCCGGGTTTCATATTTCGCCTCCTGCATCCAAAGCCGCTGTCCCGAACTGGCTCGATAAACGGCCAAGCGGCCGCCGACCTCCGAGGGCAGCTTGAATCGGGTGGCTTGGTAACACATCAGCAACAGATCGTGCGGCTGGCTGTAGATCAACATGGTGCCAAAGACGTCTTCGCTGACGTTCCACAATTGCCGCCCCGTCCTGGCGTCCAGGGTCAGTAGCGTTCCCGGCGCATGGGCCGCGGCCGGAGCAGCCGGCTTTGCTGCGGATGGCACGGCACGGACCAACAAGTCGCCTTCGGCCAGCGGCCGATCGATCAGAAAGACCCGCCCGCCGCCGATGGCAATGGCGTTGTGACGGATCGATGCCGCCGCGTCGTATCGCCACAGCAGATCGCCGGTTTCGATATCCATCGCGAACAGGGCGGACGATTCGGAGAACTGCTGCTGCATTTCGTCGTCCGCCCGGAGATAGCCGTGGCGGACGATGTGCCGCGGGTTGGCCAGCGAGCCGTACAGCACGCCGTCTTCGCAAGCCAGATAACCCCAATTCGGCGGCTGGCTGTCGTGAGCGGCCGGGGCCGTGTAGGTGGCCAAGATCTTGCCCGTCGCGGCATCCAGACGCTGGCAGCGGTTCTCCGAGCGCAGGAACACGCTGTCGCCGGCCACGCAGAAGTTGCCCCCCGTCACCGCCGTGCCGGCCAAGTGATCGGCATCGTAGGCTTGCAGGATGCCCGCTTTCTCGAACCGCCACAACGGCCGGCCGTTATAGGCATCCACGGCTTGCAGGGCATTCAGTCCTTCGTGGAACAGGCGACCGTTATGGAACAGGGGGGCCGGGCCGCGTCCATGACGCTGGGGCAGGTCCAGGTCCAGGTCGCGAAACCAGAGCACCGACAACGGACCGCGGATCTCGTCGGCCGAGCACAGCGTATTGGCCGCGTCCGCGTACAGATGCGTCCACTGGCCGGCGTTTTCCAGCGGGCCGCGCACGGACACGCTCATCGCGCCCGGGCGGCCCAGGCACGCGACGCCGCCATAGGGCCGCTGGAGCCGCAGTACCTCGTTGGCGTCAATGCCGCCGGGACCGCTGGTCAGCGAATGCTGGGACACCACGAGGTTCGCAAATTGCTTGGGATAGTTCGTGTGATTCGGATCGCCCAGGTGAACGGTAACGCGGACGCCGTACAAGCCCGCCTGATCCAGCTGCTGGCGTGCCCGGGCGACTTGCTGCGGGTCGGCATCGATGGCCACGATGCGCAGTTGCGTGCGGCGTGCCAACTCCAAGGCCAAATCGCCGTTGCCGCAGCCCAGATCGATGCAGTACCCCTCGCTGACGCCGCTGCGGCGAACGATCTCGTCGGCCGCCGCGGCGATCGACGGATCGACGGTGACGGCGGTTGGCTGCGGACGATGTACGATCGGATCGATCGCCGAAGCAGCCGCAAAACAATGAATCGCACCGCTGGCAGTACTGACGTACAGACACCCGTCGGCGACCGCCAGTCCATACGCCGTATCGTCGACGTCCGTGGTCCAGAGCACTTGTCGGGTCGCCGCATCCACGGTCGCGATCCGCGCGGACCCCGCCGAGACAATCGTCGAACCGGCGGCGATCAATGCCGTGCCGGCGGGGACGGAGGGAACCTCCCACAGCACTTGATGATCCAGCCGCATGACGGGCTTGCCGGTGCGATCGGGGGCTTCGCGGCGGATTGGCGTGAGGGCGCGCAGCTGGTCTTTCGCGCCGTGGATGATTCCCGCGGCGAAGCGGCAGACGGCGCCGAGCACGGGTGTGGGACTCGCGGCGCCGGTCGCAGCCTCGAAGGCGAAGCCACCATTGTAGAAGAAGGGGCCGCACGCCATGACGCCGGTCCCGCCCCGCTGGCCGTTTTCCTGAAGCCGGTAGTACTGAAAGGTACCGTCCGTCCGGGCCAACGCAGCAGGAACCGCTCGGCCCGTGGGCACGAACAACTGGTCTGCCGTCGCCACCAAATAGCCTTGCGCAGTCACACCGCTGCGCGCGTTGGCGCCGCCGTGGGGCTGGGGCATCTCGATCTGCGCCGCGGACGAATTGTTCCACAACACCTCGCCGGTTGCCGGATTCATCGCGATCAGAAACACGCCCTCCGACTGCCAGATCCCGGCGGACCAGTACAAGACGTCGTCCCGGATCACGGGCCCGCCGCGGGCCGGCCATTTCGAGATCATCGCGCCGTTGCCCAACACCCGCGCGTCGCCTGGACCGCCCCGCCATTTGCCGATCAGGGCACCGTCCGCGGCGTTCAAGCAGTACAGGTAGCCGTCGTCGCTGACGGCGAACAGACGGTCCTGCCAAACGGCCGGCGCAAACCGGACGGGCGAGTCGGTAAAGAAGGACCAGCGTTCCATGCCGCTGGCGGCGTCCAGAGCGTAGATCTTGCCGTCGGCCGAACTGCCAAAGTAGACGCAGCCGTGCGCCACCGCGACATGGTACGCGCGGTCAAACTCCATGCGCTCCTCGCGCGGCCAAGCCGGCGTGGGCGGGTGCAGCGGATGGTAGCTCCATTTCAGCGTCAGCTTGGCTGGCAGCGCCTCGTCGGTGTATCCGCTGCGTTCCGCATCACCGCGAACCATCGGCCAGTCGTTAGCCATAGCGAGTGGTGACGTGCAGGCAAGCATTACGGCGATGATGATTCGGGTACGAGACATCGGGTGATCTCCAAACATCACTTCAGCGCTTCCAAATTGACAGTGATTTCTCCGGGGACCTCGATGGCCGTACCGTGGCGGACGCCGGAGGGAAACGAGACCTGATCGGAGATATCCTCCCAGGTCTTCAAATCGCGGCTGGCCACGGCGCCGTACTTATGTTCGGTGTACTTGTCAAAATAGACGATCCAGCGGTCGCCGATGCGGACGGCCGTGGGGCCTTCGCACCAGTACTTGCCGGTGATCGGCGCCGAAGGCGGGCCGAACGGTCCGGCGGCCTTGTCCGACAGTGCCACGCGGAGGTTCTTGCCTGACTGGCGCTCGTCTTTCAGGAACATCACATAATGTCCGCCGGCGGCATCGCGCTGCAGCGTCGCGTCGATCACGTTGAAGCCCGGCTCGTAGAACAACTCCGCCGGCGAAAAACTGGCAAAATCCTTCGTGATGGTGCGGTAGACGCGGTGTCCGTCAAACCGGCCGGCGATCGTGGTGGACCAGAAGATCAGGTATTCGCCCTGCCGATCGTCATAAAACAGTTCGGGAGCCCAGCAGTTGCCGGCTTGGGGCACGTGCGCCATGACGGCCAGCACTTGCGGCGTGGACCAGTGGATCAGGTCGGGCGAATGGGCGTAGCCGATGTCCGCGCCTTTCCAGCCGGTCGTCCAAACCAAGTGAAAGCGGCCATCGGGCCCACGAATGACGCACGGATCGCGCATCAGGCGTTGGCTTCCCACTTGGGCGTTGAAAACCGATTTGCCGCCGTTGACGGGATGCCATGTCAAGCCGTCCCGGCTGACCAGCAGGTGTAAGCCGTCTTCGCCGTTGCCGACGAAGTACGTGAAGGCGTAGGCGGGGCTATTGGCCGGCACAGGTTCCGCCGCCGCGGCGTGCGCGGGCCCTGCGGCCAATGCGGCGGCAAACACGACGGCACTAAGCGTAGGAATCTTCATGCGATCGTCCTGGATAGGAGTTGGACACAATGTACTCGGCCAGTATTCTGCCGCATTCACGCGGCAAATCAAAGAGGGGCGACGAATGAGCAGCGACAAGTGGCCGGCAAGGCGCTAGCCCAATGCCGCTTACTTTGTAGCGGCACGGCGCGAGCCGTCCGGTAGTACAGTCGTAAAGCCGGGCGGCTTGCGCCGCTCCGCTAACAAAAATCGCCCCCAATGGTCCCAATGTAAGTGGCATTGGGCGCTAGCCGCCGGTATTGCCGCCAAAAATTCCGCCTCAGCGGCGAAACAGCTCGCCACCGGGCAGTTTGGGCAATTGCCCTGCGCGGATCGGTTGCGGCAGAATGCTGAGCTGATCCAGTTTCCATTGGCCCGGCTGGGCAGCCACAAGCTGTTCCAATTCCGCGCGGGGGGCGTCGAGCCGGGCGAGAAGCTCGTCGGTCTTGGAACCGACCAGACCCTCCAATTCGCTCAGGTGCTGGTGGACCTCGCGATCGACCAGGCCGGTCAGCTGTTCCACCCGCGCCTGCAATTCCTGACGGGCGGCGGCGGTCAGGCCAGCGGCGAGTTGGGCCCCAAAATCCGAATGCAGTCGCGTGCTGGGGCGGCACAAGGTCCCCGACAAATCGACTGTCACATTCAGCTGCTTGACTTGCGCCAGCGTTTGATTGAGGCGTGTTTTTAGCGACTCACCCCCGTAGGCAGTGGCCAGCGTTGTTTCCAACTGCACGGATGGTTGCGTGAACGCGAGCCGGCCGGCCAGCGAATCGTCGCGAAGGTCGATTTCGAGCTTGACGGCCGCCCGGCCCGGCGCCAGCGCCAAGGCAAACTGCTGGGGATCGCCCATTTGACGAGCCGGCATCTTCAGGTTCGGCAACTCGATGACCAGCTGGTCGTGGGGCGTCGGGCCGGTCCGGTCCAACACGGCGTGGACGCGCAGGGCCGCTTCCGGTCCGGTCTCGATGTCCACGATGGCCGGCCGGCCATACAGCGCCGGCCGATTGGTGAGGCCGGCCAAGGTTCCGGTAAACGGCACCATTTGGCCATGGTGGCGGAATTCACCGTCCACGGCCAGCCGCTCGAAGACCACCTCGGGCAGCGGACGCAGGTTCCCAAACCGGACCGTGCGGCCGCGGAATCGCTGCGGTTGAGCAAACTCGCGGCGGCGGGGAATGCAGCTTCGTGTCCATTCGACCCAAGCCAACAGTTCCTGCACACGTGCGGCTTGCTCGCCGCTGAGCAAGTATTGGGACAGCGACTCGCCGCTGAGCGACTCCATTTTCACTTTGCTGCGCAGCACCGCGACATCATGGTCCCGGCCTTCCTTGATCGAGATCGCGTCCTGTTTCACTTGGTCCCTCATCCTGCGTATGTCGCCGGGCCAGCGTTCCAGTTGTCCCCGAATCACGTCGATCTCTCCCGCGACATACTCGATCCGCTGGGGATCGGGGATGGACCTGGCTTCGCGGATTTCTCGGACGGAATCCTTCAAGCTCACGAAACGGTCCCGCAGCGAATCGATTTCCGACTCCAAGCGGCGGTATTCGTTGGGCCATCGTTCGCCCAATTCCCGGCACAGGCCCGGCGTCACCAGTTCGCTTTCCATGTCCTCGCGCAGCCTTCCGGCGATCGGCAGCAGCCATTGACGACAGAAGGCCGCCTTGTCAAAATCGCTCGCAGGCTCCGCCGTCCCGGATCGATCGAGGGCTCTGGACGTGTCCCGCGGATCATCGAGCCGCAATCCACGGACGCGGCCTTGACGGACGACCAGCCTGTGCTGCAACAGTGCTTCGCGATCCAAGTCCAGCTGCACATCCGAGGCGCGAAACAGATTCTCTGCCGGCGACCTTGGATTGGCAACCTGCACCCCGCTCAGTTCTGCGTGGACGCGGGCCAACGACAGGTCCAGCGATTCGATTTCGATTCTGGCCCCCAGCGCGCGGGAACCGTACGTGACCAACGCCCAGCGGACCAGCGGGGCCAGACCCAGGGTGAGAAGGGCGACGAGCGTCGTCACCAAGACCAGTCGCGGAATCAAGTAGCCCCAACGGATCATCGGCCCCAACTCCAACTGGTCGACAGGTCGACGCCCCAGAGTGCCTGGTACAGCCGGTATTTTTTCAATCGTTCCGCCAGCCGGACGCCATATCGGCGTTGGAGCCACATCGCACTCCGGCTGGTCAGATGATAGACCGGGTACAGCAGGCACAGCCCCAGCGTTAAATTGCCCATGACGACGGTGTTGTTCAAGCCCAACCAGGCCGTCAGCGGCGACTGGAACAGCCCATTCCAGAACGGGACCAGCGAAGGGGCCGTGAGCACGGCATAGCCCAGACGATCCGTCACGGGATCACAATAAGATCCCAGATAGGCGCAAATCAAGGCCGTGCAAGCTCCTGCCGCCAAATTGATGCGGAACGTCAGCAGGACGGTTCCCAGGGCGGCGGCGGTCAGATTGTCCTTCGGCACCAGCCCGACCAGCATTCCCAGAGCCACGCCCCAGGCGATCCGCCGCGGGGAATTCAGATCCCGCAGGGCACCGGCCAAGTATCGAAGGGGCTTGATGAACCAGAACACGGCGTGGTCTCCCAGGGTAGGATAGTCCACAAATCAGGATCGTCCGGCAAAGACCGCAAGATTGAATTCATGCCGCCGCCGCCGAGGAGCCTGCCCAATCGGTTCATTTTCCGTAATCGGAAACCTGTCTTACCCCCCTTACAGAATGGGTCGCGAGTTGAAGTCGAGCCGTTGTTTCGGTACACTGCGGCGGATTTAGGGGGTTGCGCCTGAAGCTGCGGTGATTTTTGACTTCCCGTAGCATGGCTCTCCAGAGCCGTGTGGATTTCCTCGGGATCTCACGACGAACCACACGGCTCTGGAGAGCCTTGCTACAAATCATCGCTGCCTCGGAGCGGACGTCGGAAACGTTTTGGCGGGCAACGGGAGGTTTTTCCGTGAAAACCTCGGATGGTATTTCCGCGTTGGGTTCCAGCGTGTTGGTGCTGAACCGCTCGTATGTCGCCGTGCGTGTCGTCAACGTCCGCCGGGCGTTTGTCTTGTTGTATCGGGAATCGGCCGAGGTGATCCACGTGGAGAATGGGGCGTATTGGAACTACGACTTTCGGACTTGGTGCGAATTGAGCCAGGTCTGGACCGAGGAACCGTTGGCAGCGGCCCGTTCGAATCACGCCGATTGGGTTCGTGCCGTCCGCTTCCGCATTCAAACGCCGCGGATCATCCGCTTGCTGCGTTTCGACCAGACGCCGCGGCAGACGGTCCGGCTGAACCGCAAGACGCTGTTTGCCCGCGACGGCAATCGCTGTCAGTACTGTGGCAAGACGTACCCGCACCACCAACTGAGTTTCGATCATGTGACTCCGCGCAGCCGGGGTGGCGAAACGTGTTGGGAAAACGTGGTCACTTGCTGTTTGATGTGTAATTCGCGGAAAGGCGACCGGACGCCCGTCGAGGCGGGTATGCATCTGACGTCGCGGCCCGCCAAGCCAAAACACAACCCGATGCTGAAACTCAAGCTCGGCAACCCGCGCTATCAGGTCTGGCAGCCGTTTGTGAGCCAGTCCGAGTGCGCGATTGATTTACGGTAACGTGCAGTCGATGAGCAGGGAGTCGATGAGTAAAGTCACTTACAAAGACGCCGGCGTTGATTTGGATGTGTACGACGAAGCGATGAAGCGCTTGCCGCGGCTGATGCATCGTACGTTCTCGCCGCGCGTGCTGAAGCTGGATGGCGGTTTCGCCGGCCTGTTCCAGCTGGATTTCTCGAATCGTGTCTTTGCGCGGAACTATCGCGATCCGGTCCTGGTCGCGTGTACCGACGGGGTTGGCACCAAGCTGAAGGTCGCCCAGTTGTGCGGCAAGCACGACACGGTCGGGATCGACCTGGTGGCGATGAGCGTCAACGACGCCTTGTGCTGCGGGGCCGAGCCGCTGTTGTTCCTGGACTACGTGGCCATGTCGCACGACGACCCGCCGGTCCTGGAACAACTGGTCCAGGGCGTCAGCGACGGGTGCATCCAAGCCGACTGCGCTTTGTTGGGCGGCGAAACGGCGATCATGCCGGATTTGTACCGGCGCGGCGATTACGACCTGGCCGGCTTCTGCGTCGGCGTGGTCGAACGCGGTCAAGTGATCGACGGCAAAGCGATTGTGCCCGGAGACACGCTGGTCGGCGTGGCCTCCAGCGGTCTGCACTCCAACGGCTACAGCTTGGTCCGCAAGGTCGTTTTTGAGCTGTCGAAGCTGGACGTGAACGAGTACGTGGAATGCCTGGGCACGACCGTGGGGCAGGCTTTACTGACGCCCACGCGGATCTACGCCCAGCCCGTCCGCAAAATTCTGCGGCACTACAAAGTGAAGAGCGTGGTCCACGGTTTGGCCCATATCACCGGCGGTGGATTGCGGGATAACCTGGAACGAATCCTGCCGTCCGGCGTCCAAGCTCAGATCGACGACGGCAGTTGGCCGCGCCCGCCCGTATTTTCTTGGCTCCAACAACTGGGGGATATCGACGACGCCGAAATGCAGCGGGTGTTCAATATGGGCATCGGGCTGGTGCTGGTGGTCAGTCCGTACTATGCCGAGAGCATCCAGCGCATGCTCGCCGACCACGGCCTGGAAAGCTGGCAAATCGGACGCATTAGCTCTCCCTCTTAATGGCCGAAATTCATCGGGAAAAAACCACCGGAATGTGGGCGGAAAAGTACCAGAGGGACTGTTTTATTTTTGCTGGCGCGGATATCCTATTTAGGGGATCTCAGGTTTCGAAGTTTCGTTTGAACTTACGCGAAGGGAGCATATAGTGGCTATCAAGGTAATTGTCGCGGACGATCAGGAAGTCGTCCGCAAGGGGCTGGCCGTTCTGCTGGCTGCCGAGGGGATCGAAATCGTCGCCGAAGCAACGACCGGAACCGAAGCGGTCTCGAAGACAAAGAAACACAAGCCGGACGTGCTGCTGATTGACGTGCGCATGTCGGATATGGATGGACTGGACGCGCTGGAACGAATCCGCAAGAACTCGCCGGCGACCAAGTCCATTGTGATGTCGGCGCACGACAACCCCAGCTACGTGGCCCGTGCGGCGGCGCTGGGCGCGGAGGACTTCCTGACCAAAGACGTCTCGGGCAAGGGCTTTGTTGCGGCCGTCAAACGCGTCGCCCGCGGGGAATCTGCGCCGGCGGATTCGCTGCTGAGCAAGGTGAAGGCAAGGCTTCAAGAGCGTCCGGATCCGCGGGCCGACGACGTTCCGCTGACGCGGCGCGAGTACCAGGTGTTGCGCCACCTGGCCTATGGGCTGAGCAATCGGGAGGTCGGATTCTCGCTGAAGATCAGCGTCGAAACCGTCAAGGAGCACGTGCAGAACATTCTCCGCAAGTTCGACATGCCCGATCGCACGGCGGCGGCTGTCTGGGCCGTCAAACGCAATTTGGTCTGACCCCCCCGTCGCGTGATTGCTCAGCGCCGGAACAGAGGTTTTCGCCGCGGGCCGGACGGGTCCGATGGCGCACCCGGCACCGCCTCCCGCGTGTCGTCGTCGCCGTCTTGCTCTTCCAAACCTGCGCCGACTTCGGCGTCCGTGCCGGCGGCCTGCGCCGGTTGGCGTTCGCCGACGGATGCCAGGGGCCCGGCGGGATCGCCGGTTCGCAGCACGGCACGTTGATACGCGATATTCACGTGCTGCGAGAACGACTCGCGCACCTCCGGTTGGACGTTCTGCAGGTTGGCCGCGACGCGCTGCATCCCGGGGCCATTCAGTTCCGCGGCATGCGAAACCTGGCCGACGAATTTGATCGACTCGGCGAAATTGAAGTCGACGGCCTTGCCAACCGCAGGATAGAACGTCTTGACCAAAATCTCCACGCCCAAGTGATCCAGCCTGGCGAACACATCCAGCGTATTGGTCACGATCGTCTTGCCGCCCCGATTGCTGTAGCTGGATCGCAGCAGCAGGACGCAGTCTCCCGTCACCGGTTTCTGCAGCAGCGGACCGTCGTAGTACCCGTCCGCATAGTAGACGTGGACATTGGGCGTCCCGTAGACTAACTCCGCGCGGCTGACCGTACCCGCTCCGTCCATCGCATCGAACGACAGCGGACCCGTCCGGTTCACCTTGACTTTCGTGACGCCCATCAGCTGCCAGATATTGACGACCACCTCCGGATACCGCAGCAGAAAGACGTGCAGATCCGGATCGCATTCCACGATCTGCGTGGGCAAGTGCCGGTAAATCGTCGGCCTGGAGACGACGTTCAACACCTTGGCACGCACGGGATCGCTGAGCTGATCCAAGGGGATGGCCCGCAGCGCTTCTTCCTTTTGCGGATTGTTGAACAGGAGCTGCTGCGGCTGCGCCGAGGCGATTGCGGCAGGAAATGCCAGCAGCCATGCGAGCACGGCCGCCCAGCACATCGGGCTGACGCTCGGTACGCGCGCACCATTCCCGTGCCGCAAACGACAACTCGCGGTCACGCCCGCTGCGGCGCGCAGCGCGACCGGACGCTGGTCGAATCTCATGTTCCCCCCTTTGAACCCGCACCCCGAGCAAGGGCTGGCAAGATGCACCGGTTCCCAAGAGTATTCGGCCCGCAACGATGGTGACGGTCAGCAAAAATCGACCGATCGAGTCAAAAAACAGCCCCGCCCAACTCACGTGGGCCGTGTCCGGCTGGAGAGGAAAGCAGTCCGTGCCGATTTGTATGAATGCGTCCAAAGGTGACGCCGTGCGCTGATCTTGCAGTTTTAGGCGGGTTGAGCAAGAAGCCGAATATCCCAATTTACCAGCTTTGCGCAGTCTGAGAAAGCTTATCCACATGTATGAAGCCTTCTTTCAGTTGAAGACGCGACCGTTTCCTTCGACACCGCGGACGGATTTGTATTTTCCCGCCTCCGCCATCGAAACCAGCCGCCAGACGCTCGCGCGGTGTATTGAACGAGCCGAAGGTCCGGGCCTGCTGATCGGCGGTCCGGGCACGGGCAAGTCGCTCGTGTGCGGACTGTTGGCCGACCAGTTCCGTGAACGGTTTCACTTGGTCAAGTTGGATCATGCGAGGTTCTGTACGCGCCGGGCGCTGCTGCAAGCGATGATGTTCGAATTGAATCTGCCGTACCGCGGTTTGGACGAAGGCGAACTCCGGCTGGCGTTGATCGAGTTCGCGAAATCCCGCGACTCGCATCGCGAGGGCGTCTTGCTGCTGATCGACGAGGCACAAACACTGCCGGCGCGATTGGTGGAAGAAGTCCGCATGATCGGCAACGTGGTTGTCGGGGGCCAGCCCCGTTTGCGGCTGGTGCTGTCCGGCAACGCGGCCCTCGAAGAGCGGCTGACCAGCCCCAAGTTGGAATCGTTCAACCAGCGGATCGCCGCCCGCTGCTACGTGCAGCCACTCAACTACGACGAGACCGCGGGCTATGTTCATGCCCAGATCGTGGCGGCCGGGGGCGAGGCGAACCGGCTGCTTGCGGATAATGCCTGGCAAGCCGTCTATCATGCTTCGGGCGGCATCCCGCGTTTGATCAATCAGGTCTGCGATCATGCCCTGATGCTGGCGGCCGCCTCTCAGCGCCGCATCCTGGACGGAGCCGTGATCGAGGAAGCCTGGGCCGATTTACAGCAACTGCCGCTGCCCTGGCCGAACAAAGCCAATGCCGTCTCGACGCCGGCGGAAACGGTCGTCGAGTTCGGTTCGTTGGCGGCGGATGACTCGGACGCGCCAGAGCGACACGAGTTTATTCCTGGAAACACTCCCGCCGTTCGAGAGGTCATCGACCTGACCAGTCAACTGGACGAGATCGAATTGCATGTGGCCGAGTGGGATCCTGCGGAACAGCCGCAGAACATGAGTCCTCAAAAGATGCCAGATCAGAAGCGTCCGTCCCAGAAGCTTCCGCCTCAGAAGCAACCGCCGATCACACCGCCGCGCACCATCCCGGCGGGACTCGGGTTCGACCCCTTTGGCGACGGTTTTGAGGACGAGCAGCCGGTCGTGGATCATTACGCCTCCCTCGAAGCGCAAGCGCGGCGGCAGGGCCGGACGGCGCCCAGTCCTCAGGAGCATGAATTTGCCGCGGCGGTCCAAACCATCTTTGGACCGTTGCCAGGTGCCGGCGCTGCAGGCCCGACGGCGGCGTCCCCGCCCTCCGCCACGCAGACGACCACCACGGCACCGCAGGTTGCCGCGGAAGCGGTTCCGGCCCCTTGCGACGAACGTCCGGCAGCAGCAACCTCGGAGGTGGAACCGGCCGAGGAAGCGGACGATGACGAGACGCCCGCCACGCTGCAGGTCGAGGCGCTGCGCATTCTGCCGCCCGACGACAGCGACTTGATTCTGGTGCTGGATGCGGAATCGCACATCGCCCAGCTGAGCCGCCCGGCCGGCAAGGCGCATCGCCAGGAGTACCACCAGTTGTTTACGAAACTCCGCGGGAATTGAGGCCACAAGATGTCAGCACGAACGTGTCTGGTGACCGGCGGCGCGGGGTTCATCGGTTCCCACATCACCGAGGCGCTGGTCCGCCGCGGGGACAACGTGCGCGTGCTGGACAACTTGAGCACCGGCAAGCGCGCGAATCTGGCGGATTGTCTGCACGAGATCGAGTTCATCGAAGGCGACTTGAACGATCTGCAGCTGGTCGAGCGGACGCTGCGCGGGGTGCAAGTGGTGTTTCATCAAGCCGCCTTGCCGTCCGTGCCGCTCAGTCTGCTGCGGCCCCTGGACACGCACCGGGACTGCGTCACGGCGACGGTTCATCTGTTGGATGCCGCCCGCCGCGCCGACGTCCGCCGCGTGGTCTATGCGGCGTCCAGCAGCGCTTACGGCGACCAGCCCTTCGTCTCGCTCCGCGAGACCGATTTGCCGCGGCCGTTATCGCCCTACGCCGCAGCCAAATTGGCGGGAGAACACTACTGCCAGGCTTTTTTCCAGAGCTTCGGCTTGGAAACCGTCGGCCTGCGCTATTTCAATGTCTTCGGACCCCGCCAGGACCCCGGCAGCCCCTACTCGGCCGTCATCCCGCTGTTCATCACGGCCATGCTGCAGGGCCGCCAGCCGATGATTTACGGCGACGGCCGTCAGACCCGCGACTTTTGCTACGTCGCCAACGTCGCCCACGGCAACTTGCTGGCCGCCGAAGCTGCCGGAGTGGCCGGGCGGATCATCAATCTGGCCAACGGGCAGGCGACGGACCTGCTGACCCTGTTGGCCGCCCTGAATCGCTTGCTCGAACTCGACGTCCAGCCGCGTCACGAACCCGCGCGCGTCGGCGACATCCGCGACAGCACGGCCGACATTACCCAGGCTCGCCGCCTGCTGGGCTACGAGGTCCAAGTCGATTTCGAAGAGGGTCTGCGGCGATCGATCGATTATTACCGCGGGCAAGTCGCGGCTCAGCAGCGATCCTGAGCCGCACAGCGGTAACCTTGTCGAACCGCACTTGCCGCGTGCCGCGGTCGAGATCAAGGGACGACAGGAGACGGTTATAGATTCTGGGTTATAGATGGGAGAAACGAAACCCAAGGCAGATTTGATTTATAACCCCCCATTTATAACCAGCTCATGCGATCATTCCGGGCCTTCAATTGCGTTCCTGCTCCGCCCGCGTGATCCGCCGCCGAAGGTTTTCCCGGCCGACGTACAGCTGGTCCTTGGGCTCGTCTTTCTGCAACTGAGCATAGTATTCTGCCAACGCGTCGATGCGTTCCCGGCTGACCGGATGCGAGCGGAGGAACCCCGGCAGAGGGATCGTCGGCAGCTGCTCGGCAGCCGCTTCGATCAGTCCCGCGAGTTCCCGCGGATCATAACCGGCTTGATAGGCCCAGCGGCCGCCGTCCAGGTCCGCTTGCTGTTCGTCTTCGGGCCGGAACGGACGCGTCCAGATCCGCACCAGGGACGTGCCCGCGGTGAACTTCGCCTGGACGTCGCCGGCACGAGCGTCGTGCAGTTTGGCCCGGGCCAGTTTCATGCGCCGCAGCCGTGTGATGAGATGCCGACGGTCCAAGTGGGACAGCTCGTGTCCGACCAAACCAATCAGCGCCGCTTCGCTTTCCGCCATGTCCAGCAACCCGCGGCTGAACACCAGCGTCCCGTCCGAAAACGAACGGGCTTCAAACATCGGCGTCTCGGCCAGGTAGATCGTCAACGGCGGGCAGCTGTCCGCGTTGGTCATCAGCGGCCGGACCGTTTCCGCCAACTTGCGGAAGTACGCCACGTCCCGGCCGCGATTGACAACGCGGATCTTGGCATCCTGGAGAGCGGCCAAATACGCCTGGACCGCCTCGCGGCCCAGCGCCAATTCTTCTTTGCGCGAAACCTCGACCGCCGCCAGCGCCTGTTCGTCCTCGGCGGCGTCCGGGCCGAACATCCGCTCCAACAGCTGCATCGGATCGGTCGGGAACGGATTAGCCTCCGGCGGTTGGGCGGAGGATTGGTCAGCACACGCCAAGACGGCAGCGAGCATGAAGGTCGTGATGGCAAGGTATCGTTGCGTCTGCATATCGCACTCCAGAAATCTCCTCCGTGGCGTAAGCTTCCAGCTTGCGTGAGACCGCGGCATCGCAAGCTGGAAGCTTACGCCACTTGCGACTCGTTCCCCAGCTCCCCCCAGGCACACACGAAACGCTGGAGGCAGCGCGTACACTCGACGCGGATGCCCAGGAACTCGGGACCGACGACATTGACACTGTGACAGCCGGGACAGCAGACCGTGAACCTGCGCTGGGGGTCCGTTAGATTGGCAAAGACCTGTTCCGGTACGCCGTCAAAGGCGATGTCGGCGTCTTGGAAGGTCGTGAGCAGCGGTTTCGTCAGCGGCGAAATGCCGGCGATGCGGCCGGCCAATCGATGCACCGCCCGCCCGAACACGCGTTGAACTCCATGCCCGTATCCAAACCGGTCCGCGTCCTGACGCAGCTGCCAATCGAATCCCAACAGCAGCTTGATCTGAGCCAGCGGCGTCACTTGGTACTGGCTGCGGCTGCAATGAAACTGGAAGATTTGCCCCAATTCCCCGGCGCGGTAATCGTCGAACCGCCAATAACGGCGGAACAGCGGTTGCCAATCCCCGCTCCGGTCCAACAGGTTCAGCAAGCGATCGGAGTGATCCGCCAAGACCACCGCCAAGCGGCCGGCGTGAGCGACCATGTTCTGCCGCAGGGCACGCAGCACGCCGGCCGTGGACGATTCGCCCGCCGAAAACAACGCGCCGGCATACTCGATCAACAGCGTCCCGCCGATGGCTTCGCGGAGTTTGGCCTTGACGATCTTCGCGGCCTCGCCCGGCTCGCGGGACACCAGGTCGAAGCCGTTGGCCTCGATCAACTGGCCGCGTTTCAACACGCCGCTGGCTGCCAGGATTTCGGACAGCAGCCGCGCGACTTGCGTCTTGCCCGTTCCGGCCCGGCCGACAAACAGGAACCGGGTATCCGTCGCTTCGTAGGGCAACTCCGCCCGCCGGCGTTGATTCTGGAGGAACGCCCAATCGGCCAGCGCGCGAATCTCCTGCTTGACCTGCCGCAAGCCGACCAACGAATCCAGTTTTCCCAGGCACTGGTCCCGCAACTGCCCCGCGTCAGGCTTCACCCGTTGCCCGCGGTGCGGCCCCACGGGTCCCACCCACGGCAGGTCGGCTTCGACCGCGGCCGGCGCGGCGTCAAGTGGCCGCTCGGCACGAACCTGCTCTTGAATTGCGTGCAGCACCGCGGTCTCCCTGTCGGCCACGACTCCATCGGCCTTGGCGATCAGATTGGCGACGCGGACGATCACCGTCTCCAGATCCGCCGTCCTGGCGCGCAGTTCCGGAATGGCCCGAAACGGTTGCAACAGACGCTGCCAATCCAGCTTGGCCCCCTGCCGCGCGACCTTGCGTGCCGTTGCTTCCAGTTGGTCCGGGGACCAGGATACGCCCACGTGCTGCAGCAGCGCCGTCACACAGCGTTGTTCTTCGTACGTCCAGCGTCCGTCGGCCTCGGCAATGGCGGCGTAGATTTTGGCCAGCAGCCCGCGGTGCAGACGATCCTGCGAAACGGCCAGTTGCTGCATGTCGGCTGGCGGAAATCCCGGCGACGGCGGAACACAGGACAAGTACAACTGGCGGCAATCTTGCATGGCCTGGGCCAACTCGGCCAGAATCCCATCCAACGCCAACTTGCCCATGACGGGCACGCGCAGCTCCGGCGGCATACCCTGCGCGGGCGTCAATACCGCCGGCGGCGTATCGGGTAGACCATCCCGAAGGTCCCTGGGTGCCGGCCGAACGCCATTCCGGCTGGGGCGTGGCGCCGTCAGCGTTGGCGTGGGAACCGAATCGCTGGTGCCGCCGGGCGCGGACGCCGCAGGTGACGCTGCCCCTCCCGCAGCGATTGGACCGGAGGCCGGCGGCAAAGGCCGAATGCCAGGCAGTGGCAACGCTCCAGTTTGGCCCGAATCCATTTGACGGTCGTATTCGGCCTTCGCCTTTGCGTCCAGCAAACACCGGCGGGCGGCGGCAATTTGGTCCAGCAACCGCCGCGCCAGCAGCCCCTGCTCGCCGGGCAGGAAGGGCTCGATCCGGCGGGTACGCTGGTCGGCTGCCGAACCGATCAACTCGGCGGAACTCTCCCCCAGACGCAGGCCGAGCAGTTCGTAGTGATTGGGCGCGGTGACCTGTGCCGGAAGGCCGAGCCATTGGTGATAAGGATTGAATTCCACGTACGTGTCCCAAGGCGGCTGGGGAGGTGAACGGCAATCGCAACGGGAGCCGAAATAACTTCCCGATTTCGGTACGATAGATTCGATCGCGTATTTCGGGCCCCTGCCGAGCTTGCTCGGTAGAGCCCCTGATTTTGCACTAGAGTCGGTGCCGCAACCACCCTCCTCGTTTTCCCCGCCGCCGCTCCGCGGCGGCGGGGGAAATGAGGGGACGCTTCGTTTGGACCGGTTAGTGCAGAATCACAGCTTCCACCGAGCAAGCTCGGCGGGGAGTCTCGAACATCGGGAACTTCTTTTGACCACCGTTGCTATGTGTCGAGCGTTGATTATATCCCTGCCAATTACCGGGGGGCAATGACACGGGAGGCAATCGCCGCCTGTTCAAAATGCGGGCCGGGCGTTAAGATCTGCAGTCTTCACGCGTCTGGCGACGGCGCAAAAGGGCTCAGACGTACAGAATTCAGTTTTGCCGGGAATAGACTTGGTCACATGGCTAACCGCTGGCCGGCAAAACTGAATTCTGTACGTCTGAGCCCGTGATCGACTTTCCAGCAGCAAGGTCTTCCCCATGTCTTCAGCCGACAATCGGCAAACGAGTTGGCACACCCTACCCATCGAAGAGGTTTTTTCCCGGCTCGAGGCGCCACCCACGGGCCTCAGCAGCGACACAGCCACGCAACGGTTGGCAGTTTACGGCGACAACGAATTACGCGAACCGGAGCGTGTCTCCCCCTGGTGGTTGTTGCTGGAGCAGTTTCAGAACGTCCTGATTGTCATCCTGCTCGTGGCGACGGTGCTGTCGGCATTCCTGGGCCATGCCGTCGAGGCCATCACGATCGCCGTGATCGTGATGTTTGCCGTGCTTCTGGGGTTCACCCAGGAGTTCCGTGCGGAGCGTGCCATCCAGGCGCTCCGTCGCATGGCGGCGCCGTTGGCGTCGGTGCTACGGGACGGCCGCGAGGTCGAAGTCCCCGCTCGTGACGTGGTGCCCGGCGATGTGATTCTGCTGCGTGCCGGAGACCGCGTGCCGGCGGACGTACGGCTGGTCGAATCCGTTAATCTGAAGATCGACGAAGCGGTGCTGACGGGCGAGTCGTTGGCGGTCGAAAAGCAGACCGCTCCGTTGACGCTTCCCGACGCTCCGCTGGGCGACCGCCGCAACCTCGGATTTGCCGGGACGGCGGTGACTTATGGCCGCGGCCGCGCCGTCGTCGTGGCGACCGGCATGCAGACCGAGTTCGGCAAGATCGCCCAGCTGCTGCAGACGGTCGAGACCGGCAGGACGCCGTTGCAGGAGAATCTGGACCGCGTCGGCCGCAAACTGGCGCATGCGGCGTTCGCAATCGTGGGTGTGATCGTGCTGTTGGGACTGTGGCGCGGCCAGCCGCTGCTGGAAATGCTGATTTTTGGAGTCGCCCTCGCCGTGGCGGTGGTTCCCGAAGCACTGCCCGCCGTCGTCACCATTTCGCTGGCGATGGGCGTCCAACGGATGGTGCGCCGTCATGCCTTGGTCCGCCGCTTGCCGGTGGTCGAAACGCTCGGCAGCACGTCCGTCATCTGTTCGGACAAAACGGGCACTCTGACCAAAGACGAAATGACCGTCCGCCGCATCCTGGTGACCGGTCAGTTGGTGGAGGTTTCCGGTGTCGGGTACGAGCCACACGGTCAGTTCTCTTGGCAGGGGCAGCCGCTGGAGCCTACCCCGCCTTTGCGGCGGCTGCTGCAAGCCGCCACGCTGGCATCGGATGCCCGGATCGTCCACGACGAAAGCGATGGCCGGTGGCACCTGCAGGGCGATCCGACCGAAGGGGCCTTGGTCGTGGCTGCCGCCAAAGCCGGACTTAACAAAGGGAACCTGGACGCGCAGTATCCGCGCGTCGATGAAATCCCTTTTACCTCCGAAACCAAGCGGATGACCACGCTGCACACTGAACCGGCCGGCGTCGTGGCGTTCTGCAAAGGCGCTCCGGAAGTCTTGCTGCCCTCCTGTGGGCGGCAGTTGACGGCCGACGGCGAAATCCCGCTGGACGCCGCCGGACGCGACCGGATCCTGGATATGGCCAGGTCGCTGGCCGGCGAGGCATTGCGAGTCCTGGCCGTGGCTCAGCGTGCCGGCGCCACCCGCGAAAACGCCGAACGCGACATAACGTTTCTGGGGCTGCTCGGGATGATCGACCCGCCTCGCCCCGAGGCCCGGGCGGCGATTCAAACGTGCGAACTGGCCGGGATCAAGCCCGTGATGATCACGGGCGATCATCCCCTGACCGCCGAAGCGGTCGCTCGCGAACTGGGTCTGTTGAAGCACGGACGCGTCGTCACCGGCCCGGAATTGGAGATGTGGAGCGACGAGCAATTGGAACAAGCGGTCGATACGATCGAGGTCTATGCCCGCGTTTCGCCGGCGCACAAGCTGCGGGTGGTTACGGCGTGGCAACAGCAGGGCCATATCGTGGCGATGACCGGGGACGGCGTGAACGACGCTCCGGCCCTGAAGAAGGCGGACGTAGGCGTGGCGATGGGAATCACCGGCACGGACGTTAGCCGCGAGGCCGCCGCCATGATGCTGACCGACGACAACTTTGCCTCCATCGTCGCGGCGGTCGAAGAAGGGCGGGGCATCTTTGGTAATATCAAAAAGTACCTGATGTACTTGCTGTCCTCGAACGTCGGCGAGATCGGGCTGATGGCCGGCGCGACGCTGGCCGGCCTGCCGTTACCGCTCAGCGCCGTCCAAATCCTGTACGTCAACCTGGCCACCGATGGTTTGCCCGCCTTGGCGCTGGCGGTCGATCCGCCCGAAGACGACCTGATGCGCCGCCGCCCGCGCGATCCGCGGCGAGGCATTTTCACCGCCCCGGTGGTCACGCTGATGCTGGTCGGCGGGTGTTGGTCCGCGCTGGTCAATCTGCTGCTTTTTGTGTGGGCTCGGCAGTCCGGCCGCAGTTCCGAGGAGGCCATGACGATGACCTTTGTCTCGCTGGTCCTGATCCAGTTTTTCAAAGCCTACAACTTCCGTTCCGACCGGCACTCGGTATTGCGGCGTCCCTTTGCCAACCGCTGGCTGAACGTCGCCGTCCTTTGGGAGCTGATGCTGTTGCTGTTGGTCATCTACCTGCCCTTCCTGGAGGGAGCGTTCGGTACCTTTGCCCTGACTTGGACCGATTGGACCATCATCGTCGCCTTGGCGTTTTCGGTGTCGCCCGTGCTGGAACTGACCAAGTGGCTCGGCCGGCGCCAGTTGGCCAATGACTCGTGAACATGGCGGAACAAAGGAGTGGATCGTTGAGCGAATCGCATGAGGAATCGTTGGCGGCGGCGTTGGCCCGCCACTCGCTGGAACTGCCGGAGCCCCAGGTCGCCCTGCTGGATCAGTACTGCCAGCGGCTGTGGGCGTGGAATGCCAAGCTGAATTTGACGCGGCACACGGATTACGGCAAGTTTGTCAGCCGGGATCTGGTCGACAGTTTGGAGATCAGCCGGCTGCTAGAACCCGGCCAAAGCGTGCTGGATGTCGGTACGGGCGGCGGCGTTCCGGGCGTCGTGCTGGCGATCCTCCGTCCGGACCTGCGGATCTCCCTGTGCGAATCCGTCGGCAAAAAGGCGCACGCGGTCGAGGATATCGTCCGCGGACTGGGATTGACCGTATCCTTGTATCACGAGCGGGCCGAACACGTGGTGCCGCAGCATCGGTTCGACGTGCTGGTCGCCCGCGCGGTGGGGCCGCTGTGGAAAATCTGCAAGTGGTTTCAGCCGCACTGGAGCGAGTTTGGTTGCCTGCTGGCCGTCAAAGGACCGCGGTGGGTCGAGGAACGGGGCGAGGCCCGACATCGGGGGGTGCTGCATTCCATCGAATTGCGCAAGGCGGCCAGCTATCCGATGCCCGGGACCGATTCGGAAAGCGTTATCTTGAGGTTGCGGCTGAAAGAGGAATGAAACGCGAGGTGCCTCTTGCACGACCGCTATCTTCTGCTGTACCTGGCTGCTGTCCCCTTGCTGGGCATCTCCGCGCAATGGCTGGCGTGGCGTTTTCGCGTGCCATCCATTCTGCTGCTGCTGGCGTTTGGGATCGGCCTGGGCTATTTTGTCCGGCCGGATGAAGCGTTGGCCCAGCTGACGGGCTCCGCCCCTTCGATCGGCCCGCGGCTGCTGTTTCCGCCCGTGTCGCTGGCCGTCGGTATCATCCTGTTCGAGGGCGGTCTGACGTTGCGGTTTCGTGAACTGAGGGCGGCCGGCCGCGGCCTGGTGCGGCTGGTGACGGTCGGCGCGGCGGTCGCTTGGATCTTGAACGCGCTGGCGGCTTGGTGGCTGTTGCAGTTCGACCTACGGCTGGCCAGTCTGCTGGGAGCGATCCTGGTGGTCACGGGGCCGACCGTCGTGGGACCGTTGTTGCGTTTCATCCGGCCTCAACGGCGCGTCGGTTCGGTGGCCAAATGGGAAGGGATCGTCATCGATCCGATCGGCGCGGTGCTGGCCGTGCTGGTCTTCGAGGTGATGTTCACGCCCAGCGGCCCGGCAACCTTGGCCAGTGCCATGCTGATCCTGTTGAAGACCGGTTTGATCGGTGGATTCCTCGGTTTGGTGACCGCGTGGTTTCTGGGCCGTTGCGTGCGACGGTATTGGATTCCCGATTATCTGCAGGGCGTGGCGTTTCTGGCGGCCGCCGGAGGCGTCTTCGCCTTGTCCAACGCCCTGCAGGGCGAAGCGGGACTGGTGACCGTGACGGTACTGGGGATCGCCTTGGCGAACCAGCGGGAAATCTCCATCCGGCACGTGAACGAGTTAGCCGAGCACTTGGTTGTGCTGTTGATTTCGTGCCTGTTCATTGTCCTCGGTTCGCGGCTGGAATTGGGCCAGTTGGCGGAGTTGCACTGGCGCGGAGTGGCGTTCGTGGCAGCCCTGATTGTCGTCGTGCGGCCGTTGTCCGTCTTGATCAGCCAGTGGGGCGGCGAATTGAACTGGCGCGAGCGGGCGTTCCTGGCCTGCCTTGCTCCCCGCGGCATTGTGGCCGCCGCTGTCTCCTCGGTATTCGGCCTGGGCGCGGCCTCGCTGCTGACTGCCGAAGGCGCCTCGGAACAACTGGTCGCTCAAGCCCAGCAGCTCGCCCCAGTGACCTTCCTGGTGATCCTGGCCACGGTCGCCTGCTACGGCTTGGCCGCGGCGCCGGTGGCCCGCCTGTTGCGGTTGGCCGACGCCAATCCACAGGGAGTATTGTTCGCGGGCGCGGATTCCTGGGTGCGGGAACTGGCCTTGACGGTCAAGAATTGCGGATTTCCGGTGATGTTGGTGGATACCAACGTTCGCAACGTTTCAGAAGCCCGGATGGCGGGACTGCCGGCGGAATGTGCGAGCATTCTCTCGGAGCACGTTCAAGAGGAACTGGATCTGAGCGGCATCGGACGCCTGGTGGCGCTGACGCCCAATGACGAGGTCAACGCCCTGGCGATCCGCGAGTTGGCGCACGTCTTTGGCCGGGCCCACGTGTACCAGTTGGCGCCCCGCAACGTGGATTCCAGCCGCCGCCAGTCGGTGCCGGCACGCCTGCGCGGCCGCTTGGCCTTCGACCGGGGCGTCAACCGCGACGAGCTGTTGGAGCGGCTGGCGGCCGGGGCCAAGGTCAAGAAAACGCAACTGACCGACAAGTTCTCCTGGAACGACTATCGCGCCAAGTATGGCGAGTCGGCCGCCGTCTTGTTCGCGGTCGATCCGGCCCAGCGGCTGATCGTCTGCTCGGACGAGACCCAACCCAAGGCACCGCCGGGGACGACGCTGATCGCGCTGGTATCGCCCAGCGGCCAGGCCGCGGTCCTGGAGACTTCGTAAGTAGCAGTTGTTGACATCGGTCCTCGATGCCGTTGGTTGCGGGTAAGCACCTTTCGAGAAATATGTGTCCAGATTGTCGTCTTTCGCTCCGCGAGAGAACGCCCTTTCGCGGAGCGAAAGGCGACACTCGTTTCTCGAACGGTGCTGACTCCCGAAATCGAAGTCTGAAATCAGAATCGCTGGCGGTGTGTGCTGATCTGAGGTACAATCCCGGAAGTCTCGACTCCGCCAAATCCTGCGAGGACTTGCCTGATGCAGCCGATCATCGCGACTTACCACGACGGCGTGTTTGCTCCCGAGGAGCCCGTTGAATTTTCCGAGGGGGCACGGATGAATCTGTGGATCGTGCCTGAGTCCGAGGATGCCACCCACTTGAATGACGAAGATCGGGCGTTTCTCCGCAAATTAGCGGACCAGCGGAGACGCGTGTTTCAACGCTTGGCTGAGTGACTCCCGTGAAGTATCCCACCTACCAGTTCCTGTTCCAATATCGCTGCGGAATCCGTGTCTGGACGCATGATAGGAGCCGCGGCCTGCCCGCTACATTAGTTGGACATCGCCACTTTGTGTAGCGCGAGCGATGTAACACGCGAAAACATAAGCACTTCCGCCACCACCGACCTTGCGTCGGCGGAGCGATGATTCTGCACTACGACCGGCCGGAAAAACCTCTTCCTTCCCTGCCGCCGCCACCACCGCTTCGCGGCGGTGGCGGCGGCAGGGAAGGAAGAGGAGGGAGCGTGGATTGGGCGTACCTGGTGCAGAATCACAGGCTCCCCCGAGACAAGCTCGGCGGTGGCCTAACTTGCATCTATCCAGAGACTTGCAGCTCGCCGGACTCGCGAAAGTGGCCCTGTCCAATTAGCGTTGTGCCAAGCGAGGCGATCCTGCAATCAACCGGATTCCGCGCGAGGATGATCCCATGCCCGAACGTCGACAGAAGGTTCCTTCGCCGCTACGAGGGCGTGGGTTGGGGCGAGTCCTGCGGACATGGGCACTCGCGGAACTGGCGGCCTATTTCGTTCTGGCGATCATCGCCACTTGGCCCCTGGCACGCTACGGCGCGTCGTCGTTGCCGCTGGGGACGGAATCTGCGGCCACGGTGCCGCTATTGAACCTCTGGACGATTTGGTGGAATGCCGACCGCGCTCAGCATCTGTACCACGGCTATTGGGACGCGCCGATCTTTGCTCCGACGCCTGGCACCTTTGCCTTCTCGGAGCCGATGCCAACCTCCGTCATCGTGGCCCCCCTGGTTTGGTTCGGTGGCCATCGCGTCCTGGCTTATAACGGGTTTCTCCTGGTCGCCTTGACGCTAAACGGCTGGTCCGCCTTCCGTCTCCTGCGCGCTGTGCGACTTCGGTGGCTGGCCTGTGCTCTGGGCGGTGGCTTGGTCGAAATGCTGCCGCTGGTGCATAGCGAACTGGGAACGCTGCAGATGGTCCCGCTGTGCGGCATCGTCTGGACAATCCACGCGCTGGTCCTGTTCGGCAGACGTCCCGGCTGGAAGGCATCGATCTTGCTGGCCGCGGCCTTTGCCGCGACCTATCTGACCTGTGCCTATTACGGCTTGTTTCTCAGTCTCGTGCTGCTGCCCAGCGGCCTGTGGCTGGTCGGCAAGCGGCTGCGGCAAGGCCGGACCTGGGGCCTGTTGTTGGGCAGCGCCGGCACAGCGTTGCTGCTGATCACACCCGTGGTCGCAGCCCAGTTGCGAGTCATCCGGACCCACGATCTCCGGCGCTCCCAAGACTGGGTTGCGCGTTTGTCCGCGGACCTGAGGGACTATGCGGTGACGCCGTGGCCTCAGCGGTTTGAACCCGAATTCCTGACCGCATTGCGGCCACAACGCTATTTTCGGCTGGGGCCGGGTTGGTTGAAACTCGGCTTGGCGGTGCTGGGGTTGGCAGCGGGTTGCTGGTGGCGGCGATACCGTCGTTGGACCGCCTTCTGCGTGACGATGCTCGCCGCTGCCTTCTTGCTGTCCTTCGGGCCAAGGCTTTCCTGGAACGGTTGGTCGCCTTATGGGTTGTTGATGGACTGGTATCCCGGCATGGCGCAGGCCAGGAACGTGTACCGGTTTGCCGTTTTCGTGCAACTGGCGCTGGTATTTCTTGCAACATTTGGATTGCAGGCCATCCTGACGCGATTTCGACGGCCCGGATGGTCCTCGCTTCAAGCGCGCGACTCGGTCGTGGATGAGGTTCCCCAATCCGCCAGAGATTCGAAGTTCTGCATGCTTCGGGAAGGCTGGGTGGCATCGCGTCCCCACTTGTCATCCCAAGTCGGCTGGGCGGTCATTGTCGCTCTGGGTGTGCTGGCAGCGACCGAAGCGTTTCCTCCTTCCCAACCGCTGTTTCGTGTGCCCTCGCCGAAGGCACAAGCGAATTGGATCCATTGGTTGAAGTCTCAAACATCAGACGACAGCGTGATCGCGTGCGTGCCTTTCCCCACGGGAACCCGTGTTCAGGACTACGAGGACACCACAATCTGGATGTATTGGGGAACTTATCACCAACGACGGGTGGCGAATGGGTATTCGGGATTCTTCCCGCAGTCGTTCCTGGATACCAAGGCTGTGATGCGCAATTTTCCCGACGACACTTCCAAGCAGCGACTCCGGCAGCTTGGTGTGACCTATTGCGTGATTCAGTCGGGTGCCGTCACGCAGAACGTTGCCAAGGGAAATTGGCTGGAGTTGGCATTCCGGGACGACACGGCGCAAGTAAATATCTATCGCGTCGGCCGAGACGGCAGCAAGGTCGCCCCGTAGGATCACTCGTCGTGCCCGCACTGGTGGCATTAATTCGAGGCGGTCCCAACAACCACCCCTGTAAAGGTCGGATTGCTCAAGAAAGGCTGGCAGACGATTCAGTTGGAGTACAGCCTTTAGGCTGCCCGGCGGGCGAGGCCCGCCGCCGATACACGCTAAAGCGTGGACTCCAACCTATTTTACACCTTTACAGGGGTGGTCCCAGCAGCCAGATGGCAAAAATCGCCTCGTCCTAGCACCTGCCACGGCATTGACGGCAAGAGGGATAGTGTTAAAATTGTAAGAAGGCATCCAGTGAGGGGTGGCCTTACTGTTAGGGAGTGGCGCGGACTTTTTTTGTTTTCAGTTTTCTTTTTTGGGGAGGTGGATCATGCCTTATCAGTTTCGTGACCGGCGAGCCTTCACGCTCGTCGAATTGTTAGTTGTGATTGCCATCATCGGCATCTTGGTGGCGTTGTTGCTGCCGGCCATTCAGGCGGCGCGCGAGGCCGCGCGGCGAACCCAATGTGTGAACAATTTGAAGCAGATCGGTGTGGCCCTGCACAACTTTCATGACACCTACAAGCGATTCCCTGTAGGCCAGACCGACGACGACGGCGACAACATTAGTTTCCGAGGTTATCTTCTTCCCTACATCGAGCAGCAAGTGCTCTGGGACGAACTCGTTGCGGGCGGCTACAAGCCGATGGTTGTCTCAGGCCAGCATTGGGGGATGGATGGCGGAACGTGTGGTACCTTTGCCAGCATGGGTGGCTTAAACCAGATTCAAAACGCTCCGGGCAGTTCCGTCGGCAAGAACATCCTGCCTGCCTATATGTGTCCCAGCGATATTCTCCCGATGCTGGACGACGATGGATACGGCAAGGCGAACTACAACGGCTGTGCCGGTCCGTTGTTGGGCAATAATTGGAATGGGTGCGCATCGTGGAAGGGCAGCAACCAGACGGGGGTCCTCACCTACGATAACGACAACTGCACTTCGTGGATCTGGGGATTCTCGGATGTCACGGACGGGACGAGCACCACGTTTGCGGTCGGCGAGCGCACGGTGTGCGGTTGGGTCACACCGACCAACACCGGCGACCCCAGCTTCCCCGCTTGGCTCGGCGGAAACAACGACAACAGTTGCGGCGGCTTTGATTCAGGTGGCAACGTGCTGTCCTTGACCGATGGCACTTTCTTCCTCAACCGCGGCCCCCAAACGTTGAAGCTGGGCATTAGCGATTCGCAGTCTCAGGCGTGTTTTGGCAGCCAACATCCGGGCGGGGCGCAATTCGTCTTGTGTGATGGATCGACCCGTTTTGTTAGTGACGCGGTAGATACCGCCCTGTATGCCAATTTGGGCAATCGCCGCGATGGCGAAGCCGTGTACATGCCCCAGTAATGACATGGTTGTCAAGCACCTTTTGAGGAGATCGAGATCGATGATTCAGATGACTGGATTGAAATGGGCAACGTCCGGCAGTGCAGCTTTTTCGTTCGTTCTGGCGTTGCTGACGGCAACGTTTATCGGCTGCGGATCGGGCGTTGCCACCGCGCCCGTATCGGGCAAGGTCAGTCACGCGGGCCAGCCGGTGAACGGCGGAGTCGTAACCTTCGCCCCGGTCAAATCGGACGTGGAAGGCGCTAAGCCGGCCGTGGGCGAAGTCCAGCCCGACGGCACATTTTCCCTGGGAACCAACGCGAAAGGCGATGGGGCGGTGATCGGCCAACATCGCGTTGTGTATTCCCCACCCGTGGTGGAAACCCCGCCGGTGCAAGAGGGCAAACATGCCGAGGCACCGCCGGCGTCGCCTTACGCCGGCCTGATACCGAAAGAGAACGAGGTAGAGGTCAAGGCGGGAAGCAACGAGGTCAATATCGAACTCGTGCCCGATCCGGCGGCTCCACCGCAATCGGCGCCCGCGCCAACCAGCGGTCAGTAATGCATCGGCTGGTCCCTGTCTACGGATCTTTCAAGGGCCATCATCGCATGTTGATGATGGCTCTTGTTTTTTGGTTTTCAGCCGTCCCGACGCAACGAGAACGCCAGCCCCATGCCTCAAAATCCGCGCGCAAACGGCGCTGGAGTCGAAGTCTTGCATACGCTGACCGAATTATGGTTCCCAGGGCGTTGCCGTGGGTGTGGCTTCCTTGTCCTCGGCTGGTTGGCGTTCCTGGCGAGTGGTTGGGCCCAGGCCGCTGACAGGCCGCTCTTGTCCGTTTCCCTGGAACAGCAACTGCTCCAAGAGACGCCCGCCGCTTTGGCGCAAGCGGCCCGGCAACTCGGCGACGTGAACCGGGGGGCGATTCTGTTCTACCAGCCGTACCTGACGTGTACCAAGTGCCACAGCCTGGACCAACAGACGACGCCGCTGGGACCCGATCTGACGCAGCCCGGCCCCGAAGTGAATGACGTCTACCTGGTGGAATCCGTGCTGCTGCCGTCCAAAGCACTGAAGAAAGGCTTCGAGCCGATCGTGGTGATCACGGACGACGGCAAGTCGCTGACGGGCCTGCTGGCCGAGGACCGGCCGGAGGCGCTCGTGCTGCGGGACCCGGCTCAAGACGGGAAACTGGTCACCGTCCCCAAGGACCGGATCGAGGAGCAGGCCGCCGGTCCCCTGTCCGTCATGCCGGCGGGGTTGGTCATCGGACTGGCCGATCGGCAGCAGTTTCTGGATCTGATCCGGTATCTGATCGAAATCACCGAGAAGGGGATGCCGCGGGCCCGGCAACTGGAGCCGCCGGCCCATCTGTACGCCTTGCCGCCGATTCCGGAGTACGAGCAAGACATCGACCACGCCGGACTGATCCGCGAACTGGACGCGGATGCGTTCAGGCGGGGCGAAGCGATCTACGGCTACTTGTGCGTGAACTGCCACGGGACCAAGGACCAGCCCGGCTCGCTGCCGACGTCGCTGCGGTTCGCCAGCGGCGCGTTCAAGAACGGCTGCGACCCCTACCGTATCTATCAAACGCTCACCAAGGGCTACGGCATGATGATGCCGCAGACCTGGATGGTGCCGCAGCAGAAGTATGACGTGATCCATTACCTGCGCGAGGCGTACCTCAAGCCGTACAATGCTTCCCAGTATGTCGCGGTCAATGACGAGTACCTGGCCCAGTTGCCACCCGGCGCCGGCCGCGGCCCGCCGCCGGAGAACCTGGAGCCCTGGATCACGATGGACTACGGGCCGCACCTGGCGGCCACCTATGAAGTCGGCAGCGACCGGACGAACTTTGCCCACAAGGGCATCGCCGTCCGCTTGGACCCAGGCCCCGGCGGCGTGTCGCGCGGCTCGCATTGGATGCTGTACGACCACGATACGCTGCGCGTGGCGGCGGCCTGGAGCGGCCGGGGTTTTATCGATTGGGATGCGATCTTGTTCAACGGCCGGCACGCGGTCCACCCGCGGCTCGTAGGACAAGTTCATTTGGCTAACCCGACCGGGCCGGGCTGGGCGGATCCGGTTTCCGGCAGTTTCGAGGACCCGCGTTTGCGGGGCCGCGACAACCGGCCTTACGGACCGCTGCCGCGGGCCTGGGCGCATTACCGGGGCCTGTACGACTTCGGCAACCAGGCGATCGTCGCCTATACGGTAGGCGACACCGAGCTGCTGGAGACTCCCGGCGTCGAGACGACGCCGGCAGGACCGATGTTCACGCGGACGTTTCAAATCGGGCCGCGCGGCAAAGATCTGGTCCTGCAAGTCGCCCAACATCCCGGAGCCGCCGGCTTGCCGGCGGGCCGGCAGCAGGGAGATTCGCTTGTGTTGGGCCGTGCGGCGGAACGCCCGAACGCGGCGGCTGACGGTGGACGCCGCCCGCTGGCCTTCGACGGCGCGACCTATGTCCAGGCGGCCAAGCCGGCGGAGTTTGATCTGACGCGCTGCGACTACACCATCGCAGCGCGGATCCAGACGCGGGCCGGCGGCAGCATCCTGTGCCAGACGCTGCCCACGGACCGCTGGGTACGGGACGGCAAATCGCTGTTCGTGCGCGGCGGCCGGCTGGTGTTCGACATCGGCTGGGTCGGCGCGGTGGCGGGACGCACGGCGGTCGCCGACGGGAACTGGCACCGCGTGGCCGCGACGTGGGACCACCAAACGGGCGCGGTTCGATTGTACGTCGATGGGCAGCTGGACGGCGAGGGAACACTGAAGCCCAAGGGAGACCTGCCGGGAGCTTGTCTCCGCCTAGGATTCACGGCGCCGAATTTCCCCGAACGCCAGTCGTTTTTCCTGGGAGAACTGGCCGACGTGCGGTTTTACCAGCGGGTCTTGAACAACGCGGAAGTGCGGTCGCTGGGAGAAGACGCCGGTCGGGATCAAGCCTTGCAGGCGCAGTGGTTGCTGGCCGAGCAGCATCACGGCGTTGTTGCCGATGCGACGGGGCATGGACATGACGGCGTTGTCATCATGGGCGAGGCGGCGGTTCCGTCCCGTTTGCTGGTTGCGGGCGTCGAGGGTTTGCCGTCAACGCCACAGTGGATCACAACCAGCCAGGGCCAGTTGCGGCTGCAAATTCCGGCCGGGAATGAAACGCTGAAATTCCGCCTGTGGTTCGCCGATGTCGAGTCGGTGGCGGAAGCGGAACAGGTGCGGGCGGCGCGATCGACCGGGCCTGCGGTCGCAGACCTGGTTCCCCTGACGCACGGTGGCCTGCCGCGCTGGCCGACCCCGCTTCCAACGCAAGTCGTGCTGGGCGACGATTCCGGCCCGTTCGCCGTCGACGTGCTCAGCCATCCGGCACGCAATCCGTGGCTGTGCCGCACGCGGTTTACCGGGTTTGACTTTTTCGCGGACGGCCGGGAAGCGGCGGTTTGCAGTTGGGACGGTGACGTCTGGCTGGTCCGCGGCGTCGATCGTCCGGAGCACGGACTCGCGTGGCAGCGGATCGCCTCGGGACTGTTTCAGCCGCTGGGCCTGAAGATCGTCCGCGAACAAATCTACGTCGCCTGCCGGGATCAGATCGTGATCCTGCGCGACATCAACGGCGACCGCGAAACCGACTTTTACGAGAACTTCAACAACGACCATCAGGTCACCGAGCACTTCCACGAGTTTGCGATGGGACTGCAGACCGATGCCGCCGGCAATTTCTACTATGCCAAAGGCGCGCGTCATGCGTTGCCGGCGCTGGTTCCCCAACACGGGACGCTCCTCAAGGTCAGTGCCGACGGCTTGCAGACGGAGATTTTGGCCAACGGTTTCCGCGCCCCCAACGGCGTATGCCTCAACCCGGACGGCACCTGGTTTGTGACCGACCAGGAAGGCCACTGGATGCCCAAGAACCGGATCAACCGGATCACGGAAGCCGGCCGTTTTTTCGGCAACTTCTGGGGTTACCACGACGTGCTCGATCCGGGCGACGATGCCATGCAGCAGCCGGTGGTCTGGATCACCAACGCCATGGACCGCTCGCCGGCCGAGTTGATTTGGGTCGCCAGCGACGCTTGGGGGCCCCTGAAAGGGACGTTGCTAAACACGTCCTACGGTTACGGGATGCTGTACACGGTGCCACACGAGATAATTGACGGCCAAATGCAGGGCGGCGTGTGTCCGCTACCCCTCCGGCCCTTCCCCACCGGCATCATGCGAGTGCGTTTCCATCCGCAAAACGGACAGTTGTATGCCTGCGGCATGTTCGCGTGGGCTGGGAACCAAACGGAGCCCGGCGGGTTCTACCGCATCCGCTACACGGGCAAACCGGTACACCTCCCGATCGGATTGCACGCCCGGCAAGACGGCATGCAGATCAAGTTCAGCGGCATGCTGGACCCTCAGTCCGCTGGCAACGCCGCGAATTACGCCGTCCAAATCTGGAGTATCCGCCGGTCGGCCAACTATGGTTCGGACCACTACGACGAGACGCCGTTGACCGTCGCGCACGCGGTGCTGTCAGCGGACGGCCGGACAGTGACCCTGCAGATCCCGCAGATCAAGCCGACCTGGTGCATGGAGATCAAGTATTGGCTGAAAGGCGCCGGCGGCGAACCGGTCAACGGAACGATTCACAATACGATCCATCGTTTAGGCGCGCAGCAGCCGTGATTGTAATCTCGCGAATTGCTGTCAGGGCTCGCGGTTGGCCCGGGGAACTCGCCTTAACGTGAGTCGCCCTCCAGCCGCCCTGAACGTGACGATCAAGGCCCCGAGCCGCTTGCCGGCACGCCTGCACACGGCACGCTTGCACCAGCTACAATTCCAGACGGATTTGGTCTACATTATCGGATCAGACCCCGAACGAGGATTTGACAATGGCCACAAAACTGGAGATTTGATCATGCGCATCCGTTCTCTGACCTGTCTTCTGCAATTGGGGCTGGGGGCTTGGGTTTTCACACTGGCGGCGACAGCCACCGCGGATTGGCCGCAATTCCGCGGTGCCGGCGGGCGCGGACAGTCTGGCGAGACGGGACTGCCGGCTCAATGGGACGCGAGATCGAATATCGCCTGGAAGACCGATCTGCCAGGGCCGGGAGCTTCCAGTCCCGTCACGTTCGGCGAGAAAATCTTCTTGACTTGCTATTCCGGCTACGGCATCGACGAGGGCAGCCCCGGCGAGGCCAGCCAGTTGAAACGGCATGTGCTGTGCCTGGACCCGCAGGACGGCAAGGTGCTTTGGAACGCTGTCCAGCCATCCACGCAAGAGGAAGGTGCGTACCAGGGATTCACGGCCTTGCACGGTTACGCGTCCAGCACGCCGGCCGTGGATGCGGAGGCAATCTACGTGTTCTTCGGGGCTACGGGAGCGGCCGCCTATTCGCACGACGGCCGGCAGCTGTGGCTGACCTCGTGCGGCACGAAGACGCATGAATGGGGTTCGGCAAATTCGCCCGTGCGGTACGAAAACCTGGTCATCATCAACGCCAGCGTCGAGAGCGGAGCCCTGATCGCGTTGGATAAGAAGACGGGTAAGGAAGTCTGGCGGCAGGAGGGCATGGTCGAATCCTGGAGTACGCCGGCGTTGGTCAAAACAGACGCCGGCTGGGAGTTGGTCGCTCAGGTCAAAGGCAAGATCCTGGGCTTCGATCCGGCCAGCGGCAAGCCGCTGTGGTCCTGCCAGGGAATCGATGACTATGTTTGCCCGAGCGTGGTCGCGGAGGGCGATGTGGCCTTTCTGATCGGCGGGCGGCGGGCCACGGCGATCGCGGTTCGAGCCGGCGGGCGCGGCGACGTCACCGCGACGCACAAGCTGTGGGAAATTAAGAAAGGATCGAACGTGCCTTCGCCCGTCGTTCACGAGGGGTACCTGTATTGGGCGCACGACAGCCGCGGAACGGTCTACTGCGTCGACGCCAAGACCGGCAAGGACGCCTACGAAGAGCGGCTGGAGCCCAGGCCGGGGCGCATCTACGCGTCACCGCTGGCAGCCGACGGCAAGCTGTATTATGTCAGCCGCGATGCGGGCGTGTTTGTCGTGGCGGCCAAGCCGGAATTCGAGTTGCTGGCGCATAACAAGATCGAGTCCGACACCAGTGTGTTCAACGGTTCGCTGGCCGTAGCAGATGGGCGTCTGCTGTTGCGCAGCGATCGAGCGTTGTATTGCATCGGAAAGTGAACGAAGGAGTTCGTGCGATGCCATCGCCTTTTCCCGGTATGGATCCGTACTTGGAAGATCCCGCAGGTTGGCCGAATTTGCACGTCAACCTGATTACGGAGATTCAGGCGGTGCTGAATCGCCAACTGCGGCCGAACTACTACGCTCGCGCCGAGGATCGCGTGTACATTTCCGACCAAGATGACCCGGGACGCCGGGTCATCGCACCCGACGTGCGTGTGCTGGCACGCGAAGAACGGCCGCCGGGGCCATGGGTGCCCTTGGGCGATACCGGTGCGGTGGCCGTCGCCGAACCGGTCGAGGTAGTGACGCTGATCGAAGAGGAGATCCGGGAACCGCGAATCGAAGTGATCGACGCGTCACGGCGGCAGGTGGTGACGGTGATCGAGGTCCTGAGCCCGACGAACAAGACCCCCAACTCGCGCGGCCAAGAGAGTTATCGGCGAAAACGTGCCGAAGTGTTGGCGTCGCAAAGCCATTGGGTCGAGGTGGATTTGCTCCGCGATGGCGAACGGCTGGTGGCGGCGGAGTTGATGCCTTACGGCGACTATTTCGTGCATGTCTCGCGAGTCGAACGGCGACCGTCGGGAAAAGTGTGGCCGATCCGACTTCCCCAGCCCTTGCCGGTCATTCCCATTCCTCTGCGGGCGCCGGATCCCGATGCGAAGCTGGATTTGCAGCAAGTGCTGACCACCGTCTATGACCGTTCGAGTTATGATCTGACCATTGATTACGGCATCGAACCGGTGCCCCCTTTACCCAGGGACGACGCGCGCTGGGCGGATCGGCTGCTGCAGGACAAGGGGCTGCGGCGTTGATATGGGGCTACAATAGATTTTCGGGGACGGCAGAGGACAGCGGTGGAGCCATCGCGGTCCGTGGACCGCTGCCCCTTTCTTTCACAGACTAGGAGCGTCAGCGTGCCATCGCCTTTTCCCGGTATGGATCCGTTCCTGGAGGCCCCGGACATCTGGCCGGATCTCCACGATCGTCTCGCGGGACAGATCAGTACGGAACTGAATCGCACGCTTCCGCAGCCGTATTACGCGCGTCTGGAGATGCGTCCGGAAGTCGGCATCGTGGGCTTGGATGTGATTCCCAGCGAGCCGTTGGATCACCACTTCGTCGAGGTCCGCGACACCTCGCGCCGTCACGCGCTGGTCACGCTGATCGAGATCGTCAGTCCGGCCAACAAACGCCGCGGCCCGGACGGGCGGGCCTATGAAGCAAAGCAGCAGGAAATTCTCGCGAGCGACACATCTTTGATCGAACTGGATCTGTTGCGCGCCGGCGAGCCAATCGTCGGGGGGGCACGGTTGGCTGATTTTGTCGCCCAACTCGACCCGCAGCCGGATTACCTGGCGGCGGTCAATCGAGCCTGGCAGCGCGGGGCCGATCTGGATTTCGAGGTGTTTCCGATCCGGCTCGAAGACACCCTTCCCTGCATTCCCGTACCCTTGCGGAAAGAGGAAGCGGAGGTCCCCCTCGATTTGCAGTACGCATTCGATCAGGCTTTCGACAGTGGGCCCTATGCGCGGGGGGCCGTGGACTACGACGTTGCGCTCGACCCACCCGTGGCGCTGGAACGGCGCGAATGGCTCAGCGGCTGCGTCCAGCGGTGGAAGACGCGGCAAACTGAACCTGGGGGAAGCCGACCAGGCGCGTGACATCGTACACGTCGATCACATGGCCCAGAGGCACGTCGGGGTCGGGATGCAGGATCACCGGCGCGTCGGCTTTCACTCGGGCGACGGCGGCCAGCGTGTTGCGGACTTCCTGCAGACTGACCAGCGTCTGACCGTTGATTTGCCACGCCGGTTGGCCATCGGTCCAGAGGATGCGGACCACGACCTGGTCGAAATCGTCCTCCGGCGGCGGTGTTTCCGCCGGATTGCCTGCGCCGCTGGCGGAAGGTGCGGACACACGGCTGGGCAGCAGGTGTTCGGCCGCGTGGAAACTGGCCGTCAGTAGAAAGAACACGAGCAACTGGAAGACGACGTCAATCAAGGGCGTCATGGGGATATCCAGGCCCGTGCGTTTCCGAGTGTAGATCGATGGCGCACGCATCAGCGGACGTCCTCCGGACGGTACACGGCAAAAGCCACGTTCCAGACTCCCGCTTGGGCGCACGCCAGCAGGATCGGTTCCACGTGCCGGTACGCCACGGTCCGGTCGCTGCGGATCCGAACTTCCAGATCGGTCCCTGTTTCCGCCAGCTTGGTCTGCAGCCGCTGCTGCAGGTCCGCGGCCGCCAAATGCTTGCCCGCCAGTGACAACTGACCGTCGGCCAGCACATTGATCGTCACGCGCGGGTTGGTCTCGTTGCCTTCCTTCGAACCACTGGCGGCCAGCGGCAGGGGCAGCGGCAGTTGGGCCTCTTGCTTGGCCAGATGGCTGGATACCAAAAAGAAAATAATCAGCTGGAACACGACGTCGATCATCGGCGTCATGTTGATGTTCCGCGAACTGTTCCGCCCATGATTGGGAACGCGCATCAGCGGACTCCTTCGACGGGCGGCGGCGCCGGAGGTGCGGCGGGCGCCGTTGGGCCGCGCAGGCGGCGGCGTTTCAGCGGCGCCATGGCGTGCTGGGCCAGGTACGCCGCTTCGGCGACCAGTTGATCAATGCGATTGCGAAAAATGGCGAATACACCCAATGCCGGAATGGCGATGATCAAGCCGGCCACCGTGCTGACCAGGGCATGGTAGATCCCGCTGGCCATCTCGCCGGCCCCGGCGGCCCCTTGGGTTGCGGCGACCTGATAGAAGGCCATGATCAGCCCAACCACGGTGCCCAGCAGGCCGACCATGGGAGCGATGTTGCCGATCACGGACAAATACTCGACTCGCCGGAACAGCCGTGCCGATTGTTCGGCCAGGGCGTCCTCCATCGCCTTCTCGACGGCCGTCCAGCCGGTATCCAGCTCCGCCAGGCCGTTCAACAAGACGAACGACAGCAGGCAGGGTTGCTGGCGGCAGGCCTGATCCGCCTCGACGACGCGGCCGGCCAGCAACAGCTCGCGAACCTGGTCGGCAAATCCGTCCGGCATCAGTTCATTGCGGCGGATCGTCAGCAGGTGCTCAAACCCCAGGTAGGCCGCGGTCAACGACAACGCCAACAGCAGCAGCATGATGGACACGCCGATCGGACCGCCGGAGAAGATGATGCTGAACAAACCTTGCGGACCGTGCTCGCCGGCGGTTTCAGCAGCCGCCGCCGCGGGAGCGGGATCCGGCTGAGCGGCCAAGGCGGCAGAGACAGCCAGACCAACCATCGCCGCGACGGCGGCCCACAATAACAGGTGTTTTCGCAGGAACAAGCTAGATATCCTTTCCGAACTTCGCGGGACTCGCCAATTCGTCCAGCCGCGTGCGGGCTTCGGCTGCGGCCGGAGCGGCGGGGCAATCCCGGACGGCTTCGCCATACAGTGTCACGGCTTCTTGCCTCTGGCCGATTTTTTCCAATTCGCGTCCCGCCGCCAACAGGGCTGCGGCGGCCAGTCGGCGATCGGTTCCGTACAGGATCGGCACCCGCAGGTAGGCCAAAGCCGACTTGGCGGGACATCCTTTGGTGGACCAAGCCTGGCCGATCACGCAGTAAGGGCCGGATCGTAAGTCGCGGGGCAGACGCGTCAACCACGCCTCCCAACCTTGGATCTCCTCGATTGTCGCCGTGGCATTGCGGGTCCGCCACAACTGCGTTTGCGCCAGCATGGCCACACGCGGGTCGCGGTCGGTGAGCAGGCGTTGCAGCGACTGGACCGCCGCGGTGCGCTGCGCGGTCGACAGCAGCCAGCTGGCACCCAACAGCACAGACGTGGAATCTTGGGTATTAGCCATCCACGCGGCTGCCCGCTGGTGCAGTGCCGGCGTTGGCGAGAAGGTCATCCACGACAGGGGAATGACGCCGATATGCGACGTTTGCGGGTCGCTTTGCAACAGTCGCAAGAAAGCACCTCCGGCCAGATCGAATTGTTCCAGCTGGCAGTAGCTGCCGACCAGTTTGGCGACAATTTGCCGTTGGACCCAAACACGTCTTTCGTCCCGCAACGCCTGCTGGTAGCTCTTGACGGCCTCGGCAAGCTTTCCATCCCGAGACAGCTGATCGCCCGTCGTCTCAGCGGGCGTCCAGTCGCTTTGGATCTGCACAATCCGCTCGGCGGGAATCGTTTGCGGCAGGCCCGCCTCGCTGCGAATCGTCAACCGCCCGGCTGAATAGTCGGCAATGGTCCCCGTCACGGAGGTCTGAGTGGTCTGGTCTTTTCCGGTCTTGTAAACCACGGTATCCGCAGCCAACCCAGGAATCGTCAGGATGCAGGCAAGCAGCAGCGTGACCCGCGGGACGACCGCCGCGAGGCGGTCTTTTGGAGTGCGGCGACGTGTCGCCGCGTTCGATTTTCGATTTCGCTTCCCAAGCATATTGAAAGCGGCGACAAGTCACCGCACTCCAAAAGGCCCTGCTTACAGTCCCGGCAACCGCGTTACGTCGACGTACACGTGCTGGCCGTCGTTTTGCCGCGCCAGCCGCGCCAGGAAATTGTCGCCGCCCGGGTCCGGACCGGCGCCGAACTCGATCGTATGGATGACGGTGCCGGAATTCAGCCGCCGCAGGGACTCCAGGTCCGCCGCACTCAATTGGGGCTCGCCGGCGTCCGTCAGGAAAAAAATCACATCGGGAGCCAGCCGCATCGCCAACCGCAACGGTTCCATGTGCCGCGTCCCGTTATAGGCGGGAACATTGCGGACGAACTGAGCCGCCAGTGCCTTGTTCTGTTCGGTGGCGAACATCACTTTCGGCGGCCGGGACGGCGACGGGTTAAAGGCGGTGACCTCGGCGTTATAAAAGATGATCTGGAATTGGTGAATCGCCTGCAGCGATTGCAGGCTCTTGATCAACTCTGTTTTGGACGCAGCCAGCGGCCGGCCTTCAAATCCGTTCATGCTGTCCGAGCGGTCGAAAACGTAAATGAACACGCTGCCTTCGCCCTTGGCCCCGAACACGTAGGTCTGGGTACTCTTGCCAAGGCGTTTGTCGGGGCCGACTCCGGCCGTCAAATCGCCGGCGGCGGGCAGCGCTGCCGCCAAGTCGGCACCTACGCCCAGACCGCCAATCGCATCGGCCGACGGCAACACCGCGGACGCATCGACCGGCGAATCGGTGGCCGAGGGCAGCATGTCTGCGGGGTTTTGCGCTGCGTCGGCGGTCGCGATCGCCTTGGGGCTGGCTGCCGATGCGGCCTCGGCATTGTCTTGCTCGTCAAAGTACTTCGCGTCGCTGCCTGTCGATTGGACCAGCACGATCCCGCCCGAGCGGGGCGGCTCGATAGCGATACCGCCGGATGGCACCGGGGTGATCACCGCGCACAGGATCAGGACGGCGCCGTGCAACAATGCCGACAGCAGCCAAGCCGGCACGCGGCGCCGTTTCGCGTCGCTCGACTGGGCAAAAGCGTCCAGCGCCAAACCGGTTTCAATGGGTGTTTGACCCTTGCGCGCCATGGTCGGCAGTAGCATGGCTCTCCAGAGCCGTGTGAGTTCTCGTGCGAAGTCCAGTATCACTGCACGGCTCTGGAGAGCCATGCTACGAATTGTGACTGCTTCGATCCACTACTTGACGACAAAATTGACCAGCCGGCCAGGCACCACCACGACCTTGACGATCTCCTTGCCTTCGATCCATTCGGCGACCCTGGCATCGGCCCTGGCGGCGGCTTCCATCTGGGCGGCGGTCGCCTCGGCGGGGACGCGAATCCGGCCCCGCAGCTTGCCTTTGATCTGCACCGGCACTTCGATCGTGTCCTCCTTGGTCAATGCCTCGTCATACGCCGGCCAAGGCTCGTAGGCCAGCGTTTGTTCGCGCCCCAGGATCTCCCACAACTCTTCGGCGATGTGCGGAGCGTAGGGCGATAGCAGCAGGACCAGCCGTTCCATCGCCGACTTGGGCCGCGTCTGGAGCCGCGTGAAGAAGTTCGTAAACTCCATCATGCGGGCAATCGCCGTGTTGAATTCCATCCGCGCCGTGTCCTCGGTCACCGCCATGATCGTGCGATGCAGCATGCGGTTTTGCTCTTCGTCCAGTTCCACCTCCTGCACGGCGGGATGCAACGCGAGCGTCTCGCTGCGTTCGTCGACGATCATCCGCCAGACGCGGTCCAGGAAGTTGCGCACACCGCTGACGCCCGCCATGCTCCACGGCTTGGTGGCCTCCAACGGGCCCATGAACATCTCGTACAACCGCAGCGAATCCGCGCCGTAATCCTTCACGATCGCATCCGGATTGACCACGTTGCCGCGGCTCTTGGACATCTTGTAGGCCCGGCTCTCGATGCGGATCGCCGGATCGGACTTGAGCACGAAGTTCTCGCCCTGTTTCTCCGTTGCGTCGGCCTCGACCTTGGCTTCGGTAACTCGCTGGCCGGTCTCCTGGTCGATCTGGAGCCCTTCGGCGTCGCGTGCCACGCGGTTGGAACTGACCGCCGTGCCGTCCGCCCGGCGGTAGGTTGTGAATTCCATCTCGCCCAGGATCATGCCCTGGTTGACCAGCCGCTGGAACGGTTCCGCCGTGCTGACGTGCCCGCGATCGAACAGCACCTTGTGCCAGAACCGGGCGTATAGCAAGTGCAGCACGGCGTGCTCCGCGCCGCCGACGTACAAATCGACCGGCATCCAGGCTTTTTCTTTGGCCGGATCCACCAGGGCCTGGTCGTTCAGCGGGTCGACGAAGCGCAGGTAGTACCAGCACGAGCCGGCCCATTGCGGCATGGTGTTCGTTTCCCGGCGATAGCGGCGGCCGTCGATCTCGGTATACAGCCAATCCTCCGGGGCTTTGGCCAGCGGCGGTTCCGGCCGGCCGTGCGGCTTGAAGTCGTCCAGCGGCGGCAAATCGACGGGCAGATCCTCCGCCGGTACGGCCCGCAGCCGACCTGTCGGCCGATCCTGGTCGTCCAACTCATGCAGAATCGGAAACGGCTCGCCCCAGAACCGCTGGCGGCTGAACAGCCAATCCCGCAGCTTGTAGTTGACCGCCTCGCGGCCCAAGCCTTGGCCGGCTAGGTCGCTGCTGATCTTCTGCTTGAATGCGGCCGTCGTCAGCCGGTCGTACGCGCCCGAGTTGACCGCGATCCCGTCCTCCGCACAGCACTGCCGGCCCGCCAGCACCGCGGCGCGGTCGACGCCCGCGGCATCGCCGGGATCGACCACGGCGATGATGGGGATCTTGAACAGTTCGGCAAACTCAAAATCTCGCGTATCGTGCGCCGGCACGGCCATGATGGCTCCGGTGCCGTAGCTGATCAGCACATAATCGGCGATCCAGATGGGCACTTCCTGGTCGTTGACGGGGTTCACGGCGTACGAGCCCGTGAAGACGCCGGTCTTCTCTTTGTCTTCCTGACGGTCGCGGTCGCTGCGTGCCGCCGCGCGGGCACAGTAGGCTTCGACCGCCGTCTTCTGTTCCGGCGTCGTCAGACGCACGACAAACGGATGCTCCGGTGCGATCACCATGTAGGTTGCGCCGAACAGCGTATCCGGGCGCGTTGTATAAATTCGCAGCACTTCGTCGCCCGGCCGGCGCGGATAGCCCGAGCCGGCGCGAGCCACTTTCCAGTCCGCATAGGCGGCCCGCGAGCCGATGTAGAAATCCACTTCGGCGCCGACGCTGCGGCCGATCCAGTCGCGTTGCATCTGCTTGATGCTGTCCGGCCAGCGGAGCGTCTCCAAATCCTTTTCCAGGCGATCCGCATACGACGTGATCCGCAGCATCCACTGCCGCAACGGAATCCGCTGGACGGGGTAGCCGCCGCGCTCGCTTTTGCCGTCTTTGACCTCCTCGTTGGCCAGCACGGTGCCCAGGTTTGGGCACCAATTGACCAACGCATCCGACTGGAACGCCAGGCGATGGTCGTCTTGGTACTGCCGGATCGCGTCCTCGCCCTGCTGGGCTACCTCAGCCGGGATCGGCAGCTCGGCAATCGGCCGCCCCTTTTGCTGTTCCGAATCGAACCACGTGTCGAACAGCACCAGGAAGATCCATTGCGTCCAACGGAAGTAGTCGACGTCCGTGGTCGCCAGTTCGCGGTCCCAGTCGTAGCTGAAGCCGAGCATCTTCAGCTGGCGGCGGAACGTCGTAATGTTCCGTTCGGTGGACTCGCGCGGGGGCGTGTTCGTCTTGATGGCGTGCTCTTCGGCGGGCAGCCCAAAAGCGTCGAAGCCCATCGGGTGCAGCACCGATTTGCCCCGCATCCGCTCGAACCGGCACACAATATCGGTCGCCGTGTAGCCTTCGGGGTGGCCCACGTGCAGGCCGTCACCGCTGGGATAGGGGAACATGTCCAGCACGTACAGTTTCGGCCCGGTGGGCAGATCGGGCGTCTGAAACGTGCGGTTCCGATCCCAGTACTTTTGCCATTTGGGTTCGATCAACGCGGGATTGTAGCGTGGCATGAGCGTGCAGTCTGTAAAAAACTTGGACGTAAAGCGAAGAATTGTACACAGTTCAGGCGTTTTGACAAACGGGAGAAGCGGTAGCTGGATCCGCTAAAGCCGGTTGAACTCGCCGTTGACAGGCGGACTTTTCAAAGGTCGAATGACGTCAGAAGGTCGAGGACCGCAGCAGGCGGCAACTCGATCCGATCCCGGATGATCTCAAGGAGCCTGCTGAAAAAGTACGTGGGATAGGCTTCCAGCCTGTCAGATTTGAAATTGTTGAAAACCTGAGAATCGAAAACTCCGTGATTCGACAGGCTGGAAGCCTATCCCACGAGGAACACTCCACGAGAACCCTATCTGAACTCCCACTACCGAGAAAGGTTGAACCCATGAATGCCCTGGTCGGCGGTATCGAAGCGGGCGGAACCAAGTTCGTGTGTGCGTTAGGAACGGGTCCGGAGGATATCCGCGACGAGATCCGCTATCCGACGACAACGCCCGACGAGACGATCTCGCGGGCGGTCGAGTATTTCCGCGATGCCCAGCGCCGCTACGGCCAACTGGCCGCCATCGGCATTGCGTCGTTCGGACCCGTGGACCCGAATCCTGCTTCGCCGGCCTTCGGCTACATCACCTCGACGCCCAAGCCCGGCTGGCGCGACACCGAGTTCGCGGGCGTGCTGCGGCGAGAATTGGGGCTGCCCGTGGGGTTCGACACGGACGTCAATGTCGCCGCATTGGGCGAAGCGACTTGGGGCGCGGCCCACGGTTTGGACACGTTCCTGTATTTGACGATCGGCACCGGCATCGGCGGCGGCGGCCTGATGGGCGGCCAGCTGATGCATGGCCTGATCCACCCGGAAATGGGCCACATCCGCGTGCCGCACGACTGGACGGCCGACCCGTTTGCCGGCGGATGCCCCTTCCACGGCGATTGCCTGGAGGGACTCGCCTCCGGCCCGGCGATCGAGCGCCGCTGGGGCCGGCCCGCCACGGAACTCGATCCCGACCATCCGGCCTGGAACTTGGAATCCCAATACTTGGCCCTGGCCCTGGTCAACTTTATCTGCACGCTGTCGCCACAACGGATTATCGTGGGCGGCGGGGTGATGGATCAGCCGCAGCTGTTTCCGCGAATTCGGATCAAAGTCCAAGAACTGCTGGCCGACTACATCCGCGCGGAGGCGATTGTGGCGGGGATCGACAACTACATCGTTCCCCCGGGCCTGGGCAATCGCTCCGGCGTGCTGGGGGCGGTTGCGTTGGCCCAGCGGCAGATCGGCGCGGAGGCACTTTGACCCCTTGCTCATGGCTACGGCTCTCCAAACGCCTGCAGTTCGGCGCACGAGCTGAACGCTTGTTGCGGATTGTCCCCGGAGGCGGGCTTGCCCTGCACCCGGAGCGCGACAGCGGGTTCCGGCTGCGGCAGGCGGACGGCAAACATCTGCCCGGATTTCAATCCGCGCGAATCGGTGGCCGTCGTGGCGGGGTAATCCTCCAGCGTCGCGACGGTCTCCCAGGCCCCGTTCGCGCTTCGCTTCACCTGGACTTGCGGCTTGCCGCCGCTGGCGTCGAACCAGCCGCCGTCGTGGAACGTTTTGCCGTGAGCGAATGTTATGCGGCGGATCGGAACCGGAGCGTCAAATTCGACGGCATACCAGTCCTCGCCGGCCGGGTTACCATCGAACGTGACCACAAAACTCGATCGGTCACCGTCCGTGATCGAACCGGGGACGTTGCCCGGCCGCGAGCGGGATTCCGGGGCAAACGCGGACAGCGAATCGGCGCTGGGCAGAGGCAATCCCGGCGCGTGCAGCCAGACTTGATAGCGACCGCCGCCAGCGCCGGCCTCGGCAAAGGGCACGAACACGGCCGGACGCGGCTCAGGCTGGCGAACCGACCGGACCAGGGCCTGAAAACTCCAGCTGCCATCATCGGACGCTTGCAGCGTGACCGGCGGCCGGCCGCCGGAATCGGCCAACGCAAGCATCGGCGGTGCCGGCAAGCCGGGGTTGTGATCCGCATCGTAGGCCAACACCATCGGCCCCCAAGCCAAGGCCGCACGGCCCGCATTGCCGTGTTCGCCCAGCACCAGGCGTCCCTGCAGACTCAGTTGCAATTCCATCTGTTCGCCATCCTTCCACGTGCGGGGCGGAACAACGAGCCAACCTTCGGCGGTCTCGGCCGTGACCAAGTCGCCGCTGATTTTCAGCGTCATCGGCAGTGCCCACGCCGGAGCACGGATGCGCAAGCCGAAACTTGCCGGCCGGGACATTTGGAACGTCAGCGTCGTCCGGCCGGAACGGGGGAAGTCGGTCAGTTGCTTCACGGTGACCGGCTGCCCGCTCAACGGGACGGTGGCCTGCCAAGGGCCAAATAGGTTGACCAGCAGCGTATCCGGCTGGCCGTCGTGACCGCGCGAGACGAGGCAGGCGTGCTGCGGCACCAGCGCCATGCCGCGCGGGCCGCTGGACACGCAGCAATTGATACCGGGGCCATAGGGCTTCGTCCCTTCCAGGGCCGTGAAGTAGCACCACTGCTCGCCGTCCGGCCGTTGAGCGGCGGCCAAGTGGTTGACCCAGGTTTTTTCCAGTTCGTCACCAAAACGAGCTTCGCCAGTCAATCGCAGCAGTTGCGAATTCAGCTGAATCCAAGTCGTCGTCACACACGTCTCGGCGACGTGGGCCTCGGTCTGGTTCGGCAGGTCATGATCGTCGCGGAAGTGTTCGCTTTGGCTGGCACTGCCCGTGAGATACAGCCGATTCGAAGCGACGTCTTGCCAAGCGATCAGCACCGGTTCCAGCATTTGTCGGTCGCCTGTGGCGCGAGCCAGTTCGCACAGGCCGACGAGATTGGACAGCATCTCGTAAGCTTTGGCATTGGCCGTCTTGTTGACTTGCTTTTCGGCCAGGAGCGTCTGAACAATCTTGGGACCGTTCTCCTCGTCCCATGCCCGGACGATGTAACGGCAGAACTCCAAATACCGCTCGTCGCCCGTGTGGCGGTACAACAGCACCATCGGCTCCAGCACGCTGGTGGCCGCCATGCCCACGTGAGTTCCGGCTGCGAGGATGCTCTTCTCTTTCGGAAACGTTCGTACCAGCAGGTCGCCGATCTTGCGGGATGCATCCAAGGCCGCCTGGTTGCCGGTGTATTGATGGTAGTGCAGTAGCCCCATCAGGTTGTACTTGTGGGACCAGACGTCCCAGTCGGCGCCGCGGTACAGACCAAACCGTTGTTCGGGTAGGTAGGTTCCCAAGTAGCCGTCAGCTTCCTGAGTCTGGATCAGTTCGGCGGCGGCGTAATCCAGTTTCTTCCGCAGTTCGGGATCGCCGGTGTACGCCCAAGCCAGCACAGCGGCGTGCATCCACTTGCCGATGTGTTCGCCGATCCACGGGTGGCTGCCCGGCCGTTGGCGGAACCCGGCCAGCAGCGGTTCCAGGTCAACCTTGACCAACCGGTTTCGCTCGTTGTTCAAAACCCGCTGGCCCAGCCACCCGCCCAGTTCGACATCGCACGGCCAGGGCAATTCGGCGATGTCCGGCATCTTGCCCGACACCTTGAACGGCACGGGCGGGATTATCCCCTGCGTCGGAGATTGCCCGAACACGCTGACACTCAACGCCAAAATCACTAGACAAACGAAGACTCGCATTGATGGTCCTCCGAAAAACTCAGGGGCGCACAGGCGAACGGCCGGCGTAAGCCCGCCGGTTTTCCGCATGCCCGCACATTTGCGTGAAGGGATCGCTAGATCACCTTCGGTGACATCCGTAGACGGTCGAAAAAGCACTCACAGAGACAATGTACCGATGGGCTGACGCCCACCGTTCGCCGGGATTTCTGCAACGTTTGGGATCATGTGGGCTATTCGCACATCAGTTGCTTGACGGTCGCCTCCATGGCCTCGGCCCAAATCTCGTAGCCCTTTTCGTTGGGGTGGAGCAGATCGGGCATGATGGCGGCCGGCAGGATGCCGCCGTCTTCGAGGAACTTGGAATTGACGTCCAGGTAGTAGACGTGTTGACCGTCGGCATATCCGGCCAGGATCTGGTTGGTCACGTCGTTCAACTTCCGCAGGCCATCATTGGGGTCCTTGCCACGCGGAAAGATCGCCAAGACCAGGATCTTCGTCGTGGGCAAGCGTGTCCGCAGTTCATCGATGATCGCCTTGACGCCGGCGGCCGTCTCCTCGGCCTTGTCCTGTCGATGTCCGGCGTTGTTGGTTCCGATCATGATGATCGCCAATTTGGGCGAAATGCCCTCGACCGCGCCGTGCTGCAATCGCCACAGGACGTTCTCGGTGCGGTCGCCGCTGAAACCAAGATTGAACGCGTTGCGTTTGGCGTAGTACTTGTCCCAGACCTTGCGGCCGCCGCTTTCCCAGCCGTGGGTGATCGAGTCGCCGATCATAATCAGGTCGATCTTCTCCTGCTGCTTGAGCCCCTCGAGTTTCTCCTTGTGCCGGGGCATCCACCACGCCTGAGCCCACGCGGCCGTCTGGACCTCGGGCTTCAAGGCGGGGATCTGTTGGTCCGGGTCTCTGGCGGATGCGACGGAGCACAGCAGGCAAAGGAACGATAGGAAAGCTTTGGTTGCGTGGCGAGTTTTCATCGGGTGCCTTTTGTTGGGATGGTGTTGGGCAGCGACTGGGACGGGCACATTGTAGCGAGCCGTGCGGATCCCTTGAACCACCCGGCCAGGCGGAAGCTTTAATCTCAACTCCAAGTTCTTGCGTCTTACATCCGTGCCCCGGCCTTGCCATCCGTGCTATCAAACAAATGCAGGGAGTAGCACGGATGGCAGAGCCGGGGCACGGATAAAGCCAACACGGTGCAAACCGGCACCGCAGTGAGCCAAACGTTGCAGAAACCCCGGCGAACGGTGGGCATCAGCCCATCGGTACAGTAACCGGCGGGCTCACGCCCGCCGTTCGCCTCTCGGTAGGTAACCACGGGGTTGAGCTAAAGATCAGCGGAAGAGCAGGAGCCCGAAACCGGCGGGCAGGATGGCGGGATCGGCCGGTTGGGACCAGGACTGGAAGCCCGCCCCGGGGACGACGCGTTGCACCCCGATGGCCCACACGGTTTGATCCGTCGGAGGACGCTCGCAGAGTTCTTTCCACGGCACCGCGGCTTCGATCGTCCAACTGGATTCGTCCTCCGCGGCGGCGATGTACCAATCCGGATTCCAGCCGGCGACGCCGGCGCAGGCATCCGCCGCCCAACCCCGATGGTCGACGGCCAGATGATAGTACGTGGCATAGTCGCGGTCGACGTCCAGCAGCAGCTCGATCCGGTCGCGGTCGCGGAGATCCGGATCCCGCGTTCGACGTGGTTCGGTTGCCGGGTACTCGGCACCGGGTGCTTTTCGGCAACTGGCGGCCACAAACAAGAACTCGCCGTCGTACGCCAGCATCACGGCGGCCGGCCAACTGGCATCGTTGGCGGCCGGACTGGCCATCGAGGCGGGCAAGCAGGCTTGCCAGGTCTCGTCGTCCAAGCGGCCGTCCAGATGCGGCCGCTGGCTCACGCGACGAGACTCCAAAGTCGCCTTGGGGGAACGCCGTGTGGGCTGCCGGAGCCACAATTCGCTGGAAGCACACACGGTCCAAGCATCGTTGCGGCGCGTATTGGCCAGAAAGTGGAAGTAGCTTTCCAACTCGCGGCCATTGCCCAGACAGCGTCCGGCAACAGTCAGCGGAAAGCGGACTTCCGGGGCCGTGAACAGCGCGGGACGCGAACTCTGAATGAGCTGTCCGTAAAACGCCGCTCGCCGTGCGTAATCTTCGGGCTGAGCAGCCCTGACCGGCTGGAACGTCGCCACCGTCTCGCTGTCGGCCGTCACAGGAAAGCCCTCCGGCGAGAGGAAGACCGCCGGCCGCACGGCCGGCTTGTCCGTTTGTTCCATCTGTGCGTCAGCGAACGCGACCTCGGATTCCTTCTTCCGGCTCCGCTGCAAAGCCCATGCGGCCTCACCGCTGGCTTGGTACTGCAGCAGCCAGACCAGGGACGCTTCGCACAGGGGATTCGCCGGATCCTGCCGCACCAGCAAATCGTACACGGTTGCGGCCAGATCCGCCCGGCCCGCGTCAAGCAGGCTCTGTGCTAGTTCGAACAACACCTCGCTGCCGGCCGACGGTTCCAGACCGCGGGTCAGGTTCTCCACCTGACCGAGCCAGGCGGCTTCGGCTGGCGATGATTCCGCCAGGTGTTGGAGCAGTTGTTGCGTATTCCGCCGCTGTTGCGCCAGCCGGCTGAGGCTCCGCACGTCGCCGGGCAGCGGTTTCAGCGTGTTGCGGCGGCAGTCGCTGCCCGGGCCGGCCTGCAAGCCGCTAAAGAAATCCCGCTGCCCGACGTCGCTGGGCACGCGATTGACCAACAGACGAAAGCCGTAGGTCTGCGGCGGCGGGTCGTGCCGCGTCCTCAGCAATTGCCAGCCGCGGCGGGCATGGTCGACCAGCGATCCGCCCAGCCGAGGGGCCAATTGCGAAGTCGTCAGATTAACGCTGCCGGCCGCCTCGCCGCCCAGCGAGCTGTAGACCTTTTTGACTTTCCACGGCCCCAGCCCGGCCGCGCCAATCTGCTCGGCGAACTGCGCCTCGTCGCCAGCCTTCTCGACCGCAGCCAAGACGGCTTGGTTCACCATTTGGCCCACCGGATCGTCTCCGCGCGGGCTGCCGGGCTCGGTGATGACGACTTCGGGCCGCCAGATGCGAATCTGCCGTGTCGCGTAGGCTTCCAAGGCGTCCCGGCCATTGGGGCCCTGCCACCGCTGCCAGTCCGCCGCGATCGTGCCGGCCGCGAGCTTCAGACCAGCGTACCGCACCGGGAACTGCCACGCCACCTCGGCTTGCGACCCGCCCACGGCCACGATCGCTTCGTGAGTCCGTTCACTCTTTGGCGTAACGCTGGCGGGCGCCGGATCGGGGTACGGTCGCGTGACCACATCGACCACGCTCAGATAGCCTTCGTCGCCCGCCAAGTCGGCGAATAACTCCAGCGGAATGCGTTGCTCGTCGGCAAAGATCCCCAGCAACGCCGCGCGCGCGCCGCCCTGTTGCTGGGTTTTCCAGGTCCGCCCGCCGTCCCGTGTGGCCAGGATCGTGCCCAGCGCACCGACGGCCCAGCCGCGATTGATATCCAGAAAGGTCAAAGCCCGAATCGGCAGCGGCTGGCCGGTCGAGAAGCTGGCCCAGGTGTGGCCGCCGTCGGGAGTGTGAAACACCCGAGTTCCCGGCGTGCCCGCGATCCAGCAGGCGTGGTCCAGCACGGCTACCGCTCGGCAGTCGAACTGCCGGATCGCTTCGGGCAGTTGCCCGGCGGGCTCCGTCCATGACTGGCCGCCATCGACCGTCAGCATGGCCAGCCCGCCGTCGCCCACCGCCCAGCCCACACGGATCAGCCGGAGGCTGGCGTTCGATCCGGAATCCGCTGGAAGTGCCGCGGGCGATGTGGCCGGCAAACAACGTACGCTGTGAAGGGTCCGCAACTCCGGCTGCACGGGCCCGGCCGGTTCCAGACCGCCGACGGAGACCCGGGCAACCGCGCCCTTGGCGCCGGTCACGATCCCCGACGCGGCATCAAAAAAGTCGGCGTTTCGCCAGTTGGCCGATACCGTGGACGGAATCGAAGACCAGCTCAGCCCGCCGTCGCTCGTGACGAATACGCCGGCCGGATACAGGTCCGAGACACTGCCCACCGCCCAGCCATTCCGCGGATCGAAGAAGCGGACACGACTCAACGCCGGCAATGACAGCCGCGGCACTTCCTCCCAACGTTCGCCTCCGTCCCTTGTCCCCAGTACGACACCGCTGTTCTTGTGCGTATAGGGATGCGTCCAGCCGCCCACGATCCAACCCGTGCGATCGTCCAGGAACCAAACCGATTCTAACCGGCAGGCCGACGGCGAGGCTTGCAGCTGCCAGTGCCGGCCGCCGTCGGTCGTGTGCCAGATCGCTCCGCGGTCGCCGACGGCCCACCCGCGGTCGGGGTCGATGAAGAACACATCGCTCAATTCCGCGTCCCGGAGAAACTCGTCCGGGCACGGCGAGTACTGCGCGAGCGACGTGGCGGCAAGGCACCAGCCGGCGACCACTGCCGCCAATACTAGCAATGCCATCAGCCTCGTCCCGACCTGTCGTCCTTGACCTGACATGCAAGCGTCTCCCGAACTGGAACAGCGATTCCCTGCTGTCGTCGACGGGCCGGAAACCCCGTCCCTATCAAGGTGCCAATCCCGCTGGAGTTCACGCTTTTGCGTGTATCTTGCGGCGGGCGGAGCCCGCTCGGCACGCTAAAGCGTGAACTCCAACTCACATTTCACCAGGGGTTGGACGGAAAACCCGTCCAAGATGCCAACGGCAGAATTCTAACGAAACCCTGCAAACGCTCCTAGTTCGGAAACGCGAGCAAACTTATAGTATTCGCAATGCCGGTCGTGCGCAACAAACTGATTTTGGCTGCCAGCATCCTGGTCCTGGTCGTCGCCACCAGGCTCTGGTTCCTCCAAGGAATTCTCCGTCCCGTGCGGATCGCCGGTGCTTCGATGGCCGAGACCCTGCGGGGAGCCCACTGGCTGTTGAACTGCGGCGACTGTGGTTTTCCCTGCCGGTACGACGCAGAGCGACCGCCCTCGGAGGACCGGGTGGTCTGTCCGAACTGTGGCTTCGTGAACCGTGACCTGCGTGCCGCAGTGTCCCATCCCGGCCAGCGAGTGGTGATCGATCGCTTGGCCAACCGGTTCCGTCCGCCCCGTCGCTGGGATCTGATCGCCTTTCGTTCCGAAGATGACCCCGACTACTTGGAGGTCAAACGAGTCGTGGGTCTGGCGGGCGAACGGATCTCCATCCGGCAGGGCGACATTTACGCCGACGGCCGGATCGTACGCAAGACGCTGCCACAACTCCGTGCCGCCGCCGTGCTGGTGCATGACAGCGGTTTCGAGCCGCGCCGTACCCCCGGCCTGCCGGCCCGTTGGCGAGCGACGGCCGAGAGCGGCTGGACGCAAATTACAGAGGAGTTCTCCTGCCAACCGACACCGGAACGCGGCACAGCAACTGACTGGCTGGCGTATCATCACTGGCGCTGTTTTGCCTCGCCGCTGCCGCGCAGCGATGAGTACCCGGTGTTGGACAACCACTGCTACAATCAAGACGAGTCGCGACAGTTGCTTCGCGTCAGGGACCTGATGCTGGTCGCCCGTCTGCGTCTGGCAGGCGGCAGCGGCAGCGTGGCAATTCGCGGCTACGACGGCCAGAATTGGGTCCGGGCAAAGCTCGAATTTCCAGCCCGGATGGCGAGTCTGCATCGTGGCGATCATTGCGTGTCGTCCGCATCTCTGCCAGCGGCCGCCTTCGGTCGAGACGTCAAGTTGGAATTCGCCTTGTGCGATCGGCAGGTCATCTTGGCGGTGGACGAAAGGGTCGTGATCTTATGGCCGAACGAATCCGCGGACCAAGCCGGGGAGCCGCATCGTGCGGCGGCGATGATTGATCCGGCACCGTCGGCGGCACAGCGAAAGGAGCAAGACGAAGAGGCATTGGCCCAGCGTCAGCCGTTTGCGATCGCCGCGGATGGTCTGTCCGTTGTCATCCGCCGCCTGCAGGTGTTCCGCGATGTGTACTACTTGGATCCCGAAGGCTTGGGCCGAGATTGGTCCGCCCCCGCCCCCGTGGGTGGCGACGAGGTGCTGGTACTCGGCGACAATGTGCCGATTTCCCGCGACAGCCGCCAATGGGAGCGGCCGGGCGTGCCCGGCGATCAGATCCTCGGCCGCGTACTGCCGATCGGCAACTGAGAAACTCTCTTGCCACATTGCCCCGCAATCGGTACTTACTGCAGCAGGGTGAATCCGGATCGAGACGGCGGAGGCGGGACGTGCGCGGATGCAGGCGGTTGTGCGGCTGGAGTACACTGATCCTGCTAGCGGGGATAGCAGTGACGGCAAGCTGTCGGTCCCATCCCACCGATCTCACGGACGTGTTGACGGGCGACGAACTGGCCCGCACCTGGGCCCCGTCCAACTACCGCACCTGGATCCCGGCTCAGGCCGTGTTACCGACGGCCGAATTGCGCGGCGATTCCCTGACGGTCCGCAATATCCGCAACAGCCAGTACCTGAATGCGGACGATTACGTTGTCCGCTACTACGACAAGACGTTCGACCTTCGCCAGTTGCGGAGCGTCGACTTTGTCACCGTCCCGTTTCAAGATTCGCCGACCCTGGCGCACACCATGCTGAGTTTCGGCTTTGACGACGGAAATTTCCTGGCCGTGTCCGTCGAGGCCCGCTACGAACAAGGGGAGACCTATTCGCCGGTCAAGGGCGCCTTGCGGCAATATGAGTTGATCTACGTTGTCGCGGACGAGCGCGATGTCATTGTGCTGCGGGCCAAGCACCGCAAGGACGACGTGTATCTGTACCGGACGCGGGCGACCCCGGAATTGGCCCGCGCGCTGCTGCTGGACGTGATGGCCCGCGCCAACAAGCTGGCCGCGGAGCCGGAGTTTTACGATGCCTTGTCCAACAATTGCACGACGAACATCGTCGCTCACGTCAATCGCGTCCAGCCGGGGCGGGTGCCGATGAACGTGGGGATGCTGCTGCCCGGCTACGCGGACCGATTGGCCTACGACCTGGGACTGCTTGACACCCAACTGCCGTTTGAGAAGCTGAAGCGGCAAGCGCGGATTGACCGCGTCGCGGCACGCTATGCCGACGAGGCCGATTTCTCGCAACGGATTCGGCAGCGGTAGAAAGTCGAAACGTCGAAAAGTAACAAAGTCTGGGGGGGCCCCGTGTTGCATACCGAGAGGCGAACGGCTGGCGTAAGCCCGCCGGTTTTCCACGTACCCGCTCATTTGCGCAAGGGTTCCGCAATATCACTTTCGGTGAAATCAGCAGATGGTAAAAAATGGGCGCAGAGACAATGCACCGATGGGCTGACGCCCACCGTTCGCCAGAATTTCACCAACGTTGGAGGGCGGGAGCGTGGGGGATGGCTTTGACTTGCAGCGGATTGAGGCCGAGACGTTTGTTGCGGAGATTGCCTATCGCGCGGAAGTGTCCTCGACCAACGATTGGGCTTTGGAATTGGCTCGGGAGGGTGGTCATCGGCTGCCATTGCTGGTACTGGCTTCACGGCAAATCCAAGGCCGCGGCCGCGGGGCGAACCGTTGGTGGTCTGCGACGGGCGCCTTGACGTTCTCCTTGCTGCTGGACACCCGGCAACTGCTGCCTGCGCCCTCCGCCTTACCGCAACTGTCGCTGGCCGGCGGGTTGAGTGTCTGCAAGGCGCTCGCGTCTCTGGTTCCCGGCAACGAAGTGCGCCTGAAATGGCCCAACGATGTGTTGCTCGGGCGGCGCAAGGTCTGCGGCATCTTGGTCGAGTCACCGGCGCGGCCGCGGGACCGCTGCGTGGTCGGCATCGGTATCAATGTCAACAACTCGTTGTGTGATGCGCCCGACGAGGTGCGGCAGCGGGCGGTTTCCCTTGCCGACGCCGCAGGAGCGAGCTGGGACTTGACCGGCGTGTTGATCGATGTGCTGCGGCAGTTGGAAATCGCATTCGCCGATCTTGCGGCCGGCCGCCTCCAGCTGAGTGAGGCCAGCCGTCCGTGGTGCGCGCTGACCGGAAAACACATCGCCATCGCCGCTGGGAAAAAACGGTTCGAGGGCGTCTGCGCCGGCATCGACGACGATGGGGCCCTGCACGTCAGGACGGAAGAATCCGAGCAGCGATTGGTTTCCGGCGTCGTCGAATCGATCCAGTGGGAGGAATTGCCGGATGATACCACCTCGCTGGAGTGTACGCTTTAGCACCGTTCGAGAAACAAGTGGCGTAAGCTTCCAGCTTGCGATGCCATGATCTCCCGCAAGCAGGAAGCTTACGCCACGGAGAAAGAAGTGAGCGGCAAGGCGCTAGCCGCCGGTTCCTGATCGTCCGGATTGGCAGTAATACCGGCGGCTAGCGCCTTGCCGCTCACTTGGCACTTGACACTCTTCTGCCGCCGCGCAGACGCTGGCAATCCGGGCAGAAGAAGGTCGCTCGCTGGGCTTGAACGATTCGCCGAACCGGTCCGCCGCCGCAGGTGGGGCAGAGCTGGCCCGCGCGGCCGTAAACGCGGTGGTGATTCTGGTAGCTGCCCGGCGTGTTGAGGGCGTTGCGGTAGGTACCGTCAGACAGGGTCGACCCCTCGTAATGCACCGCTTCGGACAGCACATGTTGAAGCGCAGCGTGCAGTTGGTCCCACTCGGCCGACGTCAAACGATCGCAGTGTTTGGCAGGGTGAATCCCCGCCACGTGCAGCACCTCCGCCGCATACAGATTCCCAATTCCCGCCACGCCGCGTTGGTCCAACAGGGCCACCTTGATCGCCCGGCGACTGGGCCGCAGACGCTCGCGCAACTGGACCGAGGTGATCTCGAGCGCATCCGGCCCGAGTTTCTCCGGCCCCAACTCGGCAATCAACTCGCGGGGCTGCAACAGACGCACGGAGCCCAATCCGCGGCGGTCCCAGAACAGGAGTTGTCGGGATGGGACGCCCGCCAAGCGCACACGCAACCGGAGGTGTTCCGGATCCGGAGGATCTGCCAATAGAATCAAGCCGGTCATCCGGGGCTCGAAAACCAAGACCGCTTGGCTGTCGAGCCGTAGGGCGACGCGCTTGCCATAGCGTTCGATGGCTTCGATCCTGCAGCCGACCGTCCGACGGCCAAGCAGCATGGGCCGCGGGCAGATGCGGATCGGCTTCAGGCCGCCGTCGATCGCTTCCACACCCGTAATTCGCGCACCGACGACCCCCAAGATTCCACGCCGCATGGTTTCGACTTCGGGCAACTCAGGCATGCGTTTCCTTCCGCTGATTGGCGAGCAGTCGCCGCACAAGAGTCTGGGGGGTAAGCGAAGCACCGGCAAACCGCTTACCACCGTTCGAGAAACAACTGTCCGGTTTTCCCGCGGCGTAAGCTTCCAGCTTGCGGGAGATCATCGTATCGCAAGCTGGAAGCTTACGCCACTCATTTCTCGGACGGTGCTTAGCGTGTCTAAAATCGGCTGGCCCAGTTCGCTCATCAGCAGCGTCGCGTCGTTGACCAAGTCGTCCGAATTCGAATTCTTCGCCCCTTTCAACGCCAGCACGGCCAGCCGTTTGGCCAACTCGGCCTTTCATGGGCTATCAAAGTCGCTCGCACCACCGGGAAAAATTCGCTGGCATGGTGTACATGCGTTCTCTTACTTGCTATAATCCGCGGCGACGGGGGTTCGGCATCCAGGTTATCTGCCAACGGAAGGACTGCAGTATGCAAGCGGCGCTAGAGGTATTGCGGCAGCGGTTTGGATTCCACGAGTTCCGGCCAGGCCAGGAGGCGGTGATCGGCCACCTGCTGGCCGGCAAGTCTTCGGCGGCGGTGTTTCCCACGGGCAGCGGCAAGTCGCTGTGTTACCAGTTGCCAGCCCTGTTGCTGCCGGGATTGACGGTCGTTGTGTCGCCGTTGATCGCCTTGATGAAGGATCAATTGGATCGGCTCCAAAAACTAGGCATTGCGGCCGCGCGGATGGATTCGACGCTGGACGCTCAAGAGAGTGCCGAAGTGATGCGGGCGTTGCGGGACGGGCAGCTGCGGATGCTGTACGTGGCGCCCGAGCGTTTCAACAACGAACGTTTTCGCGAGGCGATCAAGCGCGTGCAGATCTCGCTGTTCGCCGTCGACGAAGCCCATTGCATCTCCGAGTGGGGCCATAACTTCCGGCCGGACTACCTCAAGCTGGCCCGGCTGGCCAAGGAGTACCGGGCGGAACGGGTGCTGGCCCTGACAGCGACAGCCACACCCCAGGTCCTGATCGACGTTTGCCGCGGGTTCAGTATCTCCTCGGAATGCGCGGTGCGCACCGGTTTCTACCGGCCCAACTTGACGCTGCTCACGACCCCCGTGTCGCATGGCGACCGCGACACCACGTTGTTGGAACGGATGCGGACTCGCCCGGCTGGGCCGACGATCATCTACGTCACCCTGCAGCGCACGGCCGAACAAGTGGCGGAGCGTCTGGCCAGTGCCGGCTTCCAGGCCCGCGCCTACCACGCCGGCATGGAAGACACCGATCGAGCCGCCGTTCAGGATTGGTTTTTTGCCTCCGATCGGGCCATCGTTGTGGCCACAATCGCTTTTGGAATGGGGATCGACAAGGCGAACATCCGCTACGTCTACCACTACAATCTGCCAAAAAGCCTGGAGAACTACTCCCAGGAGATCGGCCGCGCGGGCCGGGACGGCGAGCCATCGGGCTGCGAGATGTTCGTCTGCCTGGAAGATCTGAACACGTTGGAAAACTTTGTCTACGGGGACACGCCCAGCCTGGCTGCTGTGCAGAGCTTGATGTCCGATGTGTTCAGTCAAGGCGAAGAGCTGGAACTGTCGTTGTACGACTTGTCCAACCGCCACGATATCCGGCCCCTGGTGCTGCGCACGTTGCTGACGTACCTGGAATTGGACGGCTATCTGCAGGAAGGCACGCCCTTCTATTCGCAGTACCGTTTCAAGCCCTTAGTTTCGTCGGCCGAGATCCTGGGCCGCTTCGAGGGCGAGCGGCGGGAGTTTTTGCGGAAGTTGCTGACTCAGGCTCGGAAGGCCAAGATCTGGTTCAGTATCGACTTGGACCAGGCGGCCCAAGCTACCGGTTCGCCGCGCGAGCGGATCGTGCGGGCCTTGGATTATCTGGGCGAACAGCAGATGCTGGAACTGCAGGTCGAAGGCGTCCGCAACCGCTTTAAGCGTCTCCGCCAGCCGGATGACTTGGGACTGCTGGCCGCCGACCTGCACCAGCGATCACTGGCCCGCGAGAAACGCGAGATCGCGCGGCTGAACCAGGTGGTCGAACTGGTGCGGCACAACGGCTGCCAGGTCTCGGAATTGGGAGCACATTTCGGCGAGCCGCTGCCCAAGCCGTGCGGTCACTGCTCGTGGTGCCGCAACGGCGGCCAGCCGACGCAATTGCCGCCGCGGGCTCACGGCCGGATCGGCGATGCCCAGTGGCGCGAGGCGGTGCGGGTACGCAGCGAAAATCCCCAAATTCTGGCCGAGCCACGCGCTTTTACCCGCTTCCTGTGCGGCCTGACGTCGCCCAAACTGTCGCGTGCCAAACTCAGTTCCCACCGCCTGTTCGGGGTCTTCTCCGACGTGCCCTTTGCCGATGTGTTGCAGCGGGCAGGGCGGTGAAGATAACGAGCACCCTGATCTTTCACCTGATCCCCCCCGCTCCAAGGCAGTAGGGAGAAGATTAGGTGAAAGATTACGTGAAAGATTAGGGTTTCAGGTTCCGGTGCAACTGGCATAGTTCACCTCACGGACCTCGATGCTCCCCGAACGGACATCAACAAACGGCTTGCCATCCCGCATGCCGACCGTGCCGTAGCCCGTGGCAGTCGAAAGGAAGCAGCGGAAATCCCCCGGCAGGCTGGGCCGCAAGTACAGCACTTGGTCCACGGCGTCGTATCGCGCGCCGCTCAGACCCTGCAACAAGGCGTAACTGGCCATCGCGCGGGCATACCAGTGGCCGCACTCGTATTCGTTGAACGGGTTGCGGATGCGGCCATCGTAGCGGTCGCGGCAGACGCGCACGATGTCAAGGCCCTCGTCGACGCGCCCCAGCAGCATCAGGTGTGCAGCAACTTGATATTCAATCCCGGTCCAGACCTCGTTCGAATACACAAACGGCAGCGACAGCTCGCCGCCCTTGGGCCACGTACACAGCAACAGGCCGCCTTCCGCGCCGCAGGCATAGCCGGGCCGCTGCGGGTTCGCGTGAGCGGTCAGATCCCGCTTGAGGTTGTGCTTGTGAATGGCCGTCAGGTGGCTGGCGATCTTGGCCGCGTCCACCACTTGACCCACGCCGCAGACCGCCGCCAGCCACGAGCCGAGCACGCCGTCGGACAGGCAGCCTGTACCATACTGGTATTTCGGCCCCTCTTTTTCCAGCAGGGCGAGTGCTTCGGGCGAATACTGCCCGACCATGCTCTTGACGTCCACGGGATTCTTGGCCCGCAGGTTCTTCCACTCGATTTTCTGAATGAAGTACTCGCCGTCGAACAGTTCCTGCTCCATACGGCGCAAGCCGTTCTCTAGCAATTCGGTGTATTTCGCGACGTCGTCGCCGAGCGTCTGGCCCATGCGCACGGCGGCCTGCAGCGCGCCCAGGTAGAAGCTGGTACACATGCCGTCCGGGCCCCAGAATTCGATATCGTAAGTATTGTGATGCGGCTCTTCGAGCCAGCCCTTGTGGCCGGGGTCCCACGTCTCGATGCAGTAATCGAGGCTCTGCTTGACCCGCGGCCACAGCCGCCGCAGCCACTCCGTATCGCCGCTGATCCGCCACTCGCGATGGACCTTCATGATGCCGCCCAGTTGGCCGTCCGCGGCGGCGTGGAAATCCGCGGCGACGGGCCGAATCGGCAGTGCGCTGCGGAACGTCTGGTGCCCGCGGTCGTCCTGCGACGGCCCGAACTCGGTCTCGCGCAACGTCCGTTCCAGGGCCGGGAACAAGTGCGGCACCGCCTGCGCGTAGTTCCACACGTGCGTACACGACCCGGCGCAGCACCCGGCGTTATCGCTGCAGCCCTCCCACGACCAGAGCCGCCCGTCGGCCTGCCGCAGCACGGTGGGCGATTTGAGGATCGTCAGGTTGCCGGCCACGGCGTCGAGGACCTCCGGCGGTAACGTCGAATCGTAGAAGCAATCGCTGAACCGTTGCGTATTCTGCCGCAACGGGTCGTAGTGGTCGCGCCAGTACGAAGTCACTTCGTCGATGCCGGCGAAGCGGCCGGCGTACCAGGGGCGATACGTGCCTTGGAGGATCGGCAGGTCCGGTTGGGGCTGCGGATCTTTGCCCACCCGCAGACTGGTTTGGCCGACGTACCAGGCGAACCGCAGGACGATCGTCTTCGAGGCATGCGGCGCGAGTTCAAACGGGACGAACAGCGAGGCGCCGGGGGACGCGCCGCCCCCGGTCAGCGGCGGCCGTTCGATGCATGCGCCGTCGGCGATCTCGTTCCAGGCCATGGTCAACGGATCCCACCAACCGCCCCGGAACCAGGCACAGTTCACCTTGACCTCCGGATCGCTGACCGTCGCCGAGAAAGCCCCTTCTTCGTGCGGCTTATCTTTGCCCGGCCCGTTCCAGAGTACGAAACCGCCAGGGGCGGATTTCACCGCCTGCGGATCGCCGGGCAAGCCCATAAAGTTCTTGGCGTTCCACGAAAACACCGCCTCGATCGGCTTGCCGGTCGGGTTGGTGAAGCAATACTCCAACGCCGCCACCGGCAAACTGGCGTTGTCGGCGTCGCCGGGCTCGAAGGGACTCCAACCGGTGACTTCCACCTGCAGCGGCATGTCTGCGTCGCGCAGCGTCACGCTGCCAAAGGGAAACCGCACCCGGAATTCGGCTGCGAGGAAACGAGGCAGACCGAACGAAGTCCCCGCGGCGCCGTTGCCCGTGCCCGGCTGGCCGAACAGCTTCCAACTCGGCACCGGACCTTCCAGCACACGTGCGACGTTGGTTGTCCCCTTGACGCAGACCGCTGCAAACGTACACGGTTCGTGAAACACTTCCGGCTTGTGACGCAGGGACACATGCGACAGCGCGCCCGTGCCTTCCAGGCAGAGCATTCCAGCCCCCATGCCGCCCAGCGGAAATGCCACACGGTTCAGCCGTTCGCCGACGTACCGGCCGTCGTATTTCGATTTCAACGCCGGCGTGGCCACTGCGTTGCCTGTCCGCCCCGCTTCGGCCGCCGCCCCGGTCTCGCCGGACAGGGGCAGCGCCGCGGAAATCGTCGCCACAGCTGCGGTTCTGAGAACGTCGCGACGCGAGAGGTTCAAGGGGATCTCAGCACTCACGGTTTTCTCCTTTATTGGGGGCAAAACCACGGCTCCACTCAGTCGCCGGCGTCTTCGGCTTGACGTTGAATGATCTGCGACCGCTGTTCTTGCGATCTCGGTCTATCGCCGCAGTTTGATGCCAGATTCTACCCCTGCCGGTTTGAGCAAACAACGGACGGCACATTGAATCGACTTCAGATGCTTCGACTTCCATCGTCCGCCAATGCCTTGGAGGGCTCGCGTGGAGTGGCCCCCGGCGATGTCTTCAGCCAGCGGACGGCACACGCCCCACGCCAACGGATTTTCACCTTAATAGTTGATACGTCCACACCTCGCTGGTAGCGATCCCCGCGTCCCCACCGCTTCCGGTTCCTCCGACTCTTCACCTTTCGCCTCGTCGCCACTCCGACTCTGCCACATTTCGACTCTTGGACTTTCCGACCCTCCCGTTCTATGAAGAAAAAGTGAAGAGAAGATGAAGTCTTGGCGTAAAAGCCCGTGAATCGCTGCCAGCGGCTTGCATCGAGGTTGGATCCGCAATAGCTTGGTCCGACGCTACGCAACGCGATGGCCGCAAGCCGCCGAGCGGTTCGCCGACTGCGGAGCGCGGGGCAGTCGAATCCACTTGGCGCGGTAATGGTTTATGCCAATCCTCCAGCGGGAGCCGGATGTTTTTCCGGACAATTTGTTTGAGGGGTCGCGGTCTGCGGCCGAGGCCGAGCCTTGGTGGGCGCTGTACACCAAGCCGCGCTGCGAGAAAGAGCTTGTCCGCCGTCTGCGATCGTTGGAGATTGCCTGTTATTGCCCGCAGATTATGCGGCGTTTTCGGTCTCCGGCGGGGCGGCAGCGGACATCCTACGTGCCCTTGTTCGGGGGCTACGTGTTCCTGCGCGGCGATGACGAACAGCGGGGGCGAGCCTTGACGACCAATTGCGTCGCCAGGTGCTTAACGGTTCCCGATCCCGCTCGCCTGGAACGGGATCTCGCCCAAGTCTGGCAGTTGATCGAGAGCGGCGTCCCCTTGACGCCGGAGGCCGCCTTGGTAGCCGGCCAGCGGGTGAGGGTTCGCTCTGGATCGCTGGCGGGGATGGAAGGCGTGATCGTGCGTCGTCAGAGCCAAAGCCGGTTGATCGTGGCGGTGAACTTCCTGCAAAAAGGGGCCTCCGTGCTGCTGGAAGATTGGGAAGTGGCAGCTGCCTAGCGGCGAGAAGTGTAGCCCGGCCACTCCGTGACCGGGAAGGAGCGGGGCGCGGACTGCCCCGCCAGGCACTGCGTTCGAGGCGTTTTCGCTGAGGAACGCATGTTGGTCAACAAGATGGAAAGGTCTCATTCGGGGAGTGTGTCACCCACGGGAACGGAGTGCGCGCCGACGGTGGCGTCCGGCGGAGGCGCAATCGCCATCGAGCCGCGGGGCGCAGCTCACGTTGCCGCCGAATGCCGGGACGCTGATTCCGGAATCGTGGTACCCGCCTGCTCGGAACCCTGGGACGCCATCATCCGTCCAGCCGGGGGCTGGAACCTGGTTGACCTCGGCGAGTTATGGCGTTACCGGGACTTGCTGTGGATGCTGGCTTGGCGGGACATCAAAGTCCGCTACAAGCAGACGATCATCGGAGCGGCTTGGGCGGTGCTGCAGCCGTTGGCCACGATGGCCGTATTCGCAGTCCTGTTCCGCCTGATGGGGGCCAAGGCGACCAGCGGCGCCGTGCCCTACGTGGTTTCGGCGTACGGCGCCCTGTTGGTCTGGCAGTTGTTCGCTACGTCGTTGTCTCAATCGGCCACGTCGCTGGTGAACAACCAGAATATGATCAAGAAGGTCTACTGCCCGCGGATCGTATTCCCCTTGGCGCCCGTGCTGGCCGCGCTGGTGGATTTTGCCGTGGCCCTGGTGCTCCTGGTCCCGCTGATGGCTTGGTATGGTGTCGTCCCGTCGTGGCCCGTCTTCACCCTGCCGCTGTTTGTGCTGCTGGCCGTGCTGACGGCCCTGGCCGCCGGGGTGTGGCTGGCTGCCTTGAGCGCCATGTACCGCGACTTCATGTACGTGGTCCCGTTCCTTGCACAGTTCTGGCTCTTCGTCACGCCCGTCGTGTACGAGACGGCCAGCGTTGTCCCGGAGAAGTGGCGGCCGTTATACTTCCTGAACCCTATGGCCGGCGTGATCGAAGGTTTCCGCTGGTCAATCTTCGGCTCCGTCGAACTGCCCGCCCTCGGCTTGGCGATTTCCACCGCGGTGGTGCTGTTAGTCCTGTTGAGTGGCTTGGCTTATTTCCGCCGTACCGAAAATACTTTGGCCGACTGGGTTTAGGACACGGAGCATTGACAATTCCCCGCCTCCGTCGGACAATTCCGGGAGGGAGCCAATGAGGAGCACTCGGAGCACCACGAAGAAGGAGCATAACAATGGGAGGCGGTTCTGCTGCGGAACTTGAGACCTTTCACCGCTTCATTGGCCGGCAAGTGGCAGGCGGCTCGGAGCTTACACCGGAGGAATGTTTGGACGCTTGGCGAACGGAGCAACTGGGGGCCGGCGAGCTTACGGAGAGCGTGGCAGCGGTCAGCCGGGCACTGGACCAGCGGCGGGGCGGAGCGGGAAAAACCGTGGATGATTTCGATCGCGATTTTCGCGCCCGGCACGCAATTTCCGAGGGGCCATGAGGCAGTCCGTCAGGTGTTTTTCAAGACGCGCAAAGGGCTGCGTTACCGCTTGTTGTTCGCGATCGTGGGGACGGCGGCGTAAGTGCTTCACGTCCGTGGACCGGGACAACGACTCCTCCGCCCCAAGGAGATGCGAAGACCGTGACGGGGCTTCTGAGCGTTGCTACCGCTGGCGGGTCGAGCGGCTTGTGGAAAATCGGGGAGACGAGTGCGATGCTTGCCCACTACCTGGACGTAGCGATGGAACGAGCTGTCTACGAAATCATCGAGGACGAAGGGACGTACTACGGGGAGGTTCCCGGGCTGCAGGGGGTTTGGACGCGACACGCGACGTTGGAGGGCTGCCGGCGCGAACTCCGGGAAGCCATCAGCGACTGGGTCGCCCTGCGTTTGCGGCTGGGGCTGGAGATTCCCGTGTTGGCGGACGTTGACTTGAACCAGTTGACGCAGCCGGTGTGAGAAACGGACGTGTCAAAGCTCGCACCGGTTTCCTGGCATGACCTCGTACGGCGGCTAACGGAGCTTGGCTTCGAAGGCCCCTACGCGGGCGGTCGACATCCGCAGATGCGGCGAGGCGATCTCACCGTCATCCTTCCCAATCGGCACGAGGGCGACATTGGCGTCGGGCTCTTGAGACGCTTGTTGCGTCAGGCTGGCGTTACCCGCGAAGAGTGGCTCGGTGAGTGAAGTATCTCGCCCACCCACACAACATCATCCGCCCACGTTGTCGAGCCGTCACGGACAACTGACAACTGCATTGTCCAACATCGTCATCCAAGTTGAAAACCTGGGCAAGAAGTTCCGCCGCGGCGTGCGGTTGGCGTATGGGAGCCCGTGATGGACCACGACCGGCTTTTCAAAGAACTGCTGACAACGTTTTTCGTCGAGTTTGTCGATTTGTTTTTCCCGGCCCTTGCCGCGTATCTCGATCGCAGCTCGGTGACCTTCCTGGACAAGGAGATCTTCACCGACGTTACGCAGGGTGAGCGGCATCATGTGGACCTCGTCGTACAAGCTCGGTTTCGTGACCAGCCGTCGTACTTCCTGGTGCATATGGAGCCCCAGGCGGAGCGGCGGGCCGGGTTTCCCCGCCGGATGTTCGGCTACTTCAGCCGTCTGCACGAGAAGTATGGGCTGCCGGTGTACCCCATCGCCGTCCTTTCGTACACCGCCCCGCAGTCCGAGCAAGCGGACGAGTATCGGGTCGAGTTTCCGGACCTGTCGGTGTTGACCTTCCGGTTTCGCGTGGTGCAACTGAACCGCCTGGACTGGCGGAATTTCGTGGATCGTACGAGTCCTGTGGTAGCGGCCCTGATGGCCCGGATGCGAATGGAACAGTCGGATCAACCGCATGTCAAGTTAGCATGTCTGCGGATGCTGGCCCAGCTGCAGCTCGATCCGGCGCGGCGGGCCTTGATCTCCGGCTTTGTGGATTCGTACTTGCGGCTTACAATAGAGCAGGAGTCAGATTTTTCCCGGGAGTTGAATCAGCTCGCAAGCCAAGAGCGGGAGTGAGTCATGGAAATCGTCACAAGTTGGATGGAAAAGGGCCTGGAGAAGGGCCTGGAGAAAGAACGCCGGCTCGTCTTGCGTTTGCTCCGCAAGCGGTTGGGCGACGTGGATCCGGACGAGGCGGGGCAGGTCGAGACCCTGACCGCCGAACAGCTGGAAGAGCTAGGCGAAGCCCTGCTCGAGTTTGAATGTCCGGATGATTTGAAGGCTTGGCTTACCGCAAACGCGCTGCAGACGAGTGCAGGCGAAGCGGGACTTGGGTGAGCGAAAGGGCCTGAACGACGGTGCCGATGGCCATCGAGATTTCCCTTCCGGAATCCTTGCGACCGTTTTGGAAGCCGAGCTATCGCACGGGCATGCCCAACTTGAACGACTGTTTGCTGCCATGTATCGAGTCGGATGCCAGTCCCTGCCCACGGCCCACTGGCAACTGACAACTGACAACCGTCGTGTCCGACACCGTCATCCAAGTCGATAGCCTAGGCAAGAAGTTCCGCCGCGGCGTGCGGCCTTCGTACGCGCGCTTTTCGGAACTGCTGGTGGGCACCGCTCATGCCGGCGCCCGTTGGATTCGCGACCGGGCCGGCGGGATGTTATCTCCCGGAAACGGTCATCGTCCTGAGTTGGGCGACCACGAATTCTGGGCTTTGAAAGACGTTTCATTTGAGGTCAAGCGTGGCGAAGTGCTGGGCATTATCGGCCGCAACGGCGCGGGCAAGAGCACGCTGTTGAAGCTGCTCTCACGCATCAGCCGTCCGACCACCGGCGAAGTCCGCCTCCGCGGCCGCGTCGGCAGCCTGCTGGAGGTCGGCACCGGGTTCCACCCCGAACTGACCGGCCGCGAGAACATCTACCTGAACGGCACAGTCCTCGGCATGCGCAAATCGGAGATCGACCGCAAGTTCGACGAGATCGTCGACTTTGCCGAGATTCAGCAGTCCCTCGACACCCCGGTTAAGCACTATTCCAGCGGCATGTATATGCGATTGGCCTTCGCCGTCGCCGCCCACCTGGAGCCGGAGGTTCTTCTGATCGACGAAGTTCTGGCAGTGGGTGATGCCGATTTCCAGAGGAAATGCCTGGGGAAGATGGGTGAGGTGGCTCGGGGTGGGCGAACCGTTCTTTTCGTGAGCCATAACATGACGGCGGTCGAGAGTCTCTGTGGAACGACGATCTGGCTGGATCAAGGCAGCGTCGCGGAGTCCGGCCCCTCGCGGCAAGTCGTCCCTCACTTCCTGCGCACGACATGCTCCTCGCTTCGCCGACAGGTCTGGAACGATCTGGCCAGTGCCCCAGGCAACGATACGGTGCGTCTGCACAAGGCATCGGTGCGGCCTGTCCATGGCGGCGAATCCGATCCGCTTGACGTGCATACGCCGGTGCTGCTTGAATTCCAGTTCTGGAACCGCGTGCCGGGGATTTGCCTGAATTTGAGCATTGTGGTCTGCAACGAGTCGGGGGTCCCGGTGTTCAACACCGTGCCCATCCACGAACGGGAGTGGCACGATCGCCCTTTTCCTCGGGGGCTATTTCGTAGCCGTTGCGTCATTCCCGGTGACCTATTGAACGATAGCCGCTATCGCGTGCAGTTCTACGTGGTGAAGGATCAGAGTTCCGTGATCTACTCGTACGGCGACATCCTCGTGTTCGACGTCCTCGACGATCCGAGCGTCCGGAGGTTTTGGTTCGGGAAGTGGGCAGGCGTGGTTCGTCCGGCTCTCGAGTGGAGCACGGAGTTTCTCGGCACTTCCCCGATAGGAGATCGGTCATGAGCTTCGACATTCAGGTGGCTGTCCCCGACCTTTCCGCGTTGGAGTTGGAGTACGTGCGCGCTGCCATGGAGAGCACGTGGATCTCGTCCACCGGGCCATTCGTAACCCGATTCGAGAAGCGGTTTGCGGAGCAGTGCGGATCCGGCACTGCCATTGCCGTGTGCAACGGGACCGTAGCCCTGCACCTGGCCCTGCTCACCTTGGACATCCGCCCTAACGACGAGGTGATCGTGCCGTCGTTGACCTACGTCGCTACGGCCAACGCCGTGCGGTACGTCGGGGCCGAGCCGGTGTTCGTCGACGTTGATTCCAAGACGTGGTGCATCGATCCGGGCAAGATCGAGGAGGCCATCACGCCGCGTACCAAAGCGATCATTCCGGTACATCTCTACGGCCACCCTGCCGACATGGACGCGATTAACCATATCGCCGCGGTGAACGGTTTGTGGGTCGTGGAAGACGCGGCCGAGGCCCCCACCGCTCGTTACAAAGGCCGCCCCGTCGGATCGCTGGCCTCGATTGCGACGTTCTCGTTCTACGGCAACAAGATCTACACTTCCGGCGAGGGTGGGGCGGTGACGTTGAGTGATCCCCGCTTGGATCTCCGCTGTAGAACGCTCCGCGGTCAGGGCGTGGATCCGTCCGTTCGCTACCATTTTCCGGTGATCGGCTACAATTACCGCCTGACCAACTTGGCCTGCGCGATCCTCTGTGCCCAATTGGAGCGGAGCGAGGAAATCCTGCGCAGACGTCACGAGATTTACGCTGCGTACCGTTCCCTCCTGGACGACGTGCCGGGCCTCGGTTTTCAGCCCGTTGCGCCCTGGGCCACATTGGCGCCCTGGTTGTTCAGTATTACGGTTGACCCCGGGGAGTTTGGTATCACCCGGGACGAGTTGATGACGCACTTGGCGGCGCACGGAATCGACACCCGGCCTTTCTTCCGCCCCGTGCATCGCCTGCCGCCGTACCGCGAAGCCTCGCGGCTCCGAGGCGAGCACTTGGGTATTACCGACGCCTTGAGCGCGTGCGGTATGAATCTGCCGACCTATCCGGGGTTGTCGGACGAACAGATCAACAACGTGTGCGCTGCGATCCGCGGCGCTTGCCGCTTTACGAGTTGACGGGAGACGAATCGTACGGGGCCGTACCAGAGTCAGCTGACTGGAACCTGATACGACAACGAGATGCAGGCATGAATCCGAAGCGGGCATTAATCACCGGCGTCACAGGGCAGGACGGATCCTACCTCGCAGAACTGCTTCTGTCCCGGGGCTACGACGTGTACGGACTGGTCCGGCGGTCGAGTTCGGCAAACCGCGCGCGGATCGATCATCTCGCACACGGCGACGTGAGACGCATTCCGCGTTTCCTCCTGCAGTACGCCGACCTCACGGACGCGAACAGCCTTGCCCGGGCGGTCGATGAATTCCAGCCGACCGAGGTATACAACTTGGCGGCGCAAAGTCATGTGCGCGTCAGTTTTGACGAGCCCGTCTACACGACGGAGGCCACTGCCGTCGGCGCCCTCAAACTGCTCGAGGCGGTATGCAATTACCAACAGCGCACCGGGCAGAAGATCCGCTACTACCAGGCGTCCAGTTCGGAAATGTATGGCAAGGTGGCCGAGATCCCTCAGAAAGAGACGACCCCCTTCTATCCCCGCTCGCCGTATGCCGTCGCCAAAATTTACGCTCACTGGACGACGGTGAATTACCGCGAGCGGTACCAACTCCATGCCACCTGCGGAATTCTGTTCAATCACGAAAGTCCGCGCAGGGGCGAGGGGTTCGTTACCCGGAAGATTACCCGCGCCGTGGGACGCATTAAATACGGATTGCAGCGCAAGCTGAACCTGGGCAATCTCGAAGCCAAACGCGACTGGGGGTTCGCCCGTGAGTACGTCGAGGCCATGTGGAAGATGGTCCAGCAGGAGGAACCGGACGACTATGTGATTGCCACCGGTGAGACGCACTCGGTCCGGGAGTTCTGCGAAGAGGCATTCGCCCGCGCTGGCTTGGATTACCGCGATTTCGTCGTTACCGACCCCCGCTACTTCCGGCCGACCGAGGTCGATCTGCTGCTGGGCGATGCGAGCAAGGCCCGGATAAAACTCGGCTGGCAGCCGGCTGTAACCTTCCGCGACCTCGTCAACCTGATGGTTGACGCTGACCTCGAAGTGGCCGAGCGCGAAAAGACCCTGATCGCGGCGGGCCACCAGGTCTTCCTGCCTCAAGACGGGCAGTGACGAGAGAGCAGGGAATGCGAAGCACCTATTTCGTCCGCGACGGGATTCTACGGAAATGACCGAGGCATCTTTCTGCCGGACGGGGACCACCATCGGTTTTTGGCTAGGTTTCCCCCACCGCTTGAACATCCGCCGCGAGGGTATCGCGCGCTTCACGCTCTCGCTCGCAGAGCACCTCCTGAAGAACTGCCCGGTTTGCCTGGAATTCTGGTGTTACCGCGTCAACGAACCTGCCTTTCGCGCACTCCTCGCCCCGTTGCTCGATGCCCCTGCCTATGCAGGTCGGGTCGGATTGTTCACGGAAAGCGCGTACGGCTCGCTCCTGAAATCCGGGCCCAAGGGTCCCCTGCGGGACCCCTACGCCGGCCGATACGCGGTGCCGCGTTTGGAAGAGGTCGTCAACCGGTTGTCCGGGGCTGACTGCTTTCTGATTCCCATCGTCACGCTCGCCAACGCCCTGTATATCAACAAACCGAAACTGGTGGCGTTGCACGACCTTGCGCCCTTGGTGTATTCCGATTTATTCTCTTCGGATCATCCGATGTACGAGGGCGCCGAGCGGTTGGCTACCGAGCGTTTGGTCCGGGGGTTCATCCGGCAAAACGCCTTCTTCTCCAGCAACTGCGATTACATCCGCCGGGAGCATCTCCTGCGGCTGTTTCCCGAGGTCGACGAAAAGGACACTTCGTACGTTCATCTTCCCGTCGTCTTGCCACAGAATATCGAATCCCAATGGGACCGGCACGAGAATCGCCCGCGGTTTCGGTACACGGCAGGCCAGCAGTCCG
>CAZXYZ010000039.1:18105-84775 GCA_964645045.1 uncultured Pirellulaceae bacterium | reverse complement strand
CGCGGGACTCGACCACCTCAAAGGGTTGACGCAGCTCCGGACACTGGGCCTGAGGGGCACGCAGGTCGCGGCCGCCGGACTGGTACACCTCAAGCGGTTGACACAACTCCAGACGCTGGACTTGGCGTACACCAGGCTCACGGACGTTGGTCTGGTACACATCAAAGGGGTGACGCAACTTCGGGGGCTGAACCTGCAGTCGACCCTCGTCACGGACGCCGGGCTGGTACACCTCAAGGGGTTGACGCAACTTCAGACATTCGGCCTGTGATGCACCCAGGTCAGCGACGCCGGACTGGAGCACCTCAAAGGCTTGGGCCAACTCCAGAGTCTGGGACTGGCGGAAACCAGAGTCACGGACGCCGGGGAAGTTGGGCTCAAGAAGGCACTGCCGAATTGCAGGATTCACCGGTGATACCTGAGGCGAATGATGGGCACAGGGCCGAATCGCGGCCACCGGTCCACGTGCCCCCGGTTCCGCGCGTGTCGCGTTCACGGACGCAAGTCGGGTCTTGGTCGCCAACTGCCCCGGCGTCGCGCCGTGAGCATGGGGGCACCGGCCAGCCGCGACTCGGCATTCTACCGCTGTTGGCGGTGGGGTGATAGAATCGAGGGTGGACTTGGATTCCCGACGTGACCACGCCCTCACCCAGCACCCCGACGCCCCGCCGCCGCTGGCTGCAGTTCAGCCTGCGGACGCTGATGGTGCTGATGGTGGTGGTCGGCTGCGGGTTCGGCTGACCATCAGGCATCGCAGTTTTTCAGTTTAGGCTCGACCGAAATGGGGCGATGGAATTGCGTCTCTCACAAATGTATCTGATCGCGTTTGTATGTTGCGGATTGGGGGCGAGCGCCGTTTTCTTGTGCAGCGAGCGCCCAATTGAGATTCCGCGAGGAAAGCACCCGCCTGACAGTACGCCGAAGGACGTAGGCGGATCTGCAAAGACCGTCCTCGCACCGCTACTGCCCGATTTGGGTCTTTCTGCATTGTTCTATCGGGAGACGTGGTCGCACGTGGAATGGGCGGAAATGGGGCATCCGGTTGGTCAACCATTCGGGGTAACGGCCTTTTCGCTTGAGGTGGCTATCTGGCCGGATGGGACTGTGATCTGGGGTGATGATCGTGAATTCTACGGGGCGAGAATAAGCGCAGAGGCAGTCGATGAATTGTTGTCCATCGTTCCTCTGCGAGAACTCCAGTCACCGCAGGCGAAGCAGTATCTGGAGAGGATCGTGTTCGACCGGTATTGTCCGGTATCGGTGATAGGCATACGCGGAAAGGCGGGCTTGTTCCTCTTGTACAGCAATCTCGATCAGATGGAAAAGACCAAGAAGTACTGGTTCTGGGATGATCGCACTAGACGAGAATTCCCCTTTCCCCTATACTCATTCGAGCAGTTCTGCGCGGAGGTTCCCGACTGGTATGCAGAATACGAGAGGGCCTTTGATCATCTACGCTGGGAAGTGAAGGCGGCGATTCCTGCGAAGGGGAGTCGCATTGCTCTCGGCGACCGAATTCGTTGCATGAACGTGCGGGGACAGCTCGGCGAGTTGCTGGACAACTCCGGCAGAAAAAAAAGGTAGGTGGACTTTGCCTGCAACGCCTACACATCATTCGATGACCGATACCCCGCCCAGCACCCCGAAGCCCCGTGAGCCGATCAAATCATCGAAGAATCGTTCCGCGTGTTCCTGGGGCTGCGGGAAGCCATTACCGAAGCCGATCCTGAGCAAGTGCGGGAGTTGATCCGCAACACGGTGGAACGCATCGACGTTTGGTCGGAACGGAACGGCGACGACAAGTTCCACCTTGACCACGGGGAAATCACCTTGCGCCAAGTGAATAACTTGTCGCATAAGCCTGGGCTACGGGGTGTAACGCCTACGGCGTAAGGAAGCCGCGAAATGCGCAGCTTCAGAATCTGCGCCTCGGGCTGGTGTGGCACAGTTCACGTCTATAATGTCGAGGCCATGAATCATCCCGGCCTATGCCGTCATGTCCCGGGATTTGAAGGGGATGACGACGGGAGTCTGGAAGCGGCCGACGCCTTTGAGAACCTCAATGATCTTAGGGGCGTTCGTTTCCATCATCCAGGTGTGCGTGCGCCATTTGCCGCGGTGCCGAAACGGCATCAGGATCACCAGGATCGGGCCGCTGCTGCTGTTCAGCACATAGTACAGCGCGATCGACTTGTTCGAGATCTTCTGCAAGCCGATCAACTCGGCATCCTCAACGCCCCGTTCGAAGATCGCGGTCAGTCCCGCGGTGGCGCGCAGCACCTGGTCGCGGACCGCCGGATTCACGTTGACCGGCAACGATTCCGCCAGCACCTGATTGGCCTCCACCGCTTTGCCCTCGGACAGCAACGTAAAGAACTTGACATAACTGGCATGGACCTCTTCCAAACCGTACTGTTGCAGGTACCTCGCCGAGTCGCTGGTGTTCGTCTCGGCGGCCGGCGCATGGTTGGCCCAACAAACGAGGATCAACGTCAGAATCCCGGGAATCCTGGCTGCGTTCATCGTTATGGCTCCTCACTCCAGGTCAACACCACCTTGCCGCACTGGCCGCTGTTCATCGCGGCAAAGCCCTGCTCGAAGTCCGCGTACGAGTAGCGGTGCGTAATCACCGGACGGATATTCAGGCCGCCTTGGATCATCACGGTCATCTTGTACCAAGTCTCGTACATCTCGCGGCCATAAATGCCTTTGACCGTCAACATATTAAAGATCACCGTGTTCCAGTCGATGGCCATCTCGCCGGGGGGAATCCCGAGCATGGCGATCCGTCCGCCATGGCACATGTTGTCCAGCATCTCGCGGAAGGCGGCGGGGTGGCCCGACATCTCCAGACCCACGTCGAAACCTTCGGCCATGCCCAGCTGTTTCTGGGCGTCGGCGACCCGTTGCGTGCGGGCGTCCAGCGCCAGGGTGGCGCCCATCGTCTTAGCCAATTCCAGGCGGTACGGATTCACGTCGGTGACCACCACATAGCGGGCGCCCGCATAGCGGACCACGGCGATCGCCATCAGGCCGATCGGCCCGGCGCCGGTGATCAACACATCCTCACCCAGCACGGGAAACGAAAGGGCCGTGTGGACGGCGTTGCCGAACGGGTCGAAGATCGCCGCGATGTCGTGCTCGATCGATTCGTGCAGCAGCCACACATTGGTCATGGGCAGGGACAAGTACTCCGCAAAGGCCCCGGGCCGGTTGACGCCGACGCCTTTGGTGTGCGCGCACAAGTGCCGCCGCCCGGCCAGGCAATTGCGGCACCGCCCGCAAACCACGTGGCCTTCGCCGCTGACGATATTGCCGGGAAAGAAGTCCGTGACGTTCGAGCCCACGGCCACGATCTCGCCCACGAACTCGTGCCCCACCACCATCGGCACCGGGATCGTCTTCTGGGCCCAGGCGTCCCAGTTGTAGATGTGCAGATCGGTGCCGCAGATGCCGGTCCGATGCACCTTGATCAGCACGTCGTTGATCCCGATCTTGGGCTCCGGCACGTCTTGCAGCCACAGTCCCGGTTCGGATTTGCTCTTGACTAATGCTTTCATGGCTTCATCCGTTCTGAACGCGAATCTCTGCTTACCCGCCGTACCCCGACCGCTGGCGGCGCGATTGGCCCGAGCGGCGGAACTCGACGGCCTGGTCGATCAAACGGCAGATGTCCAACTTGGGTTGGTATCCCAGCACGTAGCGGGCTTTGGTGGTGTCGATACAGAAATCCTGGCCGACGGGGTCGACCAGGTCCAGGACGTCGATGCCCAATTTTTCGGCCGCGTACTGCGCTGCGTCGACGTAATTGAAAGGATCGGTCATGGCGATCAGGAACGTCTGGCCTTCGATCCCGTCGCGTTGCAGGGCCAGCAGAAAAGCCTGCACGCAATCCTCGACCGCGACGATGTGCCGCCGCAGCGGGCGGCCATCGGGATGCCGCAGGGCCACCGCCGCATCGCGGCCGTCGCCGTAGACCGCGCGCTGGCCGTCGTTCATCAGTTCCTTCCAGACCGGCACCCCAAAGCACTCGCCGGCCACCGTCAAGTGGTTCAGGATGTCATCCTCGGCCTGGATCCAGGAGATCCGCAGGCAGACCGTGGGCACGCCGGCCTGATGGTAATACTGCTGGAACATCGCCTCTTCGAGCACCTTGGACAGTGGGTAGTAGCCCGGATACGCGACCAGCGGCATGTCTTCGCAAATCGGGACCGGCTGGGGATTGAAGTAAATCCCGTTGACCGCATCGCCGCTGGCCAGGATGACCCGTTTCGGCTGCTTGGTGCGCATCGCCGCATCCAGCAGACGGAAGGTCCCTTGGGCGCTGACCTGAATCACGCCGTCGCGGTCTTCCTTGCAGGTGGCCAAGTGGATCACGGCGTCGCTGCGGGCGACCAGATCGTCGACCAGGCCCGCGTCCGTGACGCTGCCCTGGATCTCCTCGACGCCCGGCACGCCGACGCTGTAGCGGTGCCTCAGGGCCAGCACGTCATAGCCGGCTTGCAGCAACGCCTCGCACAACGGGGCGCCCAGCTTGCCGCTGGCTCCGGTCACAAATACAGTACGGATGGAATGGGTCATGGCCGTCTACCGTCTTGGGAATGGGTGCTTCGTCATGCTTTCGTCTTCGGATATTCCATGAACTCGACCACGCCGCCGTCCGGCGTCTCAAAAAAGCCCACCACGGCGATGCCCGCGTCGAACGGCTCCAAGAGGACTTTCATGCCCTTGGCCGCCTCCGCGATGCTGTCCACGCGGTACGCGACATGGGGCATCTCGCGGACTTTGCCCGTCACCGGACTGTCCGGCTCGAACCGCAGCCACTCGATGTGCTGGGGATGCGTCTGGAAATCCGTGACCCAAACCCGCGTCGCCGGGACGTACATTTCGTCGGCCTTTTTCTCCGTGGTGACGATGCCGATGTGATCGAATTGCATGGCAGGGGACTCCTTGGATTCGCTGGAAACGTGGCGGCCACGGCCGGATCTCCCGGCAGCACGTATGCATCTTGACCTTTGCCGGCCGCACTGACAAGAGGAGCCGGCGGCAAGGAACGCCGAAATCTACCTACGGACCCGCCGTAAGTGGCGTCAAGAGATAGCTTGCCTGTCAGCCCTTCAAAGCCACGGAGTAGCACGGATGGCAAAGCCGGGGCACGGATGCAGGCAACTCGCCGATGCCGGAGCATACCGAGGCAGACTGCTCTGTCGCCGCAATCGTCGTTGTCATTCGCTCTCCCCATCCGTGCCCCGGCTTTGCCATCCGTGCTATCCATCGACGTCGTTTTCTTCCTGTGGCCAGCCTGATGTTGCGGGAGGGGGCTTCATCTTCGCGGGCCAGATGGCTACGTTGACGGTATCCCCGTTGGATCGTGTGGCTTCGAGAATGGGCTGCGGAGGTTCGGTGATGACTCGTACAAATGCGTGCGTATCTGGGATCTGGTTACAGTGCTTGGGCATGGTGCTCGCACTCGCGCTGGCTGACACGCCGGGCGGCGTACAGGCGGCCGAGCTGGCCGAGGAGCTGAAAGCGGTTCCCTTTCAAATCGTCTTCGAGACGTTTCGCGATGGCAACTGGGAGTTGTATCAGGCGAATGCCGACGGCTCGCAGGCCACCAACCTGACGCGTACAGCCGATGCCAATGAGATGTATCCCCACGTCTCGCCGGACGGGACGAAGATCTGCTTCCTGGCGGACGAGGGCGAAGGGGAGGCGAAGAGCCGCAATGTGTACGTGATGAATCGCGACGGCAGCGGTCGCGTGCAGGTCGCGGTCAACGGCCGCGATCCGTGCTGGGACCCCGCCGGCGCGGCCGTGGTATACCTGAAAGGCGAATTCGAGCAGTTCACGCTTCGCGATTATGCCAGCAAAGGCATCCTGGTCTGCGACCTGGCGACGCGCACGCACCGGCCCCACCCCAATCCGGAGATCCACCATTTGTACAACATCAGTTGTACGGCCGACGGCAAGTGGTTTGTGGCCACGGTCCACGCCGGCATGGGATGCAGCCACGCGATCCTGGCCATCGAGGCCCGGGGGCGGCGAGTTGTCAATCTGCAGATTCCCGGCTGCCGGCCCGACATCAGCGCGGACGGCCAACGGATCGCTTGGGGTGCCGACGATTACACGCTCCGCGTCGCCGAACTGGATTTTAGCGGCCCCGAACCGAAAGTCGTGAACCCGCGGGACGCGATTCGCAGCGAAAAACCGCTGGAAGCGTACCATGTCGACTGGTCCCCCGACGGCAAGTACTTGGCCTTCAGCCGCGGTCCCCAACAGAAGAAGAAACTGGGGGCGGCACCGGAGATGATCGGCGCGCAGGCCGAGGGCTGGAACATCTGTGTGGCGGATGCCGAGGCCACCAATCACTGGATTCAGATCACCAGCGACGGGAAATCGAACAAGGAGCCGGACTGGGCGCCGGCCGGGAAGGGCCTGCCATGAGCGGCCAGTTGTGTCACCAAAGCCGAAACCACGTGGTCGCGTCTTGCCAAGACGCGGAATCCGGTCTCGGAAAGACCGGGCTACGTGAAAGCCACGCTGGCCGGTTCCGCTTCGCGGTCCTGGCCCTCGTTCTGCTTGGCTCCTGCCAGAGGGTGGAACCTGCGCCCGCGCCGAGCGCCACTTATGAAACCGTCCAGACCCAGACCGGCGCCGAGATGGTGCTGGTCCCGGCGGGTTCCTTCCTGATGGGCAGCGCGGACGGCGAGGCGGATGAAACGCCGCCGCACGAAGTGACGTTGGATGCCTTCTGGATCGACCGCACGGAGGTCACCCAGGCCCAGTACGGAAAACTGGTCTTGGGCAATCCGTCGCACTTCAAAGGCGACGACCGGCCAGTGGAACAAATCAGTTGGGCGGATGCCGCGCTGTACTGCAACCTGCGGTCGAAAGCCGAGGGACGGGAACCCTGCTACGACGAGGAAACGGCCGAGTGCGATTTTCAAGCCGGCGGCTACCGGCTGCCCACCGAAGCGGAATGGGAATTTGCCTGCCGTGCGGGTTCGGCGACACCGTATGCCTTCGGCGCGGATCCGTCCTCGCTGGGTCGTCATGCCTGGTTCGCCGACAATGCCGGGAAGAAGACCCAGCCGGTAACGCGCAAGCAGCCCAATGCCTGGGGCCTGTACGACATGCATGGCAACGTGGCGGAATGGTGCAATGACGTGTACGCGGCCGACTACTACACACACAGTCCAGCCCAGAATCCTCCGGGACCGGCCGACGGCGAAAAATACGTCCTCCGCGGCGGCGCTTGGAACTCGCGGCCCGCTGGTTGCCGTTCCGCGACGCGCGTGGGCGAAAACCCGGGCTTCCAGGATGCCTGCTTTGCCCGCGACGCGATCGGCTTTCGTTGCGTTCGGCGGGCCGCGGTTATGCGCGACTCTCCGGTTGTGCGCGGGTCTCCCGACCCCGCACGAGGCACGACCGTCAGGTCTCAAGAATTCGGGCGACCTGCGGTCGGCGGTTTCGGCGCGGTCGGGAGACCTGCGCCAGGCGGATACCATCGGGATGCGTTAGGCGCCTCGGCGGCTGCTTACGTGCGGGCGTTGCTGCGAGAGAAGCTCTGACCGTCCCTGCCCTCGGGTCATTATGCTGTTTCACACCTGGACCTTCCTGGCCTTTTTCGCCGTGTTCTATCCGGTCTACTTGCTGGTCAAGGGGACGCGGTTCAAGCTGCCTTGGCTATTGGCGGCGTCGTACTTGTTCTACGGCTGGTGGAATCCGATCTACCTGGTGCTGATCGTGTGGTCGACGACGGTCGACTACTTGGCCGTCGTCGGCATGGCCTGCACGCGTTGGAAGAAGCCTTGGTTGATCTTGAGTCTGATCAACAACCTGGGGTTGCCGGGCTTTTTCAAGTACGGCCAATTCCTGGTCGACAACGTGAACGCGCTGGCCGGGTGGCTGGGTCTACCGTTGGCGATTGCCAATCCGGAGGTGCGGTTCCTCAGCACTGGCATTAACTGGCTGCTGTATCATCTGGGGCTGAACCACCCGGTGCCGGAGTTCGACTATCTGCTGCCGGTGGGCATCTCGTTTTTCGTCTTCCAGTCGATGAGCTACACCATCGACTACTATCGCGGCAACGTGCAGTTTGAGCCGAATTACATCCGCTATGCCACGTTTGTGTCGCTGTTCCCACAGCTGGTGGCCGGGCCGATCGAGCGGGCTTCGCACTTGTTGCCGCAGTTGTACGGCACGCCGCGGATTACCCGCGACGACGTTTCCGACGGAATCTTCCTGTTCGTCGTGGGACTGTTCAAGAAGATCGCCCTGGCCGACTACTTGGCCCGCTACGTCGATGCCGTCTACGCGTCGCCCGGCGAGTACCAAGCGCCCGCGCTGGTGCTGGCCACCGTGGCCTTTGCCTGGCAAATCTATTTCGACTTCAGCGGCTACACCGACATGGCGCGCGGCATCGGCCGCATCATGGGCCTCCGTCTGATGCTGAACTTCTACCATCCCTATTTGGCCACGGGGCTGGGCGATTTCTGGCGGCGCTGGCACATCAGCCTGTCCACGTGGTTCAAGGATTATGTGTACGTACCGCTGGGAGGCAACCGGGACGGCGAATTCTGTACGTACCGCAACATGGTCCTGACGATGCTGATTTCCGGTCTGTGGCACGGGGCAATGTGGACTTTTATCATCTGGGGAGCGATCCACGCCGCGGGCCGCGTGCTGACGCGGGCGTTGGAACAAACGGCGTTTTACAAGCGGCGGGTTCCGCAGCTGGCAAAGCAGGTGCTGACGTTCGCCATCGTGTGCTTCGCGTGGGTGTTTTTTCGGGCGCGGAGCGTCGGCGACGCGGGGTTGATCCTCCGCCGGATCGCGTCCGGCGAGTTGGCCGATCCGGTCATGCCGCTGCTGTTGGCGGCGTTGGTTTTGTCGATTTGGGTCTACCAGTTTCTATGGGAATCGCGATTGCACGAACTGCTGGCGCGGCCGGCGGTGCGGGTGGCTCTGCTGGCCGGCATGATGCTATACCTGGCGGCCGTCGTGACATCGAGCGATCAGGCGTTTATTTACTTTCAGTTTTAGGGCGGCTACGGGCCGCAACCAGAAGGGCTCAGACGTACAGAATTCAATTTTGCCGGAGATAGACTCTGCCGTGGGTCAGCGTTTTGCCCGGCAAAATTGAATTCTGTACGTCTGAGCCCGGGACAAGCCCCCATGTCGAATGACTCTCCAAGAAACCGCGAGCGAACGACCGCACCGTCCGGTCCCGACGAATCGCGGGCCGCTGCCGAGACGCGACTGTCGCCGCGGCAGTGCGCGGTTGCCTTGCTGCTCGTGGCCGCCCTGTTTTACTTGATCCCCCAAGCCTGGGAGCGGCTCGAACCGTTGCCGATGGGACCTCGGTATCGCATTCCGTATCGCCTGGGCAACGATTACTGGCAATACGCGCGGGCTTGCCGTGGGGCGGCCAGCGGCGGGCAGACATTGCTGATCGGCGATTCGGTCATGTGGGGACATTACGTGTCGCCTGACGGTACGCTGTCGCACTATTTGAATGAACGGGCGGGCGGCGATCGATTTCGCAACCTGGGCCTGGACGGCATTCATCCCGTGGCGATGGCGGGGTTGATCGAATCTTACGGCGGCGCGATCCGCGGGCGGCACGTGGTCGTCAACTGCAACTTGTTGTGGACCAGTTCTCCGCGGCACGACTTGTCGGCGGACAAGGAATTCTCCTTTAATCATCCGGCTCTTGTTCCGCAATTCCGGCCTTGGATTGGCTGTTACAAAGCGTCGCTATCGCAACGGATCGGCGCAGCCGTGGGCCGGCGTCTGTCGTTTTTTTCTTGGGCCGACCACGTGCGGATCGCCTACTTCGACAGCGAGGACTTGGCCACGTGGACGTTCGCGCATCCTTACGTCAGCCCGCTGGCCCCGTTCAGGGCGGGGTTGCCGGCGCCGGATGATCCGCCGTCGCCGCCGCCCGCCGCGCGGCCGTGGTCGGATAAGGGAATCAGGCGTTCTACGCCCGACTGGGTGGCGCTGGACGATTCGCTGCAATGGCGATACTTCCGGCAGACGCTGGGATTGCTGGCAGACCGCGGCAACCGCGTGTTCGTCCTGGTCGGTCCCTTCAACGAGCACATGCTGACGGACCTTGGCCTGCGACGTTACGACGAACTCAAACGGCAGGTGGACTTCTGGCTGACCGAACAGGGCATCCCGCATTACGTCCCGCCCGCGTTGGCCAGCGAGTTGTACGCGGACGCCAGCCATCCCACGGCCGACGGCTACGCGGTGCTGGCCCGCGGGCTGGTCGAGCAGCCGTCGTTTGCCGAGTTCTGCGGCCGCTAATTGCTCGTCAGCGGCCAGTCAAACGTGTTCTTGCCGTCCTTGACGGTCGCTCTCAATTCGCTTTTCGTATTGTACTTCGCCGGAACCTTCACCGCCGTCTTCGCCCTCGGATCGTCGGCAGCAAACGTGGGCACCGTAATATGCACGGTGTAGTCGCCGGGTTCCGCTCCCTTTTGCGAAGCCGTTGCATGCAGTTGGTAGTGCCCCGACTCGTCAGTCGGCCCATCGTACGACGAGCGTTCGCCTCCGCCCTCCGTCGGTTCAAAGTTGACAATGGCGTTGGGCAGCGGCTGACCATCGAATGTGACCATGCCTTCGACCGAACTCAGATCCAATCCGCTCTCACCGCATCCGACGGCAAGCGCAAGCAAGAGCACAACAAGCACCTTCATGCGTAAGACGCACAACCGATCCCGCGTCATCGTCATCTCCTCTGCCTCAGAAGTTGCCGCCGACGGTATTGCCGTCATTGCGGATGCCCAACCGCTGGTACAGTTGAATGGTGTTTTTGTTGTATCCGTTCCGCGGATCATCCTGAGTGAACGCTCCGCCCATCCCCCCGTACGCGATGTTCTCGCTGATGAACTTGACGGCCCCGTCGCACATGACGAATTGGGTGCCTCCGGGGTGGTAGCTGGAAAAACCTTCGTAGCAGCCCGTATTCCAAAAGGCATTCGGCCGGATGCTGACGCGTCCCAGCACGTACCGGCTGCCCTGATTGCCGCCACCGTTCGAGTTTCGGGTCCCCACCCAGGCCCCGGCCGAACAGGTGAAATTCCGCTCGCCCACGGCAAACGTGTTGGAGGTGCCGTCCAGGATGTCCGCGAACCGCGTCTCGCTGTTGGGGTAGAGCACTCCATTGTTGTCGGGGCCGTTGATCAGCGGTTCGTCGAGATCCCAGATCCCGACAACGCCCATGTAATTCGAAGTGGCGGCATAGTACGGATCAGGACAGTTGTTGGGACCATTGTTGTAGAACTGAGTGGGTTCCGGCGTATTGCTGGGCAGGTCCTTGGTCACATCCGAAGGGCAGCGATAGACTTTTAAGGGCGTCTGCACTAACGCGCGATTGGCATTGTTGTTCAGCAATTGGCGCAAAGTCCACGTCGTGACTCGCATCTGATCGTGCAGCGCCGCTTGCTCCGCGAACGGCAGCAGCAACGCCGACCAGCCCCACATCTGATTATCTCCGTTGGGATTCGGCCCTGCCGCCGGCCAGAACAACACGCCCGGTGGCAGCTTGCCATAGGTGTCATGATAGTTTTGCAAGCCCAGCCCGATTTGCTTCAGGTTGTTGACGCACTGCGTCCGCCGCGCGGCTTCCCGCGCGGCTTGGATCGCAGGCAAGAGCAAGGCCACCAAGATTCCGATGATCGCAATCACGACCAACAGTTCCACCAGTGTGAACGCCGGCCGCGCGCGTGGCGACCGGATACGGCGAAGAACGTCCGCCTGAGACATAGTCCCGCTCCCTCGCTGCAAGAGATATATGAAACCAACCATGGCTGACACGAAGAGACTAACGCCAAGTTCAATATACGAATCGACGACGTTGTATGGAACAGAGGAACTCGTCCGGTCCAGCAGATTTCGCCATATTCTGGAGCTTTGCATCCAGATTGGCGTGTCGCCGCGGGCCTAACCAGCCGCGCGTTGTCTGAATGAGCATGCATGATCCTGAGCCATGCCGACCTGGTAGCCCGTGTGACACTGCTTGCTCGCAAGCAGTGATGAAACCGCTAGTCACACGGCATGCAAGCAAGCAGCGTCACACCGGTGGTCCCCCGAATCATGCAACGACATTCACGCGTTCCCAAAGAATCGCTCCAAACGGAGGAAGACCTCATGCTCGGCGTCATGCCGGCGGACCTCCAGCACGTCGGCCAGTTTCTGCATCTGCCGGACCAGTTGTTCCAGCCGCTGCTCTTCCTGCACGCGCAGCCAAATCCGGCTGTGCGTCGCATCGCCGATCGGCATGCACAAAATGCCGTCCACGTTGAACGCTCGGCGGGCAAACAAGCCGCACACATGGGTCATCACGCCCGGATGATTCTGCACGGTCAATTCCAGAATGGCGTGCGGCTGCGATGGGGGTGAAGGGTCCTGGGTTTTAAGCGCAAGTATCGACATTGGCTTCTCCTTCCAGCATCTCTCGATTGGCGGCGCCCGGCGGCACCATGGGGAACACAAACTCGCGGACGTCGATGGGAGCGTGAATCAGGCAGGGACCGGGATGCAAGATCGCCTCCTCCAGCGTCCCGAGGACGTCGTCGGCCACGCCCAAGTCATAGGCCGGCATGCCGAACCCGGCGGCGATCTGGGCGAAATCCACGCTCGCTTGGAAACCGGACGCAAAAAATCGCTTGCCGTAAAACAGGTCCTGCTGTTGATGCACCAACCCCAGCGAGCGGTTGTTCAGCACCACGATCTTGACGTTCACATCCTCCTCGACGGCCGTCACCAATTCCTGAATGTTCATCAACAGGCTGCCGTCGCCGCTGAAACAGACCACGGTCCGCTCGGGGCAAGCCAGCGCCGCGCCGATCGCCGCCGGCAGTCCGAATCCCATCGTGCCCAGGCCGCCCGAGGTCAACAATTGGCGAGGCCGGCGAAACGGATACGCCTGAGCGGTCCACATCTGGTGCTGGCCCACGTCGGTGGTCACGATCGCGTCGTCGCCCGCCAACCGGGCGGTCTGCAGAATCAGGCCGTAAGGCATCCGCGGGTCCGTGGCTCCCGGAGTGAGCAAGGGGAACGTCCGCTTGAGCTCTGCGATGCGGGCGAGCCAGTCCGCCCGGGCGCTGGGCCGCACACGCGGCAACAGCGCTTGCAGCACCTGGCCCACGTCGCCGGTGATCCCCACGTGCGCCGTCTTGATCTTGTCCAGTTCGCTGCGGTCGATGTCGATGTGGATGATCTGGGCGTGGGGGCAGAACTGAGCGACCTTGCCGGTGGCCCGATCGTCAAAGCGGACGCCGGCCGCGATCAACAAGTCGCACTCCTCCAGCGCCAAGTTGGTGTAGCGGGCCGCATGCATGCCCAGCATGCCTAAGGCCCGCGAATGATCGGACGGCACGGCGCCCAGTCCCATCAACGTCATCGTGGCCGGGATCCCCGCCTTGTCCGCCAGCGCAGTTGCCAATTCGCTGGCCTGCGCATGGATCACGCCGCCGCCCAGGTACAAAACCGGGCGACGGGCGGCGTTGATCATCGCCGCCGCTCGCCCGATGTCGGCTTCATCGGCCGCCGGAGGCGCGTCCGGCCGGGCCGGCTCGGGCCAGGCGTCGAACTCGAGCGTTTCGTTCTGGACGTCCTTGGGCACGTCGATCCACACCGGTCCGGGACGGCCGGAGCTTGCGATGCGGAAGGCTTCCGGAATCACCTCCAGCAATTCGTCGGCGGACCGCACCAGGAAGTTGTGCTTTGTGATCGGTATGCCCAGGCCGTAAGTATCGACCTCCTGAAACGCATCGGTTCCGATCATCGCCCGCGGAACCTGGCCCGTGATGCAGACCAGCGGAATCGAATCCAGCTTGGCATCCGCAACGGCCGTCAACACGTTGGTGGCTCCGGGTCCGGAGGTGGCAAAGCAGACCTCCGGCCTGCCCGTCACGCGGGCCAGGCCCTGGGCGATAAAGCCGGCGGCTTGTTCGTGACGCGCCAGCACGTGGCGGATCTGGCGGCTGTGCGACAGGGCGTCGTACAGCGGCAAGTTTGCGCCGCCGGGAATTCCGGCGATAGTGTGGATACCCTGACGTTCCAACAGGCGGACAATCGCCTGGGCGCCGGTGGTGCGGATCATCGCAAAGGTCCTTTCTTGGCTGCCGGGTGCGAGGCCGGCCGGCGCGGGTCAGGGTGCCAAAAAAGAACAACCCCCGCCGGCGTGTCGCGCCGGCGGGGGTTGATGATGGTCCGGAATTTGGTGTCCGATTGACCCCCTACGACGCGACGTCGTCAACGACGACGCCGATCAGAACCAGGACGCCTAGCAGCGCCACGGGGGCGGGCAGCAAAGCCAAGCTAGGATGAATGTCGCGGTTCATGGGGATTCAATCGAAAAACGGAAGTTCAATGACAACGCCGTTATTTGTAACTTCCCTCATTATCGGCGTCAAGCGGCGATTTTGATGAATTCTTGTCGGCAGTCTCTAGTAGTTGCCCTCGACGGTGGGCAGTCGCCGCAAATCGGCTCGCGAAGCCGAGCGCTCGGACGCCGGCGGACTGGGCAGATTCGGGATGACGCCGCTGGTGGTCGCAGGCGTCGCCGGATCGGGAGTCGGCGGTTCCGGGAGCGTCTCGACGTCATCGTCAGGCGTTTCGGTCTTCGCGGGCGCGGAACCCTTGTCATACGGCCCTGATCCGGCGTGACAGCCACCCAGGGTGCAGGCACGATGGCCCCGCAACCGCGGCAGCTTGACCGGCCAATCCGACGGCGGAAACGGAGAACAACCGCCGACACATGGTGCGCAGGCTTGCGGACAGCAAGTCCCTGCCGGCCGGCACAGCCAGGCGTGAAGTTTTTCGCAAAGACTGGGGTGATACTCCGACTCGCAACAAGCCTTCTCGTCGCAGTAGCCGGCCCAAGCATTCAGGGCGCACGGCGAAATCGGCTCGCAACAGAAGCCCACAAAGCCCAGACCGCGGTAGCTGCTGAAGCCTGGTGGATACGGCGGGTAGTCCTGATAGGCAACCGCGATAACGGGCACGACGTCGCTGGGCGACGGAGCCGATTCCGGATCCGCCGCAGCGGTGCGGACGAACGGATCCGCGTTCGCAGTGGCCCCGGAAATCAGCAATACGGCGGCGGTAAATAGACGGAACCCCTTCATCGTCGTCTCCCTCGCAAAAATGAACTGGCGCGAACGCGCTCACGGAGCCGGAACATGAGGCGTGGATGTGAAGCCTGATCCACGTGCGCCAGGCATGACGGAACCGTGGTGGGCGCCCACTGTGCAACTGTGCAAAGATGCGATGCATTTCCGCACGGAGCAAGTCGCGATGTTGATATTTTTCAACTTCCGGGTTCGATCGTGACGACCAAGCGGCTTGTGCCGGGCAGCCCGCGCGGACGGTGACGGATGTGACGTTGGAGTCCAGGCTTTAGCCTGTCCGGACAGGCTAAAGCCTGGACTCCAACTTCGGTTGCGGCGGACAAGGCGAGTTACAAATCGTGGCCGTCCTGCGCGATCGTCTCGGCAATCTGGCCGACCGACGCCGTGCCCGTGGTGCCCAATTGGTGGATCACGAAGGAGGCGGCGGCATTGGCCAACTCCAATGCCTCGGGCAGCAAGGCGCCGGCTGCCAACGCGGCAGTCAAATTGGCCGTGACCGCGTCGCCGGCACCCACGATGTCGATAGGGCCGCGGATCGGCAGAGCCGCCAAATGTGTCGCTTCTCCGCCGGGAGTGGCGCCGATCAGTCCCTGGTCGGCCAGCGTGACGAAGACGTCGCGGCCGCCGCGGCGGGCCAGTTCCAGCGCGGCCCGTTTGGTTTGCGCCAGGTTTTCGGGCAGCGTCCCGTCCAGCAGCATCCCCAGTTCCGCGCGGTTCATTTTCAGCGAGACCGGCGGATAGCCGCGCAGACTGCGGCGGCTGTCCGCCAGGATGCGCAGCTCGGGACGCTCCGCGGCAATCTCGCCCACCGCGTCCAGCACACGCCGGGTCAGCACGCCGGTGTCGACCAAATCAACCTGGTCCATGATCGCCAGGGCATCCATCTGCCCCGCGTGCCGCCGCAGGGCTGCGATCAACTGGTCTTCGACCTCCGCCGGCGTGGGCGTCCAGTTCTTGCTGTCCAGGCGGTTCAGTTCGCGGGGCGCCTTCCCCGGCTCGACGATCAACGGCTTGCAATAAGTGAAGGTCCGCCGCAGCGGCGTCTGCAGAAACGAGTCGCAGCACACGCCAGGCATCGCGCGCAGAGCTCGGCACAACTCGAGCCCCTCGCCGTCGTCGCCGGCAAAGCCCAAGGGGAGTATCGTGCCGACGCCCAAGGCCACCAGATTATTCAGCACCGTGCCCGCCGCACCCGGCTGGGCGCGAACCCCGGTCACGTTGTACACCTCCAGACCGGTCTCCAACGACGTCTCTTGCCGCGCCGGATCGATCTCCAGGTACCGATCCAGGCAGAAATCGCCCAACAAGACGATGGACAGCCGACCATAGCAATCCGTGATCTCGCGCAGCCGCTGCAAATTCATAACCGTGTCCGCTTGGTCAGACGCTGGAACAAGTGGTGAACGAACGCCAGGTTGTCAACCTGCAAGTACTGCATCGCTCCACCCATCCGCGCGTAGCTCTTGCAGAACCGCAGATAGTAGGCGGGATTCGTCTTGGGGGGCTCGCCGACGGTCCAATCCCAACCACCGCCGTCCTGGATGTCGACGACGTAAATCGTGTGCCCACCCACGATCGGCCGGCCGGCTTGCAGCCGGAGATTATTGACGCAGCTGAGGCTCTTTTCAAATACCTGCGGTCCCATGATCGCCGAGCCGACCGACAGCACCACGCCGCCGTCCAGCCCGTCGACCGCCGCGCTGAACTGGGCAAAATCCCGCTGGGCCGCCCGGCCGATCGCCGCGCCGTTGAACACGGGATGATTTGTGATGATGTCGTAACCAATTCCCGGATGGACGGTGATGGGCACGTCGCGGCGAAAGGCCGATCCCAGGATCGAAGCCTGCTTCCAAGGATGGACGAGCGAGTAGCGGCCCGCCGCCAGTCCGCGCTGCGAGATGGCCGCCAACAACTCGGCCCGTGCGGCCGTCAATGGGTGCAGCGGATCGCGGCGGATGTCGTCGGCCAGCGACTGGGGATCGGGCACGTCCAAGCCATCCTCGGCAATCAGCCGTCCCACTCCCCGGCCGTAGCCCTCGCCGGCAACTCCGGCCACGAGCAGGGCGATGTGCAGATTGCGGCCGGTCTCGTCCCACGTGCCAAACCGGCCCGCGGCCACGCCGTTCCGAACACTCTCCGTCGACCGCCCCAGCCAGGCGTACTCCCAATCGTGGATCGTCCCCGCGCCATTGGTCGCCAGATGCGTCACCCAGCCCTCGGCCAACAACGCAGCGACGATCAACGCAGCGCCATTGCGCAACAGATGAGCGCCGTAGATCAGCATCACACTGGCATGGCGTTGGCGGGCCGCCCGAATTCGCTCGGCGGCCGCATCGATCGCCGCCTCGATGGAGGCCGGCAGCGGTGCCGGCCGCGCGTCTGGATCCACCAGGATCTCGTCGGCCGCGCTGAGACTGTGCCGATCCGCCAGGGGATAGACCTGCAACTGGCTGAGATCCAGCGCCGGACGGGACCAGTTCATGCCGCACCTCCCGCCGGCCGGCCGAAGATCCGGTCCAACAGCGGCGCCCCGTCGCGAAAGTCGGGAATCACAAGGTCGGCGCCCACGCCCAGCAGCCGCTGCCGCTTCCACGGGTCCATGCGTCCCGAGCCGTTATGGGCCTCGTCGCTGGCCACGGCGACGGCCAAGCCGCCCGCACCCTTGGTGTTCTCGATCTCGACGTACCCGTCGCCAAACGCCAACAGCTGCCGGCCGGGAATCGCATGGTCCCGCAGGATGCGGTCGATGACGATCTTCTTGGAAAAACTCTGATAGTCGTCCAGCGCGCCGTAGATGCGGCCGGCGAAGTAGCGGGCGACGTCCAACAGTTCGGCCTCCTGTTTGACAAACGGCTCGTCGGTGCCGCTGGCCAGGTACAGCGTCAGGCCCCGGGCGCTCAATTGTTCGAGCAACGGCCGTGTTCCATAGACCAGCAGATCATCGGGCCGCAATCGTCCCGTCCGCAGTCCCTCCACGCGATTGCGGATCAGCACGTCCAGCCGCCGCAGGTACTCGTGCTTGTACCACAGCGGCTCGCGCGGCTCGCCGCCGCGCTGCCGGATCCGCTCCGCCAGCTGGATCATTTGATAGATCGTCTGCTTGCCGTTCAGCCGCATGATATCGTCCCACGCCAGCCGGGCCCGTTCCGCCTCGCTTTCGCCCGGCTGCGGCGGCAGCATCTCGACGAACATCGGCACCATGACCGCCGGCCAGCCCTGCCGGATCAGCGACAGCGTCCCGTCAAAATCGAACAGCACGTGACTGATTTCAGGCCGCGGACGGAAACCCGGAGTGAATTCGACCAAGCCGGTGAATGGTGGATCGTTTTCGATTACTTCCAGCATCGTTGACTCGCTGAACGGATAACCTTGGTTGACGTCCTCATGGTGCCGGTCCTTGTTGGAGTCCACGCGTCAGCATGTCCGGCGGGTCATCGCCGCCGCAAAAGACACGCTAAAGCGTGAACTCCAACGAGGATAGCACCTTCCCAGGAGCTGGATCGGGAACCCCTCGGTCCTTGCCGACGGCGTTCCTGACCTCTAAACTACCCTGGGTGGCGACGCGGCGAAAGAGGCTCATCTCCGTACACCGCGTTCGCACTCGGATCTACATGGTGCGGAGAGAGAAGAAAATCGCATGTCGATAACACTGCTTGACGAATTACCGCTGGATGTCGAGTCACTCCGCGGCGATTTCCCCATTTTGGCGACCGAGGTTCACGATGGCCTTCCGTTGGTCTACCTCGACAACGCCGCCACGACCCAGCGGCCGCGCCAGGTGATCGACGCCATGTCGACGGCCTACGAGCAGCAGTACGCCAACGTTCATCGCGGCATTCACTTCTTGAGCGAATTGAGCACGGACCTGTATGAGCGGGCCCGCGAGACGGTGCAACGGTTCATCAACGCTCGTCGCTCGCAGGAAGTCATCTTTACGGCGGGCACGACGGCGTCGATCAACCTGGTGGCGCGCAGCTGGGGCGACGCCTATCTGCGGTCCGGCGATGAAGTGCTGTTGACCGAGATGGAACACCACTCAAACATCGTTCCCTGGCAACAGCTGGCCCAACGCACGGGCTGCCGTATCAAGTTCCTGCCGATCACGGACGACGGCCAGTTGGTTTTGGACGCGCTCGACGATTTCTTGACCGCACGGACCAAGCTCGTCTCCGTCGTCGCCGTCTCCAACGTGCTGGGCACGATCAACCCGGTGGCGACCATCATCCGGCGAGCGCACCAGGTCGGGGCCGTGGTCCTGGTGGACGCCGCCCAAAGTGCCCCGCACGAGGCCACCGACGTGCAAGCTTGGGACGCGGACTTCGTGGCGTTCAGCGCCCACAAGATGCTCGGTCCTTCGGGCGTCGGCGTGCTGTACGGGCGCGAAAAAATCCTGGAAGCCATGCCCCCGTTCCTGGGCGGCGGCAGCATGATCCACCGCGTGACCTTGGACGGATTCGAGCCGGCTGATCTGCCGTCGCGATTCGAGGCCGGCACGCCGCCGATTGTCCCGGCATTGGGGCTGGCAGCTGCTGTCGAGTACCTGGAGCAGATTGGCATCGAACCCGTCCACCGCTACGAACGGATGCTGACCAAACAAGCGTGCGAGATCGTCGGCCAGTTGGACGGAGTGCGAATCCTGGGTCCGGCGTGGAATCTCCGGGGCGGCATTGTCAGTTTCGCGGCTGAGGGTATCCAAGCCAACGACTTGGCCATGGTCATGGACGAGCAAGGCGTCGCCGTGAGGGCGGGGCACCATTGCGCCATGCCCCTGCACGCCCGCATGGGGGTATCTGCCAGCACCCGAGCCAGTTTCTACTTCTACAACACGCTCGAAGAGATCGAAAAACTCGGTGAATCCCTGAAAAAGGCGCTGCGCATCTTGCGGCGGTGAGTACCGCGAAGGGATGACCCTCGGATACAATCCAGCCCAGGGGGCTCTTCCACGGCTGGATATCCGCCGCAACGTGTGCATAATACCGCAACCAACCCCAACGGTTTTGGGGCGTGTCAGGCAGGGCTCAGATGTACAGAATTCAATTTTCGCGGCCGATCGTCCATCCAAGTGGAAAGGTCCAACTCCGCGAAAATTGAATTCTGTACGTCTTAGCCCGCATTCGAGAGAGTTCACCCGTCAAGGAGCATCAACATGTTACATCGAGCCGTGATGATCAGCCTATGGATCAACTTCGTTCTGTTATCGCCTGCCGCGTTTGCCCAATTCGCCACTTTGTCCGGCGCGTGGCCGCAGTTTCACGGCCCGCAGCGGAACGCGGTCTCGTCTGACACAGGTCTGTTGACCGAGTGGCCCGAAAACGGCCCGCCGCTGGTCTGGGAGGCGCATGGAGCGGGCCGCGGCTACTCCAGCGTGGCGATCGTCGGCGAGCGGCTGTACACGATGGGCGACGGGCTCTCGATCGCGGACGCCGACGACAAGGACGAGTATGTGGTGTGCTTCAATCTGGCCGACGGCGCATTCGTTTGGAAGGCGAAGATCGGCCCGGCCTGGAACAGCGGCCAGTCCGATTGGCAAAGCTCGCGGTCGACGCCGACCGTCGACGGCGATTTGTTGTATACGTTGTCGCCGCACGGTGATTTGGTCTGTCTGGAATCGGCCACCGGCAAGGAAGTCTGGCGCAAGCACATGAAGAAGGATCTCGGCGGCAATAAGGGCGATGGCTGGGGCTACAGCGAGTCGGTGCTGATCGACGGCGACAAGCTCGTGTGTACGCCGGGCGGCGAATCGGCCACGATGGTGGCGCTGAACAAAAAGACGGGCGAGGAGATCTGGAAAGCCTCTTCACCGGGCGACCGCGGCGCGGGGCATGCTTCGGTGGTGATCAGCGAAGTGGGCGGCACGCGGGTGTACGTCAACACGACGGCCAGTGGAGCCTTGGGCGTGCGGGCCGAGGACGGCCAACTGCTGTGGACCTACCCCATCGAAAAAACCACCGCCGTGATTCCGACGCCGATCGTCCGCGGCGACCTGGTGTTCTTCACCGCCGGCTACAACCGCGGCGGCGCCTTGTTGCGGCAGGTTCCGGGCGACAATCGTGAGGTGAAAATCGAGGCGGTGTACCCGATCAACACCGACCTGAACAACAAGCACGGCGGCGTCATCCTGGTGGGCGATCATCTGTACGGCGACTCGAACGACGGAGGCACGCCCTTCTGTGCCGAACTAATGACGGGCAAGATCGTCTGGAAGGAACGCGGCCCGGGCAAAAAGTCCGCCTCTGTGACGGCAGCCGACGGCCACCTGGTGATCCGCTGGGCCGATGGCACCGTCGCCTTGGCCAAAGCCTCGCCCGATGGTTTCACCGTCACCGGTTCGTTCAAGATCCCCGGCAGCGGCGACCGCCCCAGCTGGTCGCATTCCGTGATCGTCGGCGGCAAACTGTACCTGCGCGAAGGCGATACGATCCTGTGCTACAACGTGGCCAAGGGGTGATGTGGCGGATGCGCACCCGCCTTCCTCCGGCGGAGGGAGGCGTGTGTCGCCACAGGCAAGTCGCACCGGCTTGTTGCGCCCTCCCGGAACGATGCTAACCTGACGCCTGAATGCCTTGCGAACCATGTCGCGGCACCGGCCGAGTATCGTGTCCCTTCTGCCGGAATGGCATCGATCGCGATCTTTAGATCCCCTAAAGTTTTGTTGGACAACGACAGAGGGGAGCCGAGCTATGATAGGCTATCTGGAACGTACTGTCGCGCAGGTCGTGTTGGCGCTGGGGGCTGTGGCTGGGGCGGCGGAGCAAGCGACGGTCCCCATAAACGATCCATTCGCTTGCCGGAAGCCGCCGCTCAAAGCGGAACTTCTTGAAAGGCTCGGAGGCAACGAGGCTTCCGAGGCGGCCGTCATCGAGGCCCTGAAATGGACTGCCGATCATCAATTGCCCGATGGCGGTTGGAGTTTCGATCATCGGATCGGGCCGATCATCAACGGCCGTCCGCGTACGTCCGACCATCCGGGGACCAGCGCTCAGGCCCGTCGTGCTGCCACCGCGATGGCGATCTTGCCGTTCCTAGGTGCGGGTCAAACGCACCAGGACGGCGAATACAAGATGATCGTTCAAGGCGGCCTGAAGTTCCTGATCGACGGGATGAAACCGGACGGAGGTCTTAACGAATCTCAAGGCACGTTGTATTCCCACGGGTTGGCCTCGATTGCACTGTGCGAGGCGTACGGCATGACCGGCGACGACCAATTGAAGTCCGCGGCTCAGACATCGCTGAAATTTACGGCGTACGCCCAAGACCCTGTCGGCGGCGGCTGGCGCTATATGCCTCGGCAGCCCGGCGACACGTCGGTTTCCGGTTGGCAGATCATGGCCCTGAAGAGCGGCGATCTGGCGCAGCTGGAGGTGAATCCGCTCTCGCTTCGCGGTGCCGTCAAGTTCCTGGACGCAGTCCAGGCGAACGGCGGTTCCTTCTATGGCTACACCGGTCCGGGGCAAGGACCGGCTACCACCGCGATCGGCCTGCTGTGCCGGATGCATCTGGGTTGGAAGCACGAAAACGAGGCCCTGAAACGCGGCGTCGAATGGATCGGCCGTCAGGGCCCGTCGTTGGGCAAAGTTGCCAACATGTACTTCAACTATTACGGCACCCAGGTCTGTCGGCAATATGGCGGCGAAGTCTGGGATCAATGGAACGGCAAGATGCGGGACTTCCTCGTCAACAACCAGTCGCAGGACATGCCGGCGCAGGGCAGCTGGTACTTCGCGGGCGGACACGGCGCCGAAGCAGGCGGCCGCTTGTACAACACGTCTCTGTCGACGCTGGTGTTGGAGGCTTACTATCGTCAACCGCAAGTGGCCGCGCCGGAAGATTGACCGGGGTGGTTAGGGATGCATGAGCGGATCCTCGACAATCAGCCCCGCGGCGCCAGCTGCTTGGTTCAGAGTTTGATCGCTGGAGACGAACACGGGCGGCGGCAATCCTGCCAGCTCGTATTCGGCTCGCAAACGCAGCGCCGCGGACAGCTGAATGGAGTCGTAGGCGCGAAGCGGGTGCGTGCCGGTCAATCGCACCGCCAGGTCCAAAACCACAGCATCGACCGTTAGGACACGAAAAGCCACAGCGAATTCGTGGAGAAAGGTGGCTGCGGCCCGCTGGGTATCCACGATTCCGATGTGGCCGAGGCGATGACGCCGATACAGAGCGGCGACCACTTCGACTCGTGTTACTGCCGCCAACCAACAGATATTGCCGGATCCCGTGTCCGACAGCGAAACCGTCCACGCCGATCCCGCCTCTGCGACGTAGCGTTTGGCAACGGCGCTGCTGTCCAGGAAAAACGTCGCCACCTATCGTCGCTCCGCGAGAATCGTCTCAGACAAGCCTGGCCCTGGCATCTGCAACGGCCGAAAGTCCTCCGGCGCCGGGGGGACAGCAGGTTTCTCAACAAGTCCCCGACCCTCCAGACTACGGATTAACGCCACTTCCTTTCGTTCGCTCTGACTCGCCTCGCGTGGCTGCTCTACCGAGACCCACACGCGCTGGCCAGGGGCCAAGCCAATCACCGGCTGGTCTGGACGAAAAACTCCATTTTCAAAAACGGCTTCGATGGCGTCCAACATCCGACACAACTCCTTGGAAACAGTTCGCATCCCACACGTGATTATATGCCGCAGCCGCAAGTCACGCATAGAGCACCATTCCAGCCGACGCTGCCATATCCGCTTCTCCCCGGATTTCTTTGGAATGAGTGGACCCGCACGTTGCAAAGATCCTGGCGAGCGGTGAGGCGTAAGCCCACCGGAGTATGTTCTCTGCGGGCCCATCACCTTCCCTCAGTTGTTTTCACCGAAGGTGATCTGGCCAATCCCTCGCGCCAACGCGCCGGCATGCGGAAAACCGGCGGGCTTACGCCAGCCGCTCGCCGCTTGGTATGCAACTATGGGGTAGATACACACTACCTGAAATGTGAAGTTCAGCCGCGATCAGAAACGCGGCCCGCCTGGCGGGAACGCATGATACAGCATCAGGTACACCAGCACGCCGGTGATCGACACGTACAGCCAGATGGGCAGAGTCCAACGGGCCACGCGGACGTGGGCTCGGCGCCGATCGCGAAGTCCCAGGGCGATCGTCGCCACGGCCAGCACCGGGACGACCGCCGCCAGCACGACGTGCGTCAGCAGGATGAAGTAGTACGTCCAGCGAACCGGCGCCGGGGGATAGGCCGGAAACCGGTTGACCGCGGCCGTGTTGGCGTGATACGTCAGGTAGCTCGCCAGGAAGACGACCGATACGGCAAAGCACGCCAGCATCACCCGCCGATGGGCGATTTCTCGGCGACGCCGGATCAGGATGTAGCCGATCACCAACAGCAGCGTCGCTAACCCGTTTAGCGACGCATTGACGTGCGGCAACAGCGGGATCAAGTCGGTCATCGGCAAGCCTACGCCCCGTACTTGCCCAGCCGGCCGGCGTTGGACAGGGCCAGGGTCATCAGGTACTTGGCCTCGAACTGGCCCAAACCACCGCGGACGCAGTTGCATTCGCCGAACTGGGTTTCCGCATCGGGCCGGCAGCAGTCGGAGACCAGCAGCGTGGGCACCGCGTGCCAGCTGTGGCCCTTCAAGTACGCCGGCGTGCTGTGGTCGCCGGTGACGATCGTCACCGTGGGGTTCAACGCGGTGATGCGCGGGATGGCGGCGTCCAATTCCTCGATCCGCTTGACCTTGGCGTCGAAATTGCCGTCTTCGCCGGTGCTGTCGGTGTACTTGAAGTGCAGGAAAAAGAAATCGTAGCTCTTCCAATTCTGCTCCAACAGGTCCATCTGCTCGCCCAGCGTCTGCGCCTTGCCCACAATGTCCATGCCTACCAGGCGCGCCAGGCCTTTGTACATCGGATACACGGCGATGGCCGCCGCCCGCAGGCCGTACACTTCCTTGTACGACGGCAGCTTCGGCTTGGCGGCAAACCCGCGCATGGTGTGGAAGTTCGCCTTCGGCTGGCTGGCTAGGATCTGCTTGGCTTGAGCCAAGAACGCTTTCGCCACCTCGACCGTCTTCTGGCTGGCTGGATCGTCCGAGAACGGATCCAACGGCAGCACGCCCGTGGCCTGCGGATCGGTGTCTTTGACTCGGTCGCCCAGTCCCGGGCCGCGGAACACGACCACAAAACGATGCTCCTTGACCGGCTCGACAAACACCTCGATCCCGGGGATCTTGATCTGCCGCAGACTGATCGCCAGCGGACCGCTCTCGTCCGTCGAAATCCGTCCAGCCCGCCGGTCCGTGATATTCCCGGCGGCGTCGATCGTGCAGAAGTTGCAGCGGATGGCCACGTCGCCGTCCTGCAATTCAAATCCGATGCCGGTCGCCTCCAACGCCCCGCGGCCAATCACGTATTTCAGCGGATCGTAGCCGAACAGGGCTAGATGGCCCGGCCCGCTGCCCGGCGCGATGCCGGGGACGATGGGGATGCTGGACCCCAGCACGCCCCGAGCCGCCAGCGCATCCAGGTTCGGCGTCCGAGCCGTCTCCAGTTCGGTCTTGCCGCCGGCTTGCATCGGCAGCCCGCCCAATCCGTCGGCCACCAGCATCACAATTTTGGAATCGCTTTTCGTCTTCAATTCACGAGTCAAATCGTGGATGTCCATCGTCTTAAGATCCTTTTGTTTCGGTTTTCCGTGGTGCCAACGGACGCGGGCCGTGCTGGCAGAGATTCGTTTAACCGCGACCCAACGGGGAGCGCGTCGAATCTCGCTCCCCGTTGGGTCGCGGTTAAACAGCTGAGCATCAGGCCCCGCCGGTCTCCGCATAGATTGTCTCGAAAACCGGCATTTTCACAAGCGACCCAACGGGCGATTCGCCCGCTTTTTCCCCGCCGTCGGCCGCTGGTATGCAAACGGCTGGCGCGATATCTTCACAGACTAAGGATTCTGGCCAAACGACGTTACGAAAACTCGATAATCGGATTCCCATGAGCACCAAAAAAACGAACCTGGTCACCTACGATCCCGCCGGCGTGTTTCTCGAAGAAACGGGCGTTTTTCCCGCTGATTTGCAGGCCCTGGCCCCCCGGCTGGAAGACGCCCGGCGCACGGTTCTGGACGACGACCTGCGGCTGTTGGCCGAAGGCGTGGTCCCCAAGGAAAAGGACCCACTGGACGCGGCGTTTCTTGACCTGCCGGAGAGAATCCTGGCCGAGTACCAGGCCGACAAAACGCCCGACCGGAAAAACAGCGAACTGGGGCGGATTCTGACAACCGCCCGGCGGCTGCGGGACACCGTGGATCGCGTCGTCGTGCTGGGCATCGGCGGGTCGTACATGGGCGCTCGAGCGTTGATGGAAGCCTGCGCCGAGCCGTACTTTAACGAACTGGACCGCGGCCAGCGCGGCAGCCGGCCGCGGATCTACTTCGAGGGCAACAACGTCGACAACGACGCTTCGCAGGGACTGCTCCGGCTGCTGGGCAACGGCCGACCGGCGGACACGGTCGAAAACCGCTGGGCGATCGTCGTGATCAGCAAGAGCGGTGCAACGCTGGAAACGGCCGTCGCGTTCCGCCAATTCCTGGCCGCCTTGAAGCAATCGGTCGGCGGCGATGCCGGGAAACTGGCCCAGCTGGTCGTGCCCGTCACGGGCACCAGCGGCAAGCTGTTCAATCTGGCCAAGGCCCTGGGCTGCCCCGAACTGTTCCGCGTCCCGGACGGCGTGGGCGGCCGGTTCTCGATCCTGTCCGCCGTGGGCCTGCTGCCCGCAGCCATCCTGGGCCTGAACGTCGTCCGGCTGCTGGAAGGCGCCGCGGCGATGAACGAACACTTCCGCACCGCCTCGCCGGGCGAGAACGCCGTGTTGGACTATGTTGGGGCCGGTTATCTGCTGGAAAAGGAATGCGGGGCCACGATCCGCGTGCTGAACGTCTGGTCCAAAGCGTTGGAATCCGTCGGCCTGTGGTACGACCAACTGCTGGCCGAGAGCCTGGGCAAGGACGGCCTCGGGGCGACGCCGATCACCACCGTCAACACCCGCGACTTGCACTCCCGCGCCCAGCAGCACCAGCAGGGCCGGCCGGACAAGCTGTTCACCAACCTGATCGTCGACGCGTGGCGCTGCGATCCACTGCCGGTCGGCCACAGCGACATGGACCAGGACTCGCTGAACGACCTGGCCAACAAGACCCTGCCCGAAATCATGTCCGCGGCCATTCAGGGCACGAACGAAGCCTACCACGGCGGCGGCCGGCCCACCGCCGATTTGCACCTGCCGCAGGTCGACGAGTTCTATCTGGGCCAGCTATTCCAGATGCTAATGCTGGCCACCGTGGTCGAAGGCCGCTTGATCGGCATTAACCCCTACGGCCAGCCCGGTGTAGAGTTTTATAAGAAGAACATGAACCGGATTCTGGGGCGCAGGTAGCATGGCTCTCCAGAGCCGTGCAGACGGGATTCCTCCTGTCCCGCAATCCGGACACCGTGCGTGCCCCGGATGTGGCGTTCGTGCGCCGAGCGGCATTGATGCGTGCGGGAGAATCGGACGGCTACCTGCCGCTGGCACCGGATTTGGCAGCCGAAGTGATCTCGCCCTCGGAAACGCTTGCTCAGGCCGAAGAAAAAGCCTTCGCTTGGCTCGCCGCCGGCTCGTCGCTGGTTCTGGTCATCGATCCGCGAGCCTGCACCGTGCGCGTCTATCGCTCGTCGGACGCAACAGCCTTCCTCCGCGCAGCTGACATCCTGGACGCCAGCGACGTGGTCCCCGGTTGGAAGCTGCCCGTCGGAGAGATCTTTGCGTAAGACGTGTTCGAGTTACGGGGATCTGGCGTTGGGCCTGCAGGACGGGGAAAGCGACGGCGGGCAAATCTCGCTTGTGCGAGTGCTTGCCGAGGGCGCCGGCATGCTGGCGCCCGGCCAACTGGTGCCCTACCGGCGTTTCGACGGCCAGATCGAGATGCCCCGCGCGGACCCCAAGCGGTGCCACGTTGCGGTGACGCCGACCTGTACCACTGGTTCCGGGAAGGCAGACGCTCATTCGAACTTAAGGGAATACAGGTCCGCCTCCTGCATCACGAAGCGCAGGCGGATCGGCCGGCCGGCCAGACGAGACACGTCCGCGCTTTGGGCCTGTTCGGCGCCCCAGCGCACGACGTGGCGGATGCGGTCGCCGTAAATGGTCTCGCTGTCGTCCAAGGTGTAGCCTTCGATCGGCTTGCCGTCGGCGTCCTGGATTTCGACGCGGATGCGGCCCGCGGCGCTGGTGGATTCGTTGATTTCGAGTTGACGGCCTTGGAACGTGAAGGGCGGGGTGGTGAATTCACCTTCCTCGGCCCCGGCATGGACCGAGATGAAGCCGTCGATGCGGAGCACAAGCTGGTCGCCGTTGAAGTTGTACATCGACATCTCGGTGTCGGAGGTTGGCACCACGTGCCAGGCGACGTAGTTCGAGCGGTTGCCCCAACCGTCCGGGCCCAAGCCGGGACGGAGGAAGGCTTCTTTGAACAGCCTGGTGTATGACGCCGAACCGGGACGCGCGGCCATGAAGACCACGTCCGTGATGCTGCTGCGGTTGGCCATGAAACGCGTGGGCAGCGCGATATAGATGTGCGGGGCTCGGAAGTACGGATGCGTGCCGCTGGTGTACAGGTGCTCGCCAGGCCGGTTGGCCTGCATGACGACGGGCTCGGTCCAGTGGAGGAAATCCGCACTGGTGGCGCGGGCGATCGACCGCACCCCCTTGTTCATCACGCGATAATAGCAGACGTATTGTTGCTCGGCGGACGACCAGAACGCGACGTTCTGCGAGTCGAACGCGCCGTTAGTGATTACCGGCTCGTCCTGCATCTTGGTCCAATGGATGCCGTCGGGAGACGCGAAGGCGCGCAAGCCGGGCGGGCCGTGTTGCGCGACCACTTCGTCGCGCTCGCCGGGCGTCTTCCATCCCGGCCAGTTGCCCAACGGATACGTCAGTCCGCCCAGACCTTTGTAACGCTGATCGGCGGGCACGCCGGGGCGCTCGTCGATGAACGGGCTGAAGTTGTGATTCACCCCCAACCCTTCATCCAGCACAACGTTGCCGTCCGGAAATTCGGCTAGCTGGTAGAGCTTCAGGTCGGGCTTCGTCCAGCGATAACCGTCGCGGCTCTCGGCGTACAAGGTCACTTCCTGGTCGTGGTAGCGCGTCCAGCCGTCGCGCCAATGGGCGCCGGGGATTTTGTCGCCGCGATAGTACAAGCGGTACAGGTCACCATCCTGGATGACCGTCGCGTAGTGTCCGGTCGGCCGGGCCGGGTAAGCGTTCCGCGGCAACCGCTGCGGTTCGTGAACCTTCAGCCGAGTCCCCTGCAGTTCGCCGATCAGCAATTCGTCCACGAATAACTCGCGGCGCGACCCGATCTCGACCGGCGCGGGTTCGGCCGCCTCGACCAACATGCCCAGCGCGACGGAAGCCAACACCATCAGCGCCGATGGGAACCGACGTGTCCACATTTCGATTACCTCGCTGTCGTTGGGGTCGTGTGCAAGACGCATCGACACCACGATACCGCCAGATGGCCCATCGGGAAACTCCCCGCACTCGCCAGAATGCGGGCTGCGGCGGCACTCGTCCCGCGTTCTGGCGAACGCGGCTACGACGAAAAGCCCGAAAAACAGCCTCTGAAAATGCTTCCCAGCATTGGACAAGGGGGCGTTCGTCTGTAACCATGAACCGGTTCTATTTCCGATGTTTCCCACCCTGCCAACCACAGCGTGCCTGCCATGATCCTGCGAACCACTGCCGTGTTGCTGCCCCTTCTCGTCGCGTCGGCGGTTGCCCTTGCCCAGGAGGCGCCGGTGGTCATTTGGTGTTCCTCCCCGGTGCAGCCCGGGGAAACCGTTCTGGTTCACGGCGGGCAATTCGGCAGCCGTCCCGTCGTCGAACTGACTCCCGGCCCGTCCCCGGGCGACGAACCAAAACGGACGGTGGAGCCGCTCCGCGTTTCCGACTCGGCCCTGCTGTTCGCTTTGCCGAAGGACTGGCAGCCCGGCATCGTGTGCGCAGCGGTCCGCGCGGACTCGCCAGGCGGCCCGAAGAGCAAGCCCTTTCTGATCAACCAGCCGAACGTGTTCTGGGTCCAGGGCGATCGAGGACGCGAGGCTTCGACCGGGGCCGGCGTCGTGCGTCTGTTCGGCAATTGTCTGACCTTGGCCCCAGCCGATAAACCCGAGGTCACCTTGCGCGACGGCAAGGGCAAAACGTTTCCCGTCAACGTCGACGCGTCCGGTCCCTTTGCCGTCACGGCAAGCTGGGACAACGCGAACGGTCCGGCGGCAGGCGACTACGAGGTCCTTTTTCGCCGCAACGCCACCGAGCAACCGACCGTCGCGGGCAGGGTCTGCATTTCGGAAAAGGTCGCGGCGTATCCGCAGGAAGTCTTCAACGTGATCGACTTCGGCGCGATCGCTAACGACGGCATCGACGACACGGACGCCATTCTCGCCGCCGTCGACAAGCTGACAGCCAACGGCGGCGGGACGCTGTTGGTCCCGCGCGGCCGCTTCCAAATGACCGCGACGATTGTCCTGCCGCCCCGCTCGATCCTCCGGGGCGAGGGCGCGAATCTGTCCCATGTCTACTGGCCGGATACGTACGAGCCGGTCGAGGCGCTCGTCAAGGGAACCCATTCGTTCGAGGTCGCCGAGATCTTCCTCGCCTGCGGGTTTCACCAGGACGGGATCGTCGGCAACCCGGCCGTGCCGAAGGAACCGCTCGACGCCGCGGCCGCGGCGGACTACCGGTCGGGTAACATCACGGTGCGAAACGTGACCCTGCGCATGCTCTACTCGCAGTACGTCAACGCGGACAAAGAGGAGTTGAAACGGCGTCTGTCGTTACTGCACTACACGCGGGCGTTGCGGTTTGGCGGCGAGAACATCCACGTCATCGGCAACGATATCTACTGCGCGGCCGGCGGCGTGTTCGAACTGCGTGCCTACTGGAGCCGGGTCGCCGACAACCGCTTCTGCCGCGGCAATGTCGTCGGCTGGAACGGGTTCAGCGGGCAGCAGCTTGTTGTCGCGAACAATCATTTCGGCGGCGCGAACTGCACTTCGTTCTACGGCTTGCCGGAAGGATCGGAGAACATTTACTGGGCGAACAACTTGCACGAGAACGATTTCGACGGCAACAACCGTGAAACGATCACCGGCGACGGCCGCGTCCACGGCTACATGGACACCGTGGAAAACATCACCCCGAACTCGTTTACGCTGAGGCCCAACGTGCCGCTTCAGCGCGGCGTGCAAACGTGGCAGAACGGCGCTGTGCAGATCGCCGGCGGCAAGGGCGTCGGCCAGTTGCGGCGCATCCGCGCGATCGCAGACGGTCGCGTCGAACTGGTGGAACCGTGGGACATCGTGCCGGACGCCACCTCGGTCCTCAATATCAGCTCGTTCCGGCGCCGGTTCATCTATACGAAAAACCGGGCGTACGATTCCTCCGTGGCCCTGCAATTGTACGGCTCGATGATCGAGGGCATCATCGCCGACAATGAAACCGCACGGACCGGCGGGTACAACGGCGACGCGATGGCGGGCGAGGCGAACTGGTTCAACCAGTTCCTGCGCAACCGGATTACGGTGGGAAACCAGTACCGGGGCCCGCGGAACGAGGTGCCGCCGACCGATGCGCAACTTGGACTGCTCTCCTACGGGTCCGGGACGGGCGATTACAAGTACCCGCTGGTCCGTTCGTGCGTCGTGCGGAGCAACCGGCTGGAAAGCAATTCGAAGCTGAACGTGATGGGCTGGGTGGAAGACGCACTGCTGGAAGGGAACGAAGTCTGCAACGCGGACACCGGTGTTACGATCTCCGAGGCGGCGCGAAACATCGTCCTGCGAAACAACTCGTTCCAGAACGTGGTGCGCCGATACACTTTTGACCCGCAGTCGGTCTCGCTTCCGCCCGGCGAAGATCTGTTGGCCGGATTGGGCGACGTGCATAGCGCGCTGAGCCCGGCCGAAGCGGCCGCCTGGCAGCTGGTCGTCGAGGGCGAAGCACTTCGCGACGCACCGCCGGAGCAAATCGAGGCCCTGCGTCACAAGGCCATTCGCGAATTGGCGGCCGTACTCAACGGCCGGCCCATCCCGCTGGAGGCCCTCCAACAGCTCCTCGGCCTGAACGTGCTCACGCCCAACTGGCAGACCGCGTTTCCCATCCTGCGCGATGGCCAGGCGGGAACCCGGCCACTGCTGGTCCGCGTCGCCAACCGCAAAGTCGCGACGCACCTGGCGCTTTCTATACCGGCGGCCGACTTGCCCGGCCCGAGCTGGGCCTTCGACATCCCGGAGTTCGATCTCCAACCGGGAACGACGGTGGACAAGAACGCCCAAATCACCAAACCGGCAGGCGCAGCACGGCTCGTGCGTTTTCCGCTGCTTGGCACACTAACCGGCGACGGCTGGGAACTGCAGTTCAGCACGACGGTGTTTGATCCGTATGACCAGATTGCCCTCGGCTCGTTCCGCGTCAGTCGGCCGTTGCCGAATCCGTGTGCGAAAGGCACGCTCGGATACATTCCCTACGCCCAAATCCCTCGTCCGGCCGACGACCAACTCGTCGCCGCGCCAACCGAGTTCGGACGGTTCGCGTTCGCGTCGCTTTACCAGGGAGAATCATCCGAAAAGACCAGCCTCGACGGCGCGATCCTGTACGGGAAGACGGTTTTGCGAGTTCGCGAGCCGGTCAAGATCAAGCTCTCGTTCAGCAACTATTGCCTGGTGTTCGTCAACGGGCAGATTCTCGGAACGACGCTCGGCCGTGGGCAATGGGGATTCGCCAACCTGCAAGAAGGCGACAACCTGATCGAGCTGATCATGCTGCCGTCCGCGCGCGACGAATACCGGTTCGGCCTGCCGCGGATCGTCTGGGCTTCCCGTCCCACCGCCCTCGCCGTGCCGTAGCAACGCGGCGACGAGAGAAAGCCGGAGACTTCCGTCGACAAGGAACCGGACTTGGCTCATGCCGGCACGGACGCGAACCGCAAGGAAAGGACGCCTCATGAACGATTCTACGATCCGGATGCGTTTCTTGGTAGCTCAACTCCAGGCTGCAGCCTCCGCCCACTCATCCGATCAACATAACTGATTTTTTGGAGGGTGCAAGCCCTAGCCCCCTCTGCAGTAGGCCGGGGGCATCTGCCCGCCACGTCCGCCCGCGTCCAGTCCGCCGCGAGCGAATATACCTCCGGTATACGCCCCGTTTGCCTTTACCTGCCCGCCGTCTTCGGTCATGTTCGGGGAATGGCCACGCTGAGCAGCAATTCGACCGACGCCCGGGTCCTCGCCGCATACGACGACAACACTTCGTATGAGGAGGACAACAGCCGCGCGAAGGCTGACGCCTTCATTACGGCCTGTCGCATCTTGCGGAATCGGCTTCCCGTGTCTGCGGGACGTGGCCCGCAGACGTTCACCCGCGAATCCCTGCAGGCCGAAATCGAAGCGGCCCAGCGGTGGAAGGACGGCCACCCCGCAACCACGGGCAGCGGCAGCGGGCGGGTCCGTTACCTGTCGATGGAGAACTTCAGAGGATGACTGTAAAACGCCGACGGCAGGGCATGGCGGGCAGCATCCTGGAGCAGTTCGCCGAGTTGAAGTCCGACTACGAGATCGGGAAAGCCTCGCGGTACGAGCGGGCCAAGACCGGGATCATGACGCTGGGCTCCCACGCCGACTATCACTACCGCACCGAAGCCGCCTACTTCGGGGCGATGGAGATGGCCCGCGAAATGACCCGCAACAACCCGCTGGTCATGCAGGGCGTCCGCCGCCTGGTCGCCAATGTCGTCGGCCGCGGCCGAATGAATCCTTTGAACAGAAGGAAACAGAGGGAACGGAGTGGCGATCTCCTCTCTCTGTTGTCTCCGTTGCCTCCTGTTCAAGACTCGAACGACCTGCAGTTCGCCAACCTGGTGGCCGCCAAGATCCAGTCCTGCTATACGATCCTCCGCGAAATGGACGCCGGTGCCCCGGTCCTGCCGTTCGCCGGCGGCGGGGACCACAGCGAAACCACGGAAACCCGGCCGGACGGCGAGACGCGGACCCTGACCGACATCGCGCCCGGGTTCGAGATCTACGGCTACAAGGGCGAGAAGCTGAGAGGGTTCGTCCCGACGCTGCCGGGGCTGCAATTTTTCGAGCACTCGCAGATGCTGCTGGGGATTCTCGCCGTGAATCTGGACCTGCCGCTGTGCGTGTTCCTGCTGGACGCCAGCGAGACGAACTACAGCGGCTTCCGGGGCGCGATCGACCAGGCCCGCCAGCGGTGGCGTGAGATCCAATCGTGGATGATGGGCTCGTTCCACGGTCCCGTTTACGAGTGGAAGGTGCGCCAGTGGGCCGTGACCGACAGTGCGCTCCGCAAGGCCGTCGAGCGTGCCGATTCCCTCCGCGCGTCCCTCGCTGCCGCTACCAGCTGGTGTCGGCATACACCACGCCGGAGGCGTTTTCGAATTCGTCCCTATTGTACCCCTTGCGCGCACAGGTCACATCCACCTGTGTACTTTCGCTCGGGAGGCGGCCGACCCGTCGCGCCATCCATTTGGCGACAACTCGGCAGAGTCCACGCGCAGTCCTTCTGTGCGTCAGTGTGCGTGGCGAAACGAGGCGCCGATGTTCCGTAGACACGGCGAACGCGGCCGTTTCAAAACCGTTCTTTCTTGGGTCTGGCACACCGGTTGTCGACAATCCCGCGATTGCCTGGAGACGCCATCCCGAAAACTCATCTTACAATTCAAAATGCCAAGAAGTCGTCAGGGAACACGTTCTCCGCACACCCGAATCCCGGCGAAAGCGACGGCCCTGGCTGGGCGAGCCGACATCGGCTCCCGCGATCGTGTTCCGTGACCGTCGTTTTTCGGCGTGGGTCACATGCACTTCGACAGCTTCGAGTCTCCACTACCCTGAGTCGGCGAGACCCGCTTGCTGGGAAAGTCGAGACGGGAGTGGCTGACTTGCGCTTGCCTGCCCCTCAGGCCGGCTTGCGCTCCTCGAATTTCGCTCCGGCCCAAACACCGGCTAACGCGCCGCAGGCTGCGGCAGCGATCACGATGCCGGCAAGGAGCTTGAGGAAGGCAGGACCTTCACCCAAACCTACCATCACCGCCATGACCGCCGGAATGGCGAACGGAATGGCGGCGGCCAGCGTGCCTGCCAAGGCGCCGGCCAGGCGGCCGAAACGGGCCAGGCGTTTCACCAGAATCAGGTTGGCGGCCAACAGCACGATCAGCAGCGCCAGACCCAAGACGCGCCGCGTGATGTCGCCTTTCCACAACAACGACGCGACCGCGGCGGGAAACGAGTTGCGTTTGGCTTCGCGGTACTTGGCCAGCCGCGTCTGGCACACCTGGACCGACTCCGGTGGCGCCGCTTTGCAGGCTTCCTCGGCGTAGCGAATCGCATCGTTCCAGCGGCCTAGTTCCGCGTAGCCATCTGCACGGCGCCCGCGATCGTATTGCGGACCCAGCCATCGAGGCCCTCCCGCTGATTCAGGGCCTCGAGCATGCCGTTTTTCTGCGTTATCTTCCGCAAGCCGGTCGTCAGGTCGTAAGCCGTCGTTACGACGTAACGCCGATTCTCCGCGGTCTTGCTCTCTTCCGCCGCCCAATTGACCCAGTGTTCGATAAACCGGGGAAAATGCTCGGCCAGCAACTCGCTGTCCAGCGCGGCAGATGCCAGGCTGCACAAGCAGCAGCTGTTCAGCAGGCGGGCCAACGGAGGATACGCGGAGGCTTTCAATTTGTCTTCGCACGCCAGCAGCCTGGTCCGAGCCGCGTCGTGCTTTCCGTCCAGCGTTTCCAGCCGGGCTTGACGCTGCAAGACCAGCGGGTCCTGCGATCCTTGAGCGATCAGCTGCTGGGCCAGTTGCCGCATGCGGGAGATATCGTCCGGAGATGGATCCAACGCCCGCTTGCGCGCCACCTCCATCAGCAGTTCCACGCCCAGCGGTTTCAGTTCCGCCGCGTCCGCGGTGTGTTGACGATAGGCCTCGGCCAATTGCAGGTAGAAGCGATATTGCATAGCATCGCAGTTGCCAAGGACAAGGCGACCACGATGGGGATGAACCGGAAGCCGAGGCTCTTGGGGGAGGCCAGTCCTTCGTCCGCGAAGGGCTGGCGGATCTGGTCTTCCCCGAGGAACGGAATCGTCCGCCGAGCAGCTTCTTCGTCCTCTCCGCCACTCCCGTCGCCAGCAGCTACCCTGGCCCGAAGTCTTTGCCTGATAAGCGCCAGTGCGATTCAGATCCGTTCGGCTCGCGCTCCGTCCGCCCCGTCGACGAAGCTCGCCAGGACGCGCGAGCGGAACGGTTGTTGCAGCTTGCGGACCGCCTTGCACTCGATCTGCCGCACGCGTTCCCGCGTGACCGAGAAAACGCGGCCGACTTCTTCCAGAGTGTAGGCATAGCCGTCCGTCAAGCCGAACCGCATCCTCAGGATCTCGCGTTCGCGGTAGTTCAGCCCTTGCATGACCTCTTCGATCCGCTGCTTGAGCGACTCGCGGTTCGCCTCGCCCAACGGATCGTCCCGGCGATGATCTTCCAGAAACTCGCCAAAGTAGCTTTCATCATGCTCGCTGATCGGCTGGTCCAGCGACAGCGGCTGGCGCGACATCTTGATAATGCAGCGGGTTTCGTCCAGCGTCAGCCCCACGCGGGTGGCAGTCTCTTCGGGCGTGGGCTCGCGGCCCAGTTCCTGGACCAGCTGGCGCGTGGCCAAGCGGACTCGGCTCATCGCATCGATCATGTGGACCGGAACCCGGATCGTCCGGCTCTGGTCGGCAATCGCCCGGGTAATGGCCTGCCGGATCCACCACGTGGCGTAGGTGGAGAACTTGTAACCGCGGGCGTGCTCGAACTTGTCCACCGCCCGCATCAAGCCCGTATTGCCCTCCTGAATCAGGTCCAGGAACCCCAGCCCGCGGTTGCGGTACTTTTTCGCGATGGAGACGACCAGCCGCAGGTTGCCGGCGGACAAACGGCGTTTGGCGGCGTCGTAATCCTCGCGGTGGACTTGGGTCTTGACGACCCGGCGGCTGAGGGTGGCGGGGCTCTCGAACGTGACCCGCATCAGGTACCGAAGTTCCTCGCGGAGTTCGCTCAGATTGTGGCCGAACCGCGATTGGCCGCGTTCGACGTCGCGGATCTCGGCTTGGATCGCTTTCATGCGACTCGAGATTTCGACCAGTTTTTCGTACAGCGGCTGCAGCCGGTTGGTACGCAGGTTCAATTCCTCGATCAACCGCACGCAGCGGTTCCGCCGCCGGACCAGCGAGGCCCACGCGGTGCGGCGGACGCGGTTGGAATGGCGCCGGCTGATCGCGATACGAAAGTCCCTGCGGTTGCGGAGCAACAGGTTCCGCAGCGTCTGCACATTCGGACCCAGCCGCCGTAGGATGCGCCGTTTTTCCGCCGTGTTCGTCACCGACACTTCAACGGTGCGGTCCAAACGCAGTTCGCCGTCGCGGATCCGTTCCAGAATCCGCACGGCGCCTTCCAGCATATAGTCGTTCGCCAGCATCCAGTGGCGATACAGCGTCCTGGCGCAGTCGATCTCGCGTGCGACGGCGACCTCCTGGCCACGATTCAACAGCGGGATCTCGCCCATCTGCATCAAGTACATCCGCACGGGGTCGTCCGTGGCCGCCCAGGAACCCTTGGATTCGTCCGAGTCGGCGATTGCATCGCGATCCTCCTCGACAACCGCAAAATCGTCCTCCTCGTCCAGTTCCGCGTCGGCGTCTTCCAGGTCGTCCTCGCCCTCCCATTCGTCCGCCGATTCCACGTGCCCTTCCAGGGCCAAACCATCGGCGTCGGGATGCTCGTCCTCGGCATGATAACCGGCGGATCGTAAAGCGGCCTTCCCTGCCCGCTGCTGGCTGCCCCTTTGGATTCTCTTCAACATGCTGCCCCTTCAGTAGAAACGTCTTCGAAGTGTTGGTTGTGAGGAAGACAACTCGGTAAGGGAACACCCCGGGAGCACGCCGCGTGCCGAAACGCCGGCAGGATCGGGACGCCGAACTGAAGTTGTTGACCGCTAACCATTTGCGGAGATCGTCCTCGGCGTCTTCCCCGGTCTTGCCGATGCCCATTCGCTACGCCCGGTCGGGTGGCAACATCGACTTGTTCACTTTCCGTAGCATCGGTTTTCAGACTGCCGCCCTCCGCTAGCGCGTCCCGAAGTGTCCTTCCGGTCGCGGCCAAAGCCACTATAATCTTCCCAAGGGCTCCAACCGGAACCCCTCGTAGCATGGGGGCAACGTAGCATGGCTCTCCCGAGCCGTATAAAGCAAAGCGGCGCAGCTCTCTGGAGCCGTGCCCGTCAAGCTTCGTCGGCGGACGCCGAAACCTAGACGACGCAGGAAGTGACCGATGGCTGACAAGAGCAGAATCCTGATTGCTGACGACAACCTGTCCAACTGCGAGTTGCTGGAGGCCTACCTCACGGACCTCGACTGCGAAATCGCCATGGCGGCGGACGGACTGGAGACGCTGAAGCAAGTCCCTGGTTTTCAGCCGGACCTGATCCTCCTGGACGTCATGATGCCCAAGCTGAGCGGGTTCGAGGTCTGTCGCAAGCTCAAGGACGACCCCGCGACGCGGCGGATCATGATCTTGATGGTCACGGCGCTGAATGAACTGGGCGACATCGAACGCGCGGTGCAAGCGGGAACGGATGACTTCTTGTCCAAACCGGTCAACAAGCTCGAACTGGTCAAACGCGTCGAGAACATGCTGAAACTGAAAGATATCAGCGACGAAAACGAGCGGTTGCGGCAGTACATCGAACAGATGGAAGAACCCGGCGGACGCTAGAACCGCCGCGGTCTGATTCTGCGAGGCAACGAGCGTTTGGTGCGGGGCTCCAGGCACCGCCGACCGTGATCTTCCCCACGCTTGCAAACGGATGCGCAATCCGTAAAATAGGGGCACCTCTGTCGTGCCTTTCCCGGGGCTTTGTCGCCAGCCATGACCGAAAACTACACGCTCGGTGAAATCCAAGTTGCCCTCACGCCGCAAGCGCGGTTCGAGGAGTACCTGCAGAGCCGCGGGATGCGGAACACGGAGCAGCGGCGCGTCCTGGTCGAGCATATCTTCAGTCACCATGAACACTTCGACGCCGACCAGTTGATCGCCCAGCTGCCGCTCAAGGGCCAGCCGGGCTACGTCAGCCGCCCGACGGTCTACCGCACGCTGGCCGAATTCGTGGACGCCGGGCTGCTGAGGAAGTTCGAGTTGAACGGCCGGGCCGTGTACGAACATGATTACGGCTACCCGGCGCACGACCACATGTACTGCAAACAATGCCAGAAGCTGTACGAATTCAAGAGCGATGAACTGGTCGATCTGCGTAATCGTGTGGCTCAGGATCACCATTTCCGCGTGACCGGCCATCGTCTGATCGTCTACGGCATCTGCGAAACGTGCTTGCAGACCAAACGCCGTACCAAGCGGAAGGTGGACTTGATCTGACACGCGACGTGTCCCTGGCGCGATCCGTTGTGCGGTCCCGTCAATAAGGACGTTGCCTCGTGAATCTACTGCCTCGGATCTATCGGCACTCGCTGGCCCTGCTGACCGACCTGTATCAGTTGACGATGGCGTATGCCTACTGGAAAAACGGGTTGGCGGAGCGCGAGGCCGTGTTTCACCTGACGTTTCGCCAGAACCCTTTCGGCGGCCAGTACGCTGTCGCCTGCGGACTGAGCTATGCCGTCGATTTTCTCCGCGAACTGCGGTTCACGGACGACGATTTGAGCTACGTGGCGACGTTGGCCACGGCCGACGGGCGGCCGTTGTTCGAAGCGGGATTTCTCGATTATCTGCGGGACCTCGAATTCCGGTGCGACGTGGACGCCGTCGCCGAAGGCACGGTCGTGTTTGCCGGCGAACCGCTGGTTCGCGTCCGCGGGCCGCTGTTGCAGAGTCAGATCGTCGAGACGCCGTTGCTGACGCTCGTCAATTTTCCCACGCTGATTGCCACGAAGGCGGCCCGCGTTTGCCGCGCGGCGGCGGGACGACCCGTGCTGGAATTCGGCCTGCGGCGAGCGCAGGGCATCGACGGCGGCTTGACGGCCAGCCGCGCCGCCTACATCGGCGGCTGTGCGGCGACCTCCAACGTGCTGGCCGGCAAGCTGTTCGGCATTCCCGTCAAAGGAACACACGCCCACAGCTGGGTGATGGCCTTCAACGATGAACAGCGGGCGTTCGAGGCGTATGCGGCCGCCCTGCCGGGCAACTGCATTTTCCTGGTCGACACCTACGATTCGCTGTCCGGCGTCCGCCACGCGATCGCCGTCGCCGAACAGTTGCGCCGCGACGGCCATCAACTGCTGGGGATCCGCCTGGATTCGGGCGATTTCGTGGCCCTTAGCCGCCAGTCGCGACAGTTGCTGGACGAAGCCGGTTTCCCGGCGGCTGCCATTGTGGTCAGCGGCGACTTGGACGAACACCGCATCGAGCAACTGCTGCGCGACGGCGCCTGCGCCGATGTTTGGGGAGTCGGCACGCGGCTGGCCACCGGTCACGATCAGCCCGCACTGGGCGGCGTGTACAAGTTGTCGGCATTGCGCGATTTGACGGGGCAGTGGAGCTACCGGTTGAAGCTGTCCGAACACAACAGCAAGCAGTCCGATCCCGGCATCCTCCAGGTCCGCCGCCTGCGGCGGGCCGATGGACGTTGCGTGGCGGACGTGATCTACGACGAGCCCGCCGGCCTGCCGGACCCGCCCGCCTTAGTGCCGCTCGGCGCCCGGGAAGTGCAGCCGGCTCCCAAGCATGCCCAGCAGACGGATCTGCTCGTCCCCATCTTCCGCGGCGGCCGCGCGGTCTACGAGCCGCCGCCCGCTGCCGAAGCTCGCGATCGCGCGACCGCTGAACTGGCGTCGTTCGACAGTGCCGTCCTGGAGAACCGCGATTCCCGAGGCTATCTCGTAGGATGGGAAACTGGGCTGCACAAGATCAAAGCCGAATTGGCGGCTGCCGCCCGAACGGCGGAACGAGGCGGGTAATTGGACGACGAATCAACAGTTGTCGCCTTTCGCTCCGCGAAAAGGCGTTCTTTCGCGGAGCGAAAGACGACAAACGAAAAAACAGCCTGATCGGCCGAAGCTTTTCTCCGCCTGCGGTGTTCAACTTCCTACACGGACATGAACGATCCTTTCCGAACCATTTCCACTGAAAGCGGGGGAAAAACACATGCTTCGATCGAAACAAGCCTTGGTTGCGGCGGCCATCGTCGCGGGTTTCGTGGCATTCGCTGGGAACATGGTCAGCGCTCAAGACCGCGGGCCAGGCCGCGGACGAGGCGGGCCCGGCGAAATGCCATCGGCCGAACAGATCTTTCAGCGGCTGGACAAAAATGGCGATGGCAAACTTACCACGGACGAACTGCCGGAGCGGATGGCGCAGTTTCTGACGCGTGCGGACACCAACGGCGACGGCTCGATCACGAAGGACGAATTGAGCGAAGCCCGCAAGAACATGGCTGCGGCCAAGCCCGCGGCTGGCGCCGGCCTGCCCAGCGTGGACGAAATGCTCCAGCGTCACGACAAGAACAGCGACGGCAAGCTGACCAAGGATGAATTGCCCGAGTTCGCGGCCGAACGGCTGATGCGTGCGGACACCAACGGCGACGGTGCGGTGTCGAAAGAGGAACTGACCGAACAGCGGAAGAAATGGGCCGAACAAGCCGGCGCCGCCGGCAAACAACCGGGCAACGGCGCAGCGGGGCGCGGCGATCCCGCCGAGATGTTCCAGCGGCTGGACAAGAACAGCGACGGCTCGCTGACCAAGGACGAGTTGCCGGAGCGGATGGCCGAGTGGCTGATGCGTGCCGACGCCGACGGCAACGGCTCGTTGAGCAAGGAAGAACTGCAGAAAGCCCGCGAGCGTTTCCGCGATCGGCAGGGCGGGGCCAAGCAGTAACGTCTACTCCATCGCTTTATCGGCGATGTCTTTCCGGCACCAGGCGCCCTCCCAGCGGATGCATTTGACGGCGGTATACGCCTGCAACTTGGCCATCGCGATCGACTCGCCCAGGGCGGTCACACCCAGCACGCGGCCGCCGGCGTTGACGATCTGCTCGCCCAGGCGCGCGGTGCCGGCATGGAACACCTTGGCGTCGGGCACTTGGGCGGCAGCCTCCAAGCCGCGGATCGGCCGGCCCTTCGCGTAATCGCCCGGATAGCCTTCGCTGGCCATCACCACGCACACCGCCGGACGCGGGTCCCATTCCAGGGCGCCGATCTGATCCAGGCGGTGCTCGGCCGCCGCTTCCAAAATGTCGGCCAGGTCGGTCTTCAGCCGCATCAACAGCGGCTGGCACTCGGGGTCGCCGAAACGGACGTTGTATTCCAGCACCTTCGGGCCTTGACGTGTCATCATCAGTCCTGCATACAGGACGCCCAGAAAGGGCATGCCTTTGCGTTTCAGCGTGTGGATGGTCGGCACCAGGATGTGTGCTTCGATCCACCCCAACATTTCATCGGTCACGATCGGCGCCGGGCAGTAAGCCCCCATGCCGCCGGTGTTCGGCCCGCAATCGCCGTCGTAAGCGGGCTTGTGGTCCTGGGCCGGCGGCAGCGTCAGGATCGTTCGGCCGTCCGTGATCGCCAGGACGCTGGCCTCTTGGCCGTCCAACCGCTCTTCAAGTACCAATTCGCGGCCCGCATCGCCAAACACGCGCTGGCGGGCGATCTGGTCGATGGCGGCCAGGACCTCGGCCCGCCGCGAACAGACGATCACACCCTTGCCAGCCGCCAAGCCGTCGGCCTTGACCACCAACGGAACTTCTTCGTTCTCGTTGGGATACCGGTCCCGGACGTGTTGCGTCGCCTCGTCGGGATCGGAGAATACGCGATAGTCGGCGGTCGGAATGTCGGCTTCGCGGAGCAGCTTTTTGCAGAAGACCTTGCTGCCTTCCAACTGGGCCGCAGCCTTCGTGGGGCCAAAGATCCGTAGTTTGGCCTCCTGGAATGCATCGACAATGCCGTCCGCCAGCGGCACTTCCGGGCCGACGACGGTCAAGTCGACGTCTTCGGTGCGGGCGAACTGGATCAGCTGCTTCCAGTCGCCGGCCGGGATGTTCACATTTTCGGCGTCCAGCGCCGTGCCCGCATTGCCCGGCGCCACGAACACCCGCCGGACCCTCGAACTTTGCGATAACTTCCAAGCCAACGCATGTTCCCGACCGCCGTTGCCGACCACCAGTACGTTCATCCGCCGCAGCCCCTCCAACCAGTTCTCACGATCCACCGTTTTATCGCCAATCGGGATTCTAGCGGTTGAGCGGAACCAGGGACAGACGCCTCCCCGCCAAGTTGGACCTGGGTCTGGCTGGAGTTCACGCTTCAGCGTGCCAGGCGGGCGATGCCCGCCTGGCGAGACACGCTGAAGCGTACACACCAACGGGACGAAACGCTCTTGCGAGTGGGATGATTTCCCCTACCACTCCGCCGCCGTCGGAAATACCCAGCCGGAAAAGACGGCAAACAAGCAGGCGATCATCACCACGAACAGCAGCCACCAGGTGACCACGCTGGTGTACCACGCCGTGCCCAGATCGCGGAAGATGTTCAGTTTCGCCCAATTGATCGTGACGTCGTCGCTCACCTGCTCGGGCCGCGGTGGTGCGGTGGCCAGGCTGACGGCCGTGCAGACCAGGCAGCACAGCAGCCAGTTCAGCGCCGCCTGGTTCGCGTAGGGTTCCAGCCAAGCCGGATGCGCGAGCGCCGCTTCCAGGTACAGCTTGACTCCGATCCCAAAGGCAAACCCGAAGATCACGGCCGCCAGCGCCCCGTGGCTGTTCACCCGCCGCCAGAGGATGCCCAGCAGAAACACGGCGGCGAACGGCGGGGCGAAGAAGGCGTACAGCGACTGGATGTAAATAAACAGTCCGCCGCCCAAACGGCCGATGAATCCAGCCAACACAATCGCCACGGCCAGGATCGTGACCGACGAAACGACACCCACGCTGACCAGGTGCTTGTCGCCGGCCCCGGGCCGCAGCAGCCGCTTGTAGATGTCCAGCGTAAACACCGTGGCGGTCGAATTCAGCACGGCATTGACCGTCGACTGGATCGCCCCGAACAACCCGGCCAGGAACAGGCCGCGCAAGCCTACCGGCATCAGGGTCTGCAGCAGATGAATGTAGCCTCGGTCGGCGGCCGGCCGCACGTCTTCCCAAGGCTGCAACAGCAATTCCGGGTGCAAGGCAAATAGGATCAAGCCCGGCAGTACGACAATCACCGGCAGGAACACTTTCATAAAACCAGCGAACACGATCCCCATCCGCGCGTGATAGCCGTTCCGGGCGCCCAGCACGCGCTGGATCATGAATTGGTTCAGCACGTTGTACCAGACGCTGATCGAAAAGATGCTCAGCAACAGACTCGTCCAGGGAACAATCGGATGGCTGGCCGGCTGAAAGACCGACAAGCGGTTGTACGAAGCGGTCCCGGCCAGATCGCGGACATGGAGCGCGACGGCTTCGGACCACGCGCCGCCGGTTGCCCGATTCCGTTCGATCATCACCCGGAAGCCGTCGGCCAGCGAGCCGTCCGGCGCCAGGGCGTGCAGTCCCAAGACCGTGACGGCCAGTCCGCCGGCCACCATCACGACGACCATGAACAGATCCGACCACGCCACGGACGACAGCCCGCCATAGATGGCCCAACCGCCGGCCACGACGCCCAACACGATGATCGACCACCACAGGTCAAACCCGAACAACTTCTCGATCGCCACGCCGCCGCCGTACAGCACGGCGGCCAGGAACGCGACCACGTTGCTGATCACCGTGACCGCCGCAAACATCTCGCGCAGCGTGAGGCTGAAACGCCGTTCCAGAAACTCGGGGATCGTGAACACCCGCGAAGCCAGCAAGAACGGAATGAAGAACCAAATCAGCAGCGAGAACGTGAACACGTTCATCCACTCCATCATCGCCACGCAGATGCCGTACACGGTCGCTGCGCCGATCATGCCGATGAAGTGTTCGGAGCTGATGTTCGAGCCGATGAAGGAGCCCCCAACGACGTACCACGGCAAGCGTTTGCCGGCCAGGAAATAGTCCGTGGTACTGCCTCGTTCGTTGCGCCCAAACCAGTAGCTGACGGCGGACAAGCCCAGGAAATACGCCACGAAAGCCGCGTAATCCCAAAGGCCTAACGAGAACGCATGCGGGTCAGCCACGGACGAATCCTCCGAGGGCGTTCAGGATGGCTTCGGCGATCGCACGCATGCCTTTGTCACCGGGGTGGGCCGCGACGCCGGCATGCGCGAAGGGACGTTCCGAGCGGGCAAAATTCGTCTCGTCCTCGCCGAGCGCTCCAACGTCGACAAAGATCCCGCCCACGTCCCCGCAGGCCTGTTTCAGCATGTCGTCTTTGGCTTGGTTGGGCCAAAAACAGCTGCGGACGACGATGACCGGTTTGCTATTCTGCTGCAACTTCTTCAGCAGCTTTGTCGTGCTCGCCCTGAACGCGGCCTGCGCTTGCTCCGAGGCCAACGCGGGTACGTTTTCCCCGATCGCCACAACGACGAGATCCGGCTTGAACGCAAGCTCCTTCTTGAGCCCGGAATCAACGTCGTAGCTTTCGAATTGCCGTTCGAACGTCGCGATGTTGGCGACAATCGACTGGGGCTCCTTTCCGGCGGTCTGGGAGATGGCCTTGAGGACAATATGCACGTAATCGTTGTCCCGGGTGCTGGCCGCCATGCCCCAATTGCCCAACCAACCGATGGCCGGTGCCGGTCCGTGGAGCGTGATACTGTTGCCGAGGAACAGGATCTTGTTCGCTTTGATCTTGTGGAACATCACGTCCCGACCGTCGGCCGAAGGTCGCGCGGAATCCGCGGCGGGTGCCGAATCGGCGTCGGTCGGTTCCGCAGCAACTGCCGCTGTCGGCGCGGCCGCTCCGCACTGCACAGCCAGGCACACGAGGATGGAGATCGTCCGGATTCTAGCTGGCAAGAGACCGTTCAACATGGCAGGACCTTTCCTTGGGTAGACAGACCACCAATGTAAAGGTGCAAACCTCGCTGGAGTTCACGCTTCAGCGTGTCTTCGTTGGAGTTCACGCTTTAGCGTGCCCGGCCGGCCAAGCCGGCCGGAGAACAAGACACGCTAAAGCGTGAACTCCAACAAGTCCCGGCACTGCGGATTGCCCAGTAGATCACTCCTTTACAGAGGTGGTTTGGCAAAACCCGATTTAGTTCAGCCGCACGTAATCCAACGCGAACGGGGCATCCGGCTCCGTGGCCGGATCGATCCGCAGGGTGTTCACGACGCCGCGCCAATGGGAGTTCTCGGCAAGATCCAGTTCATAATCGTGAAACTGGCCGTCGCCAACCACTTGGAGGCCCAGCGAGGACTCTTCGTTCATCGCCGTCAGGGAGGTCGCCCAGAAGATCTGAACGCGTTGGTTGCGGTCGCTGCGCAGGCGGAGCGTCAAGCGATGCAGGCTGTCGGCTTCGACCTGGATCCCGGAGACCTGGAGGACCGGATCGCGGCCAGTGGATCGGCCCGCCAGCAGGCCATCCTTGACGGCCAGTTCGGCCACGTCGCCGTTGGACCCCCAACCCTCCAAGGCACCGTCGGTGTTGAACTCCCAAGCGGTCTTGGCCGCGACCGGCGGCAGGTCGTAAGGCCCCAGGCCGACGTCGGACGGGATCAAGTTCGGCGGCCAATCGCCCGGCTCGCAAAACGCTTCGCGAACCTGGTCGAGGTCCTGGAAGCCGTATTCGGCATACGGTTCGATGTAGCTCCCCTCGCCCCATTCGTTCATCGGTCCGAGGGCGATGATCTTCTTGCCCGTCTGGTCTGCATACTGCCGAGCCTGCCGGCACAACTTGCCAAACAGTTCGGGCGTACGGCCCTCGGCGACGACCGATTTTTCGCCGTGCCAGGGCCGGGCATCCCAGCCGGTATCGACGATCGGCAGGTAGAGCAGACCGCGGGCGGACTTCTCTGCCTCGCGCCACAGTTCGGGACAGGTATCCAGGAGGCGGGCGAAGGGGAAACGGTCGCTTTGGGCACGCTGGTGGGCGAGTTGGAAGCCGTGATACGTGGTCGCCGCCTCGTAACCTTCGCTGACCAGTTGCTGGGTGCGATCGGGATGATCGTGGGAACTCATCGCCACAAAGTAGATGCCCGGATACCCGGCCGCTTTGGCCATCTGCTGCGACATGGCGTACAGCTTGGCCGCCTCGCCGCTTCCGCCCAGATCATTACGCACGTTCTGCGGCGCCCAGATGAACACGGCCGGCCGGTTGTCGATGCGGTAGTATTCCGGCATATTGAAATAGTTGTCGATCCAGTACTGGGTGACCTGGCGCCAGTCTTCCGCAGAATGGGTGTTCGGCGGATTGTGGTTCGCCCACATGATGGCCCACTTCAGGTATTGGCGGTATTTGGCCTTTCCGTAGGCGTTGTGGACCCAGTGTTCCAAGTGGCGATTGCCCTGGCACCAGTACCAATCGACCATGAAGAAGTTGATGCCGTGCTCGACGGCCCATTTGATTTGCCAGTCGGCGCATTCGGGGCTCGACTCGTCGTACCAGCCGAGGATCGGTTTGCGGTTGGGATAGCCTCGAATGGGCTGCCATTTTTCCGCCGTGGGGAAGCCCGGAAAGTAGAATGCGCCGATCTCGTACTGGCTGCGCACCGGCTTGGGCTCGGGGACGTAAGTAGTCTTGGGCACGTCGGGCGCCTTGCTCAATTCCAGCGCCGCCGCCGAGGAAACCGGTTCCGTCTGGCTGGCTGCGACGTTCACTGCCAGATCGATCTTGCCCAGCGTTTCTGCCTGAATCTGCCAAGCGACGGTCTTGGGCACATACAGCGACAACCGGTCGATCGTCTTCGCAGCGCCGTCGAGCACCTGAACGCCCGCGGGCACTTGCAGCGTCGCGGTCACATTTTCTGCCAACTGGCCGCCCAGGTTCCGCAAGGTGCAGGTGACCCCGGCGGGCCGCCCCGCGCGGTTGATTCCTTCCGCAGGCCCGAAATAAGCCACCTCCAACTCGGCGGGTCCGCGGGGCTCGGCGGCCACCTCGATCGACTCGACGCGCGTGTTGGCCCCGGCAGCGGCCGGCAACTGAAGGCCGATCCGAATGATCTCGTCACGCCAGTTCTTCAGCCCGCCGGTGGCCACGTTATAGGAATGCACTCTGCCGTCCGGCCGCAGCGGGAACGCGATACTCTCCCAGCCGAACCGGGTGCTGGAAACGCAAAACAGCCGGCCGCTGCCCGCGTGATCGGTGGCCATGCGCACGCACATAAAAGGATGTTCGGCGGCGCGGAACGCCACCGGCGGGCTGAGCACGATCGGCCCTTGCGCGTCCCCGGCAACGTCTCCGGAAGCCTGCCATTGCTCGCGGAGTTCCTCGCGGTTCCAGGCCTTCCCAGCCGAGCTGGCGACGGTTTCCTTCTCGGCAATTCGGACCCACTGAATATCAAACTCTCCTGCGTTCGGCGGGTCGAACCGCAAGCGGATGATCTTCTTGGCCGCGTGCCAGAATGGCCAGATGCGGTAGACGTGAAACTGGGCGTCGCCCCGGGTGTGAAACAACCGGTGTTTCTCCGCACTGAAACCGCCATACGGACCTTCGAGCGTTTCGGTCCAGTACAACTCGGCCACCGCCGGAGCGGTACCCTTCAGGCAGATCTCCACGTACTGCCCGGCGGCCGCCGCGACTTCGAACATCGGGCTGAAGAGGATCGGATCGCTCCCGGTGGCCCGGCCGTGAAGCGCCCCGTCATGGACCCCTGCGTCGGCGATCAGGCCCCCCACCTGCCATCCGCGGAGTTCGCCCGCCTGGTCGAACCGCCATTCGACAAGTGTCTTGTCGTCCGCCTGAACAGCTGCGGCCAACATCAGTACCACCACGCACCAACCGGCGAGAATGTTCCACGTCAAGTTCTTTGCTCGCAGCATCCGATTCACTCCTTATGTTCCACGCAAACCGGGATGTCGTGCCCCGGCCCGCGCGGATACCGTTGTCGCCGGACGGATTCTCGTTGTCAACACGGGGGCGACTGACGCGTGCGTAATGTGGGCTGCAATGTGGGCTATACCGTTCGAAACGTCCGACGGCTACACTAGGCGAGTTGCCGCTTCCCGCCTTCTCATGTGCCGATGGAGCTTCGCCCGCCATGATGCCCAGCCCGTTCGACTTCGCCACGTCTGCATTCCGCTTGCTCCGCTGCTGGATCGCCGCCCTGGCCGCAGTGACTACGCCCAGCCTGTGCTCTCACGGTGCCGAAACGGCCTTCGTCTGGCTCGAAGGCGAGAACCCGACACGTGCCAACTACCAGCCCAAGGCGGAGGGCGTGGGGCATCCGGAATTCCTCTCGGAGCGGGCCTGGTTCCGCATCGGGATCGATACCAATCAGGTCGACCGCGACGCGCCGGCCGAGGGCGTCTTGGTGGACTACGCGTTCGACGCCCGCGCGGCCGGCGAGTACGAACTCTGGGCGCGGATCGGCTACGAGTTCGCCCGCTCGCCGTTCGACTGGCGCCTGGACGGCGGCCCCTGGCAGTCCGTGGCGCCGGACGAACTCACCACCGATCTGATGGAACTTAGTTTCTGGACCGAGGTCGCCTGGCTCAAGTTCGGCAAACAGCCGCTGGCCGCAGGGTCGCACACGTTGTCCTTCCGGCTGCCAAAGACGAAAGACGCTCAGGGCAAGCTGCAACGGATCCTGTTCGCCTTGGATTGCGTGTGCCTGGCCGCCGGCGAGTTCCGTCCGTACCAGTTCTATAAGCCCGGCGCAGACCATCAGACGGACCGCGACCGCGAAGCGGCCAATCACGTGTTTCGTTTGCCGGCCGCGGCTGAGACCGCGGCGCGCGTTTCCCTGCCGCTGAACGGATTGTGGGAGATCTGCCGGCACGACGAACAAACACCGGGCGCGGTCGCGGCGCCCATCAATGATTTCCCGGCCGCGCCCCGCTGGACGGGAATCGAAGTGCCTGGCGACAAGAATCAGCGCGAGGACCTGGTGTTTGCCCATCGCGTGTGGTACCGCACCCGCGTCCATGTGCCTGATACGCTGGCGGGCCGTTCGATGATGCTGGTGTTTCCGGCCAACAACTTGAACACCACAATCTATGTCAACGGCCAGTTCTGCGGCTTTGACAAGAACCCGTTCGCCCGCCTGCAATTCGACGTGACCCAAGCGGTCCGCCCCGGCGTCAACGAATTGTGGGTCGGGATCAAGGACGGCTGGTACGGCTACCTGGCGGACCCCGCGGATCCGATGAAGCTGCGCCGGCGTTGGAATCTGCCGCTCAAGTTCTTCAGCAACGGCTTTCAGGAACTGGTGTATCCCATCTGGAACCAGACCTTGATGGGCATCGTCGGCACGCCGCAGTGGATCGTCGCCGGCCCGGCTTACACGGCGGATGTGTTCTGCAAACCGTCCGTGGCGAACAAGAAGCTGGGCGTGGAGATCACGGTCCAAAGCAGCCGCTCTACCACCAAGCAAGCCAACGTCCTGGTCGAAGCCGTGAACGACAAGTCGGGCGAAGTGGAAAAGCGGTGGACGCCGTTGCCGGCGGACCTCGGCAATGGCCATGCGATGCTAGCCGCAGATCTGGATTGGGAGAATCCAAAACTCTGGTGGCCGGACGACCCGAACTGCTATCGCCTGCGGACCACGGTGCAGGTGGACGGCCGACCGGTGGACGTGCAGGAGACGCTGTTCGGTTTCCGCCAATGGACGATCGACGGGATTCATTTGCGGCTGAACGGCGTGAAGTGGCAGGGCTTCACCGAACACGGTGTGCCCGGCAGCACGCCGGAGGAACATTTGGTATCGCTCAAAGACCCGAAGTTCAACTACGGCTTCAGCCGCATGTGGCCGCAGCACGGCGGCCGCTACAAATGGCTGGGGCAGGAGCCGGAGGAAGTGCTGTCGTTCATGGACCGCGGGGGCGCGCTGCTCCGCCGCACGGGCTACCTGGACGGCGAAGCGGCAGGCTACATGCCGGCGGTCCTGCCGGAACTGGGCGGCAACTGGATCGACCACATGCGGGCCTGGATCAAGGGCGAGCGCAATCACCCCAGCATCATGATTTGGTCGGTCGAGAACGAACTGAACTTCATCAACGCCCGCAATCTCGGTGCGCTCGACAAATGGGAGCCCGTGCTGACGCGGGCCTGGGAGGCGATTCAACAGGTCGACCCCACGCGGCCGATGATGGTCGACGGCGGCGGGGCGACCCGCGCGCAAACGCTGCCGGTTCATGGCGATCACTACAGCACCAAGCCGTTTTGGAACTACCCGCAACTGGCTTACGAATCCAACGCCGATCAGCGCGAATGGACGTGGGACCAGCAGAGGCCCAAGTTCATCGGCGAGGAGCTGTTTGCCGCCGGGATCAATCCGGCCTACGCCTACTTCGGCGGCGAGCAGGTATTCTTGGGCAAAGCCGGCAACCGGCCCGCCGTGGGCAAGGCGATGCAGGTGATCTCGCAAGGCTACCGCTGGTTCGGCATTGCGGCCTGCGATTTTTGCCAGCAGCCATCCGACGCCGACGGCTCGCAATACAACGAATGGGCGCCGCGGGCCGTGCTGGTCCGGCAATGGGATTTTTCCTTTGCTTCCGGCCAACGGACGAAACGCACCGTGGGAATTTTCAATAATACACGGTTTGCGGATCCCTTGACGTTCACCTGGAAACTGGTGCTTGACGGCCGGCCCGTGGCCGACAGCGCGACGGTCCACACGGTGCCGCCGGGCGAGAACGAAAAATTCGACGTGGAACTCCCCATCCCGAACACCGCGCGGCGGCTTGACGGACAGTGGACGCTGACGCTGGCTGCGCAGGGCAAGGAGTTGTTCCGCGCGGTCAAGGAAGTTTCGGTGCTGCCAGCCGGACGCGACCAGCCGAAACCGCCGGCGCTTGGCCGGCTGCAGGCCGCCGACCTGTTCGTCTACGACCCGAGCGGCAATGCCACCGCGTTCCTGCGGTCGCACGGGATTGGCTTCACGCCGCTAGTCGACCTGAATCCGCCGCCTGTACCCGGCAAAGTCTGGCTGGTCGGCCCGGACGTGCTCGAGCCGGCCGACACGTCGTCCACGGCTTTTGCCGCCTACGCGGCTGGTGGTGGCCGCGTGCTGCTGCTGGAGCAGGAACATCCCTTGCGTTACCAGGGGCTGGGCCCGGCGGAGGTCGAATTCCAGCTGAACGTCGGCCGCACGGCCTTCGCCGAAGACGTCTCGCACCCGTTGCTGCAGGGCTTGCAAGACAAGGACTTCTTCACCTGGGAGCCGGGCGAAGTGGTCTACAAGAACGCGTACCTCAAACCGCAGCGTGGCGCACGGTCGCTGGTCCAGTGCAACGAGTCATTGCTGAACTCGGCTCTGCTGACGATTCCGATCAACGACGGCTTGCTCACCTTGTGCCAATTGGTCGTGGGCGAGCGACTGGGGGATCATCCGGCCGCGCAAACGCTGTTGCTCAACGCGCTGGACCACAGCGCCGGCTACCAGCTCGAATTTCTCGCCACGGCGGCAGCGGTCGAGCCGGCGCTGGCCAAGGTGCTGGACTCGGTTAACCTGCAGTACACGCCGGCAGGCGATCCGTCGCAGGCGATCACCAAAGGCAAGATCGCTGTCGTCTCCGCCACACCCGCCAATCTGAAGGCGCTGGCCGCCAACGCCGGTGCATTGCGCCAGTTCCATGCCGCCGGCGGCTGGCTGGTGCTGCACGATCTGACACCCGAAGGCTCGACGGACTTCAACCGGATCGTCGGCTTTGACCATTTGATCCGGCCCTTCCACCGCGAGCGGGTGACGATCGCGGTGCCGCGCAGCTGGCTGCTGGCGGGTGTGTCGCTCAGCGACGTGGCCCTGTATTCGTCCGAAAAGATCTTCCCCTGGCAGTCAGGCACCTACGTGGCGTCGGACACTTTTCGGTTTGTCGTCGACAGCGACGAAGTGGCTCCGTTCGGCACGTGGGACAGCGGCGTCTGGGACAACTTCGTCAACGGCATGGTCAGCGCCGACGGCTGGAAGTACATCCAGAACCATCCGGCCGAGAACAACACTTACGTGCTGACGCTGCCCAAGCCGCAGGAACTGGTAGCGTGGACTTGGGACGGCAACGTCTTGTACAACCCCACCCGCCAGGTCGAACTGTTTTTTGACGGCGACGAGGCCGGCAAGTTGAGTTTCGCCGTGCCGCCGGACGGCGAGCCGGCGACGTTCGACATCGACCCGCCGCGCACGGCAAAACAAATCGCGATCCGGCACGCCCAGTTCGACGACATCCCGGCCAAACGCCAGAACGGCGTGACGATCATCGGCTGCGACAACGTCGCGTTCTATGCGAAACGTCCGGCCGATTTCCGCGAGCGCGTCCTGCCCCTGCTGAACATCGGCGGCCTGGTCGAGTATCCGCGCGGGTCGGGCGGGATCGTGCTGGCCAACTTGTGGTTCAAGGACACCGAAGAGGTCCCTGGCAACGCGCTCAAAAAGCGGAGCGTGCTGGCGTCGATTTTGAGGAACCTCGGAGCCCCATTTGGCGGCGGCAAGACGGTGATCGCCGGCGCGCGCCTGACCTGTACGCCGATCGATCTCTCGAAACACGCCAACCAGTACCGCACCGAACGCGGCTGGTTCGGCGCTGCCCGATTCACGCTCAAAGACCTGCCCACCGGCGAGCAGAAGTTGGCCGGCGTGACCTACAACATCTACGATTTTCCCACTTCGCCGGTGCCCACCTGTATCATGCTCGCCGGGCCGAACGTGCCCGGCCAGTTGCCCGCGGAAATCAAAGGCATCCCCGTCAACCGCAAGGCCGACGCTTTGTTCTTCTTGCACACCGCCCGCATTCACCAGCGGCGCAACGAGAAGGAGAAGAAAGGGGGCGAGCAGCTCGAGATCGTACGCTACGTGGTCCATTATGCCGACGGCCAGGAGGCGGTCCTGCCGATCTACGCCGAGGTGGACATCGACGACTATCGCGTGAAGCAGCCGCAGCCCTTGCCCGGCGCGCAGTTAGCCTGGACTCGTTCCTACGAAGGCACCGAGTTTCATGCGGCCGTGTACGCGAAGCAATGGACCAACCCGCGTCCGGACGTCGAGATCCGATCCTTGGACGTGGTCCAGGGGGCAAGCCCGCGCGGCACCGCTGCGCTGCTGGCGGTGACGGCCGCAAGTGCCCCGTAGGATCGTTGCGGCGGCGCACTCGTGCTCAGCGAAGTGGTGCCGAAAATCCTCGCCGCTTGTCGGCGAGAATGAACAACGGTTCCAGCCGCCTTCCGAGTCGCCAGGCACCATTCGCAACCACGATCCCAGTCCAAGGATCGGCCGGAGAGGCTTCTCTATTTCCCGTTCGACGAGCTTGCAGCCGACGCCCGGGAGCCCGTATAATCCCGGTCATGAAGACGCAAGACTTGTTGATCGACGAGATTCAACACCAGCCCGAACCAGTACAGTTGGAAGTACTGCATTTCCTGCGGTTTCTCGTCCGCGAGCGCGAACAGGCGTCGTGGGAGGACGTGTTACCGGATCGTGGGGTGGAACAGGAAGTACTGAGCATTCTCGATGGTCAAGGATCCGAAACAGGGTGAAGTCTGGCTGGCAGACATGGGGCCGACAAGAAAAACGCCGCCCGGAGCGTTCGCATGCGGCTACCAGCACCGGGCGGCATCGGGTTTGGATTTTGCCCGTTCGTCACACGCGACGGCGGGACAGGAAAGCGGCCGGTTCAGTCCCAAGCGGCATCCACCGCCCACGCTGAGCTGCGGCCAGCCGGAAACCCAGGTTGTTGTTCCGGTTCGACGGCGAGTTCCTGTTGCGGTTCGCCGACCGGCAGTTCGCGGCCGCGTTGTTCCAACTGCCGCCGCGATACACCCGGTTCGAGGCCATGGCCGCTCACCGGCATTCTTTCTAGCACACTCCGCCGGAATTGCCAACTGGACACGCCCGGTGCGCGCGTGAACGCCACCAAAGCCGTGGCCCGCCGCTGCAAGGTATCCTCGTCGATCCGCCCATGTGCGAATGCCTCTTCCAGAGCCTGCAACCTACGCCGGAACCGCACCCGGCTCCGCCGATTCAAGGTCACGTGATCCGCGAAAACGCGGCAGCCCAAGAAATCCACCCCGTGGCACGTCCGGTTGATGTACGGCTCGGATTTGAGGTCCAATTCCAATTCGTCCCCCAGGAAATGCGCGATGGTCTGCAGGTGACGCCGGAGCGATTTGGCCGACGTTCCCCACAGCATCGAATCGTCCATGTAACGGACATAGCCGCGGACACGCAGGTGTTCTTTCACAAAGCGATCGAACCAACCCAGATAGAAATTGGCAAAGTGTTGCGACGTCAAGCTGCCGATCGGCAAACCGCGGGCGGGGCTGTCCTCGTAACTGGCGATGATCCGATCGAGCAGTTGCAGCAGCGGGAGGTCCTTGAACACGCAAGTCAGTTTCCCCAGCAGGATCCTGTGCGAAATGCTGGGGAAGTACTTGCGAATGTCGAGTTTCAAGAAGAATGGATACCCGGCCGCGAAATGCCGAGCCCGATCCACGGCGGCGATCCGGCCGCGACCGGCACGGCAGGCGTATGTATCCGTGATCAGCCACTGTTCCAACACGGGCTCACAGACGTTCATCACGGCGTGGTGCAGCACCCGCTCAGGAAAACTCGGTGCCGTAATCAGCCGTTCCTTGGGGTCGTGAATCGTGAACTGGTGATAGTTGCCGAGGGGAATCGTGCCGGTTAGCAATCCTTGTGTCATGGCGGCCAGGTTCCGCGAGAGATGGGCCGCGAATAGCCTCGCTTCCTCCTTGCACCGCCGTCCACGCGACGCCTTGTGAAAGGCCCACCGCAGGTTGTCGTGCGCAAGGATTTGGCTAAACAGCCGGCCCGCTCTTTGCATCGGAATCCTTCCACTCCTGCTGCAATAACTTCAAGACGCGGTCTCCGTATTTCTCAATCCGCGCTTCGGCCAATCCGGCAATCTGTTTCAACGCGGCTTTGGTCTGCGTTCTCATTTCAACCATTTGCGCCAGCTGGTCGTTCGTAAAGATGGTGTAAACAGGAACCGTTTCGTCTTGGGCGATCAGCTTCCGCAACTCGCGCAGTTTGGAAAACACGGCAAAGTCCTCGGGCAGGAATTTTTCGCGGTAATCGATCTTGCCCTTGCCTGGCATTGGCTTAAACGGCGCGGCTGAACCGGCTGACGCATCCAGGTACTCCACGGCGAACGACCAGAACGAGTTGCTGCCTTGGTCCACCCAGCGGCGTTTCAGTTCGACGACACGGTGCGCTCGCAGGAACGCGTTCAATTCGGCCTCCGCCGCTTCGCTACGCACAGCCGGGATACAGAAGAAGCGGAATGCCATCGCTTTCAACTCCGGTCAAGTAAATGTTATTTTGTACACTAATCGTCAATGCCTGCGCGCCTGTACACCGCCTTTCGCCCGCTCCGCCGTCCGCTCCGGCTCGAAGGGGTTCAACTCCGCTGCGCTCCGTATGAACCCCTTCGGCCTACGCTCCCGGCTCCGCTTGCTGCTTGCCGCTGCACCGGCAGGCTCAGCGTGGGGACTGGACTGCGGCCAGCCGGAAACCCAGGTAGTTGCTCCGGTACGACGGCGAGCCCCTGGAGCGGTACGCCGACCGGCAGTACGCGGCCGCGTAGCACCAACTGCCGCCGCGATACACCCGGGCCGAGGCCGCCTGCGCCACAACAGGATCCACTCCGCCCGGTAGTCTATCCTGATAACCGTCGCGGCACCACTCCCACAAATTGCCGTGCATGTCGCACAGTCCCCACGTATTGGGCTTTTTCTGTGCCACGGGGTGCGTCGCCCCTGCGGCGTTCTTGTCGAACCAAGCGTACTGCTCCAGTTGGCTTTCATCGCTTCCGAAGTTGAACGCGGTCGTCGCGCCGGCGCGGCAAGCGTATTCCCACTGAGCTTCCGTGGGCAACATGATTTGCCAGCCATCGGGCAGAGTTCCGGCTTCGGTGAAGTGATCGCTCAGCTTTCGGCAAAAAGCCGTCGCCTCGTCGTAGTTCACGTAGTACATCGGATGATTGGGGCCTTCGCCGTACAGCGAACTGCTGGTGCCTGCCGTGGACGCCTGTTGCCGGAGACTGACGCCCATCGCGGCTTGCCAAAGCTGCTGGGTCGTTTCCGTCTCCGCCATCCAGAAGCCGGCGGAATGAGTCACCTCGACCTGGGCCTCATTCTCGCTGCGACCGGACTCACTCGTTGGGCTGCCCATGCGAAAGCTGCCGGGCGGGCACCATCGCAACGGGATGGCGACCCCCTGGTACGCCAAGACAAAAGGATCGCCGGGTTTCAACCCGGTGAAACCGGCGCGGCGGGCCACGGCGACAAGGTCGATCGCGGGACCGCGGCCTCCCGCCCGCTCGTTGCCCGCCGCATACGGCTGCTGTTCCGTCCGCAACCCGGCGATCTGCCGTTCGACCCGCCATGGTTCCTGGGCCGTCGTTTTCATGCCCAGGGTTTTCGTCAAGTGTTCGTAGGCCTGTTGGCGTTTGGCGATCAGCCGTGCGTATTGGCCAAAGACGTCCTGCTCGGCGCGGTCTTGGTCCGCCAGAGCGGCGGCGACGACCTCCCGCTGCTGATTCAATTCCGCTTGCTTCTGTTGTGCCTTGGGAGCCGTTGCTTGGTAGTCGACCAGAATGGCCTTCAGTTCCGCTTCCAAACCAAGATAACCCCGCGATGCTGCGTGCAACGCCTCGTGGGCGCGTTGCCAAGCGGCAAAATCGATCTCGCCGGGGGCGACTCGCGAGACCGGCGTTGGAGGTGGCGCCGCAGCGTTTGGCGTGACGGCCGGCAGGGAAGGTTTGGACGATGGTTTGGCCAGGGTGACGAGGGGCGGTTTGTATGCGGTTCCCGGCAGCACCTGCTGACGCAGCAATTCGAACCGCTTGCGGGCCACCGCGGCTTCCAAGTCGCCGGCACTTTCCCGCCATTGGAGCAATACGTCAATCTCGCGAATCAAATCGGGTAACTTGGCGGCTTTGGGGGCAAGCCGCAGGACTTCTTCCAGCAAATCGAGCACGGGGCTCCAGTCCTGTTTCTTCCGGGCCTCGGGGACTGCATTTTCGATCGCCGTCAGGTACGGGCCGGCGAGTTGCTCGGACAAAGCCGATTGGGTCTGGTCGAGTTGCTGCAAGCAGTCGGCTTTCCACGTGAGCGGCTCTCCGAATTTCTCCAAGTCGAAACGGACCTTGCCCAGACACTCGTGCAGGGCGAGAATAGCGGATTCAGGCTGCGCCGCCGTCAGCAGCCGTGCCGCTTCCGTTTGGCCCGCGGCGAGGTGTTCGCGCAGAGCATCCAACAGAGTCCGCTCCGCCAGACTCTGTGCGGGAAAATCCAGCGCCGGCAGTTTTGCCAGTTCGTCAAGCGACTTTTCGGTACGGGCCGGCAACAGACTCACGCGGTGCTGGAGGTTCTGCTGGACGTTTTGAAACGCGTCATCGAGTTCTTTGGCCAGAGCCGGATTTTCCAAAATATCTTCCGGATTGAATTGATCTTGTTCTTCCACTTCCTCGAGCAGCTTTTCCGCCTTTTCGCGGTCCGCCGGAATCGAGACGCCCTCCAACCTTTCCTGTTGACGGAGGTTGGCTTCGGCGAATTCCAGTTTGCCGAGTCGGACTTGATCGCTGTCGATCATGTCTTTCAGCCGCTGAATCGAGACCTGCAAGGCCGCACAGCGCCGGTACTTGAGCGCCAATTCAGCCAGCGGTCCCTGCGGGGGCGGTTGTTTGAGTTGTTGCAGGGCCTGGTCCAATTCCAAACCTTGACGGCGGATGCCCGTTTTCAAGTCGGCCGCCAATTGGGCGAGTTCGACTTTGAAATCCAGGAGCAAGTTCTGGCGTTTCTGCTGAAGATCTTTGAGGGCCAGCAGTTGCTCTGCCAGACGCTGCGTCAACGGCGGTTCGGCCGGCGCGGGCGGGGTCGGTTCCGGCGCGGCCACGGGGCTGGCGTCCGTCACGTTTGGCGATGTTCCGGGGACCGGGGCCGGTTCCGGTTCCGGCGGTTTCGGTCTCGAACAGCCTTCCAATGCCACGAGTATCAACACGGCGACCACGAACGTAGAACGGATTTCAATCCGTTCCGCGACAAGCGAAGTGAATTCCGCTCGACGAAGCACTTTCCGCTTACTCGCCGTCATCGTCCTGCTCCTGATGGGACTGGGGCCGATCGAACTTGTGCGGGTACATGAGCCGCGCCATCCATTCCAGCCGGCGCCAGCGTTCCCGGCGTCGGCGGGCCGTCTTCACCGAATCCTCGATCAACCGTTTCGTGATCTTCTTCAGCCATGCTTCCGCTTCAGCCTCCGATGGGCCGCGGAGGTATTTTGCTCCGTTGGCGACCCGCTGCAGCACGAGGTTGTAAATGTCCGCGGGTTCATCCAAGGACGCGCCATGCCCGCAGACGCGTCGCTCGTTCATTCCCCGCGCGATGATCGGCCGCAACATCGGCCACGCCGCCGCGTGCAGTTCCAGCATGGCGCCGTTCACTTCCTGCTCCGACCTCGCGCTGGCCACGGCCTGAATCAAGCGGCTCAGGGGCAGCATTTTCGGTGGTTGATCGTCGGTTGGGGACATGAAAGCACGCCTTGGACGCCGCTAAGGATTTTGATTGTACCCTGCCGTTTGCGGGGAAGGCAACCGCACGAACCGTATGCGCACGCAGCCCGGGCTCTCCTAGACCGGACGCGAGTCTCGGAGAGACTCGCCGACGTGTTACTTCTTCGCCTTGGCCTTCGCTTTTTCGGCGGGGGCGTCCCACAAGGCGTCCAGCTGCTGTCGCACCGACACTTCGGCCTGTTGTCCGGCCAGTACGTCGTCCGGCGTGAGGGCCGGCCCCTGATCCGGCTCCTTGCCAATCACCTCGCTGGTCGCCTGCAATTCGTCGATTTCCTTCTGCAGGGTGTTCATGGCCTGGCCCAAGTCGCCCGCAAAGTCGCCCCGCAGATTGGCGCCCAGTTCCGCCAGGTCTTTTTCTACCTGGGCCAAGTCGCGTTGCATGTTCAGTTCTTCGAGCTTCGCCCGGACATCGGTCACGGCAGCGACCATCTTGCCCTGCTTAGCTTCCAATTGATCCGCGGCGGCGCGGAAGCGATCCGTTATCTTGGCGTTCACGCTGACCTTGCGTTCGTCCCGTTGCACATCCGTTTGCCAGCGTTCGAGCGTCTGGTACAGTTCCGCTCCGGTCAGTGTGCGCCCGGCGAAGGTGAACGTCTTCTTCAGGTCGTCGGGGCCCGCTTCGGTGGGCTTCGGCAATCCCGCTTCCCGCGCCGCTTTGGCCAAAGCCGCCGTCGCCAGCCGCGTTTTCTCGACCTGCTCCGCACCCCGCTCGACGGCAATTTCCCTCGCCCGCGCTTCGATCCGCAGTTTCCTGGCTTTTTCCGTCAACTCCGCTGCCTGGCGTTCGGTGTCGCGGATCATGCCCTCCGCCCGCGCCACGGCCGTCTCGCGTTCGATCTGCAGGCTGACTTCCTGCACCTTCTTCGAGAAGAACCCGAACTGCCAAACGGCCAAACCCGTCAGCAGCGCCAACAAACCGACCATCGCCAAAATGCTTCGTACCATCGTTTGTCTCCTTTGAGCCTTGAGAGATAACCTGTGCCAATCACGACAGCGTCAGCCGCACGATTTCCGGCAGACTGGACGCGACTCCTTGAAGGCGGGCCAGGAGCAGGAAGCCCCAGCCTACCTGTGCGGCCATCAGCAGCAGGGCTGCGCCCAGCGCGCCGTTCATACGCCGAAGTCGGCGGTTCCAGAACACGGTCCTCGCCGCCCGCGCCGCCGCCCGCCGACCGATTTCGTCCGCGTGCTGATCGAGCCAGTGTTCGATCTGTTGCAGGGAATCCGGGTTCGCTTCGTTCATGCCAGTCGACTCCTGAATGCCATCTGACTTTGTCCGCGGCACGCTGGCGGCGCTAACCGCCTCTATCAATAAGGACGACACGACCGGTCGAGAATCTTTCGAAGGCGTGCAAGCTGTTCTCCGATGGCTAGTTGCATCGACCTGCGGCGAAACCAAGAGTTCGCTTGGCCATCGCGATCGCCTCGGCATGGGGCGTACGGCTCATCGTTACGTTGGCCCGGCGACCAGAACGCAGGAAGCCATGCCACGAAATTGCCGAACGCAGTTTGAGCGATCCCGGGGACTTGTATGCGACCACGGTGTCGGTTCTATTCCATGCGCGTTGGCTGCCTCAATCGCCAAGTTAACAGAGCCTTTGAGAAAGACCGGTCGAGGAATACGAGTGGGCTCGTGTCCTACGAGGTCATGGTTCAGGCTCGGCGCACTGCGGCACCGTGCCGCAAAGGCAACTTCATCACCACAAGCGGTCAGACCAAGGGGGCAAACGGTGCCCAAGAAACACGTCTTCCTGTCGTACTGCCGAACCAATAAGGTCGAAGTCGGCAAACTTCGCGATGAGTTGATTTCGGCTGGCGAACCAGTATGGTGGGACCAAGATATCCTGCCGGGACACGACTGGAAACACGAAATCCGCCGGGCGATGAGAGACGCCTATGCCGTGGTGCTCTGCCTGTCCAAGGAAGCAGTCGCCCGCACGGCGTCCGGCATCTACACGGAAGCCGCCGACGCGATCACCGCCTATCGGGATCTCCCTCCCGGTAGCATTTTCTTGATTCCGGTTCGGCTGTCGGATTGCGAAATCCCCCTGATCGAAATCGACGCGACACGGACGCTGGATCGGTTGCAGTACGTGGATTTGTTTCCGCCATCGCAACGAATGCATGGTTTCGAGCATTTGTTAACGTCGCTGCAGTCTACGCCGCTCCACCCTTAGCCGACCCGCCGCAAGCCGAGCCGGGCGCGGCGGGTCAGCCGACATCGGCGTACCGGGACGTTCCCCAGCGGACCAGGCAGATGCTCCGAGATCTGCGCGAGGACCTCGCAAGGGCTGATCCCTCGGACTGGAAGGTCATTCATCGCTGGCGAGTCCGGGCGAGTCTGTTCTTTGAAGAGTACTTTCCCGCCCAATTGCAGACGTTCAAAGACGTCAGTAGCACGCCGAAATGGATGAGACGGGGAGCATCTCCTCTGTTTCCCACCCCGGAAGAGAAAGCCACGGCTAGGGCGGAGACGGAACGCGTTCACCGTGACCAAGCGAAAGATCGGCACGGCCAGATACTGGAGTTTGTCGATGGCCTGCTGTGGTTGATCGCGGCATCGTCCGACTTGCCAAGCCGGACCCCACTTACCGGATTCCAACTGTACGACGACTTGATGGCAGCGATGAACGAGAACAAGCTGGTGGGATGCGAATTAGCCCCGATCATCTGCGAGGCATACCCGCCTGTTCGCGAGGTCAGAACCTCGGAGGACTACGCGTTTCAGAATCTCGAAGCCGTCATTAACGCCGAGGAGGAACGAATTCGCCAGATCGGGAAAGGTGCTGGGATTCCGGGCTGGTGGCAGGACTACGCAATCGTCGCAGCAGCGGTAGCGCGAGCCGTTGCGGTTTCGACGGTACGTTCACCCGCGGCCAAGGAGTTCGTGGGGAACATCGTGCGCGACTTCATGCAGCAAAACGGCCTGGAACTCGTGATGGATGCAGAACACGAGGACGAATTCTACGACAAGGCGTGCCGCACGGAGGTGTTGCTGGATGATCTGATCGTACTTCTCAAATCAGCTATGACCAGACGCGAAAGAGCCGATTGAGGCGAGACTTGACTACTTGGAAACGGTCAACGCCCGGGATGGCAGGCAGAAATGCGGGGGCTTGATGGGAGTTGCGTTCCGCAACACCGACCGCAACTCTTGCCCGATCTCGTCCTCGTCGTAGTCTTGATCGTGAAGAATCCGGAGCAGCCAATTGCGGAGGAGCTCAGGCGTAGCCTCCAATCGCCGAAGTTCCGCGACGAACTCGTCCGGGCTCAACCTCTCGATCCCCGCCGCCGCCAAGTCCGTCGCCCCGTACCAATGCCGGACGTTTGAAAAGCCGTCTTCGAGCCTGCGGTAATGCTCGGCGTACAACTGATAGAGCCGATCCGTCGAGTGCATGGGGGCCTCCGTTCGCAAACGAATTCAGGAAGTTAAGTTTCGACGACGTGGCCGCTTCTGTCAATGCGAGGTTGCCGGCAATTGCCCGCCGATTCCCCTGCTCCCCCAGTCACTTCCAAGGTCACTTGCCGGTAGAATCATGCGCCCAGCGAGCGAGGTGGAAGCCGTGAAGGGGTACAATCGCTGGGTTGGATGGAAGAAGGAGACGCCACATGAAATCGTTTTGTCACTTGGCCATCGCCGCGGTTAGGACGATAAGCGAGTTTGCTGCAATTGTCATCCTGCTCTTGCCTCTGTCGTTTTGCGGGTCGGCTCTCTCAGAAACCGCCGATCCGACGGTACGTTCGGCCGTGCCCGCCGATGGCAGGCTGACGATTTCGGATTATGGGTTCCGCAACTGGGGACCGGAGCTGGTTCAGTACACGGTCGATACCGGGCGATTCAAGCCGGGACAGTGCGATTTGGTGAACAAACAAGGCCAGCTCGTCCCCTGTCAGATCGACGGCGACGTGCTCAGTTTCGTGGCCTTCGTGCCCCAAGGCGGCAAGGCGACGTACACGCTGCGGTCCCAGAGCGGCGGCTCCGGACCTTCCGCGTTGACGGCGCAAGTGCAGGGCTCGACGCTCGTGATCCGCAACGAACAGCTCGCCTTGCAAGTGCCTGCGCCGGCCGAGAAATTGCATGAGGCCCCAATCGACGCCTCGCAGGCGGCACCGCCGATCCGCCGATGGTCGGGGGCCGACGGAGCTTGGATGGGCGAAGCCCGGTTCGTCACGTCGCGCAGAATCGCCACGGAGCAATTCCGAATCGTCCGCGAGGGACCAGCGGTCGTCGAATACGAAGCTCGCTACACGTTCGATCCCCGGGGCGAGTATGTGTTTCGCGTGCGTCTGTCGCCCGGCATGCCGGTGGCCGTGGTCACGGAGGAATTCGACTTTGGCGAAATTGGGACGGGTGAAGACATGTTGCTGCTGGACCTGCATCGCGGCTGGCAGCCGAAAAGTATTGGCTGGGTGCCGGGCAGCGGCGAACAGCAACTGCCGGTGCTGAAATCCTCGGCTTACAAGACTTACGTGGACGGGAAACGCAAGACGCGGCGGGCGGAGGCTCCGGTCGGCGGGGTCGGCCAACCGCCGGTGCCGTTCCAACCCGAAAAAGACCTGGCCTTGTTGGAGACAATCCTGCCCGCCGGTCGCTGGGGCGACGCCAAAGGCGGTGTCCAGGTGTGGGACGGCGATCTAGGACAGCCCGGCTCGGGCCGGAACATGGGCATGGTCCCGCTGCACGCCGGTTCGTGGCGGCGCGCGATGGCCCTGTGCGCGTGGTACCGCGACGACGCGGGAATCACGCTCGCCTTGCCGTTGAGCGTCCGCTGGTCCCGCTGGTCGCTCGAGGTCACGGACGACCACTCGCCCTTCTCGACGCACGAACACGATCCGGACCTGCCGCCCAGCTATGGACGCCGCTGCTGGGGGCTGTACGCCGGCGAGAATCTGCACGAGGCGCAGGCCCGGTTCGGCTTCATCGGCCTGGACCGGTACAAAGACTGGACGGTGGACGATGCCGAGGACAAAGCCAAAGCCGTGTATCCGGGCGCGTTCTTCTCGCCCGCCCACGTCGCGCGGCTGAAGACCGTCCTGGACCAGCATCCGGATGCCGAGTTCCTGAAGAAGTGGTACCTGTTCAGCGGCAAAACGGAGGACGCCGTCCGGCATGCCCAGCGGGTTATCGACGGGCTGAAGAAGCCTTACGGCGAAAACAACTTCTTCCTGGTCGGCCTGTCCAACTACCGCAAGTCGCAGTTCTTTGCCTTTGTGGACCTGGCCGAAGACGCGCTGGCCTGTCCCGATCTGCCGCCGGAGGTGCGCGGGGAACTGCGGCGTCTGCTGGCACTGTATGCCCATGTGTTCTCCGATCCGGACGCGAATCCCCGCGGCGCGGGCGTCCACTTGGGCAACAACAACATGCCGATCAACCGCACGCTGGCGCTCAGCTATTTCGCCGGCCTGCTGCCCGATCATCCGCGGTATGCGTACTGGATGAAGTCGATTCAGGACTTTGTCCAATACAAGTACGGGACCGAGATGGCCGTGGACGGAGTCAACCTGGAATGCCCCAGTTACGCCTTGTACAGCCCCTTTCGGACGCTGAACATCTCGCAGAACATCCTCCGCAACCGGGGCTTTCATAACTTCGGCCCGGACGGGTACCACGGCCGGTTTCTGCAATGGCTGAGCCACCTGTCGATGGCCGATCCGCGCGGCGAGTCGAGGACGGAGGGTCGAGAGTCCAGAGCCGGAGATGCTCGTGGTAACGGCCGCCGCATCATCCCCGGCGAGTCGAGAGTGGAGAGTTCAGAGTCCAGAGCCGGAGATGCTCGTGGTAACGGCCGCCGCATCATCCCCGGCATGGGCAACTCGTCGAACCTGGTCGAGAACGTCTGGGGCTTCAGCATGGCTGCCCACGCGGACCACGACGCCGCGTTTGCCGGTTGGCTGCGTTTCATGAACCGACTGGTCAACGACAACATGCCCTTGGAAAAGGGCCCCAACTATCACGACCACGTGGACGCCACTCCGCATGCGCTGTACTACCTGCCGTACATTCCGGAGAATCGCGAACCACTCGCAACCACGTTCCTGCCGACGTACGGCGTCGCTTTCCGTCATCAGTTCAATACGCCCAACGAGACAGCCATGCTGTTGCGCGCGGGAATGAATTGGGGACACTGGGACACGGACGCGTTGAACGTCATCCTGTACGGCAAGGGCGCACCGTTGTCCCCGGGAACCGGCTATCAGTACTACTCCGGGCCTGCGACCGAAAACAACGCGATCTATCACAACCAGGTGAAGCTGGGCCGGCGTGACGTGCAGGAGTGTTTCGGCCGCGTCGATACCACGGTGACGGATTACGGATTTGGCCCTCTCGTGGATTACGCGGTCGGATCGCGGTTCTACCCGTCGCAGATTTTCGCCGACGGCCAAGGCCCGATGTCATGGAACCGCCATGTCTTGTTCTTGAAGACGGCGCAACCGGACGGGCCCAGCTACTTCGTGATGCGCGACACGTTCCCCGCCGAGGCGAAACGCCCTAGCTGGTGGGAATGGATGAACTTGGACACGGCTGACTTGATCCAGGTGGATGGCAAGGCGTTTGAGCCTGCTCGGGTGCCCGTGGACAAGGTGGTTCCCGAAGCCCAGTTTCCACGGCTGCGCGGCCAGACCGCCGAGATGAAGACCCGACACGGGGCTTCGACTTGGTTCTGGTTCAGCCAACCGCGCGACGTGGGCGTGCGGATGACGTTTACGGCGGCCAAGGAAACGAAGACGATCGCCGTCATCGCCGGAGGACCCGGCCAGGATTATTTCTACGTCGTCTATCCTCGCAAGGACGGGGAACCTGCGCCGGATTGCACGCTGCTGGCACCGGACGGGCTGACGCCCGCCGTTCGCCAAGGAGGGGACGGGGAACCTGCGCCGGATTGCACGCTGCTGGCACCG
>CAZXYZ010000039.1:0-18005 GCA_964645045.1 uncultured Pirellulaceae bacterium | reverse complement strand
GCGCCGGATTGCACGCTGCTGGCACCGGACGGGCTGACGCCCGCCGTTCGCCAAGGAGGGGACGGGGAACCTGCGCCGGCTGGCACGTTGCTGACACCGGACGGGCTGACGCCCGCCGTTCGCCAAGGAGGGGACGGGGGACCGGCGCCGGATTGCACGCTGCTGGGACCCGGCGCTGTGCGCGTCAAGACGACCGAGTCGACCGACGTCGTCTTTGTCGGAGATACGCCGTTTGACTGGAATCGTGACGAGATCGTCTTCACGGGCAAGGCCGGCACCGTGCGCGTCCTGGCCGATCGGGTCGTGCTGAGCATGAATGCGGGCAGCGGCAAGATCGGCTATCGCGGCCACGTTTTCGAGGGTCACGGGCCGTTCGAGCGTGCGTTGCGGTTGAGCGAACTGAAGCCCGGCGTGTACCCGGTCGGCGGCGGCTACGAAAAGAAGATCATTTCCTGCAATCTGGGCGATGGCGTACGGATCACAGGCGAAGGGCCGTTTACAGCGACCTTGGATGGCGAGACCATCCGCATCAAGGCGTCGGGCCGAGCCCGCGTGTTGCACCTCACCCAGCCTCCGTTTATTGTGCGTCCCCAGTACACGATCGACGGCCAGCAGTGGATGGCCTGCTGGACCGATTACCCCAACAACGGCTGGGGCACCTACGATGAAACCTGGAAGATCGGCCTGGCGGTGCCCGCCGGCAAGCACGAACTGGCGGTGCGCGATCTGGTGTTTCCAAGCGTGTGGACTCGGCCCTTTACGCCCTTGATCGAGGCACGCTGATGCTCCCTCCGACGACTTCCTTGCGTTTTTGGCAACACGCCCCGGCGCTGGTGTTTGGCTTGCAAGCCTTGGTCCTGGGCCTGGCCCTCTACGCGACCGGGAGGATGCAGCCGGAGATCGTCCCCGACACGGCGAGCTATACGGACTTCGTTTGGAGTCCGCTCAGCACCGCCTTGAGCCAGACACGTACGGCCGGCTATCCGTGTTTCCTTGCGGTGTGCCGCCGTCTCGGGGCGGATTGGTCGGCCGTGCCCGTCGCCCAGTATCTGGTACATGTGCTGGCCGTGGGCCTGTTTTGGCAGGTCTTGCGGAAGTGGTTTGCGGCCGAATGGCCGGCGCTGGTTTGCGCCAGCACTCTGTTCTATGCCAACGTGGTCTGGCGATACGTCCACGTAGTCGCCGCCGACTGCCTGGCAGGTTCACTGGCCGTCTTGTGCGTCGCCGCCTTGTTGGCGCTGGTCCGCGAGCCGCAACGGCGTTCCCTGTGGCTGGCGGTCACCGGCGTCACGTGGGCCACGTATCAGGTTCGGCCGGCTTATCTGTTCCTGGTTCCGCTGGTGCCCCTGCTGGGGTGGCTGCTGGCGGCGCTCGCACGTCTCTGCCACCGGTCCCAAGGTTCCGGCCGAGGTCTGGCGTGGCGGTTGGGACTGGCCAGCTTGGCGCCGCTGCTGCTGTTCTCTGCCGGCCGCTGGTTCGTGGTTGGCGAATTCGGCCTGGTCTCCTTTGCCGGCTACAACTTCGCGGGCGTGGTCGGACAGTTTCTCGCGCCGGAGACGGCGGACCATCTGCCGGCCGACCTCGTTCCGCTGGCTCGCGCTGCGCTCGAACGGAGGCGGGAACTCGCCGCGCGGGAACCGTCCCTTTCGGCCGACGTGACCCTCAGCTACATGGCGATTGAAAAACGCTTTGATGCCAGCACGTGGCAAGTCTTCGCCCCGGCAGCGCGGGAAGTGTACGCAGGAGACCCCGTGCAGATGAATGTCGGATTAATGCGGTTGAGCCTTGCGACGATTCGATTGCGGCCGCGGTACTACGCCGTATGGCTGGGAAAGGCTTTTTTTCGTGCCGTGTACATGATTGGGTCGGAACTGGTGATCAACCCCGTGTATCTTGGATTGCTCGCCGTCCTGACCGCCCTGCACTGGCGGTACGCGGTGCAGTGGACGCGGCGCGACTTCCGGCCGTTGGCGATCGACCGCGATCACGTGCTGCGGTTCCACACGTTGTTCGCCATTGCGCTGGCATTTTCCGGTTTCAAAGTCCTGCTGGTGATCGCAACGACACCGCCGCTGGGGCGATTCATGGACGCGGCCGGAGTATTTTGGCCCACGATGATCGGCGCAATGCTGGCCCATCGTGTGGCGGCCCTCCGCGAACTGCGGTGAGACGTCAAGGATTTCCGCCAGCGGCAGAATCAAAGCAATCCTGTTTCCGCCCCTACCATTCAATCTTCGTCGCGTTGAACACGGGACCTTCGACACAAGTCCGTTTGTAGTCCCAGCCGCCCTGGGCGTCTTTGACCTTGGCCACGCAGGTGAAGCAAATGCCGATGCCGCAGGCCATGGGGGTCTCCAGGGAGACTTCGCACGGCACGGCGTGGGCCGCCGCCAGTTTGGCGACCGCCTCGAGCATGACCTCGGGGCCGCACGTGACGATCCGGGGCGGCGCCGAGGTGGTCTCCAAAACTTGACGCAGCACGTCGGTCACCAAGCCGCGATGACCACGGCTGCCGTCGTCGGTGCTGATGCGGACCTCGACGCCCAACCGCTGGAAATCTTCGACGCCCGCCAGGTAGTCGGCCGAGCGGGCACCGTAGCACAGGGTGACCTTTTTGGCCGCCGTCACGCTGCGGAGCGGATCGCCGTAAACGCGGCGTCCCAAGTGCTCGGCCGCCAAAGCCACAAACGGCGTCTGGCCGATACCGCCGGCGACCATGATCAGATGTTCGGTGTCCTGCGCGGGAAACCCGTTGCCGAGCGGTCCCCAGACCGTCAATGGCGTGCCCGGCAGGCACTCGGCGAGCCGCCGCGTACACTTGCCTTTGGCCAGGTACACCACGTCGATTCCCCAAGGCGAGCCGTCGGCGGCCGACACCGTGTCGTACAGGGCCAGGGCGCGGCCGAGCAGCGGATCGTTGGCGCCCGCCAGCCGCAACATCAGGAATTGACCGGGCAGGGCGCGGCGGGCGATTGGCGGGCACTCGAAACGCAGCCGATAGGTGTCGTGCGCCACACGAACATTCTGGACGATCGCGACGTCCTGCTGCAGGGCGTGGTCGGCGTAGTACGAGGCGTGCAGCGGGCTGCTCATCGGTCTTTCTTCCCCCAGGGTTTCTTGCCGGGCTTGGCGGGTCGCCGCGATCTATCGCCAGCCGTCCACGGCTTGGAACCTGTCTTGGCCGGCTTGCCCCCTGTCTTCACGCCACGCGGCGCCTTCACACCACGCGGCGTCTTCACCCCCCCCGGGACCTTCGGGGAACGTGGCGTCTTCGGGACCCGGGACGGCGGCGTGGCCGCACCCCGCGGCGCGCGGGCGGCCGGACGGGGCTTGCGTTTCGCTGGGGCATTCGGCCGCGATTCCGTGGGCGGTCGTTCCGTCGCCTGCTCCAGCATCAGAACCTCCTCGCGCGTCAGCGGCCGGGAAGCCCCGATGGGCAGCGTGCCCAGCCGCAGCGGGCCGACGGCGATCCGTTTCAGTTGCAGGACTTTGTGTCCAATCCGCGCCAGCAGCCGGCGGATCTCGCGATTGCGGCCTTCGTTCAGGACGATTTCCAGTTCGGTCGTTTCCCGTTGACGGCGTCGGACACTCACGGAAGCGACGCGGGCCACGCCTTCCGCCAAATGAATGCCGCTCCGCAGCCGGTCCAACGCCTCCATGGACGGGCTGCCCTCGATCCGCGCCAGATAAGTCTTATCCACGCCGTATCGCGGATGAGTCAAGCGGTTGGCCAGATTGCCGTCGTTGGTGACCAGGATCAGGCCTTCGCTGGTCCGGTCCAGCCGGCCGACAGCAAACAGCCGTTCGTCCGTGCGGACCAGGTCGATCACGCGAGTCCGCCGATCGGGATCCCAGCTGGTCGAGACGACGCCCGGCGGCTTGTTCACGGCGAAATACAACCGTTTGGGACTGGTCAGCGGAGTTCCATCCACGCGGATCAACTGCCGCATGGGATCGACGCGTGTGCCGAGTTCCGTGACGATCTGGCGATCGACATCGATGCGGCCGGCGAGGATTAGCTCTTCACATTCACGGCGACTGCCGATGCCCGCGGCAGCTAACACCTTTTGCAGCCGCTCGTTACGCGGCGCGGCATCTTCTTCGGACGGGTCCAGGCGGTGCGGGAGGCGGCGAGTCATGGGGCAATGCCAGTCGTTCGGCTAAGGGGCTTTGGAGGCGACAGCAACAAGTACCGCGTACTTTGTTCTGGTCCCAACCCAAGATGATACCCTGTGGGAACGAATCGTCCCAGATGCCGCTTTGGCATTGACGCCCGCGGTTCAGGGGGCTGGCGGCGCCGGCTGGCGGCCCCATCCGCCGCTGACCGAAGCCCGGCTACGATCGGCTTCCGACCACGGCTTCTGATAGTCGCGTGGCCGTCCGCCAACGATTTCCGGCCCCGCATCGTTGTCTGCATAGGGGTCGTACACCGAGGCGTTCAGCCGCTGTTGCTGGATTGTTCCGGGGGGGCCGAACGGAGATTGATAGCCCCGGCAACTGCTGAATCCGAGCAGAACACAGGCCACGACAGAAAACAGCTGGCGATTCATCATGCATCGGGCCTTTGTTGCTAGCACGAACGGAACACTCGAACTTTATGAATCGGGCGGCACGAGGGCGGCGGATTATAGGCATTCCGTGTGGACGGATGAAGTCGGATTCGGGAGTTATCTCGCTGGCACACTACGCAATGGAAGTCCCCGCCACTCTTCTATCGTCCTTCGTCCAAAGCCGCTTGAAAGACGGCAAGTCTTTACGGAACTTAGCCTTAGATAGGTGGCAAGCGTGCCGATTGGTCTGCCGATGCCGAGAAAGCTGGTATTCGGGCAAGATCGTGGGATAGACATCCTGCCTATCGTGGGACAGGCATCCTGCCTGTCTAGAAACGAGGACGTCATGACAGGCTAGAAGCCTATCCCACGGACGGTTTATCCTCCCACAATCCGCCCACGCAAAATCGACGCGATTGGTCCCGTGAATCTCGTTTTCGGCAAAGGTCCGAAAAAGACGGTCTTGCGGTTAATTCGCGGGGCACTTTCTTGCGAAGGACTAATTACCGAGACATATTTTTGGGAGGTAATACGGGCAATTTGGGAAGCCCGTTCCGTATTTTCGAGGCCCGCCAACGGGGCGGAAGACTCATGAGACGCCGGGTTGTCGTGACTGGAATCGGCGGTGTTACTCCGCTGGGCTCGGAGGTGGGCGGGATCTGGGACCGCCTGCTTCGCGGTCAGTCCGGAGTCGGCCCCATTTCGTTGTTTGACGCGACCGGTTTCCCCGTGCGCATTGCCGCCGAAGTCCGCAACTGGAGCATTCAGGACGTGGGGGAGGATCCCACGTTGTGGACCCGGCACGCCCGCCAGACCCAATTTGCGTTCGCCTCGGCCGTGAAGGCCAGTCGTGCGGCGGGACTGCCGGATGCCGCCGTCGACCCGCTGCGCATGGGGGTCTTTTTGGGCTGCGGCGAGATCTTTCCCGATTTTAGCGGCTTTTGCCGAGCGATCGCGGGGGCTTCACCCGGGGGGATTTTAGGAATGGAGCCTTTCATGGACTCGTTCCGTCACCGCGCCGGCCCCGATGACGACTTGGTCTTAGAGCCCGGTGCCGCGGCCGGCTGCATCGCCGCGACATTGAACGCCCAGGGTCCCAACGCCAATTTCACCTCCGCGTGCGTATCCAGCGCCAAGGCGATTGGCGAAGCGGCCGAGGCGATTCGGCGGGGGGACGCGGATGTGATGCTGTGCGGCGGCGCTCACAGCATGATCCATCCGTTTGGGATCACGGGATTTCAACGCCTGTCGACGCTCAGTATGTGGGACGGCCCACCGCAACAAGCAGCGCGGCCGTTCGACCTGCGGCGGGACGGTTTTGTGGTTGGCGAAGGCGGCGCCGTCCTCGTTCTGGAAGATCTCGACCATGCCCGCAAACGCGGGGCCGAGATTGGGGCGGAACTAGCCGGCTGGGGCACGGCCCACGACGCGTTTCGGATCACGGACTTGGAGCCGGACGGACGCGCCGCCGCACGCTGCATGACCCTGGCTCTGGCCGACGCCGGCCTGTTCCCCGAGGACATCGACTATATCAACGCCCACGGTTCGGGGACGGCGGTCAACGATCGGGTCGAGACCCTGGCCACCAAACGGGCTTTCGGCAGCTGTGCCTACCACATTCCCATCTCCAGCACGAAAAGCATGACGGGCCACCTGACGACGGCCTGCGGAGCGTTGGAAGCCCTGGTGTGCATCATGGCCTTGCGCGACAATGCCGTGCCGCCGACCATCAACTACGAAACGCCCGATCCGGATTGCGACCTGGACTACGTCCCCAACACCGCCCGGCAAGTCCGCTGCCGGCACGTGATGAGCAACAATTTCGGCTTCGGCGGCCAGAATACGTCGCTGATCTTCTCGAAATTTGCCGCGTAGGGCGGGGCCGTGCCTGATTTCCAATCCCTCGCCTTTCATCGGCCGCGATTCTGGAGAATAATAGTCTCCATTCCCAGGCGTCAAGAACTTAACACCCCGCTTGCCAACGATGTCTTCCTGGCCGCTGATCTCCGATTTTTCCCGCGTGCTCCAGAACCCGCAGGTTGCGTTCCGCGATCCGGATCTGCGGAACTGCACCGTGGAAATGAACCAACTGGGTCAGCCCAAGGCCCGCAGTGGCAATTTCGCCACGGTTTACCGCGGGTATCGGCCCGACGGCAGCGAGTTTGCCATCCGGATTTTCAACCGCCGCCAGGATGAACGGCTGGAACACTACCGGACGATCAGCGACTATCTGGAAAACCGCGTGGTGTCCAGCATCGTCCGCTTTGACTACGATGAACGGGGCATTCGTTCGGCGGGGGACGGCAAGCTGTACCCGCTGCTGATCATGGAGTGGGTGCCGGGGATCACGTTGTTCGAGTGGACGCGCGACCGCTGCCGCGAAGGCTACGTCGAAGCATTGCAAATCGCCGCCGACGTCTGGCTGCACCTGGTGCGGGAGTTGACCCAGCACGAAATCGTCCATGGCGATCTGCAGCACGGCAACGTGATGGTTTCGCCGGAGGGCCATTTCAAGCTGGTCGATTACGATTGCATGTGCGTGCCGGCGCTGATCGGCCGCCGCAATTTGGAGACAGGGCTCCCGCCCTACCAGCATCCGGGCCGCAACGGCGACACGCTGCTGTTTCCCGGCCTGGACAACTTCTCGGCGCTATACATCTACGTCGCCCTGCGAGCACTGGCCGCCGCTCCGTACCTGTGGATCACGTACGTCGACCAGCCGGAATACGACCGGATCTTGTTTCGCGATCAGGATTTCCAGTCGCCGGCCACCTCGCCGCTGTACCGCGAACTGCTGCAATCGCCGGACGAACAAGTCCGCGACTTGGCGCATTACTTGTTCGAACTGGCCCGCTACGATCTGCACGACGTGCCGCCGGTCGACGAAGTGCTGTTGTGGTGCGAGTCGATCGAGAACCTGGTCACGCAGCAGGAGTGGGACAAGGTCGTGCAACTGGTGCAGCGGATGGGGCCCGGAGAGCGCATCGCGCCGGACGTGCAGGCGTACGTTCAAGAGGCCCAGCAGCGCGTGGCCTGCCGGACGGCGGTCGAACAGGCCCTGGCGGAAGGCAACGAGGAGCGCGTCGAGCAGTTGTACGCGACCGGCCTGCTGCACAACTATCCCGCGGCGGCAAACCTGCTGGAAGCCGCCAGCCACGCCGCGGAAGTGCGTCCCGTCCTGCGCGTGCTCGCCTCGGCCCGACAGCTGCAAGCGTGGGACAAATTGAAGCACACGTGGCTGGCCTACCAGCACCTGCTCAAAGGCCGCCCCAGCGCCAAAGTGTACGAGCGCGAAGCCCAGAAGCTGCTGACCGTGGACCGCATTCGCGAGATCCTGGCCCGGCCGCCCATCGATGACGGCGCGCTGGTCGAGGCTTGGGAGTACCTGGAGAAACTTGGCGGACACACGTTGGCCGAGCCGTATCGGCCGCTGGCGCAGCAAGCCATCGGACGCCTCCACGGCGTCGCCAAGTTGCGGGAATTGCTGCTGCAGGCCGGGCCGACTCCGACGCTGGCTTCCGACAAGAAGATTGCGGCTGCCGTCCCCCTGGAAACCTTGCAAGGCATGGATCCGGCCCTTCCGCTGGTGCGGCAAGTCCAAGCGGTGCTGGACCGGTTGCAGTACGTCAAAAAGGTCCACGAACTGGAGAAAGCCGGCACGGTCGAAGCCGAGACGCACATCGCAGGCGCTTTGAAGCAATTGCCCAAGACCTACCACGAAGGCCTGATTCGCCGCGCGGAGCAGGCCCGCAAGCGAGTCCAGATTCATCGCCAACTGGTCAAGGCGGTCGAGACGGGCGGCGGCGACGAAGCCATCCTGCGGGCGTGGGAACTGCTGGGCCGCGTGCGCGGCCGTGTCATGGCGTCCGCAGAACTGCAGCGGCGCGTCGCGCAGGCGGAGGCCCGGTTGCCGCTGCTGGAGCAACTGCGTGCCATCCCCGCTACGGCCGACGAAGCGGAACGCGAGCGGCGCGTCGTGGAGCTGTGGAATCCGGAATTGCTCGACGATTGTCCGGAAGCCGAACCCTGGCGCGGCCTGTACCTCCGGACCAGCGGCCGCCGCGTGATTCTGAAGCGGATTGCACAAGCGGTCGAAGCTGGCGACCAGGCCGAAGCCGAACGGCTGCTGGCGGACCCGGCCCTGCAAGGCCGCGACCTGCCGCCGCAGCTGGCCAAGGAACTGGGCGAACTGCGGGCCAAGGTCCAGCACGCGACGCTGGCCAAACGACAGGCTATCGTGAACGCGCTGCTGAACAACCAGCGTTCCACGTTCGTCGAATTGTTCGACGCCGCCACGGTGGGCGAAATCTGCCGGCAGTTCCGCCATCACCAGCCGTTGGTCTACCAGTGGCTGGAAAGCGAGATCCTGCCCGCCTCGCGGATCGGTTTCCAAGCGGATCCCGAACAGGCCGTCACGCGCGACGAGCAGGGCAACTTGAAGCTGGTCTGGACCTGGCCGCCGCCGCACGTCTGCCACCGCTGCCGGCTGGCGATCTGCAAGAGTCCCCCGCGTCCGCAGGCCACGCCCGACGACGTCGACGCCTGGTATGCCGTGGCCCTGGAGGCGGACCAGTGGAACCCGGACGCCGGACATCAAGTGCCGCTGGACCCGCAATGGGAAGGCAGCCGAGCGTACGTCTGGGCCGAAGTCGACCTGGGATTCCAACTGTTCTTCAGTTCGCCCTTCGAACTGGGCCAGATCAAGCCCGTAGCCAAACAGCGCCGCTGGGGCTTGTTCCGCGGCTGGCGAGCCGAGAAAGAAGCCAAGCCGGCGGAAGACCTGCCGCCCGAGGAAACCGGCGATGATCCTCCGCCAACCTCCCCCAGCGAAGAGGAATCGCCCGCCCCAGCTGATACCCGACAGGACATTCCCCCACTGTCTGAGTAGGCGCCTTCGATACATCCGCGATGATTAGCGTTCATTATTTCTTGATCGGCGTCCTCGCTGGAAGGATCATCAGGGTGTTCCCGATTTGTCGCAAGATTGATAACTTACACGAGACGCGAATCTCAAAAATGGAGAAATCAGCCATGCGACCGCTCTTTACCGTCGCGGCGATCATCGGCATCCTCTGCGGGCAGGCCCATGCGGCCGATGCCAAGCATCCTAACATCGTCTTCATCCTCGCGGACGACTACGGTTACGGCAGTGCGGGCTGTTACGGCGCGGACGGCAAGCTGATCCAGACCCCGCACATCGACCGGCTGGCCAAGGAAGGGCGGCGATTCACAGACGCGAATACGACGTCGTCCGTGTGCTCACCGACGCGCTACTCGGTGCTCACGGGCCGGTACTGCTGGCGGACATCGCTCACGCACGAAGTGCTGGGCGTCTTCTCGCCGCTGCACATCGAGCCCACGCGGCTGAATGTGGCCTCGCTGCTCAAACAACACGGCTACCGCACGGCGGCGGTCGGGAAATGGCATCTGGGCTACGGCGATGCCCGGGGCTCGCTGCTGTTCCGCACCGATTACGCCGCCGAGTTGTCGCCGGGGCCGCTCGACATCGGCTTCGATTATCACTTCGCGGTGCCCGCCAACCACGGCGATCTTACGGGCGTGTACGTCGAGAACCGTTTCGTCTACGGACTGCGCAGCGGCAACATCCCCGCCGGACTGAAGGTGCCCGGCCCGGATGCGGACGATTCAAACTTCCAGGCCGCGTACACGGCGGAGGACACGGAGAATGGCCGGGCGAAAATTCTTGACCTCGACGCCCCGCGCCGGAAGAACGAGCGCGTGATGGCCACCCTGACGGACAAGGCGGTGACGTGGCTCGCCCGGCAACCCCGGGAGCAGCCGTTCTTCCTGTACTTCACTCCCGTCGCCGTACACAACCCGGTCACTCCCGACAAGGACCTCGCCGGCCAGAGCGCCGCCGGCTTGTACGGCGACTGGATTCACGAACTGGATCGCAGCGTAGGGCGGATCCTCGCTGCACTGGACCAACAGGGCGTGGCGCAAGAAACACTGGTCATTTTCACCAGCGACAATGGCGGCGTGTTCCGGCCGGAGAACACCACCAGCGTTCAAACTCAAGCGTACCAGGCGGGCCTGCGGGTCAACGGCATTCTCCGCGGCGGCAAGCATTCCGTGTGGGAGGGCGGTTTCAAGGTGCCTTTCCTGGTGCGCTGGCCGGGCCGCGTTCCCGCCGGCACAATATGCAACGAAATAGTCAGCCTGGCCGATCTGCTCGCCACCACTGCGGCTCTGGTCGGCGAGCCGCTGCCGGCGTGCGACAAGGCCGCCGAGGACAGTTATAACATCCTGCCGGCGATGCTCGGCGAGTCCGGCGCGAAGCCCGCGCGCAACGACCTGATCGTCCACAGCGCCGACGGCGTCTTCGCCCTTCGCCAAGGCCCCTGGAAATGGATCGAAGGCGTTCCGGTCGACGACATCAAGCCGGGCGTCCGCAAGACCCGCGCTGCGGAATTCAAGGCCCAGCTGTTCAACCTGCACGACGATCCCGCCGAAACCCGCGACGTGAGCGCCGAACATCCCGCGGTGGCGCAGGAACTGGCAGCGCTGCTCAACCGTTACCGGGATGGCGGTTACAGCCGCAAGCTGCCGCCGGTGGCACCGCGGCCGAAGATCCAGGCCGTGGAATTGACTCCGCTGGATGGCGCGATCGTGATCCAGGAACCGCTGAACGACATGCCCAAGAAGCCCTGGGCCGCCCCCAGCGGCACCTGGACTGCCCGGGACGAAGCCGTGTGGGGCACGCAGAAGCCGGGCGAACAGCAGCCCGCTACGCTCCGCGGTCCGCTGGCGATTACCGATGGCACGCTGCAATACGACATCAACTTCCGCGACGCCGGCCGCCATTCCCTACGCATCCACACCGCGGGCAACAAGCATTCCTTCCGCATCGTCGTTTCGCCGTCTCAAATCGAGATCGCCAAGAACCCGAGCGCAGGTGAAGGTCCGGACGCCACGATCCCGCTGGCCCGCGAACGGCTCCGGCTGACACGCGGTGAATGGCACACGCTGCGCGTCGCGTTCAAGGGACAGGAAGCCGTCGCCCAGATCGCCGGCGTCACCATCAGAGCCACCCATCCCGTCCTCGGCGAGCCGAAGGAGCAGCTGAACCTGTTGGTGTTCGAGGGCGACGCCGGCTTTCGGCAACTGACGGTGGTGCGGTAACCTCACACCGGCCTTACCTCGGCCTTCGTTTGGGCCTCGAACAGACAACGCCGCAGGACAAGGCCCTCGTAGCAACAAGGGCCGAAATAACTTCCTTGAATCGGGGCGGAGGGGAGAAAAAGGGGAACTTCGAGGGCCGTTCAGCATCGTTCGAGAAATAAGTGTCGCATCTCATGGCAGTCAAGCATGGCACCTCTCCCGCGCAGTTCGTTGTGCTACATAAGTCCTTGCCAGCGCTAGCATTGCTGCGATTAGGAGAGGCTGGATTTTTTGTTGGACCGTGCGAATGATCCTAGAGAGGAATTCCGTTTAGGTGTTGCGGGGCGTTCAGGTTTTTCGCACGGAGGTACTAGTGTTACAGGTTGCTGACTTATCCGGCGAGTTCGCCGATTGCCCGTTTGGAGATCTCTGATTGACGAAACGAGCAAGGAAGCTCGCCGATGTACTCAGCCAGAGACTCAACGTCAGTATCCCGGCCGCCCTGCAATCCAAGGAGGAATTCAACAGAATTTTCCAAATCAGAAAAGAACAAGAAACGCAAGCAGACTCCGATCGACGAGAAGGAAAGCTTTCGATGGATCGAAGGCTTTCGGTGGGCCAAGCGGACCGCAGCGGCTTGCTTGGAGACCACGTGCGTCGGCGACAGGGAATCCGACATCTACGACGTTTTCGTCGAGGCGCTGCAGAGCGATCAAGCCGATCTTCCGCTGCGTGTTCGCGCAGGGCAAAACCGGAACACGACGGAGGATCAGGATTGGACCGACGCATCGAGCAACGGCGGTTTGAGCATGTTGACCGCGTGCTGAGCCTAATGATTTGGTTCGCGCGATCGCACGCTTGGGCGGTTTCATTGACCGCCCAAGAAACCAACCCGGGACGCGGACCTTGTGGATTGGCATGCAACGTTGTTACGATCTGTCCAACGCCAGGCGCAGGGCGACTTCCGCCGGGCTCTCCGTCCGCGGTCGGGAAGACGTGGTGCGCCATCTCGAACAGTCCGTGGCTCTCCTGCACGCCGGCGCAAGGCGCGGCGGACGGGGAGCCCGCGGCCGTGCGGATCGAGATCGCCGCGGACGGCCGGGAAAAGCCGCGCTACCGCGGCGCGGTTACCTTTCGCACCGACCGCGGCGGTGTCCGCAGGGTCACGAGCGAGGCCGGAAGCCCACCGGCCGCAAAATGACGTTCCCCCCTTCGGGTCGAATCCTCGCGCCGTGGCTGGTTCCCGCCCGAGCCACACAGCTGGCCACCTGTCGTCGGCACATCTTGTTCTCACGCCCTCGCGTTGAACTCCAGGCTGGTTGCGTTTTCAGTATTTCGCCGGCGTCTATCTGCAGGCGAATTACGCCGTTCCAATTGACTCGCCGTACTACTCGGCCAACAGCCCCGGAACCGTGGCGGTCGTCGGCCGCCGAACCGTGTTGTCATGGCACAGGATCTTGCCGTCGCCGACGAAGTAGCTGTGGAAATTGGCGACGACCAGGTTGTAGGTTTCGGCCGTCGAACCCGACTCGGCCAGGCTGACCCGGACCACCCCCGTGACGCCGTGCAATTCGCAGCCCGATTGCAGATCGCGGGCCTTCGTCCAACCTGTGCCGGCCACCCAGAACAAGTGGCCTCCGCTGGTCTCCAGGACTTCGCGATTGATCAGGCAGACACGGACCAGCGGCCCCTGCGGCCGGATCGTCGTCCGGAGCACCGGCTGGTAGGCCAGTTCGCCCGAGTCCTGGTCCTGGGCCAGCACCAGATCGCCCACCCGGATCTGTTCGATCGGGGCCGGGCCGGCATCGGTCCAGACCAAGGTGCCGGCGGCCAGGCAATCCATGCGCATCGGCGGCCGAGGCGAGTACGACCCGATTGCCGAGGACGACACCGCGGGGCTGGGCACGAAATCCGCCAGGGCCACTTCGTCTGTCATCCGCACCGACTTCGCGGGCTTGTCGCCGGACGTGTAGACCTCGTTGGTGTCGTTCCACCACTGCCACCACGAATCCGGCTGGGGCGGCAAGTCCTGCTCGGTGGCGACCTCCAGCGCTTCGCACACGCGACCGTTCAATTCCTCCGTGCGAAAATTATTTTGAATCACCTCCCGCTCGCGGTTCAGATTCACCATCTGCACTTGCTGCATGGCCCGCCGCAGCGTCTCGCTGGCGTCGCCGCCGGGCAGCGGAATGCGTTGGTACATCGTATCCAGGACCAGCGATTGACGCTCGTTCTGGCCCTCGCGTTCGACGACATACCGGTACAACAGCCGCCCCGATCCGGTCGGGACGACCTCGATGCGGGACGAGGCCGGCGTGTACAGCATCGCCAGCAGGGCGGGGGCATAGGTATCCCGATCGCGGCTGCGGAGTTGCTCGGCGGCAGCCAGACGCACGGGCTCAAAGGGAGAAAGCACGGCCTGCCGGGCGAGCCGGAGCGAGGTCTCGGGGTCGGCCAACGACGCCAGTGCCGCGATCATCGCATCGGCCGCTTCCAGGCCGTCGTTCCACAGTCTCTGTTCGATGGCGACGCCAGCCGCCGGCGTCGCCATGGCGACCAGTCGTTCCCGGGCCTTTTGCCGCTGGACCTGACTGCGGCTGTGCAGTTGCTGGCGAATCTCGTTGACTTTGGGCAACCAGCGGCGCAGCGCCGCTTGATCCGCGGTTTGCTTTTCGGCCGCCTCCCGGATTTCGTCCGCGTCGATCCAATCGAGGCCGACACGGCGAAAGCCTAACCGCCGGCGGGCGTCGGCATGATCGGGTTCCAAGTCCACAACCTTGGCCAGATGGGCCCGTTCCCGATCTGGCAAACCGCGGTCCTGGCACCAGTTGGCCAGCCCCATTTGGCCGGCCGCCGTCATGGGGTAGCGGTCACGAATGCGGCGGTAGTCCGAAATCTTCGATTCCGCCCGAAGTTCACCGGGCACGTCTTCGGCCTTGATCCAGCGGTCCTGCTGCTGGACCAGCCCTTGATGCCACTTGGCGGGCGCATAGTCCGGATGCTCGATGGCCACCCGCTGCAGCAGTTCCCGCCGCTGATCGTTTTGGCCGAACGCCTCGCGATGCAATGCCTCGGCTGTCAACGCCTTGGCCGCCTCCGCGGGCTGGGCCGTCGATTCGGCATAGGCGGCGACGCCGAATAATCCCCATCCCACCAAGATCAGACCGAACCACCGGACAGAATAGAAAAGCGACACGGCAGCCCCTCCCGCCTGTAAGAACAGATCCCCGCCCCGCCCGTTCATCGTAACGGGCTAAACGGAATTGGACAAGCGTTTCGGCTCGCCAAGGGGCCGGAACCTTGAACAGGAGGAAGGCGGGGTGATCGTGAGCGGATCGCGTTGTGGCGCAAAGTTGCAGGCGAGACACCACTGGCGATCTTGGGCCCGATGATGTAATTTCAACGGGATGATCACCCTCATCGAGGCCCTAAATTATCGCTGCCTCCGTTACGTGCGGCGACCCCTGGACCGATTTCACGTACTCGTCGGACCGAACGCGAGCGGGAAGACGACGTTTCTTGAAGTTGTGGCCTTTGTCGGCAGGCTTGTGTCTGACGGACTGGAAACGGCGATCCGAGAACGGTCACCAAATCCGCGAGATCTTCTGTTTGGCCGTGAGGGCAGCCGATTCGAACTTGCGGTCGAGGTGGAAATACCCAGGCAGAGATTTCCGGAAGTGCCGACCGAGTTCACTTGCATCCGCTACGAGATCAGCATCGGCATCGATGAGGCGACAGCCCAGACGAGCATCCAATCGGAGTCGCTCAGTTTCCTGGGCGACGACGAGCCCATTTGCGGTCCACGATCCCTGTTCCCCGACGCACAGCTTGCACCGAAGACGATCTTCCGGGGATCGTCGAAACGCGTAAGTCGAAAGGCCATTTTGAGCAAGAGCCCGACGAGCGGCAAGGACAATTACTACCCGGAAATCAAGCGTGGCAAAGGCGGCGGATGGGTGCCATCGTTCCAACTCGGACCGCAACGTTCAGCGTTTGCTAACCTGCCGGAAGACGAATCGCGGTTTCCGGTTTCGACTTGGTTCAAAAAGTTCCTTTCCGACGCCGTTCAGCGGATTGTTCTTGACAGCCTCCAGATGCGTTTGGCCAGTCCGCCCGGAAGCCCGCGCTCTTTCAAGACGGACGGATCAAACTTGCCGTGGGTCGTTGAGGATCTCATCCAGAAGCATCCAGAGCAGTTTCGGGCCTGGATTGCCCACCTGCAGACGGCGCTCCCGGACCTCGTCGGCATTCGCACGGTCGAGCGAGAAGACGACAAGCACCGCTACTTGGTCGTGCAATATCGAGGCGGTTTGGATGTTCCTTCGTGGACGACATCCGACGGGACGCTTCGCCTGCTGGCGCTGACGCTGCCCGCCTATCTGCCAGGGTTGTCTGGAGTGTTCCTAATCGAGGAGCCGGAGAATGGAATTCATCCTCGTGCCGTCGAGACCATGTACCAGTCGCTCTCGAACGTCTACGACGCGCAGATCCTGCTTGCCACCCATTCCCCGGTCATCCTCGGCGCGGTCGAACCTGCTCAGGTCCTCTGCTTTGCCAAAGACGACGCTGGGGCGACGGACATCGTGCGTGGGGACCAGCACCCGGCGCTGTTGGAGTGGCAGCGGGACACCAGTCTGGGAGATCTCTTTGCAGCGGGCGTCTTGGGATGACTGCACAACGACAACGCCGAGACCTCGTCGCCCTGGTCGCCGACAAGTCCATGGAAGCGACGTTACGGGGACTGTTGCTACGGCCTGAGGCGTTGGGAACCAGAGCGATCAGCTACGAAATCTACGCGCATCCTGCCTTCGATGCCGGGTGCCGGGCAAAAGGCCCGACATTCCTGCGGAGCTTCTGCAATCAATTCGCACATGCGCTGATCTTGTTCGATCGCGAAGGATCCGGACGCGAAGCCAAGAACGCGTCCGATTTGGAAAGCCAGATCGAGAAGGAACTCGCCCGGAATGGCTGGGAAGATCGTGCCGCGGCGATTGTCCTTGACCCCGACCTGGAAATCTGGGTCTGGAGCGACTCACCTGAGGTCGATCGCGTTCTCGGCTGGTCTGGATGCGTGCCTCCGCTTCGTCAGTGGCTCGTCGAGGAAGCCTTCCTTTCTTCGCCCTCAGGGAAGCCCGCCCGCCCCAAAGAAGCACTTCTAAGCGCATTGCGGCATGTGCGAAAACAGCCTTCCGCCTCCTTATTCCGACAGCTGTCTGAGCGTGTCAGTTTCCGTCGTTGCACGGATCGAGCATTTCGAAAACTGCACGGTCAATTAGTCAATTGGTTTCCCACGCCCAACTCCCAATGAATCCTGCGTTGTGAAAGCGACAGGGCGGCTCGTCAACTAGCGCGTCGAGCGGGCCCATGAGCTTTTGCACGGGATGTCCCCGAATGAGCAACGGTCCGCCGCGGATCATAGGTCCGCCGCTAATTCAGGCTCTTCCTCGGTCTCGTCTTCCTCGTCCTCGTCCTCGATGTCCGGCGGCACGACGAACGCCGATTCGTCCAGTTCGAAGTACTCCACAGTCTTCTTCTTGATGCCGATTTCGTGCTGCATGAGCAAGTCGAGCAGCGTTTCGCCGTTGATCAGCGTGATGGGAGCGGCGCCCATTTCGAAGGCCGCGTCCTTGGCTCCCTTGGCAAAGTCGCCCACGGTGATGATCGTTCCCTTCTGGGCCTTGAACCGATGCAACGAGCCGCGCAGCATGTCCAGCACCGGCCGCTGGATGTTGTTTTGGTGCCGTTTGACTTGAATCACCTCATTGATCGTGGTAATTCCGAACTGCGCCACCGCCTTGACGTCCACTCCCTTGTCATTGGTCGGCTGAGTGACCTCGACATCCTCGTATCCCATCTCGATCAGGAGGTCACGGATCAGGGCTTCGAACGCGAATGGATTCATTTTTTCCAGCCGCTCCCGCAACAGGTCTCGTTGGGCCTGATGGTGAGTCTCGACGGCAGTGAGGAGCTCCCGGGTGCGTCGCTGACCACCGTCGGGCAGGCTCGCGGTCAAGGTGGCCAAATAGTCCTCGCCCCGCTTGGTCAACTTGTACCGGTGACCCTCCCGCTGGACGAGCTGTCGATCCAAGAGGTTCTGGAGCCGCCGGTACAGGAAGTCCTTGACAACGGAATCTTGCTGGATATTGGAATAGTTGACCAAGAACTCGCGCCACGACGGCAGCAGATCGCCCCGCCGAGAGTTTGTTTTGGCCAGCAGGCTGGTCATGATGTGGCCCATTCCTTCGCGCAGGTCGATCCCGCGATGGGTGGCTCCGAAATCCAGGGCCGACGCATACTAAGTGCTATGTCCCGTAAGCACTTCCATCAGGAACT
>CAZXYZ010000038.1:19792-86703 GCA_964645045.1 uncultured Pirellulaceae bacterium | reverse complement strand
AGTACTTGCCGGGCGGGAGCTTTTCGCCCACGATCTGCGTGTGCAGCGGCGGGGCGCCGTCTTCCGGTTTCTCGCGGTCTTGCAGCACTCGCGGGGATTGCAGCACGACGCCGCCCGACCATTTCTTGGCCGCGTCCTTGTCCGTGGACCAGAGGTTCCACCGGTCGTCCGAATACCGATCGGCCTGCCACGCGTCGGCGGGCCCGGTTACGTCTTCGGCTTCAAAGCGGATGCTGTGCTGAGCCCGCACGGTGCCCGCCAAGCCACAGAAACAGAACGCGGGCAAGACCGTGCAGATCAGCACCGCGTGATAGCCAATTCCGGAAAACGTCGTTCTTAGCATGATGATTCTCCTAATCGCTCTCCGACCCGCTCTTGCCGCCGTTGTGTTTGCAGACGATTTCGGCGGACAATGCGCTGCGGATTTGAGCATAGCCTACGCGTTAAAGGATGACCAGGCAACTACAGGCACTGGGCGCCCCGCCTCGGTCAGCGTTCGACCTGCAGCCGGAGAAAATGCGTCGCACAACTGATGCACGGGTCGTAGTTGCGGATCAGGTGTTCGCAACGTAGCTTGGCCTGGGCATCGTCCAGGCCGAGGACCTGGGGGACGTAGGCCCGCAAGTCGTCTTCGATCTGGCCCTGGTTCTGCGACGTGGGCGGGACGATTTTGGCTTCGGCGATCAAGCCGTCGTCGCCGATCTGGTAGCGGTGGTACAGCAGGCCGCGCGGCGCCTCGGTGGCGTGGCAACCTGTGCCCGGCTTCGGTTCGTACGGAATCCGGCTCGGGGCCGGCTCGGCGTTGTAGTCCTGGACGATGGCGATCGCTTCCTCGTAGGCGTCGATCATCTCGATCGTTCGCGCGGCAATACTGTGAAAATTGTTCCGCGAAGGCCAAGTGATGCCGCAGTTCTCGGCCTCGCGTTTGGCGACAGGCGACAGCTGGTCGAAGCACAAGTTGATCCGCGCCAAGGGGCCGACGAGGTAGCTTCGGCGCTGTGGGATCTGGACGCTGTGCAGCGCCGTGCTCTGCCGCATGTGGCGTTCCTGGAAATGTTGCTCGTAGTCTTCCACCGGCACGTTCAGACCGCTGGTCGCGACCACGCGGCCTTCGTTCATGGGGTACTCGTGCGGATCTTGAATGCAGACGCATTCGTAGTCCACGGTCAGATCGGGAAAGTCGAAGCCGGCGACGAGTTCGAGGACCTCGATCGAGGCTTGCAGTCCCCACTGGAGATCCGGCAGCAGGGCCTTCAAGTCCCGGACCTTCGGCGCGCGATAGAACCCGCCGACGGTTACATTGATGGGATGGATCGCGCGGCCGCCGAGGATCTCCAGCAGTTGATTGCCGATCTTCTTCAGCCGCAGGCCGCGTTCAACCGCCGCGCGGTGATCGGCCGCCATGCTGATCCCGCTTTCGTATCCCAGGAAATCGGGCGCGTGCAGCAGGTGGATGTGCAGGGCATGGCTTTCGATCCATTCGCCGCAGTACAGCAGCCGTCGCAAGCGGCGGATTTCGGGCGTGACTTCGATGGCCAATGCTTTTTCCAGGGCGTGGGCGGCGCTCATCTGGTACGCCACCGGGCAAATGCCGCAGATCCGGGCGGTGATGTCCGTGACCTCGCGGATCTCGCGGCCACGCAGGAAGCTCTCGAAGAACCGTGGCGGCTCGTAGATGTTCAATTCGACATGTTCCACGCGGTCGCCGTCGAGCTTGACGTACAGAGCGCCTTCGCCCTCCACGCGCGACAGCGCCTTGACCTCAAAAGTTCGGTTGGCTGGCATCGGCAGAATCCTCGCTTCCTGGAATCACGACGACCCTTCCAGCGTCTGGCTGGCTTCACGAAACTCGGGCGCGTAGCCGTTAAAGTTGCGCATCAGCCGCACCAGATGGCCCGGCGGCGCCCCGGCATTCGTATACCAAGCCGCCAAGCTCGCCAGGTTGGCCTGCTCCTTGGGGCCGTAACAACTGAAACACTCCCGATTGTGGGCGGGACAAATCGCGTTGCAGCCGGCCTGGGTGACGGGGCCCATGCAGGCGATGCCCTGCGCGACCGCGACGCACACGGTGCCCCGCCGCTTGCATTCCATGCAGACGCTGTACCGAGGCACCGACGGCTTGCGGCCGCGCAATAGCGACGAAATCAAGTCCAGCAGTTGGAGCTTGTTGATCGGGCAACCCCGCAACTCGAAATCGACAATCACGTGGTCGGCAATCGGCGTGCTGGTCTTGAGCGTCTGGATGTACTGAGGATGAGCGTAGACGCGATTGACAAAGTCGTCCACGTTGGCCCAGTTCTTCAAGGCCTGAATCCCGCCCGACGTGGCACAGGCGCCGATCGTCACCAGGAACTTGCACTGCTTGCGGATTTCCTTGATCCGCTCGGCATCGTGCGTGTTCGTCACCGAGCCCTCGACCAATCCCACGTCGTAGGGGCCCTCGATGACTTGCGTCCGCGCTTCCAGGAACAAGGCGATGTCGACCGCGCCGGTCACCGCCAGCAACTCGTCCTCGGCGGACAGCAGGGACAATTGGCAACCGTCGCAGGAAGCAAACTTGTACACGGCCAACTTGGGTTTTGCGGCTGTCATGATGTGTCTGCCTGTGACGCGCGGCCCGTTGGGCCTGCGGTTAAACGAATCGACCCAAACAACGTCGCCTCTCAGGATTTAGAAGTCATCCAGGTGCAGATACGGCGCCATCTGCTCGTAGGTGAACACCGGACCGTCCTTGCACACGAAAACGGGCCCCAGCTGGCAGTGGCCGCAGAAGCCCAACGCACATTTCATGTTCCGCTCCATCGACATGAAGATCTTGTCCGGCCGCAGCTTGCGGGCCAGCGCCTCGAAGATCACGAACCGCATCATCACCTCCGGACCGCAGGTCAGCACACACGTCTTGGCGGCATTCAGCCGCAGGCGATAGAACAAGATCGGCACGACGCCGATATGTCCTCGCCAGTCCTCGGCGCCCAGATCGACGGTCACTTCGACTTCCAACCCGCCGTTGCGCCACGTTTCAAACTCGTCCTGGTACAGCAAGTCGGCGGGCGTCCGCGCGCCGTACAGGAGAAACACGCGGCCGTAATCATCGCGATGGTTCAGCACATGATAGATGGCCGGCCGCAGCGGCGCCAGGCCGACGCCCCCGCAGGCGAGCACCACGTCGTGGCCGCGGCAGATGGACATGGGCCAGGCGGAGCCGTAGGGCCCGCGGACGCCGACCTGCTCGCCGACTTTCTTGCGCGCCAGCGCCCGCGTCACGTTCCCTGCGACGCGGATCGTGTGGCCCAGCACGCCGCGCCGTTCCGGATCGGAACTGATCGAAATCGCCGACTCGCCGAATCCCGGCAAGTACAGCATGTTGAACTGCCCGGGCTGAAACCGGAACCGCTCCGCGACTTCCGGGTCCTCGAACGTCAAGTCGTACGTCGAAATGCCCGGCACCTCGCGTTTGATGCCGGAAATCCTTGCCAAATGGACTGTCCAGGGATTCGCTTGGTACGCAGACGCAGTCGCCACAGCAGTCATGAATCGGCTCCTCGAATCGCCGCCACTTCTTCCGTCAGGTCGATCCCGACGGGACACCAGGTGATACACCGTCCGCAGCCCGTGCAGCCGGACACGCCGAACTGGTCAATCCAGCTGGCCAGCTTGTGGGTCAGCCACTGGCGGTAGCGGGCGGTGGTCGCCTTGCGGACCGTCCCGGAGTTCATGTACGAGTGTTCGGCGGTAAAGCACGAGGCCCAGATCCGTTCGCGCTGCACGTGCTGGCCCAACAGGTCGGTGACTTCCTCCACGTCGCTGCAGAAGCAGGTGGGGCAGACCAGCGTGCAGTTGCCGCACGCCAGGCAGCGTTGCCCCACGGCTTCCCAGCGTTCGTGCTCCAGGTTTTTCAGCAGCAGGTCGCGGATGTCCGTCGTGTCCAGGTAGCGGCCGTGCGGCTGGCCGTTGCCGTCGTCCGTCGCCTCCGGACGCGGGGTCGCCTGACGCCTCAGCATTTCTTTGCGGAGGGTCTCCGGTTGCTCTCGTGCCTGGTTGATCTCCTCCATCGTACACGGGCTCCAGTCGCAGTGCGTAACGACCTGGCCGCCCAGGTCCGTGCCGACCTCGACCACAAACCGGTCCAACAACTCGGTCAGCGCCAAATCGTAGCCCGACCGCACCGCTGGTCCCGTCTTCATCGAATGGCAGAAGCAGGTCGCCGCCGCGCGGCGGCAGTTCACCGCCAAAAGGAATAAGGAATTTCGGCGAGCTTCGTAATTCGAGTCCACGTACGGCTCACTCAAAAACACCCGGTCCTGAATCTCCAGCGCGTGCAGGTCACAGGATCGGACGCCGATCACCGCCAACGGCTCCGCCGACACAGGCGGCGTCTCCATTTTCCACTGCCCTTCATCCATTTGGCAGCGCAACAGCGTCTCGCGAGGCGGGAAGACGTAGTTCTTCAGCGAGTGAGGCCCCACCACGTAGTCGAAATACCCTGCACCATCGCGGGGCTGCACGCGATACTTGCCGCCGTCCTGTTCGTCCACGTAGCCGATCGGCAACTGATCCGGTCCCGCGATGTCGTCGTACACGATGGCCGCCTCGGACAACCGCGGGCCGATGGTCCGGTAGCCTCGTTCCCGCAACTGCTCGACGATCTTCTGCAACTGCGGCTTGTCGATCCGGACGTAGGACCCCACCGGCAGCTTGCTGGATTTCATGCTGTCCCCCGCGACTTGGTGTATTCCTCGGATCCGGTTCCCTGCTCGCCGCCGAACACATCCAGCAGTTGCAGACGCGTGGCGCTCAGACGCTGGGAGATCGCCAGCGCCACCTGCCGCATGAACTCGTAGCCGAAACGGGGATTGTGCTCGCACAGCGTCAGCACCTGGCCGGCGTTCAGCTCGATGGCCGTCGTGGGTGCGAGCGTCCGGGTTGTCCCCGTCGACAGCGACTGGCCCACCGCCGGCGTAATGCCGAGCAAATCCCCGGCGCCCACCGTCATGATCCGGCGGCAGCCGATGCCTGCGGCACAGATTTCGAGCGAGACGCTGCCGCTGAGGATCAAGTAGATGTTGGAAAGCGGCTGTCCTTCGCGGTACAGAACTTTGCCGGCCGGGAACTCGACTAACCGAGCCATGTCCGCGATTTGACTCAAAAACTTCTCGTCGATTTCCTGGAGGCAGCGAATCTGGCGGAGTTGTTCCGGAGTTACGTTTTCATTCATCGCTCGGCTCGTTTGTTAGGCACGCTAATTCTTGCAGGATTTGACGCTCCAGCTCAGGCAGGGCCCGACGCAACTCCGGAGTCAGATCTCCGCCCGGTTCCGTTTGGGAAATTTCGACACCCCAGACGATGATGCGGGGCGGCAGCCAGCCGAGCGTTTCGGCCAGGCAAAGCGTGTCGCCCAACCCCAAGGCGTGGCTGCTCCGCCGCCGCTGACAACGCAGCCGCGAATCGGGCCACTGCAGGCGAAAAATAGTTCCGGGCGGCTGGTTGCTGTGGCAGGCGTCGATCAGCATCAAGCGGCGGCAATCGCCCAGATGGTCGAGCAGTTCGGACGGCTCGATTATTTCCAAGTGGGCCGTCAAACCGGGGTGTCGGCGAAGTCTGGCTACGACAAGCCAGCCTGCCGCATCGTCCCCGTGCGGGCTGCCCAGACCGAGTACTCGATCGGCCAACATCCGCCACCCCGCTTTCTGCGCCCGAACCGCCACGGGACACAGCGCCGCGCGAATGGGCTGCTTTCTGCGTTCGGCGCGGGTCTCCTGACCCCGCCGAAACCGCCGACCGAAGGTCTCCCGCCCAATTGCACGCGGAACCGGTGCGTCTGAACGTAGGACGGATTGCCAATCCGTCCATCGATACACGGATTAGCAATCCGTCCTCACATTCCGGCAATCCCTCAACGCCTGCTATTAGCGTAACGGGAAATCCAAGCCGCGTAAATACAATCTACCGCGTCAATCTAGCACGGATGGCAGAGCCGGGGCACGGATGACAGGCAGTTCGCCGAGCCCCAAGCACAGCGTTGTGGACGGTTTTGTCGCTAGAATTCCAGGTTGACATTCGCTCTCCTCAATCCGTGGCCCGGCTTTGCCACCCGTGCTATCCCTTGATGTGCGCATCCATTTTTGCTGCGGTTAGCCCAAGGCCAGCGGCAGCAGCACACCAATACTTGTTGCCGCCTTCCCCAGCGATTACAATTCGGCCTCGTGCGAATGCAACAGCCGTTCGGTCGGCGAAGTCGTCTGGTATAAGGGGAAAACATGAAAATTGCAGTGATTGGCGGAGACGGGACGGGGCCGGAAGTAACCGCGGAAGCGGTCAAGGTGCTCAAAGCGGTGGCCAAACTCGAAGGTTTCGAGTACAGCCTGACCGATTTCGATTTCGGTGGCGAACGCTACCTGAAGACCGGTGAAATCCTGCCGGCAGGTGCCGCTGACGAACTCCGCCAATACGACGCGATTTTCTTGGGTGCGATCGGCCACCCCGACGTGGCCCCGGGGATTCTGGAACGTGGCCTGCTGCTGCAATTGCGGTTCGAGTTCGACCAATACATCAATTTGCGGCCCGTGAAGTTGTTTCCCGGCGTCGAGACGCCGCTGGCCGGCAAGGGACCGGAGCACATCAACTTTGTCGTCGTGCGTGAAAACACGGAAGACATGTACGCCGGGATCGGCGGCTTTCTGAAGAAGAACACGCCGGATGAAGTTGCGACCCAAACGGCCGTCTACACCCGCAAAGGGTGCGAGCGGTGCATCCGCTGGGCGTTCGAGTACACCCGTAAACGCAACAACCCCAAGGGCAAGAAACTGACCTTGGTCGCCAAGACCAACGTGCTGACCTATGGGCACGACCTGTGGTGGCGGACGTTCCAGGAGGTGGCCAAGGAATACCCCGACGTCCAACCGGACTACAACCACGTCGACGCCTGCTGCATGTGGATGGTCAAGAATCCGGAGTACTACGACGTGATTGTGACCACCAACATGTTCGGCGACATCATCACGGACCTGGCCGGCATCCTCCAAGGCGGCATGGGCGTGGCGGCGGGCGGGAACATCAACCCGGATCCGGGCGGAGTCAGCATGTTCGAGCCGATGGGCGGCAGCGCGCCGAAGTACACGGGCAAGAACGTGATCAACCCGATTGCGGCCATCAGCGCCATGTCCATGCTGCTGGAGCATAGCGGCCAGGAGGCGGCTGGGGCGCGCGTGCTGAAGGCCATTCAGATCGTCACCGGCACGAAAATGAAGAGCCAGGCGGCGGGGAAAATGGGCTACAGCACGACCGAGGTCGGCGATTTGGTGTGCGAAGCGTTGTGAAAGGGGGTCCCCATGCAAGTTCAAGCTGCAGATCAACTTGTCGCCAAGAAGTGCAAGCCGTGTGAGGGCGGTGTCGAAGCGTGTCCAATCGAGGAGGCTCGAAGCCAGCTGGGCAATCTTCCCGGCTGGTGCCTGACTCACGACGGTCAACGGATCCGCAAGGACTGGACGGTCAAGAACTTCCTGGCAGGGATGGATTTTTTCAACCGCGTCGCGCAGGTAGCAGAAGAAGACGGGCATCATCCCGATCTGCACTTGGAGGGCTACCGCAAGGTCTGGATTGAACTTTGGACCCATGCCATCGGCGGGCTGAGCGAGAACGATTTTATCCTGGCGGCCAAGATCGACCAGCTGCCGATCCAGGTGAAGTAAGTAGGCGAGCGGGGCTGCGTCAGCACCCCGGTGGGATGACCGGCGGGCTTACGCCCAATGCCACTCACTTGTAGCGGAACGGCGCGAGCCGTCCGGTATTACCGTCGGAAAACCGGGCGGCTTGCGCCGCTCCGCTAACAAAAACGCACCCAATGGTCCCAAAGTAAGTGGCATTGGGATGACGCCCGCCGTTCGGTATTTCGACCCTGGACTCTGAACTTCCTCTCACTCCGGTTCGAAATCGTCGCGTTTGGCGACGCGAACCTTGAGCGAGAGTGTCGTGCCGTTGCGGAAGATCACCAGGCTGACCGTTTCGCTGACGTCGCTCAGGCTGACCAGATTCACCAGGTGCGCGTCGTCCTCGACCGGTACATTGTTGACCTTCAGGATCACATCGCCCGCCCGCAGGTCGGAGGAGGCGGCCGGTGAATTGGGGGTGACGGACGAGACGAGCGCGCCGGTCGGACGCGACAATCCCGCGGCCGCTGCCTGCGTGGCGTCGAACCGCGGATCCAGCCGCACGCCCAAGTAGGCGCGGACGACGTTGCCCTGTTCGATCAACTGATTGGCAATCGTCATCACCATCTTGATCGGGATCGAGAACCCGATCCCTTCGCTGCCGCCCGAACTGCTCGCGATGGCGGTGTTGATGCCGATGACTTCGCCGCGCAGGTTCAGCAGCGGGCCGCCGCTGTTGCCTGGATTGATGGCCGCGTCCGTCTGCAAGAAATTCTGGTATTTGACGCTGCCGTCGCCCAATTTCAAATCGCGGCGGCCCTTGGCGCTGATGATCCCGTAGGTCACGGAATGGCTCAAGCCGAACGGGCTGCCGACGGCCAGCACGAAATCGCCGATTTCCAGTTTATCGCTATCGCCCAGGCGGGCGGGGACCAGATTGTCGGCACTGATCTCCATAATTGCCACGTCGGTCCCGCGGTCGGTCCAGACCTGCTTGGGATTGATGATCCGGCCGTCGGCAAGCTTGATCTTGATCTGCCCCAGCAACGAATCGTTGATGACGTGGCGGTTCGTCAAAATGTAATAGCCGCTGCGATGTTGGATCACGACGCCGGAGCCGGCTTCCTCGACCGAGCGACGGGAGAAGCGGACATCTTGGCTGCTGGATTTCACCGCCTCGATATGGACCACGGTCGGCGTCACCACGCGGACCACGCGTTTCAAGAGCGTGCCTTGTTGCTCGAGCGCGGCCACCTCGCGATCGATTTCCTGGTACAGCCGCTGCCGGGCTTCGGGCGTCGTGGGCAGTTCTTCGAGCGCGTCCGCCGCCTGCGCGTATAGCCGCGGCGCACTGCTGCCCCAGACCAGCAACAACGCGACCAAGCAGAGACCGAGACCGGAGGGCCGTCGAGCCTTCATGCAGTTGAACTCCCTGGCGTGATATCGCCGCAGCCCCGGGGGTCGGAAGCCGTCTTCGGTCAAGGAGCCAAGCCCAAGGGCAGCATCGATGGCCGAAAACCGCGCCCGATCCCTTTCTGCAAAGAAACCTCAGGTGACGTCCAATTCGACGTCGTGAAAGGCCATATCGCTGTCCAATCCAGAGTCGATGACGCGGCCCCAATCGGACATCCCACGCCTCGATCCATCCTTTTCCGCCTCGCGCTGGCAACTAATGCACAGCGTGGCGTAGGGCAGGGCTTGCAGCCGCGCCAGCGGAATCGCCTCGTCGCACTGCTCGCAGTTGCCGAAATTCCCCTCGCGGATTCGCTCCAGCGCGGTCTCGATGTTCGTCAATTCACGGCTCTCAACCTCCGCCAACTGAGAACTGATCTCGTCTTGGGCGGCGTCCAGAGCAAAATCGGCCACATCGCCGCGGCTTTGTCCCCGCAACTCTTTCAACAGGCTCAGGTCACCAGCCAGAGCGCTTCGCAAAGCATCGCGGCGTCTGATCAACACCTTCCGCAGGTGCGCAATTGCATCGTTTCGCGTAATTTTCATTACCCTGGCTCCCTACCTTCGCTAGCTGTCCTCGTGAATACAAGACTCCCTGCTAACCGCTATGTTCCGTCGATTTCGGATAATCGACACATCGCGAAGAGATATCAAACTTTTCTCTGTAGACTCCCCATTTTTGTTCCCCTCGACTTTGCCAGCACGGGAAGTTTGACCGGTTTGGGAACGTAAGCTAGATCAACACTAGCCCAGATTGGAGTCAACCTGATATGCCAGCGGCACGGACCACAGAACACGACCATCCCGGGACGACACCGGACCAACGGAACGGCCATTTGTTGACCGGCGGCCTGCAAACCGGGATTCACGGAGACCAGGGGTTGCATCCCCATTCGCCACCCGGTGGCGTCGCAACCGCCGATGCCGTCAACGTGCGGTTCGACCGCATCGAGGACCGCTTGATCTCGCTGGAGCGGATGCTCAGCGAGTTGCTTGGTACCCGGTGCGATCCGCCAATGGTCCGCGCTCGGCCTGCACCGGAACCGCAACCCGAGGTGGCATTAGCTCCTTCGCACGCCGAAGGCCAATTGCAGGATCCACCGCCCGCGGAAACGCCTCCGTTGCCCGCCTGGGACCAATCCAACGACGACGAGGAACTGGATGTCTCGGTGCGTGACTATGTCGAACGGCTTTTGAAACGGGGCGGCGCCGCTTCGCTCGACCATTCTTCAGAAGCGAAACGAGTCCACACGATCGAACAGCCCAGCACAGCAAGCCAGCAGGACGCGGAATCACCGCCGATGGTGATGGAGCAATCTGTTCAGCACGAAGCGGCCGGCGATGATCCTCCGGCGGCCCACCTTTACGAGGCCGCGCCGGCTGCGACGCCTGACGTGGCGAGTTTGGTTCCACGGCGTCTGCCGCCCGAACGCGATGCGAATCTGGACGCCATGCGTTTGGTGGCCAATCTGTCGGCCACGGCGGCGATCCGGACCTACGAAAAGAGCCAAGCCGCGCGTAAGACCGTCGATCGCCTCCCGCTGCTGCTGATCGGCGTAGTCTGTGGTCTGATGCTGCTGTATTCCGCCTTCTCCTCCGGCGAAAAATCCATGTTGATCGGCGCGGGGCTTGCCTTTGTCGGCGCGGCGCTGACCGCTTGGCAGGTGATCCTCATCGTCCTTCGCTGGCTGGCGGCGTCGCAACCCGTGCGGGACCCGTGACCGGCCGATCGAGCCCGGTCTGGCGACGGTACTCGGCCAGCCGATTCTGCGCGTAGTCGCGATCCCGGGTCCGCGCCAGCAAATCGCCCAGCGCCTCGACGTGTTGGCCGAAATCGGAAACCGGCGGCCGCGGCAACTGTCGCGGCCGGCCGAATACGGTCCAGCGGCAGGCAAGGACTGCCAGTCCCAGCAGCACGAAATGGAGCAGGATGACGTTCAGCGGCCAAACGGTGAAGGCTTCGAAGCCCGTGGGATAGCTGGCCCCCGGCTCCTCTTCGTGGACCGTGATGCCCGCCGCACCACTCTCCAGAAACGCAACTTTCTTGGGTGCGGAACCGCAGGCGGCGATCAGCTTGGCGGCCAGTTTGCGGTGCCCGTGTTCGACCAACGGCAGATTCAGCAGGAACGAACCATTGTTGACGACGACGATCTGGCCTTTGTCGATTTCGCCATCGTTCCAGTAAGGATTGGTGATCCGCCAAACCAGCGGAACGTTGCCCGCTGCCAACCAAATCTCCGAACTTAGTTGGCCGCCAAAATCGTCGTGGGGAGGATCCTGCAGCGGCTCCAGGCGCGCATCAATCACCAAATCGAGTTCGGCGGGCCGCAATCCGCCATCAGCGGCCCACGGGCCCGCCAGCGGCGCCGCCTTGTCCTGGCGGCGGCCGACGTAACGCCGCGGCTCGTTTCCCAGCACGCGAAACCAGCGGCTTTCCTTGGCGTCCGGCGTGGCGGCGCGGGCGCGGAAATGCTCGGCGCGGGCCTGGGCCAACCGCCGCAATACCTCGACGCTCTGCTCCGGCGGCGCCGTGGGAAGGACTTTCTCCCAGTAGTCGATCGTCGCATCGTAATCCCGGCCCACGTAGATCAGCGTCTTGCCCTGCCCCTGGTACAGCCATTCTTCGAGGAATTCCTGCGGCTCCTCCTCCGGCAGCTTGAAATCATCGGGGAACCAGACGATCACATCAAAGTTGTGGATGCTGGGCGACAAGTAGCTGCGGGTCTGGATCTTGTGGCCTGCCCGTTCGAACATCCGCGCCAGCACCGCCGTGCCATTGACGCTGGCCTCGCCGTCCGCCCCTCGGCGTCTTCCATACGCGCGGTCGATCTCCTGGATGCCGCAGCCTGCCAGCAGCGCGGCCCAGGCGGCCAGCAGCCAACTCGCTCTGGCGAGCGGGCGGGCGTCAGCCCTCCGGTGCCCTTTCGTCGCAGCCACGACGCTTGGCAACGCTGTTGTATGCTTCATGCCGCCGCCTCCGACAGGCGTTGATGGAACTCGTCGAGTCGCTCCCAACAGCGTTCGAAGCCGGCCCGATCCAGGGGATAGTCCCCAAAAAAGACCTCCTCGAACACCAGCATCGTGCGTTCGAGGATGCCGCGCAAGTCCGGCCGCGGCTGCAGTTCGCGCAAGTACTGCCGATTGGTCTTGCCGCGCGCCAAGCGGATGTGCTGGCCGCGATCCAGCCGGATCAATTGGTAGCTGAACAGGTAAATGATAGCTTGGGCATACGCGCCCCGTTCGTACAACCGCTTGGCCTCCGCCAGCAAATCGGCTTGCGGCCGTCGGACGTCAAACGGCAGACTCTCGATCAAATCCGCCTCCGTACGGGCCTCGTCCGCGGCGGCCTCGTCGGCCTCCGGAGCCGAATGCTGACGCAAGTAGCTGCGGGCCAGAAAATAAATCAGCCAGACCAGCAGGGCGAGCAGGCCCGCCCAGATGATCGCTTCGATCACCGCCCACAGCCCGCTCCAGTCGGTGCCAAACGACGGCCCGGACGAGTCTGGAAGCGACGGAGTGGCTTGCCAAGTCGAACGGCGATTCTCGGCGGTGTCCGCCGGCGGCTGGACATCGATGCGGCGCAGTGCGTCCCGGTCGGCATCGTACCACGGAAACCGCGTGCGCCCGCGTAACGCCTCGCGCCCCGCGTCGACCGCCGGATCCGCTCCGGCCAGATCCGCTGCCCCGGCTGGTCTCGAAGTCAGTGTCAAGACCACTACCCCCAGCAACAAGCTCATGCGGACGCTTAACAGAAGCGTTCGCAGGAAAGGCCGCGGGATTGGAGGGGTGTCATTGGTCATTGGCAACGTTCTCCGCTCTCGACTCTCGACTCACGTCGCCTTTCCCCCTGCTCCCTTCGCCATCCGGCTGGCTTCGGCGCGCAGCTGCAATTCGACTTCCCAGCCTTCCTGACGAATCCGCGCGTCGAGATACGTCAGGAAGCGGAAAACCGTAAAGTAGCACGCGACCAACCACATCGCCAGCGGCAGCAAGTATTGGATCAACAGCGGCCCCTGCGTCCAGTCCTGCCGGATGACCCCCGAGAGGAAACCAATCGTTCCGTAGGTCGCAAGGACCAACAGGACGCCCAGGATGCACGAGAACAACCAGCGGGAAATCCACTCGCCGCCGCTGGCGCCGTGCAATGCGGTACTGCGGCGTCCGACCGTCATCACGCGTTTGTCTTGCGATACCAGCGGGTTACGTTCCAACAACACGATCTCGTTAATGAACGGGCGAAAGGCTCGCACCAGGCTCGCGTAACCCACCAGCGACAGCAACAGAAAAACCTCCACGGCCGGCTCGAACTCGCCTTCGCGCCGGATCGTCAGCAGCAACACCCAGCCCGCCGCGACGCCTCGGACCAGCAGGTGGCACCAGGCGATCCGCGGCAGCCGGCGGACGACCTCGCGAATCACGTCCCGCATCCGCGGCTCGTCCAAGAACACCGCATCTCCCAGATAAGCCGTCGCGAAAATACCGGCCAGCGGCGCCTGCAAATAGATCTGCAGCGACAGATGGTAGATAAACCGCCACGGCACCCCCGCCTCTTCGTCCAGTGGACCGGCCATCCAACCCAGCAGCAGATAATTGACGGCCATCAGCGGCACGACGCCCAACAGCATGGTGGCCGCCAGCGGCGCGGCATACTCGCGCAACACGTGCAGTGCCAGGTCCAGCGTATCCAGCAGACCTCGCTGGCGAACGGCGATCGTGGTCTTATCGAACTGCACGTTCCGGCCTCCGCGGCATGCCGAGGATGATGAAATAGAAGGACAGCATCCCGCTGGACAGCACCGCCACGGTCGCTTTGAACCAGTAGGGCAGTCCGGACGGCGAAACGAACCCTTCGATCAAGGCCGCGAAAAAGAACATGGCCATGGCGGCGCCCATCAAGGGCATCGTCTGGACCGCCGTCAGCCGCAGCGACGCCAACCGGCTCCAATGGCCCGGCAACAGCCAGGCCAGCCCCAGCCGCAATCCGGCTCCGGCCGACAGCACGATGGCCGTGAGTTCAAAGGGGCCATGCGCCGTGACGAAATGAAAGAAATTCTCCCCTTGGACGACATCCGGCCGAGCCATGTATCCAAAGGACGCCCCCAGGAATGCCGCGTTGAAGGCCGTCACGACAATCCCGGGAATGACCGCCAAACCACCGGCAAAGCACTTCAGGCCAATCCCCGTGTTGTGTTGAATGTAGAAGCCGGCCATCATCAGACTTGCTTCGGGATTTCGGCCGTCGACGGGATTCTGAAAACTGCTCTCCAGTCCCTCGATCGCCTCGCGCGTCATGACCGCCTCGGCGTATTGCGGCCAAGTGTGTTTGGAATACGCCAGGAAGGCTGACAGCAGAAACACGCCCCAGAACAGGCAAAAGGCCACCTGCACGCAGCGATCCTGGAAGATCCGCTGCGGCACTTCCTCCAACAGCACCCGGCTCCACGTGGCAAACGCAAACCGCCGCGTCCGATACAATTGGTTGTGCGCCCGGCCGACCAGGCGATGCAGGTACTGGACCGTGTTCGGCGGCAACTGGTACGAGTCGGCCAAAGCCAGATCGGCGCACGCGGCCCGGTACAGCGCGGCAAACCGGGACACGTCGGCCGCGCGGAGGGTTGCGGCGCGACTGGCCGCCAGCCGATCGCACAGCCGCTCCAATTCGGCCCAATTCCTACGCCGCAATTCCAGCAGTTCGGCAACTTTCACCAGCAATACTCCGGGGAGCGGTCATTTGTCATTTGTCACTGGTCACTGGTCAGGGCGGCGTCCCGAAGGGCGAATCGCCGCGCAGGCCGGTTGGCAGGGTGTCGGCGCTGTGGTCGGCGACAAAGGTGCGATAGTATAGCGCGCATAACAACAAATCGTGACTGGTGTCGCGCCGCATGCCGAACTGGATCAACAGCGGTTCGGCCAAGTACTTGGCAACTTCGCCCCGCCGCGCGGCCGTAAAGAACCGTCGCCGCTCGACGTAGGTGGCCAGACTGCGGGCCAAGCTCCGGCTGACGCGAAAGTCCGGCGGCACGTACTCGGCCAACTGCGCGGCCCGCTCGTCCTCCAGCTTGACCACACCGGTCAGCCAATGCCGCTCTTCGATCACCACCAGCGTGCCGCACACCAAATCGCCCACCCGCTGGAACCGGTGGTTCAGCGTCATCGTCACCAGACCGACCATGTACGTCGGCAAGATGTACACAGGCGCCGGCACGCCGAACATCTCCAGCGACAGCATGGGATACAGATCGACCGTCCGCAGGATGTTGCGCAACACCGCCTGCAAACCATTGATCGGCTGGCCGTCCACCGTCAACACGCGGATTCCCATCGCCCGCTTGCCCGGCGTCTGACCGTTCATGTACGTCTCGAAAAAACCGCCGTAGAACCACTCCAGCAGGAACATCGCGATCAAGCCGATCGCGATCGCCAGCGGACCGCCGCCAATTCCCGCCAGCAGGGACAGACCGACCCACACCAGGGCGAGGATTCCAAAGCGGATCCCCAGATCGATCAGGTACGCGGGAAACCGCCGGAACGGGCCGGCCACCCGATAATGAAAAGCGATGTTTTCCGGGGTGACGATTTCGATCGTCGTATCGAGTTGCTCAGCCGAGTTTGCCATATTCCCCGATTATTCGCCAAATTGCTCCGCTTGGCAACCTTCCGCCACTTCGGCCGGACTCTTCCCCGGCAAATCCTCGCCGTACCACTGGTCTAAGGCCGCCTCCCAGTCCTGACGCGAGCGGATTCGGATGAACGCCGTCCGGACTTGTTCGTACTGCGGGTGCAGAGCCGAATACTTGATCCCGAACTTCCTCATCAGCGGTCCGCAAAACCTTTCTCCATACAGTTCTTCGGCCAGCCGATAGTGCTCGCGGATCACGTCCCGCTGCTGGTGGACCGTGGGCGGCGGTGGCAGCGGGCGACCGGCGGCCAGGGCGCGAGCCTGCTGGAAGATCCACGGGTTTCCGATCGCTCCGCGCGCCACGGTGACGCCGTCGACGCCGGTCTCGCGGATCATGTCCAGGCAGGCTTGTGCCGAGAACAAATCGCCGCTGCCTAACACCATCCGTGGTCCCACGTGACGCTTGACCTCCGCCAAAAACGGCCAGTGACTTGCCCCGTCGTACCGCTGCCGGACGGTGCGGGCGTGGACCGTGACGGCCGCGACGCCGGACTGAAAAGCCCCGTCCAAAATCGCGTAGAACTTGTCGCGGCTCTCCGCCGTTTCGTCCATTCCCCGCCGCATCTTGACGGTCACCGGGATCCGGGCCGGCACCACGTCGCGGGTGCGGCGAATGATCTCCAGAGCTACCTCCGGCTGGCTCAAATGAAAGCCGCCCCGGCACCTGCCCAAGACCTTTTTCACCGGGCAGCCAAAGTTGATGTCGATCACGTCAAAGCCGGCCTGGACCAGACGCCCGGCGCCCGCGGCAAATTGCTCCGGTTCGGCCCCCATCAATTGGCCGCCCACCGGGTGCTCTTCGTCCGTCAAATACAGGAAATGCTGGGTCCGCTTCCGCAGCTTGACCGTCAGCAGAAACTGGTCCAGCATCACTTCACACAACGTGTACGGCGCGCCCAACCGACGCGCAATCACGCGCATCGGCCAGTCGCTGTACCCCGACAACGCGGCCTGGACGACCGGAAAACCAATCTCGATATCCCCAATTCGCAAGTCGGCTAGGTGCGACATAATCCCCCTGTGAAGGTGCTAAACTCCAGATTGTTCATGATTAGCGAGGCCGCGTCTCACACCGACGGCGCAGATTGGTGCCCACGGATGGCAGAGCGGACCCACGGATGTTTCCTGTTCACGACTCATCCGTGGGTCCGCTCTGCCATCTGTGGGCCCTCAAAACTTGATTCATCCGTAAGGACTCTTGGAGTCAATAACCCATAACCTGGGCTTAGCCTGCCGGCCGTCGACTCTGGACCTTCGACTCTCGACTCTTACCTCTGCCCCGCCATGCCGCCTAGTCAATCCGCCCGTGATCGATCACAATACCCGCCGGAAAGTTCAGTTTATCGAGTTTTGCGAAAGGATACACAATGAGCGCAATCGCCGAAATTCACGGTCGTCAAGTCTTGGATAGCCGCGGAAACCCTACGATTGAGGTGGAAGCTACCCTGGTCGACGGTTCTTTTGGACGGGCCGCCGTCCCCAGCGGAGCCAGCACCGGAGCCCACGAAGCCTGGGAATTGCGGGATGGCGACAAGAAAGTATATCTGGGCAAGGGCGTCGTCCAAGCCGTCGACAACGTGAACAAAAAGATCGCGCCGGAGCTGGAAGGGCTGGACGGGCTGGACCAGGTTGGCTTGGACCGCAGGATGATCGAGATGGACGGCACGCCGAACAAGAAAAACCTGGGTGCCAACGCCATCCTAGGCGTGTCCCTGGCCGTCGCCAAGGCCGCCGCGAATTTCACCAGCCAACCCCTCTACCGGTATTTGGGTGGCTGCAGTGCCCGCGTGCTGCCGGCCCCGATGATGAACATCGTCAACGGCGGCCAACATGCCGACAACTCGGTGGACATCCAGGAATTCATGGTCATGCCGCTGGGGTTTGACCGGTTCAGCGATGCATTGCGTTGCGGCGTCGAGGTGTTCCACAACCTGAAGAAGGTGCTCAGTTCCCGAAAACTGAACACGTCCGTCGGTGACGAAGGCGGATTCGCGCCGGACTTGGGCAGCAATGTCGAGGCGTTGGATCTGATCATGGAAGCCATCGACAAGGCCGGCTACAAGGCGGGCCAGCAGGTGTTCATCGCCCTGGACGCCGCTTCGACCGAATTCTACGACGCGGACAAGGGCCTGTACACGATCGACGGCAAAGCGATCGATTCGGCCGCCATGGTTGCATTTTTGGCCGATTGGGTCGCCAAGTACCCCATTTGCTCGATCGAAGACGGCTGTTCCGAAGACGATTGGAAGGGCTGGAAACTGCTGACCGATACGTTGGGCAACAAAATCCAGTTGGTCGGCGACGACTTGTTCGTCACCAACACCGAACGGTTGCAGCGCGGCATCGACGAAGGCATCGCCAACAGCATTCTGATCAAAGTCAACCAGATCGGTACGCTGACCGAGACGATCGAAGCGATCCAGTTGGCCCACCGCAACGGGTACAGCAGCGTGACCAGCCACCGCAGCGGCGAAACCGAAGATTCGACCATCGCCGACCTGGCCGTGGCCCTGGCCACCGGTCAGATCAAGACCGGATCGGCGTCCCGCAGCGACCGCATGGCGAAATATAATCAGCTGTTGCGGATCGAGGAAGAGTTGGGCGTGGGTGCCCAGTACGGCGGCCCGTTGTTCCCGAAGGCCAAGAAGTAAGCTATGCGACGCAACGACCTTCGAAACATCGTCATTATCGCCCACGTCGACCACGGCAAGACGTCCTTGGTCGATTGCCTGCTGCGCCAGAGCGGCCAGTTTCGCGACAGCCAGCTGGTCGGCGAATGCATCCTGGACAGCAACGATTTGGAGCGGGAACGCGGGATCACGATCCTGGCCAAGAACATTGCGCTGCCGTATCAGGGTGTGAAGATCAACATCATCGACACGCCCGGACACGCCGACTTTGGCGGCGAAGTGGAACGCGTGCTGCGGATGGCCGACGGCGCGCTGGTCCTGATCGACGCCGCCGAGGGCGTGATGCCGCAGACCCGCTTTGTGCTGACCAAAGCCCTGCAATGCGGCCTGAAGCCGATCATCCTGGTCAACAAGATCGATCGGCCCGATGCGCGGCCGTTCGAGGTGCTGGACGAGGCATTCGACCTGCTGATGGAGTTGGAGGGCGGACACCATCTGCAGGGGTTTCCCTATATTTTCACGACCGCCCGCGAGGGCTATGCGACCGAATCGCCCACGCACCGGACCGGTTCCATGCGCCCGCTGCTGGACATGGTGCTGCGGGAAATCCCCGGGCCGGAGGTCGAGCCGGACGCGCCGCTGCAGATGCTGATCACGACGCTCGATTGGTCCGCTTATGTCGGCCGCATCGCCATCGGCCGGATCCAAGCCGGCACGATCCGGCAGGGCCAGTCCGTGGCGCTGCTGCAGGCGGACGACAAGACGACGACCGCCAGAATTACCGCCCTGTACGTCTTTGAAAACTTAGGACGGCTGCAAGTCGAGGAAGCAACGGCGGGCGACGTGGTGGCCATTGTCGGCTTGGGACAATTGGAAATCGGCGACACGATCTGCGATCCGGAACATCTGCGGCCCATGCCGCGGTTGTCTGTCGACGAGCCGACGCTGGAGATGGTCTTCTCCATCAACAACTCGCCGTTTGCCGGACGCGACGGTAAATACGTCACCACGCGGCAGTTGCGCGAGCGGTTGTACCGCGAATTGGAGCGGAACGTCGCGCTGCGCGTGGAACCCCTCGAGGGCAGCGACGGCTTTCGTGTGTCCGGCCGCGGCGTGCTGCACCTGAGCGTGCTAATCGAGAACATGCGGCGCGAAGGCTACGAGTTGTCGGTCGGCAAGCCGCACGTGATTTTGCACGTGCGCAACGGCGTCAAGGAAGAACCGTTCGAGACGCTGACCGTCGAAGTGCCGACGGATAAAGTCGGCCCGGTCATGGAGATGGTGGGCGAGCGGCGGGGCGTGATCGCCAAGATGGACACTCGCCACAATTACTCGTACTTGGAATTCTCCATCCCGGCGCGGGGCCTGATCGGTCTGCGGACCAAGCTGCTGAACGCCACGCAGGGCGAAGCCATCATGCATCACCGGTTTGAAGCCTATCGGCCGTTGGAGGGCGATGTGCCGCGGCGCAGCAACGGCGTGCTGATGTCGATGACCTCCGGCCGGGCGGTGGCTTACGGCTTGAACGGCCTGCAGCAGCGATCCGACTTGTTCGTGGCCCCCGGCGACGAAGTCTACGAAGGCATGATCGTGGGCGAGAACAGCCGCGACAACGACATGTCGGTGAATCCCACGAAGGAAAAGAAACTGACCAACGTCCGGGCCGCCGGCAGCGACGAGAATATCCTGCTGAAACCGCCGCGACGCTTCTCCCTCGAAGCCGCTCTGGAGTATATCGAGGACGATGAACTGGTCGAAGTCACCCCCACGCAGATCAGGCTGCGCAAGGCCACCCTCAAGGAAGTCGACCGTCGCCGCGAAGGCCGACGCAAGGCCTGAGGGGCTCTGACCGTGGGATAGGCTTCCAGCCTGTCAAGTTCTCGTGGGATAGGCTTCCAGCCTGTCAAGTTCTCGTGGGATAGGCTTCCAACCTGTCAAGTTCTGGGCAGTTTGAGCTTCCACGTTTGCCGGGACATATGTATCTGACAGGCTGGGTATCTGACAGGCTGGAAGCCTATCCCACGTACTGTTCTGCCAAAATGGCACGACTAGCTTGACAGGTTTGGCCCAAGGATCCATCGAAACACATGATGAAAGACATAAATACTTATCACAAAACTACTTATGTCACGACGAGGCGTCTTGGCACGACGCTTGCTACCTATGAGGCAACCGTAAGTCAGTCTGCCAATACAGATACAGTCTGCCTGCCGCTCGAAAGTTAATGTCGCCGGCGCGGAAGAGGGCGCAGCCAACGGTTGGTGCGGAAAACACTCGCGCGAAGCGGCTACTGATTTTCTTTGTGTCAGCGAAAGGAGGATTCGGGACGTGGCGAAAAAAATGGTCTACGAAGATGATGCGCGACAAGCCTTGTTAGCGGGCGTGTCGAAGCTGGCCTCGGCTGTCCGCAGCACCTTGGGGCCGCGCGGCCGCAATGCCGTGTTGGACAAGGGTTGGGGCTCGCCCAAGGTCACGAAAGATGGAGTGACCGTGGCGGAGGACATCGAGTTGGATGACCCGGAGGAGAACCTGGGCGCCAAGTTGGTGAAGGAAGTCGCGAGCAAGACCAACGACGTAGCTGGCGATGGTACTACGACGGCGACGATCCTGGCGGAAGCCATCTTCCGCGAGGGCTTGAAGATGATTGCCGCCGGCTACGACCCGATGGCCCTGTCGCGCGGAATTGGGAAGGCGACGGATGCGGTCGTCGAGGCGATCAAGAAGATGGCGACGCCCATCGATGCGAAGAACAAGAAGAGCATTCAACAGGTTGCGACGATTGCCGGGAACAATGACCCGACGATCGGTAACGTGTTGGCGGATGCCTTTATCAAGGTCGGCAAAGACGGCGTGATCACGGTCGAAGAGGGCCGCGGCAGCGAGACGACGGTCGAAGTCGTCGAGGGCATGCAGTTTGATCGCGGTTTCCTCTCGCCGCACTTCGTGACCAACGAAGATGATGTGGCCGTCGAAATGGAAGACTGCTACGTCTTGATTTACGAAGAGAAGATCTCGTCGAACAAGAAGCTGATCCCGCTATTGGAAGCCATCAGCCGCGCGAAGAAGCCGTTGCTGATTATCGCCGAGGATGTCGAAGGCGAAGCGTTGGCGACGCTGGTCGTGAACAAGATGCGCGGCATCTTGAGCGTGTGTGCGGTCAAGGCGCCGGGCTATGGCGACCGCCGCAAGGCCATGATGGGCGACATCGGCGTGTTGGCCGGGGCGACCCCGATTTTCAAGGACTTGGGCATCGATCTGGAAAGTGTCAAGCTGAGCGATCTCGGCCGGGTCAAGAAGGTCAAGGTCACGGCTGACGAAACCGTGCTGATTGGCGGCGCCGGTAAGAAGGACGCGATCGAGGGCCGCGTGCAGCAGATTCGCAACGAAATTGAGAAGACGGACAGCGACTATGACCGCGAAAAACTGCTGGAGCGGTTGGCCAAGTTGGCTGGCGGAGTCGCTCAGATCAGTTGCGGTGCGGCGACCGAGACGGAAATGAAGGAGCGGAAGGTGCTGCTCGAGGACGCCAAGTCGGCCACCCAGGCAGCTCTGGAAGAAGGCATCGTGCCCGGCGGCGGCGTGGCCTTGATCCGGTCGGAAAAGGCATTGGACAAGGTTGAGGCAATTGGCGACGAAGCGATGGGGGTGAAGATCATCCGCAGCGTCCTGGATTACCCGTTGCGTTGCATCGCCGAGAATGCCGGGAAAGACGGTGCGGTCGTGGTCAGCAAGGTCCGCCGCCTGAAGAGCAAGACCGAAGGGTATGACGCCGACAAAGACACCTACTGCGATTTGGTCGAGGCGGGTGTGATCGATCCGGCGAAAGTTGTCCGGACTGCCCTGCAGAATGCGGCCAGCGTGGCCGGGTTGCTGCTGACGACCGAAGCCTTGGTGACCGACATTCCGAAGGACGAAGAGCCCGCCGGTGGCCACCATGACGATCATGGCATGGGCGGGATGGGTGGAATGGGCGGCATGGGCGGCATGAGTGGCATGGACGGTATGATGTAGACGGAGCTGATTTGGTCCTGCTGATGGGGATCGCCGCGATGGTGCGGCGTCAGGCATGTGACCGTTTGCTGATAGACACCGATTGAGACACTAAGTCATTTCGATAGGAAGGAATTCAACGATGGCAAAGCTGAAGATTCGACCCTTGGACGACCGCGTGGTTGTGGAACCGATGGAAGCTGAAGAGATGACCGCCGGCGGGATCGTGTTGCCCGACACGGCGAAGGAGAAGCCGCAGCGTGGCAAGGTGGTCGCGGTCGGCCCCGGCAAGTTGCTGGACAGCGGACAGCGGGCGGAGATGTCGGTCGCGGTAGGCGACGAGGTCATCTACGGCAAGTACGGCGGGGCCGAGATCGAGGTCAACGGCGAGGACGTCAAGATCCTCCGGGAAAGCGATATTTTGGCCAAGGTCGTCGCCTGAGCGTCGCGGCCCGTGGCAGGTGCAAACCGGACTCGCGGCAGGCGAGCCGGTTGGCAGAACGGTTCATGGCACACTCTCTCTCGCATAGGGGTTTTGCAAAGTGGCGAAGCAATTGCTGTTTCAGGATCACGCCCGCGCCAAAATGTTGCAGGGCGTCGACAAGCTGGCTAAGGCCGTCGCCATCACGATGGGTCCGACCGGCAGGAATGTGATTATCAACAAATCGTTCGGCGGTCCCACCGTGACGAAGGATGGCGTCACCGTAGCCAAGGAAATCGAGTTGGAGGACCGCTTCGAGAACATGGGCGCGAAGCTGGTCGTCGAAGTCGCGCAGAAGACGTCCGACATCGCCGGCGACGGGACCACCACCGCCACGGTGCTGGCTCGCGCCATCTTCCGCGAAGGTCTCCGCAATATCGTGGCCGGCACGAACCCGATGGCCATTCGCCGGGGCATCGAGAGGGGCGTCGACGCGGCCGTCGAGCACTTGTTCTCGATCGCCAAGCCGGTGACCAGTAAGGACGAAGTTGCCAGCGTCGGCGCGATCAGCGCCAACAACGACATGGCGATCGGCCAACAGTTGGCGGACGCCCTGGAACGCGTCGGCAAGGACGGCGTGATTACGGTTGAGGAAGGCAAGACGACGGAAACGCAGGTCGAGTTCGTGGACGGGATGCAGTTCGACAAGGGCTACATTTCGCCCTACTTCATCAATCGCACGACGGACATGGACTGCTTGCTGGAAGACTGCTGCATTCTGATTCACGAGAAGAAGATCAGCAATCTGCGGGACTTGGTGCCCATCTTGGAAAAGGTGGCCCAGACCGGCAAGCCGTTGTTGATCATCGCCGAGGACGTGGACGCGGAAGCCTTGACACTGTTAGTCGTCAACAAGCTGCGCGGCGTCCTGAACGTGTGCGCCGTCAAGGCGCCTGGCTTCGGCGACCGCCGCAAAGCCATGTTGGGTGACATCGCGGTCCTGACCGGCGGTACGCTGATCAGCGAGGACCTGGGCATCCAGCTGGAAAACATCGAAGTCTCGCACTTGGGCAAGGCCAAGAAGGTGACGGTCGACCGGAGCAACACGACGATTGTCGAGGGAGCCGGCAAACGGGCGGACATCGACAAGCGGATCGCGCAACTCAATCACCAGATCGAGCAGACGGACAGCGAGTACGATCGCGAGAAGCTGCAAGAGCGGTTGGCCAAGCTGTCCGGCGGCGTGGCGGTCATCTCGGTGGGTGCCGAAACCGAGGCCGACATGAAGCAGAAGAAGGCCCGCATCGAGGACGCCTTGCACGCGACCCGGGCGGCGGTCGAGGAAGGCATCGTGCCGGGTGGCGGCGTCGCCCTGCTGCGGTGCCGGGAAGCCGTTGAGAAGGCGCGCAATTCGGCCCGGGGCGACGAGAAGGTCGGTGTCGACATCATCCTGGCCGTGTTGGATACGCCGCTGAAGACGATCGTCGGCAACGGCGGCTTGGACGGTTCGGTGATCGCCGAGGATGTCCGCGAAAAGGACACCAACATGGGCTACGATGCCAATGGCAATCAGTTCGTGGACATGTTCAAGGCCGGCATTATCGACCCGGTCAAGGTCGTGCGGACCGCCTTGGGCAACGCGGCCAGCATCGCCAGCCTGCTGCTGACCACCGAAGCTCTCGTGACGAACTTCGACAAGGACGACAAGAAGAAGGCCCGGATCGAAGGTAGTGTCGCCTAGGGACACGGACCGGCAAACATGAAGACGGGCCACTTCTGCACGGGGTGGCCCGTTTTTTTCACGGATGGGTTGGTCGCTACGAGGTCCCCGAGCCATGCCGACTATGACCGCCAAGCGAGATTATTACGAGGTGCTCGGCGTATCGCGCAGCGCGACCGAGAAGGAGATCGCCGCCGCTTACCGCAAGTTGGCGATCCGGTATCATCCGGACAGTCACCCCGGCGACGCGGACGCGACGGAGAAGTTCAAAGCCGCCGCCGAAGCGTATGAAGTCTTGAGCGATGCGGACAAGCGCGCGTTATACGACCAGTACGGCCACGCGGGTTTGGAGGCCGGCGGCCGATCGCCGCACTTCAATGATGTCGGTGACATCTTCGAAGCGTTCGGCGACCTCTTCGGCTTTGGGGACCTGTTCGGCGGTGGAGGGCGGAGGCGGCAGCGTCAGCGGCGCGGCGCCGATCTCCGCTGTGATGTGACTCTGGATTTGGAAGAAGCGGCCAAAGGGGTTACGAAGACCGTCGAGTTCACCCGTAGCAAACGCTGTGAGACCTGCCAGGCTTCGGGCAGCAAGCCGGGATCGAAGCCGGAAGCGTGCCGCCGCTGCGGCGGCCGCGGTCAGGTGGTGCAATCAGCTGGAATTCTGCGCGTGCAGACCACCTGTCCCGTATGTCATGGTGCGGGAGCCGTGATTGCCGATCCTTGCAGCGATTGCCGTGGCAATGGTTATGTGAAGGACCGGGTAAAACTGGAGATCGCGATCCCGGCGGGCGTCGATGATGGAATGCGCGTGCGGCTGACCGGCGAAGGCGAGCCCAGTCCCGATGGCGGACCGCGGGGCGATTGCTATTGCTTTGTCACGATCCGGCCGCACCGGCTATTTCAGCGCGAGGGGGATCATCTCCTGTTGCGGCTGCCGGTGACGTACAGCCAGGCCGCCTTGGGGGCGACGATCGAGGTACCCACGCTCACGGGACGGGCCGAATTGCAAATTCCCGCGGGCTCGCAATCGGCCGAATTGTTCCGGCTGCGGGGACGCGGTATGCCCAATCCGCGCGGCGGCGGCTTGGGCGACTTGGTTGTCCAGGTCTACATCGAAGTCCCCAAGAAACTGACGCCGCGTCAGGAGGAACTGCTGCGAGAGCTGGCGGACGTCGAGAATTCGCACGTCTCGCCGCAGCGCAAAAGCTTTCTGGAGAAATTGACGAGCTATTTCACGGGGGAGAACGAAACCTGATCCGCCGCGCCGAAACAAAAATGAATTTTTGTCAGCGGAGCGGCGCAAGCCGCCCGGTTTTACGACTGGAATACCGGACGGCTTGCGCCGTGCCGCTACAAAGTTAGCGGCATTGGGCTCGCTCCGTGCCGCTCACATGTCGTTGGACAATCATTACTCGAACGATGCATTATTTCGGCGTGGACGCTGAGCGCGATTGGCTTGGGAGCGCGGTGATCTATGACCGCGGTTGAAGCATGACCAAAAGTAAAATGCCTCACACAGATGCGAATACCGTCACGGCTGCTGACTCCGAAACAACGGCGAACTGCAGTCCTGCGGACCAGGACCAGGTGAACGCCGTCGACCGGGCGCTTGCGGACGCAGTTTCCGATGAGCCTGGCGACGCTGGTTTTCAGACGCAGGTCCAATCGTTGCAAGCCGACTTGGCGGCTGCCGAAGAGCGCGTGTTGCGGGCGCATGCGGAGTTGGAGAACTATCGCAAGCGGGCCAGCCGGCATCTGGACGAGGCAGTCAAATACGCCTCGTTGCCGCTGCTCCGGGATTTGTTGCCCATTGTGGACAATTTGGAGCGGGCAATCCAATCCGCAGACCAGGAGGGGGGCTCCGCACGGCTGGTGGAAGGTGTTAAGATGGTCGCCCAGGCGTTGACCACGGTTCTGGAGCGGCACCATTGTCGACGAATTGAATCTCAAGGGGCGGTTTTTGACCCTCACGTACACGAAGCGATCGCCCAGTTTCCGAACGAGCAAGTGCCGCCGGGCACCGTGATCGAGGTAGCCCAGAACGGATATCAGTTGTACGACCGGGTCGTCAGACCGTCGCAAGTCGTGGTTTCGGCTAGGCCGGCGGCAGCTTCGCCGACCGGGAATGAGACAAAGGAGCACGGCCATGCCCACCTATGATTATGAATGCGGTTCGTGCGAGCACACGTTTGAACTGTTCCAATCGATCATGGAGCCCGTGAAGAAAAAATGTCCGCGGTGCGGGAAAAAATCGTTGCGGCGGCTGTTCGGCACCGGCGCGGCCCTGATCTTCAAAGGCTCGGGTTTCTATCAAACCGATTACCGCAGCGAATCTTACAAAAAGGGCGCCGAAGCGGAGAAGACATCGGCTGACAGCGGCTCGAGCAAGAGTTCGGACGGCAAGTCTCCCGACAATAAGTCCACGGACAGCAAGTCCCCCGAGGTCAAGTCAGTGGACAGCAAGGCTGCGGACAGTAAGCCGGTGGAGAGCAAGTCCGACAGATCTTCCCGCGGTTCGAGCAGGGCCGGCCGAAAGAAACCGACTTCCGCGAGCGCCTGACATGCCTCTGATTCTGTGTCCCACGTGCGGCAAGCCGTTTGAAACCGAGGCCGCGCCCGCGATGCCTTTCTGCAGCGAACGCTGCCGCCTGATCGACTTGGGACGGTGGCTGAGCGAAGAGAACCGCTTGCCCGTCGAGCCGGAAGACGACGAAGAGGAGGGAGCATGACGAACGATCGAGGCGTGGTTCGCGAGGTCTCCTGGCGCGATCTGCTTCCCTGGCTGGTGATCTTCCGCACGTTTCGCTTGGCCAAGTCGATGTCGCTACTTTTCTTGGCGACGCTGGGAGCGGGCCTCGCGCCGGCAGGATGGCGAGTTGGCGAGGCGTTGTTTGTGCCGGAATCCGCGGTTCAAGCGGACCCTGGCTTCGCCCAATGGGTCGAGAGTAATCGCCGCTGGCCGGGCCAGCCCAGCGTCATGCCCGCGCCGAATGACGGGCGCGTTCCCCGTTCGATCCGCGAGATCGTGTTGACATCGCCCGATGTCTTGCAGCCGATCTACCTGCAATTCGTCGATCCGGCGGCCCGGTTGTTTCAGTCCCCGTTGACCGTCACGCAAGCGGCCTACCACGCCTTTGGCCTGCTGTGGATGTTGGTCGTATGGGGCTTTTTCGGTGGTGCCATCGCGCGGGTCGCCGTGGTTAAGCTTGGACGCGAGGAGCCGCTTGGGCTGGGCGAAGCCGTCCGCCACGCGGCATCCAGACTGGGAGCGTATGTCGGGGCGCCATTGTTTCCCCTGGTCGGTGTCGCTTTGGTCGCGCTGCCCATCGCGGGTTTGGGATTTCTGGCCCGCTGGGACGGCGGCTTGCTGGCCACCGGCCTGTTGTGGGTTCCGGCCCTGTTCGGCGGTCTGCTGATTGCGATCCTGCTGCTGGGACTGTTGTTCGGTTGGCCGCTGATGTGGGGCACGATCAGCGCCGAGGAACGCGGGGACGTTTTCGAGGCTTTCAGCCGCAGCTATTCGTATGCCTTCCAGCGGCCCTTGCACTACCTGTTCTATGCGGCCGTCGCGACGGTTTACGGGGCCTTCGCCTGGTTGCTGGTGTATCACTTCTCGGAAGCCGTGATTCGATTCGCCGATTGGTCGGCCGCTTGGGGGGCCGGCTCGGACCGCTGGGCAGAAATCGTCCGGCTCCGCGACGCCCCCTCCCCGGGCACAGGCTGGCCGGTGTACGGCGTGCTGTTGATGAACTTCGGCAGTGGCTTCGTCCGCACCATCGCGGCAGGTTTCGGTTACAGCCTGTTCTGGTGCCTGGCGGCAGCCGTGTACCTGTTATTGCGCCGGGACACGGACCAGACCGAATTCGACGAGGTATTCGTCGACAGCCAGACGCGGCGATACCAATTGCCGGCGACCGAAGACGAAGTCGAAAAGTCGAAAAGTGAAAAAGTCGAAAAGTCGGCGGAAGAAGGCGTTGAAAAGTCGAAATGTGAAAAGGTCGAAGAGCCACGGGAAGAAGGCGAAAAGTAAAAAGGTTGAAAAGTGAAGAAGCCGGAACCCGTTCGCATCCGGCCGGGCTTTTTCCTCTTGGACTTTTCGACTTAGCGACTCTTACACTCTTTGTCTTTGGTCCCGCCCCATGATCCACGTCCGGCAACTCAGCAAGCATTACGAGGATTTGAGACAGGGCTGGGTGGTCGCTCTGGCGGGGATCTCGTTTGATGCGGTGGAGGGCCAGGTTTTCGGCCTGCTGGGCCCCAACGGCGCCGGCAAAACGACCGCGCTGCGGATCCTCAGCACCATGCTGCGGCCCACCGGCGGCACCGCCACCGTCAACGGTTTTGACGTGGTCGGACAGCCGGATTTGGTACGCCGCCAGATCGGCTACATGTCCGCCAGCACCGGCGTCTATGATCGCATGACCGCCTGGGAGATGGTCGAGCACTTTGGCCGCTTGTACGGTCTGGGACCGGAACTGCTGCGTCAGCGGATGGAAGACCTGTTCGGCCGGCTGAAGATGAACGAGATCCGCGAGGTGCTGGGCGCGAAGATGTCCACGGGCATGCGGCAAAAAGTCTCCATCGCACGCACGTTGGTCCACGATCCGCCAGTGCTGATTTTCGACGAGCCCACACTGGGACTGGACGTGCTCGTCGCCCGGTCGCTGCTGGATACGGTCAAGCAACTGCGGGACCAAGGCAAGTGCATCATCTTCTCGACGCACATCATGCGCGAGGCCGAACGGTTGTGCGACCAGATCGCGATCATCTGCCGAGGCCGGATTCTGGATGCCGGAACACTTCCCGACCTGTGTGACCGGCACGCGGAAAATGATCTCGAAGAACTATTCTTTCACCTGATCGAAGGGGAGGAAAGGGGGAAAGTCGAAAGGTCCAGAAGTCGCTAAGTCCAAAAGTCGCTAAGTCGCTAAGTCGAAGAGTCGAAGAGTGCCGGGTGTGGTCCGCTGGTGTCCTTGTTGTCCAACTCGCGATATCCCTGAGGGAACTATGTCGAGCGCGCGATCGTTTGAAGATTTGTGGATTTGGCAGACGGCACGGGTCGTGGTGAAGGAAGTCTATTCTGATTTTGGAATCGATACCGCCGCAGCTCGCGACTTTGGTTTCCAGGATCAGATTCGTCGCGCGGCTATGTCCGTGATGAATGACATCGCCGAGGGCTTCGAGCGCGGATCCGACGCCGATTTCGCCAATTTTCTGCGGATTGCCAAGGGGTCTTGCGGCGAAGTCCGGAGTATGTTTTATACCGCGGAAGATCTCGGTTACGTGCCGTCAAGCTTGGCAAACGAACGTCGTGAGAAGCTCAAACAACTGGCCGCCGGAATCGAATCCCTACGAACGCACCTAAAGTCGTAGCCCAGGACTCTCCGACTTAGCGACTCTCCGACTTTCCGACTTAGCAACTTTTCGACTTTCCCCCCCATGTCTTGGCAAAACGTCCGTTTAATTTGGTTCCGCGAGGTTCGCGATCAACTGCGGGATCGGCGTACGATCTTTATGATTGCGGTGTTGCCGGTGCTGCTGTATCCGCTGTTGGGGATGCTGTTTCTGCAGATCACCCAGTTCATGCAGCAGCAGCCGACGCGGATTTGGGTCTTGGGTTCGGCGGAGCTGACCGCCGAACCGGCGTTGTTCGACGGCCCGCGGTTCGCGGCGGAATTCTGCCCGGAAGACGACGCCCGGCTGCTGCAGTTGAACTTCGAGCCAGCTGGGTCTGCAAAGGCACATGCCGGTGCGGCGCGTGATCTGGCCCGGCGGGAGATTCGGCGCGACGGGTATGACGCGATGCTCGTCTTTCCCGCGGATTTCTCGCAGCAGCTGGCGGCGTTATCGTCGGCGACGGAGGGTGCGGTGGCGGCAGGTGAAAGCCCGCCGCGCGTCTCGGCACCGGAGATCCTGTTCAACCAAGCCGGCGATGGCTCGCGGATTGCGGCGGACCGGGTCGAGCGGGTACTAAGGCGGTGGCGCGAGGCGGTGGTTCGTCGCATGTTGGATTCGCGCGGCGTGTCGCCCGCCGTGGCCAAGCCATTCGAGCCGCTGCGCACGGACATTTCCGAGGAAATCCGGCGGCGGGCAGCGGTCTGGGCCCGGATTCTACCCTTCGTCGTCGTGGTCTGGGCCTTGACGGGGGCCTTCTATCCGGCGATCGACTTGTGCGCCGGCGAGAAAGAACGCGGGACGCTGGAAACGCTGCTGTGCAGTCCGGCGACTCGCGGCGAGATTGTGGGCGGCAAGCTGTTAACGGTGATGTGCTTCAGTGTCGCCACGGCGTACCTGAACCTGCTCAGTCTGGGGATGACCGGGGTGTTGTTGATCCGGCAGCTGGGCGCGTCGGCCGAGGTGGGTCTGGCCCTGGATTTTGGGCCGCCGCCCGCGTTAGCCATCGCGTGGCTGGTACTGGCCGCACTGCCCATCGCCGCCTTGTTCAGCGCCTTGTCGCTAGCCATCGCCGCCTTTGCCCAAAGCGCCAAAGAGGGCCAATACTACCTGATGCCCTTGTTGTTGATATCCTTTCCCTTGATCACCTTGCCCGTGCTTCCAACGGCCCGATTGGATCTAGGAACGAGCCTGATTCCGATAACCGGGATGGTGCTGTGGCTGCGTCAGTTGATCGAAGGCCAGTACAGTGACGTCTTGCGATATGCCGCACCGGTGTTAGCCGTCACCGGTGGTTGCTGTTGGCTGGCGATCCGCTGGGCGGTGCAGCAGTTCCAGAGCGAGTCGGTGCTGTTCCGGCAAGGCGAGAACGTCGGACTGCGGCTGTGGCTGCGGCACATCGTCCGCGATCGCGGAGCCACGCCGTCGGTGGCCGAAGCCATGTTGTGCGGGATGTTGATCTTGCTGACGACCTTTTTTGCCAGCCTGCGCATGGTTCCACCCGAAGTCTATGGCGACTTTGTGCGGATGGTGGCCGTAACGCAGTTGGGACTGGTGGCCGCCCCCGCGTTAATCATGACCGTGTGCCTGGCCCGCAGTCTCCGCCATACCCTCCTGTTGACCATGCCGCGCGTCTGGATGGTTCCCGCCGCGTTGCTCCTGGCGGTCGCACTCCATCCGCTGGTTGTACTCCTGGCACAAGGCATCGAAGCGACCTACCCGATTAGCGCGGAGACCTTGCGGACCCTCGAACGACTGTCCGACACCATGCAAGGGATGCCGCTGTGGCTGATTCTGCTGGTCGTGGCTGGGTTTCCGGCGGTCTGCGAAGAGCTGGCCTTTCGTGGGTTCATCCTGTCCGGTCTGCGTCACATCGGCAGTCCGTGGGCGGCAGTGGCCATTTCCAGCGTGCTGTTCGGATTGACCCACGGATTGCTGCAGCAGTCCTTGGCCGCCATCGCTGTGGGGTTCGTGCTGGGCTATCTGGCCCTGCAAACGCGGAGCTTGTTGCCCTGCGCCGTTTTCCACTTCACCCATAACTCGATGTCCGTCATCGTCAGCCACCAAGCGTCCCAACTGCTGGACCAGCCGTCCTGGCTGACGTGGCTGATGCATCCCACTGGCAGCCAGGTCGTCCCGTTCGGGTACAACTGGCCCGTCGTGGTCCTGAGCGCGTTGGCCAGTCTGGCGATCCTGCTGGCCTTCCGAAACGCGGACCGCGACGTCGCCGACCGGTAGCAGCGGTGGCCGAATTAGCTTTCCCGCTGCGGATTCAAGTCTTCAAACAGCTGGGCGACCGACAAGCTGAATCCCGGGATCGTCTCACCCCCATCGAGCACATTGCTGGAATCGAGGATCGATACCGATTTCGGGGACCGGTAGACGTAAATTCGCTGCAATTCGCCGTAAATGACCCAAACCAAACGGACGCCCGCTGTAAAATATTCTTCGATTTTCCCGATGACTTCGTCCGCGGTGTTCGTGGGACTGATCACCTCGACGGCCAAGTCGGGGATGACATCCCAAGCGTTCGTACGCACCGGAGGCCCCGGCCAACGGGCGCGGGAAACGAAGGCCAGATCCGGGCGCCTCTGCAGCTGGGATGACGCATTCAACACAAACAACGTCTCGGCGATTACTTTCCCAAGTCGCCGGCTTCGCACGAAGGAGTCGAGCGCGAAAAAAAGGTTGCCAACGATCCAGTTCTCGAGCATTCCCATGGCCGGCTTGTCCCTTCGCTGGCCGTACACGATTTCATACGGGATATCGTCGCTGCAGTGGGACGGCAAGCGATCGTGGGCAAGCGTGGTTGTCATGTTAACCCTCGTGGCTGGAACTCCGATTGGGCTTCTTCTTTCGAGCTCTCGAGTTTTCGACTTTCACCCCTGCAGTTCCCGCCCGATGGCGTAAACTTCCTCGGCATCGAACACTTGGCAATTGCTCTGAAACAGGCGTGCGATCGCGGTCCTGTGGATCTTCATCTTGGTGCCGCCGACGCCGATCGCCCCGTAGCAGGTCACCGCTCCGCGCTGGACCGCTTTATCGGTCGCCTCGACACCGCCAATCCCCAGCGGGGGCACGGCATTCAAATCGATCGCCACTCGTAAGGTCGGACATGCCTGCCACGTTTCGGCCGGCAGCAGCGTAACCCCGGCCGCTCCGGCCGAGATCACAAGGGACGCACCGTCCAAAATCTCCGCCATCGACTCGGGTGCGGTCGAGGCCGGCTGCAAGACGGCGGCTTCAACCCGCTCGCGAACCTGATCGCACACGCGTTCGGCTCGCGACAAGTTCCGCGACGCCACACGCACTCGAGCGCCTTCGCGAGCCAACAACCGCACGACCCGCTGGCCGACGGGGCCGGTCGCCGCCAGCACGACGGCGGTGGAGTCCCGCAGGCCGACATGACGCCCGGCTGCCAGGACCGCTGCCGCCGCGGTCGTGTTAGCTCCACTGGCATCCATCATGACCGAGACGCGCAGCGGTCCGAAGAAGTTCTTGAGGACCCGTTTGAGCAACTCTTCGGCTGCCGCCACGTCGGTGCCGCCAATGAATATCGCCGTGGATTTCAGGTCCTGTGGGCCGCGCGTAAAGATCGAGCCGTGAACCAATCCTTGCACTTGTTCCGCTGTCACTTGGCGGTACTGTAACAAATGGTCAACCCCGGCATCGATCGCCACGACGGCGTCAAATACGCTGGCATGCACGTCCGGGTCGATTTGCACCAGGATGCGGGGGTTGCTCATGAGCCTGGTTCCTTTAGGGGTTAGAACCCTTGGAACGGATGCTTGGCACTGTCTTTGCCCGCCAACATCTGGTCCACCGTCGGGGCGCCCTTCATCGCGTTGGCAATCGCGTCCTTGGTCGCCTGATAGTTGTAATCGTAGATCTTCTTATCATCCTCGGCGGCCGGATGAATGAACACGCCGCACACGATGACCAGATCCTCCGCCGAACTCTTCGGAATCACGCCGCTGGCGACCGAGTCCGCCACGGCCTTGGCGACGGCGGCTTGCGCCGGGCCGAACATCTGCACCGCCTGACGCATGCCTTTGATCGTCACCTTCGTAATCATCACCGTCGACGGTTTCACGGCCAGATTTGGCGTCAGAACGGCCAACAGGTTGCTGTGCCCTTCGCTTTGGCGGGCCAAGGCGTTGGCGAATGCGACGCCGACCGGACCGTCCTTGCTGCCGATCAGCAAGTCGATATGGGCGATTTCGTTACCATCACCAGCCAGCGCTTCACCGATGAACATGGACATGAGACTGTTCTCCCTGTGTGGATCTGTTAGAAAGCTGTCTTGACCAAAGTCGAGAAGGTAACAAACGATGGAACAAATTCAAGGACCCATCAACCTAACACGATGAACGCAGTGCCGTTTGCGTAGTAACGCATATCGAAGCCCGCATGTCGCATAGCCGGTTTAGTTTGCGAAAGACACGGATTTGATGGCAACTTCCCCGCACCTGTTGATCCTTGGTGTCAGTACACGTGCAGCCGCGTACTCGGCCCTTCGTGGCGGGTACGCCCCATTCGCTGCGGACTGCTTCCGTGACGAGGATTTGATTGCGGCGTGCGACTGTTTGCGGATCGACCGCTATCCCGGTGACTTGGTCCGCACCGCCTCGGCATTTCCAACCTGCCCGTGGCTGTACACGGGCGGACTGGAGAATCACCCGCAACTGGTGGATCGAATCGCGGATCGCCGGAAATTGTTGGGAAACTCGGGCCGCGTGCTACGAGACGTTCGAGATCCTTTCCGCGTGACCGAAGCCCTGCGTCAGGCGGGCTTGCCGTCGTTGGAGGCATCCCCCGTGCCGCCAAACGCTGGATGCGGTATCTGGCTGCGGAAACCGCGAAAGTCGGGCGGAGGACAGCGGATTGAATTCCACTCAGACTTGCCGCCGAGGCTTGCCGGAGCAAACGGGCGAGACGGACCAGCATCGGACGTTCCACCGGTGGTGACCGGGACGTTCTACTATCAGCAGTTCATATCCGGCACGCCGTGCAGCGCCATTTTCGTCGCGGCGCGCGGCAAAGCCATTCTTTGCGGCGCCACCCGGCAGTTGATTGGCACGCCGTGGACTGGGGCGCGAGGATTCGAGTACGCGGGGTCCGTGGGCCCGCTGGACATCACCGCAAGCGAGCGAATGAAATGGGAGGCCATTGGAAACTGTCTGGCCCGCCGTTTTGCGTTGTCGGGCTTGTTCGGAGTCGACGCCGTGATGACCGAAGCAGCGATTTGGGCCGTCGAGGTAAATCCCCGCTACACGGCATCGGTCGAGGTCGTCGAGTTGGCCTGCGATACGGCGCTGTTGCCGTTGCACGTGCGCGCTTGCCAAAGCGGCGAGTTGCCGCCCGCTCGGTTTGGCTCTCCGTTGCGTCGCGTCGGCAAAGCGATCATCTATGCCCAGAAACCCGGCCGAGTGCCGGTTGGTTTTAATGGCGTAGTCCGACGTATGAATACCGATCCATCGCGGCCCACCGTGGCCGATATCCCGGCAGTCGGCGCCGAGTTCCGCGCCGGCGAGCCGCTGATCACGGTGCTGGCGTACGCCGAGTCGCCGGAATCCGCCGAACGGTCGTTGCGGCAGCGTGTCGCGGAGGTTCAGGCGGCGGTCAACTGCAACGAAACGCAAGCGTAACAACAAAAGTCTTCGTCGGCGTGCGTGATGTGTTTCGTGTTATTTGTTAGCCGACTGAAGCCGACTAACCTACCATGGCGGCGCCAACGAGAACGTGAATCATCTCCCGATGAAGTGAATTCTCTCTCACGGCTGAAAAAGGAACTCATTTCGGCTCACGTTGCGCCGAAGCAATTCTTAGACGTTTCACCTGATCGCCCATGAGTCCAGCGCCAGTTCTGCTTCGGGCGCCGCCTGAGATCGTTCGTCCTTTTGCCCCGTTGCGGCGCATGTGAACTCCAGCAGCACGGGTCCCGGGAGATGCACGTCCGTGACGGGAACTCGCCACTCGACTACATCCTTCGCATCTTTCCCCGGGCTGAGTTCCGTTGCCGTTGCGGCCATCCCTTCCGGCTGCAGGACTCTCGCCAGCCAAGTGCCCCGCCCGGGACCGAGGCTGCCTTTGAGAATCACTTCGGCAACCTGAGGCTGCCCCACCGGCACCAGCGTGCGAAAGACCGCCTTGCCTCCGGGCGGCGAACGGATGACTACCGCGCCCCAGCCGGACCACTCCACGCGGCCCTGCTTGGGCTGCCGGGCGGTCAGGCCGCCGCTGGCTTCGGCGGTTGCGAGGTCCTCGAACTCGCGCCAGCCGCTTGCGGTTGCCGGCGGAAGGTCGATCCGCAGCTTGTCGAGCTTCAGCAAGTAGGCGGTGCTCTCCTGGGGCTTGGCCCGGCAAATGAACCGCAGCACACCCTCCTGGTCCGGCGCAGGATTGAGGAAGGGAGGCGGATACTCGGTGCCGGTGTCTCGCAACGAGCGCAAATCCTGCCCGACGAACACCGGAGCGGTCATGGGTACATGCCCCAACACGCGGCCGAGGTAGAACGCATCGCCCTGCAGAAACTCCGGCGGGGACTGGGCCTGCGATTGCGACAAAACGTCCATCTCGAAGGTCCCGCGGTTCGGGCCCCACAGGGCGGCGGTGCCGACGGCGAGGTAGCGGGTCCGCGGAAAGGGAAATGCGCAGTCCACATAGTCGCCCGCCTGGTCGGCTACGTAGTGCAGATACCGGCCTGCGCTCGGATGGTAGTTGTGGTCCACGTCCTCCTCGGCCCGAACCTCGCCGCCGAAGACGCGCGCGGCGCGAACCAGGTCTTCCGCCTCCACTTCCCAGAACCGGCGCGAATCCGGCTGAGCGGGCTGGGTGCCGAACGTCGAATGCGGCAACAGCTCGGCGTGCTCCGCCAGCGGCGGGGCCGTGAACGGCTCCGTCCCGAACCGGTACCAGAAGGCCAGGGCGGTCGCCTCGGTCGGCGCGCCCGCCGCGTTGGTTCCGGGTGTGAAACCGAAGACCGCTTCCGTGCCAAAGGGCAGCGGGTCCGTCAGGAAGTAGCGCATCGCTCCGCCGAACTTGTCGTCGTACAGCGGATGGTTCCAGATCGGCCGGTTTCCGATGCTGCCGCCGTAAGCGCCCATGAACCACAACGGCAAAACGCCTTGACCAAGAATTGGCGGGCCGCCGTCTCTGCCGAGCGACAGGATGCAGTTGTGTACGGCCGGCGGGTAGCGGTCACCGCCCGTGGTAAACAGTCCCAGGCCCACCAAGTGCCCCGCGCCGGGCAGCTGGAGCAGCGGCTGGGGATCGGCCGTTGCCTTCACGGGACCTACGGACCGCGCCGCACACAGGCGTCCGCACTGTTGCGCATCCGGTACGGACAGCGGCACAGCTCTGGCGCGGACGAAGCCGGTGAACCGCATCTTCTCAGAACGATTCACCAGATCGAGCCGCAGTCCCTTCGCGAAAGGAACCGGCAAGTTAAAGTGAAAAGTGTCTTCCGGAAAGTAGAATCGCGGCGTACTGACGTACCACGGGTACTGCAGTCCCGCGGCCAGCGTGCCGTTGTATTTGTGCCAGCGTTCGACGATCCACGGATGCGGAATGCCCGCCAAGTCCGGCAACGGCAGCCGCACGGCTGGCTCGGGGGCGCCATCGTAACGCAGCTCGACCACCACTTCGCGGAGCGAGCCGCTGAGCGCGGGGCTGACGTGAATCTCCAAGTACACCAACTCGCCGCTGCCCGGTACGTCGAGCACCGTTTCGCGGCTTTTGGCACGCAGGACGAATTCCTGCCGCGTCTCCTGAGCCTGCGGAAACGCTTCGTCGCGAAACGTCACCCCGGCTTGGAGAATCTTGTCGGCTGCGTGCAGTCCCTTTGCATACGGTCTCTCGGGATCTGGAGACGCCGGCATCACCTGTGCTCCCGGCGCGAAGGTCCGGTAGCTGAGGAAATGGCCCATCGACGCTTTGTCCATCACGATGCGTAGGGACTGCTCAAACCCCACCGGCGCGATCAGGTGACGCAGCGGTCCGCCGCCGAAGATCAGCGGTGCAGGGAAGAAAGGAACATCCTTGCCGTCGGGACCGGCCTTGGCGTCATCGGCCGCTCGGATTGCCGCGTCCATCGTTCCGCTCCACAGCTCGCGGCCATCCGCCAGCAATGTGAGCGTGGCTCCGCCGTCGGCCAGCAGCAGGTGATCCAGCACGCCGGGCCCCGAAGCGTCGAGCAGCAGATACCCGCCGTCGCACGCAACCAGCTTCGGCTGGCCCGGAAGCTGGGCCACCACGTGACGCTCGCCCTGCGGCGGCCGACCGAGCCAGCGCCAGTCAGTGAGGCACGCCGGGGAGCCGGGCGGCGGCAGCGAATCCGCGCCAGCTGCTGCGGAAGACATGGCGAGAAACCCCGTTGCCAGGAACAGCGCAAGGAGGGCACCGCGATGCGGATTCATGGCTGGGTACCTCATTTTGTTTTGCGATTCGTTATCGCGGTGCGGACGGTGCGAGCACGGCCTGCCAGCGCTTCGGCATGGCGGTGAACGCCGTCTGGTAGGTTGTCTCCAGCGGCACGATAATGCACCCATTGGGCTCCAAGAACAGAGGCATGTCAGGCAGCGTCTGACCCACCGCCAACGTTTCCATGTAGGCGCGAGTCGTGAAATCGCACTCATAGGCAACCACGGTCAGCGGCTGATCGGCGGGCGGCTGGAACGGCTCCTCCTGGAACTGTTCCCAAATAGCGGCGTGGACGCCGTTGGGATCGCGCAGTCCGGGCGGAAATGGATCGACGATCAGCAAGTGGATGCGGTATTCGAGCAGTTCACACGCTTTATCCACGAAGGCTCGAAACGCATGACGATTGGATTTGTTACCCGGCGACACGATTTCGATCATGGCGACGATGCGATCGCCGCTGACGTATCGCACGACCAGCGAACTCTTCTTCCGGCGGTAGAACTCGGTATCCGTCTCGGCCGTAAAACGGGTACGGGGACGCCGTTGAAGCAGGGTGGCGGTGCTCCCCGCACCGTCCGCGGACGAGTTGACGCCGGGCGGTTCTCCCTGGAGGGTGAGCACGTCCGGCCCGAAGCCAGCGGCAACCTGCTCAGGCAGCGCGTAGTAATCCGCAGGCAGGCGACCGCCGTTGAGCGCGTCGCTGAGGGCCGAAATCCAACGGTGATGAAACGCATGGAATATCCCCGCTTCCACCTTCGTCCAATCATGCATCGGCATGGCTTCTGCTCCCGAGCGAAGTTGTCTCCATCGTTATTCTAGCCGATTCCGCCGGGCAACGGAGGCCAGGGAACACGCTTCCTATTCCGGCATCTCCACCGGCGCCGGTTTCAGTATTCTAGTTCTCGGCCATTCGTCGCCGTCGCGGAATCGCAGCGAGGTGCCGCCCACGGCCGCGCGATTCTGGATCGTCCCGTCGGGCGCAAGACCGACGACGGCCACGGTGGAATCACTTTCCAGCGGACCGGCTTGGACGGACTGGCCCGTTTCGTTCAGCAGGACCCAGGTCTCCGAGCGGATTTTGTTCCACGGGTCCGTCTCGCTGATTGCCCGCACGACGGTCACGCGGTCGTCATCCCGCAGCACCTCGATCCGCCGCGGGTCCGGCGAATCCGCCGGCGGGTCGAGGAGATCCTTGGGGGTGAAGGTCGGCGCGTGCGGCAGCAGGACGGTGGTGAAGGTAATTTCCTCGCCGGCTTGCACCATGCCGGACCAGACTTGGCGCAACTGGACCGGCGAGCAGCGGTAGGGATTCTCCAAATAGCGATCCAGCACCGTGTGGGTGCGGCCGGGCCGCGGCGCGAAGTAGACGAGCAGGTCCCAGGCCGGGCTCCGGATCGCCTGGACGCCGCGGCCAAGGCCCAGCCCCGTGTAGTACAGATCATCGTAGTAGGCGTTGAACCAGTTCTCGCCGCACTGCGGACCCAGGTTTCGCGTCTGAAAGCACGGTCCCAGCCGCACCTTCATCGTCGAATCAAACCGCGCCCGGTCCTTCACGACCAGAAACCCGTTTTTGCAGAAGACCAAGTCGCGCGTGTAGGTGACCGGCAGGTGCTGATACGCGGTGGTACGGATCCGCACGGCGGTGAACGCCGGGTCGTCCACAAACACGGGAACCTCCGTGGTCATCGGCCGCGGGTCGCCCGCCAAACCGTCCAAGTCTTCGATCCACAGCAGGTTCTGGAAGTTCGGCGTGTTCTCGTAGTAGCCCTGACCGGCCAGCAGGGCCGCGTCGTGCTGCATCAGCGCGATCAAGTTGCCCGGCACCTCGCCGCCGTGCCCCGCCACAGGCAGCAACTCGACCAGCCCCCACAGGCCCTGCGGATCGTTGCCACTGCTCAGCACTACTTTGTCGGGAATCCAGCGATCAGCCACCATCGCCATCGGACTGGTGCCCGGCCGCGCGCGCAACTGCTCCAAAGGCACCGATTCCAGGGGATGGCGCCAAGTCAACCGGCTGCCGCCGGTCGGCGGCGTGGGCGGCACGGAATCGTCGGCCAGCAGATACGCCATGACAAAGTTAGCCCGCGCGTTGTCGAACGGGACGTGATACTGGTTGGCGCGGTGGTCCAGGTGGTTGTAGTAGTACTCGGCGATCCGGTGGCTGGTCCAACGGAAACGGCCGTCCCGCGTCAGCCGCGACATCCACTCGTACGCCCACATCGAAGCGCCGACCTCCGGCCAGCCCGAACACGAGGCGAACGGCGGACACGCGCCGCTGGGGCTCACCATTTCGACATAGCGGGCCAGCGTCTTGCGGAATCCCGGGTGGCGGACGAAGGCATCCCAGTCCCCGGTGTGGAAGTGCCATGCCGCGGCGGCATCGAAGAAGACCCAGTGGTAGCCCGCCGAAGCGTCGTCGGTATCGCCCACCTCGCCGATCAGCTTGTCGTGATAGTCCGTGTACTCGCGGACTCGGGGGGCCACCGGCTTTCCGTCTTCTTCGGCAACCTGACGCGCGATCTTCAGCAAGGCGTACCGGTGCCACACGCGGTTGTGCGTCCCGGATTCGGCAAACAGGTCCTTGTCGGGTTCCGCGGCGACCTTGTGCAGGTTCGCCCGATACCGCTGTTCGGCATTCGCCGGGGCGAAAGGGCTTTGAGGATCTTGCTTCCAGGTCAGGTATCGGTATTGAGCGGTGGCGGTCAACTTGAACCAGCCCAGGTCGCCCGCGTCGAGCAGGTAGTCCACCGTGTCGCGCGCCAGTTGGGCGTATTCGGCGTCCTGAGTCAGGCGATGCAGGGCCATGCATCGGAAGGCTTCCGCGTAGCCCCACGGGTTCTTGGTCTTGATGGCGCTGCGCGTGGCTTCTTTCAGACCCGGTTCGACGTGGCGGCGGATGTAGGGGACGTAGTCCTCCTTGCTCTTCACCCAGCCGTGCCGGTAGAAGCCGACCCGATGCTCGCCATAAGCGTTATGCGCCACGCGGTCCGGCCCCATGTGACGGATCTCGCCGGGCAGGTTGCGGACCATCGGCGGTTCCGGTTGCGGCGCCACCATTCGCAGCGGCGCGCTGGCTGCCACGCAGGTCTTCCCACCGACGCTCGCCGTCAGTTCGACCGAATAACGGCCGGGCTTCGGCACGGAACCCGCCTTCAACTCCCGCAACTCGACCAGCGTCTTGCCGGCAGGAACCTCGCTGCCGATCGGCTCCTGGACCACCAACTCGCCGTCCGCGTTCAACACGCGAACCGCCTCCAGTTTCGCCGGTCCGGTCACCGCGTCCAGCGTGGCGCGCACGGCGAACGACTGGTTGGTCGGCGTCTGGTCTGCCGACACCGTGACGTCACCCAGCACATCGTCGCGATCGGTCAGCCGGAACAGCGGGTGGTCCTTCGGTTCACCCGTGTACGCCCAGCCCACCTGATTCAGCGCTTCGCCGGGATCGACATCCGCGGCCAGAAATGCGATGAACAGCCGCTCGCCGGGCCGGGCGACGAAATTCAGATCCGCCCACGGAATCGCGGCTTCGACGTTGTAGCCCTGCGGCGTCTCCGTCACCGCCCACTTGGAATTCTCGGTCAGGACCCAGTACAAGTCCCGTTTATCGAGCACTGCCGCGCCGCCGGGGACGAGCGTGCCGCGCGGGTTGGCACCCGTCGGTGCGTAGCGCAAGCCGAGGCACGGCGTCGGGCTGAACGGCGAATTCGTTTTCAGCGGCTGCCGAAACGAGGCGACGGTGACCATCAAGCTGTCGCAGCCCCAGCCCGCAGGCCCCTGGTTGCCAAAGCTGCCGGGCCTGACACCCAGAAGATGATCGTCGGTCATCTGTCCGGCGACGTACAGGTGCTGTTCATCCCACGCCAACGCCGCGCGCCCGCTAAGATCTTCGTCGCCTTTGACCGGATTGGTTGCGTCGTTGCTGTGGATGTCGTTCCGCGGGTCCTTTCCGTTGGCCGTGATCGTGTAAGACGTGCGGTTCATCTCCCACTCGCCGAGCATTCCATCCACAATCACGGGCTGGGGCGGCTTGAGCACGAGGTGCTGGACCGGCGTGGGCACGAGGTCTGCTCCGCCAGCATGCATCCCGATCGCGAGCAGCAGGGCCGGCAGGATAAATCTAGTCTTCATCGCGATGCTCCTTTGGGAAACAGCCCTCGCAGGTACTGGCCTCAACTGAGCGGCAAGGCGCTAGCCGCCGGTATTGCCGCCAGTCAGACCGATCAGGAACCAGCGGCCAGCACCTTACCGCTCACTTGTCTCTCGAACGATGCTAACGAGTTGAGACGGCGCTACTGCCGCTGGGCTTTGTTCTTTGCTTTCTTGCCGAGTTTGGGTCTTGCGGCCGGTGCGGCGTTGCCTGGGTTCGGCGTGGGCATGGGGGCGTTGATGGCGGTGCGCCAAGCGACGAGTTTCGCGTGCAGTTCCTTGGCTTTGTCGGGCAGCTCTGTGGCCAGGTTCTTCGTTTCCCCGATATCGTCGCGCAGGTTGTAGAGCTCTAACCGCCCGTCCTCGAAGAATTCCATCAGTTTCCAGTCGCCGGCGTGGATTAACCCCACGGGCGTGGTGCGCCACTGGCCCTGGCCGATGCCCAAGTAGCCGGGGAAGTGTTGATAGATGGCCTCCCGCTGGAGCGATCCATCCGGGCTGCGGAGGAGCGGCACCAGGCTTTCGCCATCCAGCGGGTAATCTGCCGGCGGCTTGGCTCCCGCGATGTCGAGCAGCGTCGGATACACGTCCACGTGGATCGCCGGCACGCCGCACGTCGAGCCGGGCGCGGTCACGCCGGGCCAGCGGACGATGAACGGTTCGCGCGTGCCACCTTCGTACAGACTGCCCTTGCCGCTGCGCAAGGGGGCATTATCGGTGATGTCACCGGTTTCCCTGCCGATGCCTTCGCGCGCATAGCCGCCGACGCCGCCGTTGTCGCTGGAAAAGATCACCACGGTGTTCTGGGCGAGTTGGATTTCGTCGAGGGTGGCCAAAACCCGGCCCACGCTCTCGTCCACGCTGGCAATCATCGCGGCGTAGGTCGGATTGCGGTGCCCGGCCGCGGGCGGCTTGGGCTGGAACTTGTCGATCAGTTCCTGCTTCGCGTCCAGCGGCGTGTGGACGGCAAAGTGCGGCAGGTACAGGAAGAACGGCTCGTCCTTGTGACGCTGGATGAAGTCGACGGCTTTGTCGGTCAGGAAATCGGCCAGGTACTGGCCGGCCGGATACTCGGTCGGCGGATTGGTCGCGAAATCAAAGTGCTTGCCCATCGACACGATGGCTTCGTCGAAGCCACGCTGGCTGGGATGGTACGGTCCCTGTTGGCCGATGTGCCACTTGCCAAACATGCCCGTGGCGTAGCCGGCACGCTTCAGCGACTGCGCGACAGTGATCTTGTCCAGCGGCAGGTCCACGACGTTGTCCACCGGCCGCAACGGCCGGGTCTGCCAGGCAAACCGGTCGATGCCGCCAACGGTGTACACGCCCGTCCGCGGGCCGTACTGGCCGCTGATCAACGCGGCCCGCGTCGGAGTGCAGTTCTGGCAATTGTGGTAGCAGGTCAGCCGCATTCCCTGCGACGCCAGCCGATCGATGTTCGGCGTCTCGTAATACTTCGACCCTTGCACGCCCAGGTCCGTCCAGCCCAGATCGTCTGCCAGAATGAAAACGATGTTGGGACGTTTGGCATCGGCCGCCAGGGATTGTCCGCACAGGATGCCGATTAACGCCAAGACGGTCAGAAGCGGTCGCATGGCTGGTTTCTCCCATTTTTTCGAGTTGTGCATCTCCTGTAAGGTATCAACCTTGCGACGGATCGGAAACACCCGGATGAGCTAGCCGCGGGTTTTGGCTTTGCACCGGGACATCGTGAGCCGCAAGGCGCTAGCCGCGGGTTGTGCTCAGGTCTAGAAAGGTCGGCATCGGCGAAACCGAAATCCAGATGCCTATGCAATGACCTTCACCCACAGGCTGAATCCGCCACGGCGAGTGAACGCATCCAGGATGGGGTAGTTGACTTGCACATAGATGTCCTGGCTAGGGTCCAGGTCGACCACATCGGCCTGAGTCCGGTCCTCGGATACCAAAACATGCCGCCGTGCCAAGTCTTGCTGCCACACGATCAAGGCAGCCTCCGGGGAGTCCTTGAACAACCATCCATCCGTCGCCACGGTAATGTCTCCCTGGGCGCGACGCACTAGCCGCGGCCGGTCGTCGCCTCGCCACCAGCCCACAGCGAAGGCGGACACGGCCAGAAGCGAAGCTCGGAGGGGTCTGTCGCCAAGCATTAGGCGATTGCCGAAAACTAAGTTGTCAACCGCCAGGTTGCGATACTCCAGCCATGTCTCTTCTCCACCCGTCGGGCAAGCATCGACCGCCAGAACACTGAAGGGCGTCACGGACATCGCTGGGGTAACGGTCGTCCCGGCTTCCGATGACACTTTCAGCACGGCAGAGGCGCAGCTACTGACGTAGACGCCGCGGAACGGCAAAGCCTCAGGGCCGTCCTCATACGTCTGGGGCGGATAGCTGGAGTAGTTGTACCAGAATGCTTTGGCGTACAAAGTGTTGTTGGGGGAGGTGGAGCCGGCGGGGGCGATCCACGCCCCAAGGGAAGGCATCACGCCGGAGGGCCACCTCCCATCAGCTGCAGGGCTGACCGGCTGGGCCGAGCCCCACTCCGGACCCGTCGGCGCGGAGGTCCCGGGGCCCTTGATGATCAACTTGACCACGCCTTGCCAGCCCGGACCAGGCGGGGTCGCGCGGCCGCTGGCGCGACACAACGTCCCCATTGTGGCCAGGGGCGAATAAGACCTGACCGCCCCGTCGCCTCCCGCCGGAGGATAGTCCACACTCAGGCTCCTGGGCACACAATCATCGGTTGTTTTGTCCATGTTTAGCTCCTTGATTTTCCAGACGAAACCTCGCATCTCGAAATACAGTTGCCCCCTGTTCGCCGATGATGCCGAAGCGGCCGGCGGTGGCGTCGTTCACCACCACCGACGCCGCGTCGCGGATCATCTTCGCCAGGGGAACGCCACGAAACTCCGCTGATGAAACCCGTCCCTTCCGAATGTGTACTTGCAGCACATTATCCAGCAACTGAGGAACGGGAACTTGTTCCGATGTCAACATAGCACGTTCTATTTCTGGACGCGACACGACGGCGGACGGGCGGAAAGTGAAATGCCCGTACTGGATCCAAGTCTCGGTACCCTGGGGCCCCGGAAAGCCCTGCAGCCAAAGCACGTCGCACTCCGACCACCCACTGCCGTCGCTCCGTTCGCGATAACCCCAGAACAAACCCGCGTTCCCTACCCAAGCCGACTTGGCGAGCGCAACCTGCAATTGGAAATCGTCCGCTGCCGTTTGGCCCAGATCCAGTAAGCCAATGTCGGGGGTGTCTAGCAGAATCTCCTGCACTTCGGGATTGTACACCCAACGTGCCGTGTGCCACTCGTAAGGCCAGACCAATTCACGCGGCGACTGTTCCAATAACGAGTACCACCGTCCGGGCGGAACAAACTCGTCCAGATCCCAGTTTGTCCTCGGTGGGGCAAAATCGCGACGTGAATTCGATCCCAGGAGAAACCACAGCGCCGGCCCGAACAAGCCGGCTAGCAAGAGCAGGCAGAGTCCCCCGAGCAACCACGCCTTCCTTCGGCCATTACCCTTCACCGCGGGTTGAGGCGAAGTAGCGGCGGGCTGGGTTGAAACCTCCGGGGTAGTACGGAACTCGGCGGGGGCACAGGTCTTGAGCCATTCTGCCAGGTCCTCGGCCAGATCAAACGCCGACGCGTAGCGTTCCGCGACAGGCTTACAAAGACACCGCAAACAGACGCTCTCCAAAGCTCGCGGAATCTTCTCGTCGATCTGCCTGGGTGGGCGAGGGGGCCGATTCAAGATTTCTTCCGGCAGATGCTGTCGGTCGCCTTGAAAGGGCAGGCGGCCCGTCAGAAGCAGGTAGAGAATCACTCCCAGGCTCCAGACGTCGGTCCGCCCGTCCAGCCACTGTACCTCACGGCGGACCTGTTCGGGAGCCATATAATGCAGCGTGCCCGCGAACTCGCCCGCGCGGCGCGCTTGCAGGTCTTCCCGTACGGCCAACCCGAAGTCTGCCACGTACGGTTCCCCCTCGGCGTCCAGCAGAATATTGTTGGGCTTGAGATCGCGGTGGAAGAACCGACGCTTGTGGGCATGATGGATCGCCAAGGCCACCTTGCGGACAATTTCCACCGCAACAGGCAGCGTGGGACGCTCCGACTTAAGCCGAGCGTCGAGCGATCCACCCTCAAGGTACTGCATCACGATGTAGTACAGACCTGTCGGGTCCCGATCGATCCGGTAGACCTTGACAATATTCGGATGCTCCAGGCTGGCGACCGTGCGGGCCTCCTGCAAGAAATCGGCCAGTACCGCATCCGACCGAAACCGCTCCGCTTTCGGGATCTTGATCGCGACCCGGCGCTCCAACTCGGGCTCGGATGCCAAAAACACTTGCCCGAATCCACCCTCCCCCAAGATCTTCAGGATTTGGTAATTGCCCAGCTTCAAGGGGATGGCCGCTGTCTCCGTCAACGAAGCTTCGAGGGGTGGGCCATCCGTCGGCGGGGAGGTAGCCACGTCCCTGGATGGGAGCCACGCGCTGATGAACATCGCCAATCCGCACTTGGAGCACGTAGCTTGATCAGTGGGCTGAGTGACAGCCGTCTCGGATTTGCAGTTGGGACAGACGATCAGCATCTGCACCGCCCCGTCAAGGATGGAACCCCATCGAACCACGGCAATCCAGAAACCACCTGCAGTGTCTTGGCCACCACAGGTGAAGCGTCTTGTTTATAGGCCGTGTTCAGGCTACGTACAATACCACCGCAAGCGATGCGTGTGTCTTCTAGCGACGGATTCTCGACGTCCTTCTGGTCCCATCGATCACCATCTGCTCGAGCGCCACCATGAGCAACCATTCACGTGGTGGCCAGGAACCGGCCGGATGTCGCGGGCCAGGGGAGCGACGAGGAGGTGCATGCCGCTGGTGGAATCTGTTTCCAGGACGCAAGATCGAAAAGTGGTCGCCGAGACGCTGCACCGATGGGCTGACGCCCGCCGTTCGCCGGGATTTCTGCAGCCCTCGGCTCAGGCCTCGACAAATTCCAGTTTGAGTCCGAGCGTCTTCGCGATGGCCTCCATGCTGGGAAGCTCAGTATTTTGGCCATGTTTTACATTACGCTGGCATCTCCCCCTGCCGAGCGATGGCCGGCGCCGTGAAGGTCACGCAAACAGGTAGAAGCAGCAGGCCATGACGATCACCAGCAGGGCGGCCAGCAGACGAGGGTCCGTCACGCCGCTGAACTCCTTCTCCGTGACCACCGCCCAGGGGCTCGTCCAACAGTATTTCTCGACCCGGTGCGGTTCCGGTGGCCGTGTCAGCAGGCTGACGGTCACGTGGATGACGCTGCAGGTGACAAACAGGTACCAGGCTTGCAGCATAAACGGAATGCCCCACTGGCGCGTGACCAACTGCAGGCCGAAGGCCGGGAAGTCGAGCACAAAGATGACGCCGCCCAGGGCGAAGCCGAAGATTAGCGTCGTCAGCGCTCCGGCCGACGTGCCGCGGCGCCAGAAAATGCCCCAGATGAACACGGTGCTGATCGGCGGAGCCAGCACGGAGATCATCTGGTTGATGCCCGCAAAAATCCCGCCGAAGCGATCGCCCTGGGTGGACCACGCCACCGCCACCAGCATAACCACCACGGCGGTAAACTGGCCGATGCGGACCAACGTCCGGTCCTGCGTAGACGGCCGAATCCGCTGGACGATGTCGATACTGACCAGTGTGGCCGCCGAATTCAACGCGCCGGCCACGGTGCTCATTAGCGCCGCCAGCAGTCCGGCCAGGACCACGCCCTGCATGCCCCGCGGCAACAGTTCCAGGATCAAGACGCTGAGGGTGGCGTCGGAGTTTTCCCCGATCTTGTCCCGGAACAAGACGTACGCGATCACCCCTGGAAACACCATCAAGAAGACCGGCAGTACCTTGATGAATCCGGCAAAGATGGGTCCGATCTGAGCGTCCCGCTCGCTGCGGGCGCCCAGCACACGCTGGACGATCGTCTGGTCCGCGCACCAATACCAGATCCCGATCACCGGATAACCCAGCAACATGATCCACCAGGTATAGTCGCCGCTGGTCCGGATCATGCTCAGCTTTGTGGAATACGGCCGGTCCGAACGCGCGCTAGCCTGGAACGCGGCAAACTGGGTCTCGTGCTCCGCCACCGCCTTTGTCAACGCTTCGGCATGGACGCCGAAGTCGATTTTGCGTGACACCAGTGGCGTGGCTCGACGATCCTTCAAACACCGTTGCAGCGCTTGGCTGGATGGCGAATCAGCCCCGTGCGGGGCGAGTGCCGACAGGACGATGGACGAGGTCGCGGATGCCTTGAGTCCCTCGGCCAACGCGTGTAACGCCGCGTGGGCATCGTCGATCCGGCCCCGGGCTTGGAGTTCATCCAACTGGCGGAAGACGGTCGCGGTGCGGCCGAGATGCTCGGTGGCCGCATGCGCGTCCCGACTTTGCTGTTCGACACAAGCCCGGTGCAGGTCCGTCAGGGACAGGGAGTCACGGTCGGCCAAGGCGACCAGCCCAAAGGCGGTCACCGCCGCCGCCCCGAGCAACAACAAGACGGTCTGAATCGACTCGGTCACAACAACGGCTTTCAGTCCTCCCAACGCGGTGTAGACGATCGTCAGCAGCGAGACAATGCTAATCGACACGGCAATGTTGAACTCGATGTACGGCGCCAACGGCTGCCACCAGTCGGGAGCTGCGAACGAGACGATTTTCTTCATCACCTCGGCGCCGGCATAGATGGTCACGCCGATGTGGATGAACAACGCGCCGACAACGGCCATGACCGCCAGGACGGTGCGCGAATGAGGACCGTAGCGGCCTTCGAGGTACTCCGGCAGCGTGGCAACCTGACTGCGGAAATAGAACGGGGCGAACACAAGACCCAGCAGAATCAACAAGAAGGGAGCCAGCCACTCGAAGTTGCCGAAGACCATCCCCTCGCTGAACCCCGCACCGGCCAATCCGGTCAAGTGTACGGTCGAGATGTTCGTGGCAAACAACGCCAACCCGACGGTGATCCAACTCAACGAACGGCTGGCCAGGAAGTAGCCCGAGCTCGAGTCGCGCTGATGCCGCGAAAACCAGAGACCAACGCCGGTGATCCCCAGCAGGTAGACAATGATGATCGCTAAATCGATCCAGTGGATTGCCATGCTGGATGCCTCGTGTTCGGCAAAACGCGGTAGGTCTTTGGCCGGCTTGCGCCGGACGATGCTCGCGTCAAACGGAAGATTCTCCCGTGCGGCACTGTTTGCTTGCAAGCCGTGTGTCCTATAATCTTGGCACAAGGGCCCACAACGAGCCTAACTCCGCGAACGCTCCTCGAAACGATCGATCTGTCTTATGGACCTACCCATCCTGAATAACCCCGCCGCCTATCCCAGGGCAGATTCTGTGTCCTCCTTGGGCAACGGTGATGCACGGCCGTTGCCAATGACCGTCCGGGAGATGCGCGACCGCGGTTGGGATGAAGCGGACATTGTGTTCGTCACGGGGGATGCGTACATCGATCACCCTAGCTTTGCGATGGCCATTCTCGGACGAGTCCTGGAAGCGGCCGGGTTTCGCGTGGCCATGGTCAGTCAGCCGGACTGGCGGAATTGCGACGCCTGGCGTCAGTTTGGCAGACCGCGGCTGTTCTTTGCGATCAGTGCCGGCAACATGGATTCGATGATCAACCATTACACGGCCAATCGCAAAGTCCGCAATAGCGACGCCTATTCGCCCGGCGGCCGGATCGGTCTGCGGCCCGACCGCGCGACGCTCGCTTACTGCCAGCGGGCACGGGAAGCGTACAAGAGCGTCCCGGTGATTGCGGGCGGCGTCGAGGCGTCGCTGCGCAGGTTGGCTCATTACGACTATTGGAGCGACAAGGTCCGCCGTTCGATCCTGTTGGACTGCCGAGCGGATTTGCTGGCCTACGGCATGGGCGAGGATACGATTATCGAAATCGCGCGTCGCTTGGCGGCGGGAGAAAGTGTGCGGGACCTGCGCGACATGCGCGGCGTCGCGTATGCGATGGGAGCATCCGAGTCGCCACCCGCAGACGCGCTGGTCATCCCGAGTTGCGAACAGGTTCAGGACGACAAGTGGTCGTTTGCGGAAGCTACCAAGCTGATTCACAACGAGACGAATCCGTACAACGCCCGCCGCCTGGTCCAGTGGCATGATCGGCAGGCGGTGGTCGTGAATCCGCCCGCGTTGCCGGTCTCGCAGGCCGCGATGGACAAGATCTACGGCTTGCCTTACACGCGCCGGCCGCACCCCGTTTACACCGAGCCGATCCCCGCCTTCGAGATGATCAAGGACTCGGTGACGATCATGCGCGGATGTTTCGGTGGCTGTACGTTCTGCTCGATCACCGCCCACCAGGGGCGGATCATCCAGTCGCGGAGCAAGGAGTCTGTGCTGGCCGAGGTGCAAAAAATGACCAAGGCCGAGGACTTTACGGGCGTGGTCAGCGATTTGGGCGGACCGACGGCCAACATGTACCAGATGCAGTGTTCGCGGCCGGAGGTCGAGGCCATTTGCCGGCGGCAGTCGTGCGTCCACCCGACCATCTGCCGGCTGTTGGGAACCGACCACGGCCCGTTGATCGAATTGATGCGTGAAGCCAGGCAGACGCCGGGGATCAAGAAAGTGCTGGTTGCCAGCGGGATCCGCATGGACCTGGCGCGCCGTTCGCCGGAGTACATGCAAGAACTGGTGCGTCATCACGTGGGCGGACGGCTCAAAGTGGCGCCCGAGCACACGGACCCGAACGTGCTGGACAAGATGCGCAAACCGGGCATCGACGACTTCGAACAGTTTACCGAGGTGTTCAACGCCGAGTCGGGCAAGGCGGGCAAGAAGCAATACTTGGTGCCGTACTTCATCGCCAGTCATCCCGGCAGCGACCTGGACGCGATGATCGACTTGGCCGTGTTTCTAAAACGCCACGGATACCGGCCGGATCAAGTCCAGGACTTCATTCCTGCTCCGTTCGATGTGGCGACCGCCATGTACTACACGGGCATGGATCCGTTTACCAAAGAGCCGGTCTACGTGGCCCGGGCTTTGCGCGATCGCAAGCTGCAGCGTGCCCTGATGCAGTTCTTCAAGCCCGAGAATTATTTCGAAGTCCGCGAGGCGTTACGCCAAGCCGGACGTCAGGACTTGATCGGCAGCGGCTGCGATTGCCTGATTCCCGCCACGCCGCCGCGCGAGGCGGTCGAGGCGCGCCGCGCCGACGCCAACACGCGTTTCCGCGGCGACTACGTTCATACGATCGCCGACGGCAAGAAGAAAAAAGGGACACGCAAAGAATCCCGCAACAAACCCGGCAAAGGCTATCGGCCGCGGCCGTGACTGTTATGCCCGTGCCAGTTCCCATGCGTCATTGGACGCGTCCGTGTATTCGAGCCGCGGCCGCTCTCTTTTCCGTCGATCCCTTCGATTCAGAACAGCACCGAGAAGCCAGCGGCCTCGAAGTGCTTGTCGTTCGTGAACGCATCGGTGATTCCGAGTCGTCGCATGATCGCAAAGGAAATGTGATCGACGATTCCAGCCTGCGCCGCCTGTCCACGCTCGTAGGCGGCCCACGCCAGTTCGACCTCCTGAACTGACGGTTCGACCATCAATCCCTCCTGAACAAGCACCTTCCGCAGTTCACAGACATCCGACCGATAGGTGCGGCGAGCCGATGCGTTCCCGCATTCATACAATACCAGAGGAGTCGTGACGAGGCGGCGACCTTGAGCCAACAGCCGTCGGTAGGCTGCCTTTGCCGGGGCGTGCCACTGGTCGGTTTCGTCCCAGACTGCCAGCATGCCGACCGTGTCGAGAAAAACGTCTCTCATGGCTGATGCTCGTTATGCTTCTCCGCCGTATCCGTATGTCCCGAACGGTGGCGTCGCCCAAGAATCTCGTACACCTTGGCCAAACCTTCGCTGATGGGGACGCTCTCGGCAGCGACGTTGTCGTCCCAGACGCGAACGTCCATCTCCACGGAAGTACGTTCCGGCAAATCGACTTTCTCCGTAGGCCGAAAGACCCCGTTCTCGTACACGGCGTGAATCGTCGTCGTCATGGGTTCCTTTTCCCTCCGTCCGCGTTTCGTATCGTTCCATTCTACGCTAGTCCGCTTTCCGTCGCAGCATCAGGGACCACGACTCGCGCCGCACGCTGCCGTCCCGGCCTTCGATGGCGGAATCCCGCAGCCACTCAAAGTCGAACAACGCCGAAAAATCGTCGCGCATGTGCTGTTCGCGGACACCCGGCGGCCGGTCGTTGTTGCAGGACAAGATCAGGCATCGCGAGCCGGGGTGCGTCAGCCGGCGCAGCGTTTCGACAAAACCCGCGGCATCGACGTACCGCACGTGGTGGTAGCAGCCACGGTCGAAGATCAGGTCGAAGGGCTCCAGGTCGGGAAGCGCGAGCACGTCGGCCAGCAGCCAGCGTACTTGGACGCCCGCCTTTTTCGCCTTCTCGGCGGCCAGTCCCAGTGCGGACGGAGCGACATCCACGGCCGTCACGTCGAAGCCTTTGCCGGCCAGGTAGATCTCGTTGGTCCCCGTCCCGCAACCGAACGCGATGATGCGGCACGGCTTGATCACGCCGCTTTCGACCGCGTCTTTTAGCGGCGGCGCCGTCAATCCGGTGTCCCAGCCCGCCGGGCGGTTGCCGCGATAGGCGCTGTCCCAACGCTCGATCATCTGGACGCCCGCCGGGCTATGCGGCAGGATGCCGGAGGCCAGCGGCCGGGGCGGGACCAGGTTCTTGCCAGCCGAGTCTTGGATCGCGATCCATCCGGCAGCGACGTTCGCCGCCGGCAGGGTCAGTTGAACCCTTCGCTCCAGCGTCGAGATCGCCAGTTGGAGCTGGCCGTCTTTTTCCGCGACATCGAATGTCGCGGGGGCAACGTCGCTATTTGCCTTCCGCAGCTCGAATACCTGCAACAAGCGGACCCCGCCCGCCGCGATTGGCAACTCCACGCGGTAAGAATGGACAGATTCGTCTTGCGTGCCAGCTTTGCCCGTCACCAGCGGTATCGTGTCTCCGGGCCAGAGCGTTCCCCACGCCAGTTCCTGTTCGCCGCGGGCGAACACCATTCGGCGACCGCCAGCCGTCGCGGTGCTTCGGCAGCCGAGAGTCCAGCGGACCGGCGATTGCGCGGGCGACAGGCGGAAGTAATCGTCCAAAACATAGATGTTTGGCTTCAGGTAAATGCAGCGGCGGACGAACTGCGGTCGCGCGGCATCGGCATGCGGGGAAGGCATCAGGACCTGCGAAGCATCGCCGACGGCGTAGATGAAATCGCGGTGCTCCTCGTAAGCCAGGATGCGCGAGTCGGTCGAGAAGGGGTTGCAGGACCGTGGCGAGTCATAGGCAGGAGCAGCGGCATCGAGTCCAAGGGTGACGACGTTTCCCGCGAGGAACGTCTCCAGTGGACGAACCGCCTCCGTCAACTCCGGAAAGTCGGCGGCAACCGGTGCCGCGCCGCGGGCTTCGGCAGTCGCGACGCAAGACCAGCCGGCGGAAGCAAACAAGACGAAGGCTAACTGCGCGCAAATTTTTCGGGTTTTCATGTTGGGGCCTCGCGGAAGTGTTTCAGGGGTCGTCCAAGTTCCATCCAGTGTAGCGGCTGCGTTTGCCGCTGAGAATCAACCCGAACGTTGCAGAATTCCTGGCGAACGGTGAGGCGTAAGCCCATCGGTGTCCCGGCGAACGTGGCGGCGTAAGCCCCACCGGTGTCCCGGCGAACGTGGGGGCGTAAGCCCCACGGTGATTGGGTCGCAAGCGGTTCCCACCGGACGGGCTTACGCCCGCCGTTCGCCATTCGGTGTGCAGATGCAAGCTCGCCCGTCCGATGACAAGTTCCGCCGCGTTGGGCTGGAAGACGGCAGATTGGACGATAAAATGATCGCTCATGTAGGTCGCTGATTTACCCCCCCGCGTCAGTTCACCGGCAGGTGGCCGGGCACACACCGAAGGAATCACCCATGAAAAGGTCCTGGACGACGTGTACATTGGGATTGCTGCTTCTGGCAGGCTGTCAAAGCGGCGACAACGCTGCGCCTGACAAGAAGCCCGAGGCACCGGTCGCCGCGAACGAAATGAAAAGCGAGGCGACGAAGGCAGCCGAACCGGACGATCCCCAGGCCGTTGCCGCACTGGAAGCTCTGAAAGCGGTGCTGAAACGCGATGGCGACGGCTTCGTCACGGAAGTGGATTTTCGCGGCACCGCCATCGACGATGACAAGCTCGTCGCGCTGTCCGGATTGCGTCGGATTCGATCCGTGACGCTGACCGAAACGGGCGTCAGCGACGCCGGACTGGCGACGTTGGCAGCCACGACGACACTGCAGGCCCTGGACCTGCGCGAATGCAAAATCACCAACGCGGGTCTTGCCCACTTGGCCGGATTGACCAATCTGCGGTCCTTGCGGCTGTCGGCCAAGAGCGGTGGCGCGACCGTTGACGACGCCGGACTTGCCGCAGTAGCGAAGTTGACCAAGTTGAAAGTCCTGGGGCTGGACTTCCTGTGGGTCAGCGAAAAGGGACTGGCGGGATTGGCGCCCTTGAAAGATCTGGAAGAACTGTATCTCGCTCAAACGCTGGTGGACGATGTGTCCTTGGCCACGCTGGTCCAATTCCCCCGGCTGAAGAAGCTGCGGATCTCCAAGACCCAGGTTACCAGCGAGGGACTGGCCCACCTGGCCAAACTGACTCAACTCGAAGAACTGGATTTGAGCGAGTGCAGCCAGTTGGAGGACGGCGGCTTAGCCCACCTAGCAGGCATGACGCAACTGACGCGGCTGAATCTGTGGCGAGTGCAGATCGGCGACGCCGGCGTGGCTCACTTGGCCGGCCTGACCCACCTGCAGTGGCTGAACCTGGACAATACCCTGCTGACCGACGCGGGGCTGGCTTCCTTGGCCGGCATGACGCGGCTGACGTTCTTGCACCTCGGTTCCACGGCTGTGTCCGACGCGGGCCTGCGCCACCTGGAGCCGCTCTCTGCGCTCAAGGACCTGAAAGTCACCCGCACCGCCGTCACGGCCGACGGGGTGGCGCAGCTGAAGAATAAACTGCCGAATACGGAAATCCAGCTGGAATACGTCGAGGGGCAGTAGACGGTGGCTGGAGTCCAGCCTTTAGGCTGCACAGGCGGACCAACGGCCCGCCACGGAACAGGCTGAAGCCTGGACTCCAACGTTACGCGACTTCCCAGCCGGCCCGGTATGCCTTGCGGATGTACTTGTCGGCGGCAGGGCAATTGGTGGCCCGCAACTGCTGGGCGTCCCACTGGAGCTTCTGGCCGGTGCGATAGGCTACGTTCCCCAGCAGAACCGCTTCGGTCAAGGCGCCGGAATAATCAAAGTTGCAGGTCGTCGGCGAGCCGTCCTTGCAGGCCTTGATCCACTCGGCGTGGTGGCCGATCGACGGCGGAATCGTCGGCTGAGGCGGTTTGTAATTGGCAAACTTGTCCGTCGGAAACAGCCGGTAGCTGCCGTAGTCGGCGTACATCTTGCCTTCGCTGCCGACGAACATCACGCCGTTGCCAGGCACGCGTTCGCCTGCGACCTCGCGCGGAATCAGGTTGCCGTCGTACCAAGTGAATCGCACCGGCGGCAGACCGTCACGCTCGGGAAACTCGTAGCGGACGATCAGCCCCAGCGGGCACGTTTCCGGATGGACCTCGGGACCTTCCGCTTCGCAGCTGGTCGGATGCCGCAGCTTGAGTGCCCAAAACGGCAGGTCCATGTAGTGGCAAGCCATGTCGCCCAGTGTGCCTTGGCCAAAGTCCCACCAGCGGCGCCATTGAGCCGGATGGTAGCGGCCGGGCCAGAAAGGCCGGACCGGCGCCGGTCCCAACCACAGATCCCAATTCAGGTTCGGCGGCGGTTCCTGGCCGCCCTCCGGACGATCGCCGCCGCCCCAGCCCTTACCGACCCACACGTGGACTTCGGTCACATCGCCGATCGCCCCGGATTGGATGATCTCGACCACGCGACGGTAATTGTCGCCGGCATGAATCTGCGTGCCCATCTGGGTCGCCACGTTGTGCTGCTTGGCGGCCTCGGCGATGATCCTGGCCTCCTGGACCGTGTGCGTCAGCGGCTTTTCACAATACGCATGCATCCCGGCGCGAATCGCCCGGATCGTCGCAGGAGCATGATTGTGATCGGCCGTGCCCACCACGACGGCGTCGACTTTGCCGGTCTCCTTGTCGATCATCTCGCGATAGTCGGCATAAGTGCGAGCGCCCGGAAACCGGGCCGCGGCCCGCTCCAAGTAGTTCTTGTCCACGTCGCACAGGGCGACAATGTTCTCGCCTTGAACGCCGTCGATGTCCGCCGAGGCCCGATTGGCCGTGCCGACGCAGGCGATGTTCAGCTTCTCGTTAGAGGACTTGGACTCCGCCGCCGCCAGCTGACTCCACACGCCTCCCGCGACTGTTGCGAACCCGGCACCGGAAGCTTTCAGGAAGTCACGACGATGGAACTGCAATCGGTTGGACATGATCTTCTCCCAGGTAGGATCTTGGGGCAAACAGGTTGGATACGGGAAAGCTTACCTGACGCGGCCGGGGCGGGCCAAGGGCTCAGACGTACAGAATTCAATTTTGCCGGAGTTAAACCTAACCACATGGCAGTGGCTTTTCCCGGCAAAATTGAATTCTGTACGTCTGAGCCCGCGCCCCTTCGCGCGCTCCGATCGTCACTTCAGCTCCTTGATCCGCACGTTGCGGTACCAGACCGGCTTGGCTTCATCCTGGAAGCCGATGTAGCCCTCAGCGGGACGGTCCTTGATCGCCGACTTGTCCAGCTCCAGGTCGTGGATCTGCTCGCCGTTCAGTTCGACCTTCAGCCGGTTACCCTGACACGTGATGACGTACCGATTCCACTCGCCGGCCGGTTTGGCCATGTTCTTGGACGGCGCCGCCGCGCCGATCACGCCACCACAGTCATGATTGCCGGGCTTCGCCAAGCCGTGCGTATCCAGGATCTGGATCTCAAAGCCGGTACTGACCTGGCTCATCCGGTCGCCCACACGCAGGAACACGCCGGAGTTGCCACCTTTGCCGATCTTAAATTCCAGGTCCAGGACAAAGTCCTTGTACTTGCGGGCCGTGGTCAAGTAGGCATCGTAACGCTGCCAGCCGCTCTCCCCCGGCCGCGGATGCAACGCGACCACGCCACCGTCCTCCACAATCCAGTTGCCGGTGGTGACCCAGCCCTCCAGCGTCTTGCCGTCGAACAAGGACACAAATCCCTCTTCGGACGAGCCGGGTTCGGCCGCTTGGGCAACCACCGCCGCCAGCAGGACCACCAGCGTCTCGACAATCGTCTTGGTTCGATTCATTTTCATCGTTCCTTTCTCTGAGGTGCTCCCATCCGAGAGCACGCTTGGTCAGGGGATGCCGTTCTCGTTCAATCCCAAAATGGGACGGTTCAATTGTAAATGGTGCTGCACCACGCGTACACGAAGGCAAAGCAAGAAACAGAAGTTCATTCCGCCGTAAGAATTTGCACCGGGCCCAGCAGGCCGGAGGGCACCAGCGGCGTGTCCTTGTGAAACGGATTTCGGGTCGTCCATGTGCGGCGCTGTTCGGTTGGCAAGCCGGCGTCGCCGATCAGCCGGTTGAGCCACAAGTTGGCCACGCGGATTTCGAGCTCATTGCCGCTGTCCCGCAACAGTCCGGCCGGAATCTCGACTCGCCACGGATCGCACCACACCACGCCCAAGTCGCGGCCGTTCAGCCGGACGCGGGCCATGACCCGTACGCCGCCCACGTCCAGATAGCACTCGCCGCCGGTGCGTGCCCGCGTTTCCGCGTCTAAGTCGAACACGTGGCGATACATCGCCGTGCCGCTGTAGTGGCGAATACCGTTTTCTGGACGCTTCGTCCAATCCTCCAATTTTTCGAACCGCACCGTCGCCGGTCCGCCCCAATTCGGATCGAAGGACACGTCCCAAGCCCCGGCAAGCTCGGCCACCGGGCTGAGTCGCGGAAAGTTCTTCGCGTCTTCTGCGTTGGTTTCGGCGGCTGACTCGCGGAATACCACAAAGCAACTCTGCGCCGGAGCAAACTCCAATGGCACGGTGGTCACGCCGTTGGCCTCGGTGAATTGCGAGAGAGCGCGCCGCCGGCCGGTCGCCGCGTCCCACCATTCCGGCCGCCGGCCCGTCACGCGAAAACGGCAGTTGGCCGACAGCGGCTGCGATTGGGTGTTGCCGAGGAAATAGATGTCCGCATCGCTGTCGCGGCGGTGCGTGTACCGGACCGGGCCGTCCGCCTCGAAATCCGGTTGCACGCCCATTCGCGACAGCACCTCGGCCGTCAGTTCGTAGCTCGGATAAATGTCCGGCGTTTGCAGCGGCACGGTGGGCAAACGCCAGGGGGACATATCGGCGGAACCGAGTTCCCGCACGGGACTCCACGGGCCGTCCACCGCGCTCGCACTGTGCCAATTGCCGTCGGTGGACACGGTCAGGAGCTCGCCGTCGCGAAATTCGACCGCCAAGGTACCGATCAAACCGGCCGGATTCGGTTGTTCCCCGCCGTTGCCTGCCGTCACGGTCAGCACGTTCTCGCCGGGCCGCAGCAGTTCGGCCACCTCCGGCTCGTACACCCGGTGGAAATTGTCGCCGGTTCCAGCCGAGCGGCCGTTGATGTACACTTCGAAGGAATTGTCGGCCGTCATCGCCACGCGTGCGGATTTGACGATTCGGCCGGTATCGAGCACCATCGTGCGTCGGAAGTACCGCGTACCGACCGGTGCCGCGGCAGCCGGGTTTCCCTCGTTGTGCCAGATCCACTTGGCGTCTTTCAGCGGATTGCCCCGTGGCGCGCCTGACGGCTCGTCGGCGATATCCCGGACCACGCGGCCGTCGCCACCGCGACCCCAAATCTCGGCGGCCAGCTGGGCGACCTGCTCGTCGCACTGCGGATAGTCCGACAGGCTCGGCGATTTAAGCGGCGGCGAACCGATCACCGTGGCGCCGTCATCGACTAGCTGTTTGATTTTTCGAAGCAGTCCCGGTGTCATCGTGTCGAAACGCGGCAGGACCAGCACCTGGTAACTCATCCCGTCCGGAAACACGATGCGGCCGTCCTTGACCGATGCCCGCTGGATCAGCGTCTCGGGCGCGCATCCGTCGAAATTGTAGCCGCGGCGATCTGAGAGTTCGCCGCGGAGCGCCGAGCCGGGCGGGCGAAACACGTGCGGCGCGCCTTCGGGCGCCAGGTACAGGATGTCGGCCACCGGCAATCCTCGCCGCAACTGGTACTGACAACGGGCAAGGTACGCATGGTACGCCGACGACATATCCCACCAGGTCTGCGTCCGCTGCCAGTGGACGCCGTAGGGTCCCATCGTCATTCCCGGCCAACGATTCGCCTCCGGTTGGTGCGCGAATGTGTGGAAGATCAGCCGGTTGATGCCCGCGCAGAACGCCCAATCCGTTTGCCGTTTCAACGCCCCGGGATACAGCCGCCAGTCCTCGCCCGGAGCGGCTGTGAACGCTTCCGCCGCCACGATCGGCCGGCCCATGGTGTGGCCGATGGAAATGGCCTCGAAGCAACTGTATTGCGTATCGAATCCGTAGCCCTTCGACCAGAATTCGCACTGGGGGATATCGGCCGGCCCGCCTAGCGTCAGGTCGGCGCAGGGGTTCATGTCGTAGGGTTCGATCGACAGTTGCAGGCCGTGCCGGCGGCCGAGTTCCTTCAGCCGCAGGGCATGGTTTTCCATGACCAGTTCCTGTGCGGTCTGCCGCAGATCCCACAGAAATCGCTCCGAGACCTCGACGCTGTCCACCACTCGGCCGGTCATGGCCGGTAGGAAGCGCAGCGGGTCATAGCCTTGCCGCTTGTGGAATTGGGCCCGGAAGTCCGCCGACCAATTCTGCGAACTCATTTCCCAACTATCGAAGTGCAACGTCGTCAGACCCCGCCCGGGATTGCGTGCCGGCTGGACCGTTCTCATCAGCGTTTCAAAGAACGCCTCGAAATGGGCGTCCAACGCCGCGGCGCCGAACTTGTCGCACTCGAAGCCCAAGCCCGGCAAGGGCGCCGGGCGCGTGGTCTGTCCCGTGCTGGTCCGGCCGAGCCGCAGGATCGTCCAATCGCCCGGCGGCACGTCCCATGTCAAGCGGCCTTCCGGCGACAGCTGCCCGGTCAGTTCCACGATCCGGTCGCCGGCGATGCATTGCTCCGCCGGCACGTCAGGATGCAGGGCCGGCGCCGGAAGGAACGGTTTGACGCCCGGCTGCGAAGAATAGGGTGCGCGTTGGAAGAGAGCCTTTTCGTCGATGTCGGCCAGACGGTAATCCCCGCTGGGCGTTGGAAACGCCAGCACGGCGACGTCCCGATAGAACTCCTGCCACGCACGGCGCAATTCCGGCGTCAGCGTTCCTTCGCCAAAGAATGGCTGGCGGGGCTGCGGCCGCGGCAGGATAGCATCGAATCGCGACGGGCCGCCTGACTTCGTCTCGCTGGCGACCAGGTGCTGCATGGACTGTTCGGCCGGAACCCACGGTCCGCCGCTGCCGGTCCACCCGGGCCCGGCGCCGAGGGCAAATTCGAGTCCCAGCCGGTCGGCTTCCGCCACGGCGTGCTTGAGCAACTCGCGCCACGCGGGGCTCATAAACTCGATCGGCCCGCGCGGAACGCCCACGTTGACTTCCAGGAACAGCACGCCTCCGATGCCGGCTTGCTGCATCGATTCCAGGTCCGCCGTCATCCCCTCGTGCGACAGGTTGCCGTCCATGAAGTACCAGTAAACCCACGGCCTGGCTTCCTCGGGCGGCTGGTCGAAGGATCGTTCCAGATCGTCGGCGTGTGCTGCGCTGCACCACAGAACAAAACATGCAAGCAGTCGTTTGGTTGGAGGGTTCAAGATGAAATCCTTTATTTGGCGAAATCGGCGAAGACCTCCCGGACGTAAGCGACGCTCCGGCGATGGACCTCGGCAACCTCCAGCGTCTGGGGCGTTTGGCCTTCGGGGCCTTGCTCCAGCACCAACAGCGGACGGATGTTGATCTCCACCAGCTTGCGGACCAGGGCCCGATAGTCGATGTCCCCGTCGCCGAAGGCTTCGCTCCACACGTTGCCGGTCGACTGCCGCAGGTGCAGTTCAGAGACGCGGGAGCCATACAGTTTCAAGACGTCGAACAAAGCCACTTGGGAATGGCCCGCGCCGCGGTAGACCCAGTGGGCATCCAAGCACAACGACACCGCCTCGGGGTCGGTCCCGACCAGCATGTGGTGGAATTCCCGAGCCGCGAACAGGAGTTCGACGTCGTGATTGTGGTAAGCCAGTTTCATGCCGAGGCCTGCCAATTCGTGGCCCAGCTTGTTGAGCGTTGCGGCTTGCGTCTTCAGCTGCTCGTCGCTCTTGCCCTGTCGGTTCGGACTGGGGTTGGTCACGATGATCTTGGTTCCGGCCTCCTTGGCCCGCTTGGCCAACGCGACGATCCGCTCCAGTTCCTTGTCGACGTTGGCGGGGTCGGTCAAGGAACTGCCGGTATAGATTGAACGCAGTTGGAGGTTGTACTTGGCCAGCTGGCTGGCCAAGCCGTCCACTTGGTCAGCCGAACCGAGTCCCGGTTCCAGGCCATTGACTCCGGCGGCGGCCAACCCCGCCAGTTCGTCGTCGAAGGCGGTTTTGGCGTTCTGCTTGTCCCGCCCGCGGACCGCGCCGACCGACCACTGGTTGATCGACACGTGCAACGGGTCCGCCGCCTCGGCGGCGGCTTCAGCAGCAACGCGACTACAGAGTACCGCGGCGGCGGCCAGCCCCGCGTCGGCCAGGAATTCGCGGCGATTGGGCAGCGACTTCAGCATGGTTTCTTGCTCCAAGAGGGAGGGGTGTGATGTTCCGGTCTTCCGCGTCTCAGTATAACGCAGCGGCTCCCGCATTTGGCAAGCAGAAACGTCGAGCAACTTGACTTCGTGCCACTTTTTCTGGCCGACGGCGTTGAACAACGCGATAGCCGCTGAGCCGGCGGGAAACCCGTCCCTCTTTGTTGACGTGCTTGTGCCTGATCAAGACCACGGCTTTTGACATCGGCGACGGCACGGTGCAAATGCTCGTGTAGACCTTTGCCGATCAACGTCCCTGACGAAGAGCAACTCGATGCGGCTGCAAAGGAATAGGTCCGCGTTTCTTTGCAGGTCGGACTTTCGTCCGCTCGAGCGGAATGGCCCCCGCGCGACGAAGTAGATTCCTGGCGACCGCTGTCCCCGAACGTGCCATCACAGGCACGGGCGGCGTTCGCCTCATTGCCGAACGCTGCAGGGTGTGGAAGAATGACACGGGCGGGCTGACGTCCGTGCAGCAGCCCGTACTTTCAAACTCGATCAGGTCCGACGTATGTACGTGCTGGAAAACCCCGTCCTGCAGCGTGAATTGCTGGTGAATCTCCGCACGCTGCGGGCGTTTGTCCTGTTGTTTTTCTATCAAGCCCTGCTGGCCACGCTGGTCTATTTCGCTTGGCCGCAGGACACCCGATTGGATTTGACATCGAATCCGGCCGCGGCCCGGAACCTGGTCGATCTGTTTTTCATTGGCCAGTACGTGCTGGCGTCGCTGATGGCGCCCAGTTTCGCGGCGGGCACGATTACCGGCGAGAAGGAACGCATGACCTACGAATTGCTGCTGTCCAGCCCGCTCCGGCCCGGGGCCATCGTGGCCGGCAAGCTGATCGCTTCGCTGACGCACCTGGCGGTCCTGATTTTTTCCTCGCTGCCCATTGTCATGCTGTGCCTGCCATTGGGCGGCGTGTCGTTTTACGAAGTCCTGGCCGCCTATCTGGGGTTGCTCGTCTCCGTGATCACCTTCGGCATGATCAGTATCGCGTGCAGTAGCTATTTCCACCGCACGGCGGCGGCGCTGGTCGTTTCCTACTTGCTGATTCTGCCCCTGGCGATGGCCGGCGTGCTGCTGTGGCGATGGCTGTCGGACATGGGCCAATTCCGGCTGCTGCTGACGATCACCGTCCTTCCGGGCGCGGGCGCGGCCATCTGCATTTCCCTGTTTTACAGCACATGCACCCGCTTGCTGTACCCGCCGGACGTGGGCAGCGAAGGCAAGGAAGTCGTGGATCTGGAGCGGGAAGCCCGCGAGGCGGTGGGGCTGGTGATCCAGCGCGACCAGTTCCCGGACAAACTGTTTGCTCCGGCCAAACGCGATTTCCTGCTGCCGGACGGCGCCAATCCGGTCTATGACAAAGAGATGCGCAACGAGATTTTCAGCCAGGGGACGCTGATGCTGCGGGTCGTGATTCAGGTCAGTATGGTGCTGGCGATCCCCTTGATGGCCGTGTGTCTATACATCTGGCCCCAGTACGCGCCCTGGTACGTCAGTTACGTGATCCTGTTCAATATGCTGGTCGGCCCGGTGTTCTCGGCCGGAACAGTGACCAGCGAACGGGAGCGGCAGACGCTGGATTTGTTGCTGACAACGCCGATCACGCCGTGGCAGATTTTGTGGGGCAAGCTGATCGCGGGACTGCGCGTATCGAGTGTGTTGACGACGTTTCTGCTGTGGCCCGTGCTGTTGGCGTGCTTGATGATCTCCAGTTATTGGACGAACATCCCGGCCGTGGGCGGATACCTGGGGATTGTTCTGTTGAGCTGCCTGACGACGGCGGTGATTGCCTTGTTCTGCTCGGTGTTGTTTCAAAAAACGTCGATTAGCCTGATGACGGCGTACTTGGTCATCGCGGTGCTGTTTTGCGCCCCGTTGGCAGCCCGATTTTTTGCCGAGGGCTTTTTTCCGGGCCACGAGGCCACGCCCTACGTCGTGCGAGCCGGATTAACCAGTCCGTTCGCAGCCACCTTTGCGATTCCGCTGGATGTCGAAATCGCGGCCGATACGGCACGCCAACCCGTCCTCGGCGACTTGCCGCTGCTGGCCGGCTTCGGCGTCTTCACCGCCGGCTTGAATCTGGCCTTGCTGTCGACGATGATCTGGCTGTTCAACGTCCGCTGGCGGGTATCACAATGAGTACGATGACGACGCGCAGTTGCTTCGCGCAAAGGCGAGCGGCTGGCGTAAGCCCGCCGGTTTTCGCTTGATCGTGGAATGAATAAGAAAGAGAGGAAAGAGAGTGATCACCGGTGGACGTGCCGTTCGCCGAAATTACCGGTGGGCTTACGCCACACCGTTCGCCGAAATTACCGGCTGGCTTACGCCACACCGTTCGCCGAAATTACCGGTGGGCTTACGCCACACCGTTCGCCGAGATTACCGGCGGGCTTACGCCACACCGTTCGCCGAAATTACCGGCGGGCTTACGCCACACCGTTCGCCGAAATTACCGGCGGGCTTACGCCACACCGTTCGCCGCTTGACCAACGACCAATGACATCGCATCCCCTGCTGCCATGAACACCAAACGTTACCGGATCCAAGACACCAGCGAGATCTTCACTCCCGCGTTAATCGTGTTTCGCGAACTCGTCGAGCAGAACCTGGACGCGATGGTGCGGATCGCCGGTCGTGCGGATCGCTTGCGGCCACACTGCAAGACGCACAAGATTGCGGAGATCACCCAGTTGGAATTGGCCAAAGGCATCGTCAAGCATAAGTGCGCGACGCTGGCCGAAGCCGAGATGCTGGCTCGCACCGGCGTGTGCGACATTTTCTTGGCCTACAACCTGGTCGGCCCAAATATCCCGCGGGCCGTGCGTTTGCTGCAAGCCTATCCCGGCGTCAATCTGGCGGTCACCGCGGACCACGCTCAGCCTGTTGCGGTGCTGGGCGACGCGATGCATCGCGCGCGGCTGTCGGTTGACGTGCTGCTGGATCTCGATACGGGCATGCATCGCACGGGAATGGAAATCGGCTCCGCGGCTGCGGCCCTGTACCGGCAGATCGCCGGCACGCCAGGTCTGCGTCCTGGCGGGCTGCACGTCTACGACGGCCAGAATCATCAAACGGCGTTAGCCGAGCGGTCCGCGGCGGTACACGCCGCCTGGAAACGCGTGGTCCCCTTCCGCGACGAATTGGTCTCCACCGGCTTGCCCGTTCCACGGATCGTGGCTGGCGGGACCGGAACGTTTCCGGTGTACGCGACGATCGACGATCCCGCGTTGGAACTTAGCCCCGGCACCACGGTGTTCTACGATGCCGGGTACACTTCCGCCTTTCCGGACTTGCAGTTCCAAGTCGCCGCCGTGCTGCTGACCCGCGTCGTCAGCCGGCCCAGCCCGGACCGTTTGACGCTTGATTTGGGTTACAAAGCCTGCGCTTCCGACCCGCCAGTTGGCCGCCGGTTGGTCTTTCCCGATTTGCCTGATGCCGACCAAGTGCTCCAGAACGAAGAACACTTGGTGCTCAAGACACCTCAAGCGGACCGTTTCCAGCCCGGTGACGAGTTGCTCGCCATCCCCTGGCACATCTGCCCGACGACCGCATTGCACAAACAGGTCTACGTCGTCTCCGGCGGCCAACTCGTCGGCCGCTGGGACGTGGCCGCCCGAGACCGCTGCTTGACGATTTGAAGCCGGTCGCCGTCAAACTCTCCGCAGCCGGCAAAGGCTGCCGGAATCTGGCGTTTACCAATGCTTGACGGAAAGCCGCATTAGCCGGAGAATCGGGCGGATGCTAGTCAACGTCGACCCCCGCAACGATTACGCTTTCAAGTCCGTTTTCGGCAGCCAACGGCACGCGCGCGTGCTGATGCACTTGCTGAATGCCATACTTGTGCCGTGCGGATTGCGCGTCTACAGCGTTCGCGTCCTAAATCCGCTCAGCGAAATCCACGAACTGAACGAGAAGAAGCTGATTCTGGACGTGAAAGCCGTCGACGAATTTGGGCGGATCTACAACATCGAGATGCAAATGGCCCCGGCCCCCGATTTTCCAGGCCGGTTCTTGTACTACTGGTCTAACACATACGGCAGTCAGTTGAAGCAGGGAGACGAGTACGACCTGCTCCGTCCGGTTATTTCCATTTGTTTTCTGGACGGGATCTTGTTTCCGGGGCGTGAAGAATGCCATTTGCGGTTCCGACTGCTGGAGACCACCGCGCATTTTCCGTTCACCGAGGATCTCGATCTGCACTTGTTCCAGCTTCCCCAGTTCGCTAAAACCGCGGACGAATTGCAGAGTGATCTGGATTTGTGGTTGTATGTGCTCAATAATGGAAGTGGGCTGGACTTAGCGAACTTGCCTCGCAAACTTCGGGTGGTGGAAGTTGAAGAGGCATTGGAGGCACTGGCCGTGTTGACTCAAGACCGAATACAACGGGAAATCTACGAGGCTCGAGAAAAAGCGCGGCGGGATGCCGCGTCGTGGAGGCTGGCCCTCGAACGGGCGCAGACGCAAGCGGAACAAGGTTTTTCGAGAGGCATCGCAGAAGGCAGGCAAAAAGGCCTCCAAGAGGGCAGGCAAGAGGGCAGGCAAGAGGGCAGGCAAGAGGGCAGGCAAGAGGGCAGGCAAGAGG